>JAAYDY010000041.1 GCA_012729015.1 Phycisphaerae bacterium | reverse complement strand
CGTGCTTCGCACGCGCGTTGACGGGGACCGCGTGGCTGCGGAGCAGCCACCCTACGCGCTGGCGTTCGGCATGCCTGACGGGGCTGGCACGGCACCCAGCGTTGACTGAGAGAACGCGTGGGTCCGGGGGACCCACCCTACGCGCTCAAGGCGTTCGGCATGCCTGACGGGGCAGGCATGGCACCGGGCGCTCCGCGCTGCGGAGCAGCCACCGTACGGTTGATCCGAGCTACGCGCTCGGGTCGGTCTCCGGGTCGTGGGCGGAGGGTTCGAGTGGCAGGCCGTGGGCCGACCGGAAGAGGACGGCGACCAGGTGGCACCAGACGGCCAGCGGCGCCAGGTACACGGTCTGGTCGATGATAGCCTTCTGGAATTGCCACGGCAGCTCCATGAAGCGGCCCAGGGCGAGGCCGGGGTCCGCGTACGTCCGGAGGCGGGCAAACACCATGTCGGCGACGATGTCGGAGAGCATGAAGAGGGCGGCGCCGATGGCGGCGACGGCGACCATGCGTCGGGGTTGGCCGCGGAGGATGCGCCAGTTCTGGCGGAGTCCGTCGAGCAGCGTGGGCTGGGTCGCCTGGAGGATGGCCGGACCGGCCAGCATGGTCAGGAGCATGCGTCCGAAGGTGACGGCAACGGCGGCCACCACCCAGGCCAGGAGCAGGACGACCAGAGGCGGCATGCCGGCGCCGCCGGAGAGCGCCACGGCGGGCATCCACAGGGCGTAGGCTGCCGCCTGAGCGGCCGAGAGCGCGGCCAACAGGCAGGCCAGTCGCAGGAGACTGCCGCGCCACGGTCGCTGCAACGGGGCACTCAGGTCGCTCCAGGCCGGTCCGGCGTGATCGAAGCTTCGGATGATCGACCATTTGTAGGCTTCGAGGATGAGGATGCCGGGCACGATGGGCAGACCGAAGTAGAGTGCATTGAGAGCCGCGCTCGCGGCGGACAAGGCGTGCGGGCCGAGTGCGTGGAAGGTGACCACGAAGGCGTCCAGCAACGGCGTTTTGGCGCATCCGAGAGCACCATCGACGGCGGCGGTGACGGCGGCGACGCCCAGGGCGGTGGCCAGGACGCGTCGCTTGTTGAGCCACAACTGGCCGAAGGCGGCCTTGGCCAACTGGACGACGGTGTACTCGCGTCCCGGTCCGGGGCCGGCGGTAGCGCCATCGTGACCGATGGGGCAGGGTGCCATGCCTGCCCCGTCAGGCATGGGCAAGTTTCCTTGCCCTTCCGCGTGGCTGCTCCTCGACAGGCTCGGAACCTGACGGCAAGCAGCCACCCTACCGGTGAGGGGGACGCACGATGAGGCCGCACCGGATTCGCAGCAACCTGATGTTCGACCCTCACCGCCCCTCGCTGTCGCTCGGGGCACCTCTCCCTGCACGCAGGGCGAGGGGTTAGAGGAGCGTGCTTCGCACGCGTGATGACGGGGGCCGCGTGGGTCCGGGGGACCCACCCTACGCGCTGGTAGATCGCGCGGGTCCGGGGGATCCGCGCTGCTCCCTGGGTGGCCGGTGTCGTCGTTGTGCGGCGTCACGGGGCGCCTCCCTGGGGCGGACGGTCGTCGGGCGCGTCCGGGCGATAGGGATTGGGCTCGTCGAACGGCAGCGGCCCTTCGACCTCGGGCGGCAACTCGATGGGCGGTGTCGAGTCGCCGGGCCAGGCGTCCACGGGCTGGGCGACGGGGGGCGAGGAGGGGGCGGGCGGCGTGTCCGTCCCGGGGGCCGCACCGAATGGGCCCGGGGCGCCCGGTTGCGGCTCGGCCAGGGTGTAGCCGCAGACGCTTCGGAAGAATGCCGCCTTCAGGAAGAAGCCGAACACGGTGACCCAGATCATCAGGGGAATGGCGAGAAGCACACCCAGGCCGATCAACAAGACGCCCAGCGGCACGTTCTTGCTCCCGGCGAGGACCATGATGCCGCCGATGACCAGGGGCGACAGGAGCAGCAGGATCAGGAGCCCGAGACCGACAGGGGTGAAGAAGGTGGCGAGAAACTGGCCGGGGCGGTTTGCCAGGATTCGCAGATTGGTCTTGATGCAATCGACCGGCTTCGGGGCGGCCACGGTGAAGACCAGCAGCGGCGCGAGGAAGAAGACGATTTGCAGCAACAGGTCGTACGTGGACTGTCCGATCTGGAGGACGGCGCGGGTCATCTCGAAGTGCCACGAGCCGAAGCCGCCCCCGCCGCTTCGGCCGCCGGTCATGGGACTCAGGGCGGCCATGCCGAGGACGGCGATCGTGACGATGATGGGGATGAGTTGCAGGCCCGCCTGGATGAGGCCGATGACGGCGAGGCTGTTGAATCGCGTGCGGAAACCGAGGAACAGATCGTTGAACCTGGGCGCGCGGCCATCGTAGGTCAGGACGACCGACCACGACAGTCCGGCCATGAGCGGCACGACGACCAGGGCATTCAGCGCCAGAGGCCCGATGACCACGAGACAACTGATGATGCAACTGGCCGCGATGAAGCAGAGTCCGATCACGAGCAGATACAGGGCCAGGGTCATCCCGTACTTTTTGTGAGTGGTCCAGGCGCGGCGGAAGATGTCGCCGAAGGTGACCTCTTCGCCCACGCGGGAGGTCAGGTCCGAGGGGATCATGGTCATGTGATTTCTCCTGTCCGGTTAAGGTGGATCATCGGTTGGCGCTCCAAGGCGGCGCGCCGGGGTTCGGATCGTCTTGCGACGGCGGGTCGGCCGTCGGAATGTCTGGTTCGGGCGTCCGCGGCGTCGCGTCGTCGACGGGGAGCGCCTTGAGGACGGTGGTTGGCGCCGGGGGCGTCGGGTTGTTGGCGTCGGTCGGTTCGTCGTCGGGCCAGTCGTCGGGCGACCACCGGGGCGGCAGTATGTGGGCGACGGGGCGGCCCGCCCGGAAGGGCATCACGGGCAGGGGCGGCGGGGCGGGTGGCGGTTCGAGGGGCAGGCCGTGAATCGATCTGAACAGCGCCGTGACGAGGAAGAAGTAATACAGGCTGAGGAGCCAGTCGGCGATCATGAAGGGGAAGGCGACGCATCCGACGACGGGCGAACCCTGGGCTATGGTGTTGAGCAACAATTGCGGCGTGCTGAGAACGAGGGAGGCGGCGACATAGAGCCCCACGACGGCCACGACGCGTTGCCACTGGAGCCGCAGGACGCGGAGGTGGTCCCTGACGGCCTGGGCGAACGAGGGGGCTGGGCTGTGGAGGATGAAGAGGCCGATCAGGAGGGTGACCGCCTGAAGAGCGCCCGTGACCAGGTCGCCGCCGGCGACGAGCAGGAGTCCCAGGCCGGCATGGCCCGCGGAGCCGCCGAGCCACGGAATGCCTTTGCCCTGAGCGAGAAACGAGAAGACGAATTGTCCGACGGTCAGAATCATGGCCACGACGGAGAACAGGGCCGCATAGCGGATCATCGGCCACCGCCAGGGGGAGACGAAGCCTCGGAGGATGACGCTCCAGGAGATGGGGTGACCGTCGTAGGTTTTCAGGATCGCCCAGCGAAGGCCTTCGTGGAAAACCGTGGTCAGCATCTGGAAGAGCCACAGCGCCGGCGTGCCGAAGACGACGACGGCCAGGATGATGGCGTTGCCCTCGTCCATGTCGGCGCCGGTGGTGAGGATCTGGTAGCAGATCATGCCGAAGACCAGGGCAACCAATCCGATGCCGATGACCATGGCGATGGTGACCAGCCCGACGAGCAGGCTGTACCCGGTGGCGGACGAGAAACTGGCGGTGAAGCGTGCCCAGGCCAGTTGCATGATCTGTGAGAATCGGTATTCGGCGCCTGGGCCGGGTGTGGCGGCGGGGTCGGGCATGCCATAGACCTGGGTCATCGGGGCGTCTCCTCGGATGGGGGCTCAGCGGCGTGGTTGTCGTCGGGCCAGTCGTCGGGCGACCAGCGGGCCGGCCGCACGTCGTCGACGGGGAGCGCCTTCAGGACGGGCATGATGGGCGTTGTCGCCGGGGCGTCGGGTCGTTCGAGGGTGTATCCTGCGGCGGTGCGGAAGAGGGCGGCCTTGAGGAAGGTGAAGGCGACGTATCCGGCGCCCCAGAGGAGGGCGGCGAACAGAGCCGCGGCGGCGGTGATGAGCATGATGACGGCCGGAGCGGCCGAACTAACGCCTGGGCCGGCGGAGGCGGTTTTGGCGAGTGCGGCGAAGCCTGCGGCCATGACGGCCGACGCCAGGACGGCCAGGACGACGGCGGCGACACCGGGCAGGGCGTAGACGAAGAGGAACTGTCTGGGCCGGTTCCGCAGGACGCGCCAGTTGCAGCGGACGCAGTCGCGCCAGGTGAGGTCGGGGTTGGTGAAGGCAAACAGCGGCGCGAGGAAGAACGCGGCGTGAATGACGTAGGCGAGGACAGCCGGGAGAAGGATCAGACCGAGGATGACGGCGAGGGGACCGAAGGACGCCATGCCGCCTGGGCCGAAGGATCCGCCGCTTCGGACGAGGATGATCACGCCGAGGACGATCGACAGGACGGCGGGGATGGCGGCTGCGGCGGTCTCGACCAGGGCCAAGAGCAGGAGGGTGGTGTAGCGGGTGCGGAACGGGAAGAAGAGGTCGTCGGCCCGCATGCGACGGTCGTCGAAGGTGCAGACGGCGGACCAGCCGTAGCCGGCCATGATGTGGATGCCTGCCAGGACGTAGACGACGGCGAACAGGGCCGGGCCGAAGATCGGGCCGAAGCAAGAGCATCCAAGCGTCACGACGCCCACGGGCAGCCAGACGATGAGGCCGACCAGGAGCATGCAGCCGACGGCGGGCCAGAAGTTGCGGCGGCAGGCGCGCAGGGCCTCGCGGACGAGTTGCCGCGTGGTGTAGTCCTGGCCGACGCGAAGCGTGAGATCGGAAGGCAGGTGCGACACGCGAATGTCCCTCGGTCGAAAGCTCGGCGGTGCTGCGAATACAGGAATCTGCGTCACATCGAAAGGCAAGCCACCCAATGATGGACCATGATAGGACGGCGCGGCACAGGAATCAAACCGATTTCGGGCGGGGGGGGTCTCTGGCGTTGGACCCTCACCGCCCCGAGCGGCGCTCGGGGCACCCCTGCCTGCAAGCAGGGCGAGGGGTGGAGGAGCGTGCTTCGCACGCGCGTTGACGGGGACCGCGTGGCTGCAAGCAGCCACCCTACGCGCTGCGGGGCGTTCGGCGCGTGGGTCCGGGGGACCCACCCTACGCGCTGGCGTTCGGCATGCCTGACGGGGCAGGCATGGCACCGGCGCGCTTCGGACGGGGCGTTCATCGCGGACGCGTGGGTCCGGGGGACCCACCCTACGCGCTTGACGCTACCCGGGCGGCGTGGGCGGTTGACGCGGCGGGGGGGCGGGGGGGTATAATGGGCGGCATATGAGACGATCGCGTCATAAGACGGTGCAGGCGGTGTCGGCGACGGTGCGTCGCTGTGGACTGATTCCGGACGGAAGCCGGGTGTTGGCGGCTGTGAGCGGGGGTCCGGACAGCGTGGCGTTGGGGTCGATTCTTCTGGAACTGTCGGGATCGAGGGGTGGTGCAGGGCCGCAGGGGCCGGCCGGACCGGGGGCGCGACGTGCGAGTGGGCGTGCCGCGGGGGGGCGTGGTCGGTTCGAGGTGGTGCTGGGTCATCTGAACCACGGTCTTCGTCGGACGGCGGGTCGGGACGAGGCGTTTGTGCGGGAGTTGGCTCGGCAGTGGGGCGTGGGGGTGGTGGTGGAGCGGGCGGACGTGGCGTCGGAGGCGTCGCGTCGGGGGCAGGGGGTGGAGGAGGCGGCGCGGAGCGTTCGGTATGAGTTTCTGCGTCGTGCGGCGGAACAGTGCGGGGCGGACCGTGTGGCGCTGGGCCACCATCGGGACGACCAGAGCGAGACGGTGCTGATGAATTTTCTTCGCGGCAGCGGGGTCCGGGGTCTGTCGGGGATGCCGTTGGAGCGTCCGATTGCGCCGGACAGCGGCATTGTGGTGATCCGTCCGCTGCTGGAGGTGACGCGGGAGGAGGTGATGGCGTACCTGTCGTCGCGCGGCCTGGAGAGTATGGAGGACGAGACGAACCGGAGCATGGCGATGGTGCGTAACCGCGTGCGGCACAAGCTGTTGCCGTTGCTGGAGCGGGATTACGCGCCGGGTCTGGGGTCGCGTTTGGCGTCGTTGGCGTCGCAGATGGGTCGGCTTCAGCGTCACGTGGCGTCGGAGGCGGCGTTGGCGTGGGACGAGGCGGTCTGGTCGGCGACGTCTCGTTCGGTGGAGTTTCGGATCGAGGTGCTGCGCGGGTGCGGTCCGGTGGTGTGCGGGGAGCTGATACTGGCGGCGTTGGAGCATCTGGGGGCTGGGCGTCGGGGGATCGGGTGGGAGCATCTGGAGTCGCTGTGGCGTACGGTGAGCGGGGCCGTCGGGGGGCAGCGTCTGGAGTTGCCGGAGGGTGTGGTGGGGAGGCGTCGGGGCGGGCGATTGCGTCTGTCGCGTGGGGTGTCGGGGGGCTCGCAACGGGGTTGCCACTACTGATATGGGGGTCGCTGTGTGTGGGCGTGGTGGTTGAGGGCCTTGCTTGGCATCGTCCGGAAGTTTTGGCTTGACGGTCAGTTGCGCCGGGTGATAGACTCGCAAGTCGCTTGAGTCGGCGCCGGTCGGCAGCACACGAGCGGGAGAGGGGTGCTGCGCCTTTCCGGGCTGCGCGTCGACGTGAATGAATGCAGACAGGGGGCTCGCCGGGTCGCTGGCACGGCGGCGTTGCGATCGAGTCGACGGAGGACTTCCATGGCGATATCGAAGGCATGCTGGGGCATTGACGTCGGTCAGTGCGCGTTGAAGGCGATCAAGCTGCGCCAGAGCGGCGGCCAGGTGGAAGCGGTCTCGTTCGACGTGATCGAGCACGCGAAGATTCTGAGCCAGCCGGACGCCGACGAGGAGCAGTTGATCCGCAACGCGTTGGACAAGTTCCTGTCGCGGAACGACGTTCGCAGCGACCAGGTGGTGGTGGGGGTGCCGGGTCAGGCGAGTTTCAGCCGGTTCATCAAGCTGCCTCCGGTGGAGCTGCGGAAGGTGCCGGAGATCGTTCAGTACGAAGCGCGTCAGCAGATCCCGTTCAATCTGGAAGACGTGATCTGGGATTACCAGACGATGACGATGCCGGGCGGGGGCACGGCGGAGATCGAGGTGGGGATCTTCGCGATGAAGCGTGACATCGTTCAGGACTACGTGAACGATTTTACGCAGGTGAAGATCGTTCCGGACGTGGTCCAGATGGCGCCGGTGGCGTTGTACAACTTCCTTCAGTACGACCGCAAGGAAGGGTCGGGGGCGACGCTGCTGATCGACGTGGGTGCGGAGAACACGAGCCTGGTGATCGGCGACGGGTACCGTGTGTGGATCCGGAACTTCCCGCTGGGGGGCAACAACTTCACTCAGGCGCTGGTGAAATCGTTCAAGCTGACGTTTGCGAAGGCGGAGAACCTGAAGCGTCACGCGGGGGACAGCAAGCACGCCAAGGAAGTGTTCCAGGCGATGCGTCCGGTGTTTTCGGACATGCTGACGGAGGTGCAGCGGAGCATCGGGTTCTACACGAGCCTGCACCGGGACAGCCGGATCGACCGGGTGCTGGCGATGGGCAGCTCGTTCCACCTTCCGGGGTTGCAGAAGTACCTGTCGCAGAACCTCGGGGTCGAGGTGGCGAAGGTGGAGCAGTTCAACGCTCTGACGGGGGACTCGGTGCTGGGGGCGCCGGTGTTCAAGGAGAACGTGCTGAGCTTCGGGGTGGCCTACGGCCTGGCGTTGCAGGGTCTGGGTCTGGGCTCGATCAACACGAGCCTGTTGCCTCCGGAGATACTGAAAGAGAAGGAACTGAAGCGGAAGCGTCCGTTTGTGTTTGCGGCGGCGGCGGCGGTGGTGGCGGGCTTTGCGTTGCTGGCGGCGGGTTCGTTCGGGTCGCTGCGTGCGACGACGCCGTCGGACGACTGGAGCATCGGCCATCCGGACAACGCCAAGGGCGGGGTGCTGCCGAAGGTGGCGGATTTTGTGGACGCCAACTCGAAGCTGGTGTCGGAGAGCCAGGCGGCGGCGGCAGAGCTGAAGGCCAAACAGGCGGAACTGGCGAAGTACCTGGATGTGGAGCAGTACCGGGACATCTGGTACCAGGTGCTCGGGGCCATCTGGACGGCCACGACGCAGTCGCCGCAGTACGAGCCGTATCGGGAGTTCAATCCGGATTCGCCGGCGGTTCCGTGGGAGCAGCTCCAGGTGGTGGAGCTGACGAAGGTGTGGACGCGGTTCGACTATGCGACGCCTGCGGCGGACCCGGCGAGCCCGGCGGCGCCGGTGTCGGATGCGGACAAGGTGCCGATCATGATCGTGCATCTTCAGGGGACGGCGCCGCGTCAGCCCGGGGAGCTGTCGGCGTCGGTGGTGGAGCAGCGTGTGAAGAACCGGTTGGCGTCGCTGGAGATCGGCAACGGGGGCGTGCTTCAGGGGTACAAGCCGGTGTCGATCATCGAGGAATACCGCAACGCACCGGATTACCCGTATGAGAAGGAGGATCCGGCGTTGAAGCTGTCGGATCCGATGGCTGCCGCGGCGGCGGCGAGCCGCACGGGCAAGGAGCCCGAGGGTCCGCAGGCGAAGCGTCCGTGGCGAGGCCGTGACGTGTGGTTCCACGTTCGTTACTACATCAACCTGAAGCAGCTGAACAAAGAGGTGGGGTACCAGGAGCCGACGACGGGGGTGTCGCCGGACGGCATGAGCATGCCTCCGGAGCTGCCACCGCCGGGCTATCAGTGAGCGTCTGGGGGGCCGCGGGTCGAGGTTGAGCGGGACGAGCTTTCGGCAGGACGTATCCAGGAGACATCCTCATGGAGTTCATTAAGCGGCAGATGTGGCTGGTGGTGACGTTGGGTGTCATCGTGGTGCTGAGCGTTCCGTCGCTGGTGCTGTGGTTCAGCAACCGCAGCAAGAGCGACGCTCGGATCAAGGTGTACAAGACGAGCCGCGACAAGGTGAGCAAGATCGACCAGGTGGTGAACCGGGAGTCGGTGGAGTACGTGAAGGAGGCGGCGGCCTACCGTCAGCAGGAGCGTGAGGAGATACTGAAGTCTCAGCGCAAGCCGCTGAGCTGGCCGCTGCTGGTGCCCGGTGTGCTGCCGAACTATCCTGGCGACACGCGGGTGTACGAGTTCAAGAACAAGTACAACCTTCAGATGAAGGAGTTCGCTCGCGTTCTTGGTGCGGTGAGCGACAGGGAGCTGCCGACGGTGGGGATGTCGGGGCCGATGCTGTACAAGGAGGAGGCGTTTTTCAAGGCCCAGTGGATACGCGAGCCGACGATCAACCAGAATCAGCAGACGGTGATCGAACAGCTTCGGGAGTCGCAGGACGACATTTACATTCAGGAAGACATCGTTCAGGCGATCAAGCGGACGAACGATCTGTATTTCCAGGCTCAGGGGATTTCGCCGGAAATGCGGACGATCGCGAAGGCGGTGGTCAAGGAACTGCACCAGATCGGGATCGGGCGTGCGTACGACCGTCTGCCGGAGATCAATTCGCCGCGTGCCGACGCGCCGGTGTACCAGGGGGGGCGTCGGGACCGGGTGCTGGCGGACCGTCCGGGGGCGTTCACGGGATTCGGCGGCTCGGGGACCGAGCAGGTGACGGAGACGGAGAAGCGGGCGGAAACGCTGACGGGTCACGCGACGAACAACAACGGGGAGAAGTACAAGGTGATGCCGTTCCGGCTGGTGGTGATCGCCGACGCGGGGAACTACCACGAGTTGTTGCGTCAGTTGTCGGGGACTCGGTCGTTTTTCGTGGTGGAGAGCGTTCGTGTGGACCTGATTCCGGAGACCGACAGCGCGTACAAGAACTACGGGCTGACGATCTCGGACTCGGTGCCGTCGCGTTTGATGACGTACGGGCCGCGGCCGCTGGCCCAGGTGACGGTGGTGGGCGAGAGCCTGATCTTCTACGGGACGGGTCGTCCGACGCTGCCGGCGGAACAGTCGGCGGGGTCGACGGGGTCGGGGGCCTGAGGAGCCGAGAGTCGCCGGTCGTGGTGGTGTGTCGGCCGGCGGATGCGGCGGTGAGGTGAACTTCAATCTGCGCGCCGGGGTTCCGCGAGGGTTCCGCGGCCGGAAGCAGCGACGGACCGGAGGACGAAGCGATGGCCATGAAAATCGATCAGGACGCCGTGTTCAAGTACGCCGACAAGGTGTTCCTGGCCCTGGCGGGGGCCTTCCTGATCTTCGCGATCGTGATGTTGGTCGTGGGCGGCAAGAAGCCAGAGGTGGCCTACGACTCGGTGGCCGACGCGCTGGACCGTGCGAAGGCGAAACAGTCGCAGGCGCACGTGGACCAGTACCTGGTGGGCGTGAAGGATCAGGCGTCGCTGCCGGAGGAGCAGCGGGCGGTGGTGGCTCTGGTCCAGACGACGCCTTATTTCCGCAAGGAGTTGCCGGGCGAGATCGCCCGCTACCCGGAGATCGCGGACCGTTCGTTCCTGCCGGAGGTGGATTACTCGACGGACTTCCTGCGGAAGCACGACGCGCTGCCGCAGCAGTGGGTGAGCGCCGAGGACCGTCGCGTGCCGCAGAAGGCGCCGATCATGGGCAAGGGCGAGGTGCGCGAGCCGTATCGCATTCCGCCGCTGGAGGACAAGGACGGTCGTCCGAAGCGCATCGCGCCGACGGAGCTGAAGGTGGTATCGGACAAGGGGTACGTGGGCACCGGCCGCGAGAGGGACGGCGACCTGGGGACGGATTACTTCTATAACTCGGGTCAGTTCAAGCTGGACATCAGCCAGCAGGTGGCGTGGATTCGGGAGCACGCCAAAGGGCTGGCGATCAACGACGTGGTCTTTACGGGCGTGGAGGTGCAGCGTCGCGACGTGCAGTCGGACGGCAGCTACGGCCCGTGGAAGGACATCAAGCCGGCGGACGTGGAGACGGTGAAGAAAGAGGTGCTGATTCCTCTGCGGCCGAATCCGGAAGATCTGGATCCGAAGGTGCTGGATGCGGACGAGCGTCGTCGCCGTGCGGTGATCGACGCGGTGACGCGTCGGATGCGTGCGGTGTGGCAGAAACGTCAGGCGGACATTCTTCGGCCTCCGTTCTACGCGATGACGGGCAAGGAGTGGCTCCAGCCGTATGAGATTCTGAACTACGACGTGGACGCGGGGGCGTCGGGGCCGGCGACGGGCGGCGCGGCGGAGGGGGGTGCGACGGAGACGGGGTTCCTGGATCTGGACAAATTGGCGGCATCGGACGGGACGACGAAGCCGACGAAGAAGATCGAAGTGGAGGGCTGGTTTAACGACGTGCTGGCCAAGGACGACCTGGGCCGCACGTTCCAGTACCGGGTTCGGGTGAAGATGTTCAACCCGCTGTTCGGGGCTCCGGCGGACCAGGCGGTGGCGGACGAGCGTTTCGTGATCGAGGTGCCGTGCCGGTGGAGCGAGCCGAGCGCGGCGGTGACGGCGGATTCGCCGGTGCGGTTCTTCTTCAACAGCCGGGCGCAGATGGCCGGGAGCGATCCGAAGGCGAGCGTGGACATGTTCCGGTGGATTCACGGGAAATGGTACCAGGCGAAGGCGGTGCAGTTCGAGATCGGTTCGCCGATCGCGTTCAGCCGGGTGTACGACATCGAGGTGCCGGACAAGCGTGGCTGGGTGGTGGCGGGTCGTGCGCGGGTGGATTTCGTGGCGCCGGCGACGGTGGTGGACGTGGCGGAGGCGACGACGATCTACAGCGGGCGGGAGCAGCGCGTCAGCAAACTGGTCTACAGCATGGACGGGGACGACGGGCGTCTGTACTCGCGGATCGACATGGAAGACCGTGACCGCAAGGGTCAGTTCGAGAAGGACCGGAAGGCGGAGGAGGATCAGTTGAAGACGGTTCGCCGCCGCACGATCCGCGACACGCGTGGTCCGGTGGGGGACGAGGAGCCGCCGCCGGAGGAGATGCCGGAACCGATACCGCCGGAGGAGCCGCCGCCAGGGTGGGGACAGCGGTGAGGCGTTGGCGAGGCTCGGCCGTGAGGGTCGACCGGCGTGGGGCCGGCGACGGGGATTTCCGTGCTAAGTCTGGGTTTTTTCTTGCCTTTAGGATGGCCGGCTGTAGACTGGCCCGGTCTGATTGCGGGACACGGCGGCCGTAGGGAGTGCGGCCGGGAGGCTCGGTTGTCCCGGTTATCAGTAGTAAGAGGACGGATAGCGTGTAGCCCGACTGGCTTGCGGCATTCATAATTACCATACCCGAAGAATCGGGCGACACGTGAGGGATAAGGGTCGTTTGTGCCAGGTGTCTGGGAGGCCGCCGCTCGTCGGCACACGGTTGCCGCGACGGCCTTGCCTAAGGAGGTCCAATGTTGAAGCGCTCATTGACGTTCGTGTCCATCCTGACGACGTTGACGCTGGCTCTCGGCGTTGCCGTCGCACTGGCCCAGGAGCTTTCCGACAAGGAACATCTCGACAAGGGCATCGAGCTGTTCAATAACAAGAAGTACGCCGAGGCGCTCGATCACCTGAAGGAGGTCGACGCCTCGAAGCTGTCCCGGTTCGACCAGGACAAGCCGGCGCTGTACATTCAGCGTGCCGGGGAGGCCCAGGCGAAGCAGCAGGAAGCGCTGGGTCTGATGCAGACCGGGCGCCTGAGCCTTCGGAACAAGCAGTACGCCGAGGCGCTGGCCACGTTCGACAAGGCGCATGCCAATACGCAGTATCTGGGCGCCGCGGATGCCAAGACGCTCGAGAGCCTGATCATCCTCGCCAAGAGGGGTCAGGAAGAGAGCGGCGAGCAGCCCGTGACGGCCCCGGCGGCGGAACCGGCGGCGACGGCCGAGCCCGTGGCCCCCGCAACGCCGGCGCAGCCGGTCGTCGAGGGCAACGGGACGAATCCGGTCGTCACCCCCACCCCCGATGTCGTCACGCCTGTTGTCAATGCGTCGGAATCGGCGGGTGCGATGCAGCCGGCGGTTGAGACGGCCTCGGAGCCTGCGGCAGCGCCGGCGACGGCGCCTGCGGCCGAGCCGGTGTTGAGCGAGATGGTGCCCGCGCCGTCGGTGACGGCCACCGAGAGCCAGCCGGCGACGGTGGTGACGTCGGAGCCGGCGGCGACGCCCGTGGCGGTTCCGGCCGCACCGGTGACGGACATGGACGCGGTCCGCCGTCAGGCGATAGCCGCCCGCGTGGAGGCCGAGTTGGCCGCCGCGAAGCAGGCGATGGACGATCAGAACTGGACCCGCGCGGCGATGGCGTACACGAACGCCCTGTCGCTGGATCCGAACAACGCCGCGGCACAGGCCGGCAAGGCCAAGGCCGACGGCATGATGGGTCTGGGTCCGAAGTCGCTGCTGGCGAAGGAGAGCGACTGGATCACGGTGCAGATCCAGGAGACTGAGGCGAAGGTTCGTACGGAGCTGAATCGGGCGAAGGCGGCGCAGGCCGAGGCTCGCGAGCCGGCGGATTACGCCGCGGCGATCGATCACCTGCGTCAGGCGCAGACGTTCATCAAGGGCAACCGGTACCTGAGCCCGACGATGCGCGAGGACATGACCGAGGAAGTGATGGTGCTGTGGGCGGCGATCGAGCAGGCGAAGGCGGACCGCGTGGCCGAGATCGACCGCGAGCGGGACGTTCAGATTGCCGACCGCATCCGCGAGCGTGAAGATCGCGACCAGAAGAACCGCGACCGTCAGATTCAGAGCCTGTGGACGACGGCGCGGCAGTACAGCGACGTTCGGGAGTACCAGAAGGCGGCGGACGTGCTGGACCAGCTCCTGGTGATCGATGCGCAGAACGAGCGAGCGCGGCGGTTCCGCGACGACTGCATGTACTGGGCCGGGATGGACCAGGCGATCAACATCCGCGTGAACCGGAATGTCGAGACGGCCAAGGCGCTGAAGGACACGGAGAAGTCGGCCACGCCGTGGACCGACATCTATCGGTACATGGACGCCCGGGAGTGGGCGGACCTGACGCGGCGTCGTGCGGCGATGGTCGCCAGCAGCCAGGGCGACAGCGAAGAGGCGAACGAGACGCGTCGTCGGATGTCGCAGAAGGGGCTGATCAACGGCGTGGACTGGTCGATTCACTTGAACATGACCGAGAGCACGCTGGAAAACGTGCTGAACTTCATCCGTGAGGTCGCCCGCGCCAAGCCGCGCGAGATCAACATTCTGGTCGATACTCGCGGCATCGAGGACGCCGGCGGCGACCTTCAGAAGACGATGACGCTGGACCAGAAGGACATCTCAATCGAGCAGGCGTTGAAGATGGTCCTGGGCAGCGACCTGGGCTATGCGATCCAGGACGACGGGACGGTGGTGATTAGCGCCCTGGACAAGCTGAACGAGAACCTTCCTGTGCGGACGTATTTCGTGCAGGACCTGATTACGCCGATTCCGGACTTTGGTCGCACGGTGCCGCGTATGCAGTTGAGCGAGGCGCTGGAAGGGGCCGAGGGCGGCGGCGGTGGCGGCATCTTCGGCGACGACGACGACGACGATGACGAGACGCCCGGGACGGAAGTGCTTCAGCAGCTGATCGAGCGGACCGTTCGGTCGACGGAGCCGTGGGAGAGCCTCGGCGGCCGCGCGACGATCGAGTTCTACGAGAAGAGCGGCTTGATGATCGTCAGCCAGACGGCCGAAGGGCATCGCAAGCTGAGCGACCTGCTGGAATCGCTCCGTCGCGAGCGGGCCATCATGGTGTCGATCGAGGCGCGGTTCCTGACCGTCAGCGACTCGTTCCTGAACGACGTGACGTTCGACTTCGACGTGGCGTTCCTGCACAACATCCACAGCCACTGGCGGCAGAGCCCGCTGGCGACGGACAACCCGGAGACGCTGCCGGGCGGTAGCACGCTGAACAACCTGCCCGGCCTGATCGACCTGGCGACCGGCCTGCCGACGACGGCCGCGGCGCAGAGCCGGCCGCTGACGCTGAACTCGACCAGTTCCAACGGCATGGGCGTGAACCGTCTGATGCCGGGGCTCCAGTCGATGAACGCGCCGTTCGCCAACTTCCTGGCGAACGAGGGCGGCATGGCCCTGTCGGGCGTGTTCCTGGACGAGGTGCAGGTGGGCTTCCTGATCCGGGCCATCCAGGCCGACATCCGCTCGACGACGCTGTTCGCGCCGCGGCTGACGCTGTGGAACGGTCAGCGGGCGTGGATCGCCGACGGTACGCGGTTCGGCTTCGTGGGCGACCTGGAGCCGGTCGTGGCCGAAGCGGCCGTGGCGTGGGATCCGACGATCGAGTACATCACGGCCGGTTCGCTGCTGGACGTGAAGGCGACCGTGAGCGCCGACCGCCGGTACGTGCATCTGGACCTGCGTCCGCAGGTGACCCAGACGCCGGCGTTCCGTCTGGTGCCGATCTCGGCTGCCGCGTCAGGCATGGGTATCGCCTCGGCCGTCATCGAAGTGCCGACGGTTCGCATCACCGAGATGCAGACCAGCGTGAGCGTTCCCGACGGCGGCACGCTGCTGATCGGTGGTCTGAAGATGTTCGAGGAGCACGACGTGGAGTCGGGCGTGCCGATCTTCAGCAAGATTCCGGCGCTGAAGCGTCTGTTCACGAACCGCGGTCTCCAGCGCGGCCACCAGAACATGCTGATCCTGGTGAAGCCGACGATCATCATCCAGAGCGAGGAAGAGGCCAAGCTCGGTACCGACGAGTGGGATAGCTGACCGGGCGGCGCGAGCGGTTCAGGTCGCAACGAGTGCAATGAGAAGGAGTCGGTCCCGCGCGGGGCCGACTCCTTTGTTTCAGCGCGCGGTATGCGGGGAGGGTCGAACGGCGGAGTCCGCGTGGGTCCGGGGGACCCACCCTACGCCTTCATGGCCACGCCCCTCGACGGGCTCGGGGTCTACGACAAGCGTGGCCATGCCACCCCGGTGTTATTCCGCGCGTCACCCTCACCCTGCCCTTCGGGCCACCCTCTCCCCTCAAGGGAGAGGGGTTGACGAGCCCTCCCCCTTCCAGGGGGAGGTGCCCCGAGCGCAGCCGAGGGGCGGTGAGGGTCGGACGTCGGAAGGCCATGGGTTCGCACGTGGCATGCGACGGTTGCCGGGGCGTCAGGGTTTCGGCGCGAAGGTCAGGCGTTCTCCGTCGGTGTCGGCGCGGACGGTGCTCTCGGGCGGGAACTCGCCGGCCAGGACTTTCTGGGCCAGGGGGTTCTCGACGAGTTGCTGGATGGCGCGCTTGAGCGGCCGGGCGCCGTAGGCCGGGTCGTAGCCGAACTGGCCGATGAGCTTGCGGGCGGCCGGGGTGATCTCGAGTTTCAGATTCTGGTCGGCCAGTCGCCGGGCGAGCAAGTTCAGTTGCAGGTCCACGATGGCGGCGAGTTGGTCGGCCGAGAGGTTGTGGAAGAGGATGACCTCGTCGATGCGGTTGAGGAACTCGGGTCGCAGGGTGTTGCGCAGGAGGTCTTTGACCTTGGCTTCGACTTCCCAGGCCGGGGCGCGGGCGTCGGCCATCTGCTGGATGACCTGGCTGCCGAGGTTGCTGGTCATGATGACGACGGTGTTCTTGAAGTCCACGGTGCGACCGTGTCCGTCGGTGAGGCGTCCGTCGTCGAGAATCTGGAGCAGGATGTTGAAGACGTCGGGGTGGGCCTTCTCGATTTCGTCGAGGAGGATGACGGCGTAGGGGCGGCGGCGGACGGACTCGGTCAGGCGGCCGCCCTCTTCGTAGCCGACGTAGCCGGGCGGGGCCCCGATGAGCCGCGCGACGCTGTGCCGCTCCATGTACTCGCTCATGTCCACGCGGACGAGGGCGTCCTCGTCGTCGAAGAGGAACTCGGCGAGGGCCTTGGAGAGCTCGGTTTTGCCGACGCCGGTGGGGCCGAGGAACAGGAACGAGCCGATGGGGCGCCGGGGGTCCTGGAGCCCTGCGCGGCTGCGGCGCACGGCGTTGGCCACGGCAGCGACGGCCTCGTCCTGGCCGATCACGCGGCTGTGCAGGCGGTCTTCCATTTTCAGCAGCTTCGCGCGGTCGCCCTCCATCATCTTCGACACCGGGATGCCCGTCCAGCGGGCGACGACCTCGGCGATGTCCTCGGCCTCGACCTGCTCGCGGAGCATCGAGCCGCTCTGTCGGGCGGCCTCGACCTCGCGCTCGGTGTCCTTCAAGCTCTTCTCGAGCGACGGGATGTCGCCGTAGGTGAGCCGCGCGGCGGCTTCGAGGCGTCCTTCGCGCTGGGCCGTCTCGGCCTGGAGGCGGGTCTGTTCGATCTGCTCGCGCAGGGAGCTTTCGCGCTGGTGGAGGGCTTTCTCCTGTTCCCATCGGGCGGTCAGCGCGCGTTCGTTCTCCTGAAGGTCGGCCAGGCGGCGCTCGAGGTCGGCCAGGCGTTTGCGGCTGGCGTCGTCGGTCTCCTTGCGGAGGGCCTCGCGCTCCATCTCCAGTTGCAGCCGCTGGCGTCGCAGGACGTCGAGTTCGGCCGGCATGCTGTCGTTCTCGATGCGCAGGCGGCTGGCGGCTTCGTCCATGAGGTCGATGGCCTTGTCGGGCAGGAAGCGGCCGGTGATGTAGCGGTGGCTGAGCGTGGCGGCGGCCACCAGGGCGCTGTCGGTGATGCGGACGCGGTGGTAGACCTCGTAGCGTTCCTTGAGGCCGCGCAGGATGCCGATGGTGTCCTCGACCGTGGGTTCGCCGATGGTGACGGGCTGGAAGCGTCGCTCGAGGGCGGCGTCCTTCTCGATGTGCTCGCGGTACTCGTCGAGGGTGGTGGCGCCGACGCAGCGGAGCTCGCCGCGCGCCAGCGCGGGCTTAAGCAGGTTCGAGGCGTCCACGGCGCCTTCGGCGGCGCCGGCGCCGACCACGGTGTGAAGCTCGTCGATGAAGAGGACGATCTGTCCGCTGGATTCGGTGACCTCGCGGATGACGGCCTTGAGGCGGTCCTCGAACTCGCCGCGGAACTTGGCTCCGGCCAGCAGGGCGCCCATGTCCAGGGCCACCACGCGCTTGTCCTTGAGGCTCGACGGCACGTCGCCGGCGACGATCCGCTGCGCGAGGCCCTCGACGATGGCCGTCTTGCCGACGCCGGGTTCACCGATCAGCACGGGGTTGTTCTTCGTGCGGCGCGACAGTACCTGGATGACCGCGCGGACCTCGTCGTCGCGGCCGATCACGGGATCGAGCTTGCCGCGGCGGGCCAGGTCCACGAGGTCGCGGCTGTAGCGCTGGAGGGCCTGGTACTTGTCCTCCGGGTTCTGGTCGGTGACGCGCTGGCCGCCGCGCATTTCCTTCAGCGCCTTCAGGACGGCGTCGCGATCGACGGCGCTGAGGCGCAGCACCTCGCGGACCGGCGACTTCGGGTCGGTCATGGCCAGCAGCAGGTGCTCGGTGGAAACGAACTCGTCCTTGAGGGCGTCGGCTTCTTTCTGGGCTGCGCCGAGGAGCCGCGCGAGGTCGCCGGACATGCCGACGTCGCCGCCGGACTGTTGCGGCAGTCGGGCGAGCTCGGCCTCGACGAGCTGCGCGAGGTGTCGGGCGTTGCCGCCGGCCTTCGAGGCAAGCGAGCGGACGATGCCGGTCTCGTCGGCCAGGAGGACGCCGAGCAGATGCAGCGGCACGATCTCGGGGTTGCCACGGCGGGTGGCCTCCTGGTGAGCGGCGGCAAGGGCTTCCTGGGCCCGGACGGTGTATCGGTTCAGTTGCATGAGCGTGTCCTCCGTTCAGACAATGTCCAACCCTCACCCTGTGTTCGCCGCAGGGGCGGCTAGCCCTCTCCCTGCAAGCAGGGAGAGGTGCCCCGAGCACGGTCGAGGGGCGGTGAGGGTCGCACGCCAGTGTCCGCGTGGGTCCGGTGGACCCACCCTACGGCTGCCTCCGGTCTTCTCTTCATGGCCAGGCCGCGCGTGTTCGGCGCGTAGGAAAGGGGCGCGTCCCAACGTTGTGAGCCGCGCCCCTTCGTTCGTTTGCTTCCGGCGATCGAATACTTCCAGCGATCGAACGTTCGCGGCCGGGTCAGTCCTTGACTTTGAAGTCGGCGTCGATGACCTCGTCGTCACCGCCGGCTTTGTCGGCGCCGCCGGAGGACGGCTCGGGCCGCACGTGCGGGCCGCCGGCCTGCGGGCCGCCGGGTCCGGCCTGATGTCCGGCGCCGGCGCCTGCGGCGGCCTGCTGCTCGTAGAGCACCTTGGCGATCGCGTGGCCGGCCTGGTTGAGCTTCTCCACGGCGGCATCGATCTTGGCGACGTCGTCGCCCTGTGCGGCGTCGCGGACTTCCTTGATGGCCGCCTCGATGGCCTTCCTGTCGCTGTCAGAGACCTTGTCGCCGTGCTCCTTCAGGGTCTTCTCCATCTGGTAGGCCGTGGCGTCGGCCTGGTTCTTCTTGTCCACCAGTTCGCGCTGGCGTTTGTCCTCTTCGGCGTGTGCCTCGGCGTCGCGCCGCATCTTCTCGATCTCGGCCTCGTCGAGGCCGCTGGAGCTCTTGATCTCGATGGACTGTTCCTTGCCGGTGCCGAGGTCCTTGGCCTTGACGTTGAGGATGCCGTTGGCGTCGATGTTGAACGTGACCTCGATCTGCGGCATGCCGCGCGGCGCCGGGGGAATGTCCGCCAGGTCGAATCGGCCGAGGGTGCGGTTGTCGCGTGCGAACTGCCGCTCGCCCTGGAGCACGTGGATCGACACGGCGGGCTGATTGTCGGAGGCGGTCGAGAAGACTTCCTTCTTGGAGGTCGGGATCGTGGTGTTGCGTTCGATGAGGCGCGTCATGACGCCGCCGAGGGTCTCGATGCCGAGGCTCAGCGGGGTGACGTCCAGGAGGAGGACGTCCTTGACCTCGCCGGTGAGGACGCCGCCCTGGATGGCCGCGCCGACGGCGACGACCTCGTCGGGATTGACGCCGCGATGCGGTTCCTTCTGGAAGAGGTCTTTGACGATCTCCTGGACCTTGGGCATGCGGGTGGAGCCGCCGACGAGGACGACTTCGTCGATGTCGCCCGGCTTCATCTTGGCGTCTTCCATGCACCGCTGGCACGGTCCGCGCAGGCGGTCGAGGATGGGCTCGGCCAGTTGTTCCAGTTTCGCCCGCGTCAGATTCATCGTGAGGTGCTTCGGGCCCGAGGCGTCGGCGGTGATGAACGGCAGGTTGATGTCGGTCTGGGCGTTGCTCGACAGCTCGCACTTGGCCTTCTCGGCGGCCTCGCGCAGACGCTGAAGGGCCATCGGGTCCTTGCGCAGGTCGATGTTGTGTTCCTTCTTGAACTCGTCGGCGATGTAGTCGATGACGACCTGGTCGATGTTGTCGCCGCCGAGGTGCGTGTCACCGTTGGTGGCCACGACCTCGACGACGTTGTCGCCGACCTCGAGGATCGAGATGTCGAAGGTGCCGCCGCCGAAGTCGAAGACGGCGATCTTCTCGTTGCTCTTGCGTTCCAGGCCGTAGGCCAGGCTGGCGGCCGTGGGCTCGTTGATGATGCGTTCGACCTTGAGGCCGGCGATGGTGCCGGCGTCCTTGGTGGCCTGGCGCTGGGCGTCGTTGAAGTAAGCCGGCACGGTGATGACGGCGCGGTCCACCTTCTCGCCGAGGTAGGTCTCGGCCGTGCGCTTCAGGTCCTGGAGGATGATGGCCGAGACCTCGGGCGGGGTGAACCGCTCTTTGCCGTCGAGGACCTCGACCTTGACGGGCTCGCCGGCCTCGCCGACGACCTTGTACGGAACCATCTTCTCTTCCTCGCCGACTTCGTTGTGGCGTCGGCCCATGAAGCGCTTGATGGAGAAGACCGTGTTCCGCGGGTTGGTGACGGCCTGTCGCTTGGCGATCTGGCCGACGAGGCGTTCGCCTTTCTCGGTGAATCCGACGACCGAGGGCGTGAGGCGGCCTCCCTGGGCGTTGGCGATGACGACGGGCTTGTCGCCCTCCATCACCGCGACGACGCTGTTGGTCGTTCCGAGATCGATACCGATGATTTTGGACATCCCCGAATCTCCTTTCCGTGGTGAGCCTTGGTTGCCGACGGCCATCGGCCGTCCCTCGCGTCGGGCTCGACAAAGCTACCCCAGAGGAAGTTGCAAACGCCATGCCAGAGGTTGCGGGGCCGGCCCGTGGGCGCTGTAACTGGTTGTGGCGCAATCAGCTACGGTTTTTGCGGCGTGTGTTTTGCGTGTTGGCATAGCATCGGGGCGGCGAAATCCTGCCAAAATGGCAGCCGCGGTGGGTCGTCTGCCGCCACAGGCGCGCTGGCGCGTGGCGACGACGTGGGCGGGCAGCGTTCGACTCTCGCCGCCCGCCTGGGGCGGTCGCATCTCGCAGCCATCAGGCCGAAGGGTGAACGGCGCGTTTCCGCAGCGACTTCCTGTGCGCTGCGGGCCATGGTCTCCTCTCGGCGGGGGCAGCGGTCGGCGGCCGTCGTCCGTTGTCTCTTGCCCCGGACTCGCGGTGCGACTATGATGCTCGCGGCACGGGGGGACAGGGCGGTCGCCCGAGGTCGGCCGCGGCACACAGGAGGCGCAACGAGCTGTGAAGATTCAGCGTGCATTGATCAGCGTGTCGGACAAGACGGGTGTGGCGAAGTTCGCGCAGGCCCTGGCGGCCCGCGGGGCGGAGATTCTCTCGACCGGCGGCACGGCCCAGTTGCTCGTGCAGAACGGTGTGCCGGTGACGGAGGTGAGCCACTACACGGGCCAGCCGGAGATACTGGACGGCCGCGTGAAGACGCTGCATCCGAGAATTCATGGCGGCGTGCTGGCCGTGCGGGACAATCCGGAGCATTGCCGCGCGATAGAGGAATTGGGCATTCTGCCGATCGACCTGGTGTGCGCGAATCTGTACCCGTTCGAGGCGACGGTGCGGCGGCTGGATTGCACACTGGAAGAGGCCGTCGAGCGGATCGACATTGGCGGCGTGACGATGCTTCGCGCTGCGGCGAAGAACCACCGATTCGTGACCGTGGCGTGTCACCCGTCGCACTATGACCGGATTGTGGCCGACATGGACGCCCACGACGGGCAGACGTCGGAGACGCTGCGGGCCGAGTTGGCGCTGGACGTGTTCAAACGGACGTCCGCGTACGATGCCGCCGTGGCGAAGTACCTGGCGGCGCGCCATCCGGCGCTGAAGGCGTAGGGGGGGCGACCCCTCTCCCTTGAGGGGAGAGGGTGGCCCGCCAGCGCTGGGTGAGGGTGACGCACGGAGAGAACACGACGAATTCGGGGCGGCTCACGAGCCGCCCCTACGGTGAATATGGCGGGAGGTTGGCCCCGCTCGTCCCTCACCGCCCCTCGCTGGCGCTCGGGGCACCTCCCCCTGGAAGGGGGAGGGGTTGTGGTCGGGTGAGGGCGGCATGGTCACGCTAGCGTGGCTGCCCCTCGACGGTGCTCGGGAACTGCGTCGAGCAGCCACCCTACGGGGTTTCCGGCGTCGCCCCTACGGTTGGGGAAGTGAGTTTGGAGGAAATGAGAGAGTCATGGAATTCTGGGACTGTAACAGTTGTTTCGGGTTGCCGTCGAAGCCGTCGCAGAGTCCGGCGACGTGCGAGACGGTGGATGACCTGACGGCGCAGCTCGACCGCGCGGGGATCGTACGGTCCATCTCCTGGCACGTGGCGCAGCACGACGTGGCGCCGACCATCGGCAACCGGATGCTCGCCGAGGCCATCCGCGGCAAGGACCAGCTTCTGGGCTGCTGGACGGTCCTGCCGCCGCAGACCGGCGAAATGCCGGTGGACCAGCTCCTGGCGGACATGAAGTCGCATCGGATCGTGGCGTTGCGGGCGTTTCCGGTGGCGCACCGGTATCTGCTCAACGGCGCCACGATGGGCCCGCTGCTGGACGAGATGGTCGCGCGGCGCATTCCGCTGCTGTACTCCACGCGGCGGCTACCGGCGAGCTACTCCGGCCAGCAGGCGTGGCAGGACCTGTACAACCTGATGGCCGAGTGTCCCGAGCTGACGCTCATCGTGGTGGACCACGGCTCGTGGGGCTGCGACCGGTACTTCCGACCGCTGCTGGACCTGTACGAGCGGGTCTTCGTGGACACGTCGATGTACTACATCGACGGCGGCATCGAGGACGTGGTCGCCCGGTACGGCCCGGGACGGATTGTCTACGGCAGCGGCTTGCCGGAGCGGTACCCCGGCGGCATGATGATGGCCATTGGCCACGCGCAGATCGACGACGAGGCCAAGGCGGCGATTGCCGGCGGCACGTTGCGGCAGCTGATCGAGGAGGTGACGCTATGATCGCCGACAGTCCCCTGGTCAAGGCGTTCTGGGAGCACGGGCGGCTGGACGAGTGCCCGGTCATCGACATGCACGGGCACATGGGCCCGTGGCCGGCCATCTATTTCCCGCGGCCCGAGCCCGAGCAGATGCTGGTGTCGATGGACCAGGCGGGCGTGCGGCGTCTGGTGTTCTCGTCGCACGAGGCCCTGTTCAGCGCCGCCACGGGCAACGACTACACGGCGCGCGTCGTCCGGCGGTGGCCCGACCGCTTCAGCGGCCTGATGGTCATCAACGGTAACTACATGGACATCGTCGAGCGCGACATGGCGCGGTTCGACGCGATGCGCGACGCCTTCATCGGGTTGAAGTTTCTGGCGGCCTACCACAACGTCGCCCTGGACGATCCGCGGTACGACAAGGTCTGGGCCTTTGCCGCGGAGCGCAAGCTCCTGGTCACCTGCCACACCTGGGGCCACGGCAACATGAACGGTCCCGCCCAGGTCCGGGCCGTGGCCGAACGGTTCCCCGAGGTGCGGCTCTCGATGGCCCACTCGTGCTACGGCATGTGGGAAGAGGCGGCCCAGCTGGCGCGCGACTTCCCGCACGTCTACTGCGACCTGACGGCCGTGTTCGAGTGCCGCGGCGCGCTGGAACTGTTCTGCGAGCGCGGCATCAGCCGCAGGATGCTCTTCGGCACGGACCTGCCGTGGTTCTCGCCGTTGCAGGGGATCGGCTCGGTCCTGTCGGCCGACATCACCGACGACGACCGCCGCAACATTCTTCACCGCAACGCCGAGTCGCTGCTGGCGCCGCTGCTGGCGGCGGGGCGGTAGGGACAGCGCGCCGGCGCCGGGTGCATTGGTGTTCTGGGGAAGCAGGGGCAGGATGCCCCTGCCACTCACGGGCAAGATGCCCGTGCCACGATACGGCCCCAAAGCGTTGATGCCCCCGCAGGCGCCATGACACTTGCGAAAGGACGAATCATGAAACTGGGGATTCAGAGCGTCTGCACGGCCGACCTGGAGATCGACGGCCTGATGACACTGGCCAAGACGATCGGGCTGGACGGCGTGGAGCTGGCCGCGGGGTACCTGGGCCGCTTCCGCAAGGAACCCGACGGGCCCGAGTGGCACATCTCGACGGCGGACACGGTGGCCTCGGCGGAGAAGGCCGCCATGCTGGCTCGGGCCGCCGGTGTGGAAATCTTCGCGTTTGCCTCGCGGTGCGACGTGCAGGAGCTGGAGAAGTTCGAAAGCCTGTGCCGCGCGGCGGCGGCCATCGGATGCCCGAACGTGCGGATCGGCTGCGGCCGGTACGATGCGGCGCTGGGATACTGGGCGTCGATGAAACGGTCGCGCGAGCAATTGGCGGCGGCCATCGAGGTGGGGCGGCGGCACCGCGTCCGCCCGGTCGTCGAGCTGCACGACAACACCATGGCCGACGGCGTCCTGGCGTCGTACGAGCTGGTCCGCGACTTCAGCCCGCGCGACATCGGCATCATCTTCGACGTCGGCAACGCCAAGCTGTTCGGCTACCAGCCCTGGCCGCAGGCGTTCGACATCCTGTACGAGTACGTGAGCCACGTGCACGCCAAGGACATGGCCTGGGCTCGCGAGGGCGACAAGGTCAACATCGTCTTCACCGGCCCCGGCGAAGGGTTCGTCGAGTGGCCCGAGGTGATGAAGCAGTTGAAGCAGCGGCAGTACGAGGGTTACGTGTCGATCGAGGACTATCGCGGCGGCTGGTGCGCCAAGAATCCGGAGTGGCCGGCCGAACGCAAGGCCCGCCAGTGGAAGGCGTTCCTCGAGCGACTGATGGAGACGTGCTGAGGACTCCGAGCAACCGTAGGGTGGCTGCTTGCAGCCACGCGGGAATCGCAGGGAGCCTGTAGGGTGGGTCGAACAACCCCTCGCCCTGCTTGCAGGGAGAGGTGCCCCGAGCACCGTCGAGGGGCGGTGAGGGTCGAACGCCAGGGGACCGTAGGGTGGGTCCCCCGGACCCACGCGGACGTTCGTCAACCGTTGCGTGCGCCGCACGCACATTGAAGAAGGAATCGAGCCATGTCGTCACTCGCCGAATCGCTGTACGCCGAGATCGAGAAGATTCAGGCCATTGACATTCACAGCCACGTGCGGCCACTGAAGCCCAGTGCCGCCGGCCTGCGCGAGTTGCTCGGATACCATTACTACACCGAACTGGCGTTCTCGTGCGGCCTGGAGAAGGACCAGATGGCCGTCTCGCTGTCGGACGAGGCGATGGTCACGGCTCTGGTCGCGCGCATGGCCGACTTCGACAACACCGTGCAGTACGGTTGGATCGTCGAGTTGGCCCGGAAGCTGTTCGACTTCAAGGACCGGCGGCTGACCGAGGCGAACTGGCGGCCGCTGGCGGCTGCGGCGGCGAAGTGTCTGGCCGGTACGGACTGGTCCGCCGAGGTGCTCCGCCGCGCGAATATCGAGAAGGTCTTTCTGACCAACACGTTCACCGAGGACCTCGACGGATTCGACCGGCACGTGCTGGTGCCGTGCCTGCGGTGCGACGACCTGGTGTTCCACACGGCGCGCCCGGCGACGCTCGACGGGCTGGCCCAGCGCACGGGCGTCACGGTCGGCAACGTCGCGACGCTGAAGCAGGCGATCCGCGGCGTGTTCTCGTACTTCTCGGGCCGCGGCGCCCGCTGCGCGGCCATCAGCCTGACGCCCGAGTTCGTCTGCCTGCCGGTCAAACCGGCCGAGGCCGAGCCGCTCCTGACCGCCGCCTTGCAGGGCGAGCCCCTGTCGGCGGAGGAGACGGCGCAGCTCCGGTCGTTCGTCTTCTACCTGATCGCCGACGGGTGCCGCGAGTTCGCGCTGCCCATGCAACTGATGATCGGCGCCGTGCGCGGCGCCTACGACCACGGCGTCGCCAACGGCACGGACCTGGTCGCCAACACCGCGAGCCTCGGGCAGTACGCCGACCTCTTCAACCGGTTCCACGACGTGACGTTCACCGTGAGCTACCTCTCGCCGACGATGGCTCACGAGCTGCTGACCTACACGTGGATCTTCCGCAACGTCTACGCCTCGGGCCACTGGTGGTACACGAACATCCCGGGCTACATCGAAGCCGACCTGCGCTGCCGCATCGAGGCCCTGCCGCGAACGAAGCTCCTCGGCTACTACAGCGACGCCTACTACATCGAGTTCACGCTGCCGAAGTTCAACATGTACCGCCGCTGCCTGGCGCGCGTGCTGGCCGAGCAGGTCGAGATGAAGCGACTGACCGAAGCCGAGGCCCTCGCCGTCGCCGCCGCCCTGCTCCGCGACAATCCCAAACGCATCTTCAACGTCTGAGGCGGCCCCGCGCGGCCGAATCCCGTAGGGTGGGTCCCCCGGACCCACGCGGAACGAGGCGCGCAGCCCGGACGGCTCAACGGAGCAGCCGCTGGGACACCGCCGTCGCGAGCCTCGCGCGTCGGGCAAGAATCAGCACCGTGGAAAGAAGTGTGCCACCCGGCACGAAGGCCCGCCGATGCTGTGTCATGCAGATACCCTACGCTTCCGCCCCAGGCCGGGCAACCGCAAACCCCGCGTGGGTCCGGTGGACCCACCCTACCCACTGCAGGCCCTGAGCATGTCGCGTCTCGACCAGACTACGGGACTGCGTCTTCCTCCAACTTCTCTGGCCCCCTATACTTCCCATTCAGTATTTGTTGTCGCACCACATGGCCTGGCTGCAGACTGACGGCATCCGCAAAGCTTCCGCGCGGCTCCAGGGATATCCCAGCCATATCCTTCCTGGCATCAAGCTCCACATCTATGGAATAGACTCTGCAGGCAGGGAGACATGGTACTGTTACGGGGACCCCAGTGGCCGCATTCCCCAAAACGCCGAGAAAACCACTCCACCCGTCCCTCCCCGCGTCCACATTGAGCTTGATACGAGGTGGCCTCCGCAGCTTCAGTTTCAAGTACTTCTGCGACGCCACGAAGTCCTCCTTCCATCTCTTCGCTGCCTGCAAATCAACAAAACCTGAGACATCTAGGGTAGAAGCTTGCCAAGCCCTGTCACATAGCCAGATGGCGAGGCCGGGATTCGTGGGGTCTGGAGACGTCCGGTAAAGTTCGTTTCTGTTCTCAGACCACATACGACCTCGCCCTTCGGTCAATATGACTTTCCCAGGCTTGGCCACTAGATCAGCAGAGATGGCGAACGAGTGATGTTTGACGTCGTATAGCCCGACCTTTATTGGTAAATACAGGCTATAACTGGGAATCTCTGGCCTCACCGTCCTCTCCAGTGCGGAGCGACGTTGATCAATGAGAATCCCTATCCGCCGAATACTATCGACGATAGCGTCGGTCTCTTTGTTGTATTGCTCCACTCTCTTGCCATAATCCTCTGGGTCTTCAAACTCCCCCCGCGGGGTCACCTTGGTCTGCTGTCGTCTTAGAAGCTTTTTGAGCTTGCTTTTGAGAGCCGTGGTTATCGTATCCGCAGACACGGCTGCATCAAGAGCCGCCCTTGCCTTGCGATCATCGGTAGCTAGCTTCTGGACCAGTTCGATTGTGGTCTGAAGCGTCTGTTCCGCCTTGGCCGGATCGTTTAGCTGTCTGAGGTCAATTATGACCTCCGCTCCACCAGCCGTTCCGGACATAGCAAGAACCGTTCTGGCTAGGGTCACCCCCAGAAACATCGCAGTGATCTGATGGCTAACCATGCTCACACCCCTCTATGCCGACATCTCACATTTGAAGGCTGCCCAGCCACACAGCCGGGCGCCTCAGACAACAATACGACGCTTGGGCACCGGAAAAGCTATCCCCCTTCGTCAGAGGCCCCGGCGATCCGCCCCGAAAACAGCCCGGAAGCCGCTTTGCCGTCACCCGGGTGCCCGAGGACAGTATACTGTCTTCGTTCCCACCGGGTGTCATGCCATGCCCCGCCGGAGGGGGGTGTGCCGCGACGCCCGCCATCACGGCGCCTTGGGCGCCGGGGCCGTCACCTTCTCGGCGATGCCGGGCTCGGCGCGGTACCGGCTGCGGCCGATGCGGCGGATCAGGTTGTTGATGATCTGCACCTCGTACAGGCACTCGTCCGACAGTCGCCAGTAGAGTGCCCCCTCCACCTCGCGCAGCAAATCCAGATCGTCAGGCGTCGCCACGGCCACTATGTGCCGGTCCTCCACCCACTCGAACGCGCCGCCGGTGATCCGGTGCGCGTCCTTCCAGCCCTTGGCGGCCTTGGCCAGGTCCTCGCGGGTCAGCTTGCGGTCGTCGGCCTTCGCCGCATACCGCTCGCTGTCGCGCGCCCGCGCCGCGGCCATCAAGGCGTCGCGCTCCGCTGCCGACTTCGCCTCGTACTGGTCCCACGTGATGCCCGCGCCCGCGAGCACTTCCCCGACGAATTCCTTGGCGGCCTGCTTCTCCTGGTCGCTCGTGGCTTTGTCGCCATGGCGGCGAATCGCCTCCAGCCCGGCCGGCGTCTTCAGGTGCGTCAACACGGCGAACGCCTCGCTCCGGACGTTCTCGTCGGCCGACTCCAGCAGCGGCGCCACGTGCGGCACGGCCCGCAGGTCCTCGTATTCGTACAGCGCGAACAGGTGGTACCACACGTCCTGCGGATCCTGGGACTTCAGTCCGGCCACCAGCATCTCGTAGTCGTCCGGATGTCCGAACAGGCCCAGGCACCGCACGGCCATGCGGCGGACCTCGGCGTCGGCGTGCTTCAGGAGTTTCGCGCGAAGGATCGGCAGCGCCTCGGTGGCCTGCGCCCGCGTCAGCAGAATCGCCGCCGTCTTCAGTTCGACCGCGTGGTCCGACGTCTTGAGCGCCTCCAACAGGACGGGAAGGCCCTGGGGGCCGAACGTTTCCCACAGAAACGACTGCGACAGCGGCCAGTTGATGGTGAGGGCGTGGTCCGGGATGAAAACGGAGCCCTTGTCTTCGCCGAGGCACGCCTTGAGCATGTCCAGGGCCCGCTCGTCCTGAGTCTTGGCGGCCTCGAAGGCGACGAAGAACACGTAGTTGTAATTGACCGTTTGCGGCGCGGCTCGCCACTGGGCGGCAATGGTGGGCGCCTCGTCCAGCGAACCGATCTGCCAGAGCAGGCTGGCGGCGCCGAGACGGAAGAAGGCGTCGGTCTCCTTGGCCTTGTCGAGGGTCTGGATTTCGGTCTTGAGTCGGGCGGCGCCGGCTTTGCCCGCCCCGAGGAGCACCTGCCAGGCTTCGGAGATGGCCGCGGCCTTGGCCTGCTTCTGCTCGTCGGTCATGGCCGCCGGGTCGATGTTGCGGAGGGCGGCCACGGCCTTGTCGAGCGCCGCGGCATCGGCCTCCTGGGCGGCCGCCCGCAGAGCTCCGGCGCCGAGAACCAGGACCGCCGCCACCACCGTTGCCGCCACGCGCCACAGGGAAACGCCGCGAGGACCTGCCATGACATGTGCCTCCAGAAGGAGCCGGAAGGGTCGCCCGCCGCCGGGGCCGCGCGACGCGACCACCGAACCGCCGCCGTTGCGGCAGGCCATGGACACCATCATAGAATTCCCCAGGGGCCGGCGACACCGAAAACTGCCGCTGCGAAATCCGTGGCCGCGAGACGGTTGACATTGGTCCGACTGGTGGTATAATCTGCTGCTGCACTGGTGGTCCCATAGCACCGGTGCTCAGGACAACCTACGGGGGCATAGCTCAGTTGGGAGAGCGTCTGGATGGCATCCAGAAGGTCAGGGGTTCAACTCCCCTTGCCTCCACTCGACTCAAAAGGGCAGGCGCTGGCGCGTCTGCCCTTTTTCGCTCGTGGCAAGCCACCCGGACTTGTAGGATACATCGCATCGCGCATGGCCCGCCTGCCCTTTTGAGTCGAGTGTCCTGCCTGTCCTGAGTGAGTGGAGCGAGCCGAAGGAAGCGAGCGACCAACGGGAGGGAGTCGAAGGGCACCGCCCGCATGGCTTGACCTATTCCGGGTTCCGGGGACGAGATGGCCGACGAGCAGACCTTTCATATGTATATCCTGCGCTGTGCCGATGGCAACCTCTATGTCGGCAGCACCGAGGATATCCTTTCTCGCCTTCACGTGCATAACACCGGCCGCGGCCCCCTCTTTACCAGAATCAGGTTGCCCGTCCAGCTGGTTCACTCAGAACCTCATGCCACATTTTCGGACGCCCGAGTGCGTGAGATTCAGGTCAAGAAATGGTCCCGCGCCAAGAAGGAGGCTCTTGTCGCAGGCGACCAGGCTGAACTGAAACGCCTCAGCAAGCGGCGAACATGAAGATTCGGCCTTCGGGCCACCCTCTTGGGGGCAGCGTGTGGCATGTCACCATCCCTTCGAGGGTACCTGCCGAGGCAGAACGGATTTGCCTTCAGTGGCATGAGGCTGCGCTTCAAAAAGGTGGAACCCCCAACCACCGGATCGAGTGTGCCCTGACCGCGGGACCAGATAGAGGTGGCTCCTGGGGGCGAGCCAGAAGACCTCCCGAAAGCACCCCACGGGTACATTCCGGTTTGCCTCCATTCGACTCACAGGGCAGGGCGCTGACGCGTTCTGCCCGTTTTCTTCTGTGACAAAGCCGCGGCGAGTGGCCATGAACTCTGGCGTTGGTGCGTCGGCGACGGACCGGCAGGGGCGGAGGTCTGTTTCCTTCAGGGGGACGGGGTTCGCTGCGCGGCGGGAGCGACATCGCCGGGTGTTGCGGCGGGTGATTGGGCTGCATCGCGAGCGGATCCGGCACTATCGGGCGGGAGAGCGGAGCTGCGCGGTGGCGGCTTCGGAACGTAGCGCGTGATTGCGTCGCGATGGTCGGTCCACCATTTGCGGATGGCTGCGGCCCAGGCGTCCTGGTGGGTCTTCTGGTACAAGCGAATCTGCTCGGTGGTCGTCGCCCGCACAGCCGGCAGCGGCGACTCCAGAGCGTCCACGGGGCACCCCACACGGGCCAGAGTGCGGCGGGACAACTCGTTCACTTCAAACGACTCGGCGGCAAACGTATCGGCGGCGGCGCGGACGGCCTTGTCCAGCACCGCGGCGTCGAGCAACTCGTAACCGGCGTCGCCCCGCGGCGGCGCGTCGCCCGTTCCGTTCGCGGGCTGGTTGTCGGGCTTTGGCGCGGGCACTTGCGATGCCGGCACCGCCTCACGAAGAATAATGTAAGCCGCACTGAGCCGCAGACGCGATTCGTTATCGGCCTCGCGGAGCGCCTTGAGCGGATCGGCTGCGGCAGCAATCACCTTGGCAATCGTTTCGGCGCGGGAGGGCGGCTCGGCCTGGTGCGGCGCGACCACGAGGTAGTGGCCGGCGAGGGTCTCGTGCCGCTTGAGCAGCCAGACCTCCTCCTGATCCATGCGGTAGATCGGCGGTGCCTCGCGTACCGCGCGAGGATCGGCCGGCGGGTTGCGATAGAGAAATTCGACGACGCGTCCCTCGTGGTCGCCCTTGAGGGTGCGATCGACCATGATTTTGCCGCGAAGCATGCCGGGCGGATCGGTCAGGCCGAAGTTGTCGTCGAGCGAGACGATCCGTCCCACCACAACCAGATCGCTCGCCAAGACGCGATCCTCGAGGGTCAACGTGGCCCGGCGCGGAGCTGCGGCCGCCGACCCGGACATGGCCGAAAGCAGAACGGCCGCAATCGCGATGGAACCCGGCTTGAGCATGGTTTGGCTCCGTGGGGGCGATCCAGGGGGAGGCCCTGGGCCGCCAGTCATTCTTTCTCGGGCACGCTCATTGTCATGCCGTCGTCGAGGAACCGGGCGCCGTGGTCGGCCAGGAACGCGCGCAGCCGCTCGCCGGGCAGTTCGGCCACATCGGCGCCATTGTCGGCGGCGGTCCAGGCCGCGGCCAGCCCGGCCGCCTGACCCATGGCGGCGCAGGTGCCGGTGACGCGGTACGACGCGTGGGCCTCGTGGCTGCCACTGATGCAGCGACCCGCCAGCAGCAGGCCCCGCACGTCCTCGGCCACGAGGCACCGGTACGGTATCTCGTAGGGCTGGATGCGAATGAGCGGCTTCTGGGCGCCCTCGGCGCGCCCTTCCACGTCGTGAATGTCCACGACGAAACCGCACGACGTCACGGCATCGTCGAACCGGCGGCCCGCCTTCAGGTCGGCGACGGTCAGCCAGTGGCGACCCCGGACGCGGCGGCCCTCGCGCACGCCGATCTGCGGCGCGGTCTGCACCAGCTCGATGCCTTCGAGCCCGGGCACGCGCTTCAGGACCGCCATGGCCTGGTGCGCCTGGCGGCGGGCCTCGATCGTGCCTCGCGTCAGGTCCGTCGGGTCGAGCGTGTTCATGCGATACACGTGGGTCAGTTGCACGTCGCCGGTGCCGCGCGGCGGGGCCGAGATGATCCACGGCACGGCCTTGGATCGCGAGAACGGCATCTCGTACGGGATCTTCTCGCGTGCCATGGCCTCGGTCATCGCGTCGTAGAGGACGCGGGCGTCGTTCATCTCCCAGTCGCCGAGGCCGCGAATCTCGAACATCAGCGTCATCGGCTGCAAGAGCCCGTCGCTCGGGCGGCCGAACTCGTAGCGGCATCCGGCCCGCGCCGCCACGTCGCCGTCGCCGGTGGCGTCCACGACGACCTTGGCGGTGACCGCCTCGCGGCCGGCCTTGCTCTCGAGGACCACGCCGCGCAGGCGGCTGTCCTCCACAATCGCATCGACCACCAGCGTGTGATAGAGCAGCGTGACGCCCGCGGCCGTCGCCATCTCCTCCAGCAGGAGCTTCATGACTTCGGTGTCGAAGGTGTGGCTGTAGTACCAGTTGCGCAGGGCACCGGCGGCGCGCAGACGGTCCACCAGTTCCTGGACGATCCAGCCGCGGTCCATGCACTCGAAGAACGGGTTCATGAGGCCGGCGGTCCAGACGCCGCCGAGCATGCCGTAGCGCTCGACGAGGAGCGTTCGCGCGCCCTGCCGCGCCGCGGCCAGTGCCGCCGTGACGCCGGCCGGCCCGCCGCCGCAGACCAGCACGTCCACGTCGCTGCGCACCGGCACCCGGCGCGGCGATTCCGTCACGCAGCCGTCGCCCAGCGTCTTGCCGTGAAGTGCGTCCCTGCGAAACGTGTCCGCCATGATCTCATCCTTTCACCACATCGCCACCAGGTCGCGGCACGTGTCGTCCATCCACTGCTTCACCGCGCTGTGATGGTAGCTGTTGTACGGCAACTGGTCCACCATCAGCGCGAAGGCGATGGTGCGGCCCTTGACGGTCCGGACGTAGCCGGCCAGGCTGCGCGTGTCGCGCAGCGAGCCCGTCTTGGCGTGTACGCGTCCGCGCACCGACTCGTCGCGCATCCGCGACCGCAACGACCCGTCGCCGTCGCCGCTGACGGCCAGCGAGTCGAACCACACGGCCGCGTGCGGCCCGCGGTGCATCGTCACCAGCAACTCCGTCAGTGTCCGCGCCGTCAGACGATTGCGGCGACTCAGACCGCACCCATCGTCGAACGCGCAGCCGTCGGTCGGCACCTTCATGGCCGCCAGCGTCTGGGCGACCGTGCGGCACCCCAGGGCCCACGATCCCTGCGCCGCCGGCCACGGACGTTCCTTGCTCGACGCGTGAGCCCCCAGCACCTTCACGATACACTCGGCGTACAGGTTCTGGCTTCGCGTGTTGGCCACGGCCACCGACTGGCCCAGCGTCGAGTTGTGAATCACCACGGCCTTGAACCCCGGGGGCAGGTGCCACCCGTCCGTCCACACGCGGCGGCGGACCACCTGGCCGGCCACCGTCACGCCTTCGGCCTGGAGCGTTTCGCGGATGACCGTCGCCGCGAACAGGCCCGGATCGTGCACCGTCCGGAAGTAGGTCTGCGTGCCGCTCTTGAGGGGCACCGTGCCGCCGAGCTGGAACCGTTCGGTGCCGCGGACGCGGTCGATGCGCGGGTTGTTGCCGCCGCCGGCGCGCGTCTGAATCTGGCCCACCAACGTGACGTATTCGGTCATCGGCGCCACGCGAACGATCGCCGCGGCGCCGTCCGTGGCGCCGGGACGGACGCGCAGCTCGACGCAGGAATCGTTCAGCACCAGGGCGCCCACCGGGGCCTGGTACCACCACTGGAAGTCGGCGGCCGGCCAGTTCGGGTGCGTCCACTGGGCCTCGAACAGGGAATCGTCCAGGACGAGGTCGCCCTTGACGGCGGTGATGCCCCGGCCGCGAAGGACGGCCGCCCATCGCTTGACGGCGGCCGTGATGTCGCCGCCGTAGAATCGCCCCGACAGGTTCGGGTCGCCGCCGCCGACGATCACCAGGTCGTCGCCGAGGAGCCCGACGACGGTCCGCAGCTTGAAGTCCGGGCCGAGCACGTGCAGGGCGGCCGCCGTGGTCGCCAGTTTCATCGTGCTGGCCGGCGTCATCGGCGTGTTCTCGTCGGCGGCCAGCAGCACCTGGCCCGACTGGACGTCCACGACGTGGGCCGCCAGTCGCACCTTGGCGAATTTCGGGTCGGCCGTCAGCCTCGCCAGTCGCGCGGCCAGAGGATTGGCCGACGCCGCAGGAGCCTGGACGGCCCCGGCTGCGCCGGGCTTCTCGGCGATGGGTCTCTGGGCGCCGGTCGGCGCCACAGGCATCAGAACGGCTGACGCCAGGACAATGGCCAAGGAACCCAACAGGACTGTGCGGCGACGACAGGGTGACAACGCACGACCTCCTTCTGTTTCGGGGAGCGGCACGTCAAGGCGGCTCGACACGCGACGAACCGGGGATTATAATGCCGCCGTACGTCGTCGGCAACCCCGGGGGCCTTCATGAGCGAACGTGCAAGCACCGAGAGCCTGATGTCGCGTCGGCTGGAGTCGCTGATTGACGCCGTCAACCGCATCAACACGCTGCGCCCGTTGAACGAACTGCTGCTGGAGATTGCCAACGAAGGCGCGCGGGCTCTGGACGCGCAGCGGTGCACCGTCTGGATGTTTGACCGCGACCGCAACGAGCTGTACACGCGCGTCGCCATGGGCATCCCGGACGAGCCGCTGCGGATGCCGGCGGATTGCGGCATCGCCGGCGACGTTCTGCGGACCGGGCGGCTGAGCAACGTGCCCGACGCCTCGACCGACCCGCGGTTCAATCCCACCCTCGGGCAGGGCCCCGACTTCAAAACCCGGAGCATGCTTGCCGTACCCATGATCACGCGCGACGGGCAATCCATCGGCGTCTTCCAGATTCTGAACAAGAACGACGGCACTCCGTTCGATGAAGCCGATGAGCGTCTGGCCCAGGCCTTTACCAGCGCCACGGCCGTGGCCGTCCAGAATGCCCGCGAATTCGAGGAAGTCAAGCGCGACCGCGACGCGCTGGACAGCACCAACGCGCGGCTCCAGGTCACGCTGGAGCACTCGTTCTGCGCCAGCGAGATCGTCGGCAACAGCCCGCAGATTCAGGCCGTTCTGGACACGGCTCGCCGCGTCAGCGACACCGACGTTTCGGTGATGGTCACCGGCGAGTCGGGCACAGGCAAGACGCTGCTGGCCAAGTGCCTCCACTTCAGCAGCCGGCGCCGCAACAAACCGTTCATCGACGTCAACTGCGCGGCCATCCCGGACACGCTGCTGGAGGCCGAGCTGTTCGGCATCGAGAAGGGCGTGGCCACGGGCGTCGAGCGCCGCGTCGGCAAGCTCGAGGCGGCCCACGGCGGCACGATCTTCCTCGACGAGATCGCCGACATGAGCCTGGCGACGCAGGCGAAGATTCTGCGCGTCGTCCAGGAGAAGCGGTTCGAGCGCGTCGGGTCGCAGCGAACGCGGTCGGTCGACGTGCGCATCCTGTCGGCCACGCACCGGAACCTGGCGGAGGAGATCCGCGCCGGGCGATTCCGCGAGGACCTGTTCTACCGGCTGAACGTCGTGACGTTGCACTTGCCGCCGCTGCGCGAACGGCGCGAGGACATTCCGGCCATGGCGCTGCGGATTCTGGACCGCCTGCGCCAGAGGTTCGGCCGTTCGGCCACGGGATTCAGCCCGCCGGCCCTGAAGCACCTGGCCGCGTACGACTGGCCCGGCAACGTCCGCGAACTGGAGAACGAGATTTCGCGCAGCCTGATTCTGGCGGTGGATCGCCCGGAACTCGGGCTGGACGATCTGTCGGAGAAGATCCGCGGCGTCACGCTGCCGACCGCCGCCGCAGCAGGCGACCCGGCCGCCGGCGGCACCCTGCCCGAGCGCGTCGAGTCGCTGGAGCGCCGCATGATCGACGACGCCCGCCGCGCCGCCGCCGGCAACAAGTCGCAGATGGCCCGCCTCCTGGGCCTCTCGCGCGAAGGCCTCCGCAAGAAACTCCTCCGCTACGGTCTGGCGTGACCCTGAGTGCATATCTGCTGGATTTCCCGAACCGCAGTGCCGTCGGCGTGGTACGATCCGTGGGGCGGTGGGTGAGGCCGCAGGCCGTGGCGGGAAAGGTGGCGCGCCCACAACGTTGGCACATGGACCCGGCAACAAAGTTGGCGGGCTTTCTGAGGGATTAGTGCTGGTTTCCGGTGCTGGTTCACTGATTATTCGCAAACCTGTCGCCAAACTGCCCACGTTGTTGTCAGTCTCTTGCTCCAACGGCCTTCCTTTGAGCAATTCGGACTCAGTTCTAAGATATTGACTGGCAACGCCTTAGGGTTGGCGACACTGTTTTCTGGGCGCTCGTGGTACGCTGGTTGCACATAGTGAGGGGTGATGTGGCACGTTGACAGTGCTGGGTGTTGAGGGTCGCGGGGGCGTCCCAGGTTGCATGGATTGAAGCGCACTGTCGCGGGCAGCGAATCGGAACCAGAAGAAGCGACCGAGGGGTAGGAAGCTGTGCCAAGCGAGCACTGCGAGGCAACGGGTGTCGATCGGCGGGTATCCGCATCCGCCGACCGACTCCGTCTCGCGGCCGGGAGGTTCCGCCATGAACGACCACAGGAAGACCTCAGGGACACAGTCGCCGTCCCGGCGTTCGATGAACGTGTACAACGTGGGCCCGTGCTTCACGTGCGGGTGCCGCAACGTCTGCTGGTTCGCAGGCATGGGCTGGGACAAGGTCAACCACATGGGCGGCCAGTTGTCGGATTTTGACGAGCCGCCGTGCCGTCGTCTGCGGGCGGTGCCGACGACATCGGCCCATCGCGGCCTCGGGCCGGATCGACCGGTGTCGCGTGCGTCGCGTGCGGCGGATTCGCAGGACGCCACGGCGCCCACGGCCGCCCCGTCGCGGCGACCCAAGGCCTCGGACGATTCGGATAAGACATAGCCGGACCGATGCCGCCTTCGGGCGGGCCGCGGCGGGACGCACGGGGGGTCTCGCCCCAGCCGCGCAGCAGTCCGGCGACCCATTAAGCAGGCCTGTCGCTCTGAGTAACATGCGTAACCCTGGCCACGCAGTTGCTCGCACGAGTCTGACAGGCTTGCTTTTTTTGCCGATGCCCTCCGACGGAGGGTGTACGTCACGTTTGTGGTTAGGGGTGCCACACTTTGGAGCGACGTCCTGGCCCGAGCACAGTCGAGGGCCGCAGGCGGCGCCAAAGTGTGCGCCGCAGGAAGCCGCCTCTGCCTGTACTCCGTCACACAGCGCACACTTTGGTCCGGACTTCGTCCGGCCTCCAAAGTGTGGCACCCCCGTTTCTGCAGTGCGAGAGCCTGTGTACCTACAAACATGACGTGCGCCCTCCGACGGGTGCCACGGTGCGCACGCGTTGACGGCGGCGGGCGGGGCTGCTACCATGGGTGCGTCAGTGATGTCAGGGCCCGGAGCGACCATGATTGTCGATTGCCATACTCACGTCTGGAGCCGGCCGCAGGACGCCGGCCTGGCCACGACGGCCAACGGCGAAGCCGCCATACACCTGGCCGCCGACTGCTCGGACCATCTGGACGCCATGCAGCCGGTGGACCTGGCCCTGGTGCTGGGGTTCAGCGCGCGGCGTCTCGGGGCCGACGTTCCGGTGGAGTTCGTCGGGCGTCACGTGGGGCTGCGCGGCAAGCACCAGATCGGCATTGTCGGGCTGGACCCGGCCGACGAGTCGTGGCCCCAGCGGCTGGCCGAGGCGGTGGACGAGTGGGGATTCCGCGGCGTGACGATCTGTCCGCCGTGCCAGAACGTGCATCCCACCGACAGCCGCGCGCTGGCCGTATACGAGGCCTGCTGCGAGCGCGGTCTGCCGCTGATCGTGGACTGCCCGTCGCAGTGGGTGCCGGACGCCGTGATGGCCTACGCGCGGCCGGATCTGCTGGACGGGGTCGTGCGCGAGTTCCCGGAACTGCGGATTCTGGTCGCCGGGCTCGGGTACCCGTACCTGGACGAGACGCTGGTGCTGCTGGAGAAATCGCCGCACGTGTACGCCGACACGTCGCACCTGGCCGCGCGGCCGCTGGCGCTGTCGCGGGCGCTGGCCCGGGCGTACGAGGCGGGCGTTATCGACAAGGTGCTGTTCGGGTCGGCCTTCCCGTTCGTGCGTCCGCGGCAGGCCATGGCGCTGCTGTACCACCAGTGCTCGCCGCAGCGGTCGGCGGCGGAGTACGTGCTGCCGCGCGAGGTGATCGAGCAGCTGATCCGGCGCGACGCGCTGGAGTTGCTGGGCATTCCGCGGCCGGAAGGCTTCGTCGAGCGCCACGCTCCGGCAGGCGACCAGTCCGAGACCGACGACGCGGACGAAGCCGCACCGGAGGCGCAGGCAAGCGGTGAATCCTCGTGACCGGCGGCTGATACGGGCGTTGCAGGACGGGTTGCCGCACACGGCGGCCCCGTACGCCGAGGCGGCGCGTCGCTGCGGCCTGAGCGAGGACGAGGTGCTGCAACGGCTCCGGGCGATGAAGGCGGACGGTCGCCTGCGGCGGATGGCGGCCATCGTCAATCAGCGGCACGTCGGGCTCCAGGGCAACGTCCTGGCGGTCTGGAGTGTGCCGGACGACCGGGCCGACGCGGTGGGTGCGGCCCTGGCGGCGCACGCGGAGGTGACGCACGCCTACCGCCGCCCGCGGGGAACGCAGTGGCCGTATGCCCTCTATACGATGATCCACGGTCCGAGCGACGAGGCGTGTGCGGCCCTGGCGGCGCAGTGGGCCGAGGCGCTGGGCGTGACCGATTACCTTCTGTTGCCGACGGTCCGCGAGTTCAAGAAGAGCGCGCCGGTCTACTTTGACGACGAGGACGACGAGGCGTAGCCGTCGGCACACGCCGCGCCGGGTGCCGCAGCGCCACATCGTGGCATGGGCATCCTGCCCATGCGTCCCACGGGCAGAAGAGCCCGTGGACGAACTGCGTTGTGCAGGGCCAGGATGGCCCTGCGACTCACGGGCAAGATGCCCGTGCCACGGGGAAAGAACCTTGCCGCGTGGGAGTGCCGGGGCCCGCCTTCCGGCGACTGCGATCTCGAGGCCACGATGCCGCGAACGTACTATCCGATCATGCTTGACGTGACCGACCGCCGCTGCGTGGTGGTGGGCGGGGGGCGCGTGGCGTTGCAGAAAGCTTCGGCGCTGCTGGAGGCCGGGGCAAGCGTGCGCGTGGTGGCGCCGCGGATCGACGACGCGCTGCGTGGCCTGTGCGGCGTGGAACTGTGCGAGGCCGCCTACGGGCCGGCGTTGCTCGACGGCGCGGCGCTGGTCGTGGCGGCGACGGATTCGCCGGAGGTCAATGCGCGGGTGTTCGCCGATTGTCGCGCGCGCGGCGTTCTGTGCAACGTCGTGGACCGGCCCGAGTGCTGCGACTTCATTCTGCCGTCGGTGCTGCGGCGGGGGTTGCTGACGGTGGCGGTGTCCACGGGCGGCGCGAGCCCGTCGCTGGCGGGTCGCCTTCGCCGGCGACTGGAAGAGCAGTTCGACGCGGCCTACGGCCCGCTCCTGGAGGCCCTGGCCGCTGCGAGGGTGCTGGTTCAGCGGCGCGTGGACGACGAGACCGTGCGGCGGCGCATCGCCGCGGACCTGGCCTCGGATGAGCTTCTGAAAGCCGCACGCCAGGGACAGACGGCGCTGGACAGCGCGGTGCGCCGCGTGCTGGAGCATTACGGCATCGCTGACGACGACGATGCGAACGCAGTCTGAGGAGTCCTCGTGAAGATTCTCTGCATCGGAGTGAATCACCAGTCGGCGCCGCTGGACGTGCGGCAGCGTCTGGCGTTCGACGAGTCCGCCGCGGACCGGGCGCTGGCGGTGCTGACGGCTCGTTTCGACGACGCGGAGTTCGTGATCCTGTCCACGTGCAACCGCGTGGAGGTGTACGCGGCGTCGCCCGTGGCCGCGCCGCCGACGGCCGACGACCTGGTCGGCGCGCTGGCCGATTTCCACGGTCTGGACGTCGCCGAGTTGACGCCCATGATCTATCGGTTGGACACCGAGGCGGCCGTGCGGCACCTGATGATGGTCACCAGCAGCCTCGACAGCATGGTCGTCGGCGAGTCGCAGATCATCGGCCAGGTGAAGGCGGCGTTCATCCGCGCGGTGGAGGCCGAGGCCACGGGGAAGTTTCTGAACCGCCTGTTTCACCGCGCCTTCGCGGCGGCCAAGCGCGTTCACGGCGCCACGGAGATCGGCCGCCGCCGCACGAGCGTCGCCTCGGTGGCGGTGGATTTCGCCGCGCGGGTCTTCGGCGGCCTCGGCGGCAAGCGCGTTCTGGTGATCGGCGCCGGCGAGACGGCCGAGCTGGCCGCGGTCCACCTTCAGTCGTGCGGCTGCGGCGGCGTGACCATCGTCAACCGTTCGGCGGCGCGCGCCGACCAGTTGGCCGCGCGCCTCTCGGCCCGGGCCGTGTCGTGGGAGTGCCTCGACGAGTGCCTGCGCGGCAGCGACATCGTCGTCAGTTCGACGGCCAGCCCCGAGCCGATTCTCGACGCGGCGCGGATCGAGCGGCTCCAGGCGGAGCGCGGCGGGCGCGACTGGATGCTCCTGGACCTGGCCGTGCCGCGCGACGTGGACCCTGCGGCCGCGCGTGTCGCCGGCGTGCACCTGTACGACCAGGAGCGGCTCGCCCGCGAGGTGGGGCAGAACCTGGAGCTGCGGCGCCGCGAGATGGACGTGGCCTCGGCCATCATCGACGACGAGGTCTCGGCGTTCATCGACTGGTTCGAGGTGCGCGACGTGGGCCCGCTGGTGGAGCGGCTCGAGGCGCGCCTGCACGAGATCGGCGACGAGGAAGTCGAGCGGCTGCTGAAGCGCCTCGGCGAGGACATCGGCGCGGCGACGCGCAACGAAATACGTCTGGCCGCCCACCGCATCGTCCACAAGCTCCTGCACGAACCGATCGAGCAACTGAAGACCGAGAGCCGCGACGGCCATGCCCAGATGAGCATGCGCGTGCTGCGGCGGTTGTTCCGACTGGACGAGGAACGCGACGATGGATGAGACGACGGCGTCGCGGCCGCTTGTCGGCCGACCCACTCGAATCGCAGTGCTCGCTGTCGTCCTTGTGCTTCTTGTCGCCCTCTGGACCTTCCTCGAACTGACCGGCACGCGATCAATGTTCTTCGCGCCGCTGCGGGCTGTTGTTCACGCCTTGCTGATCGGCGCCATGGTAGCGGTCCTGGGCAAAGTGACGCTGCGACGAGTCCGCGGCCTGTTGTCGCTCGAACGGACCGTGCTGGGTTTCGCCATGGGGCTGGCCATCCTCATTGCAGCCGTCTTCATTGACGGCATCACCGGCTTCGACGTCCTGGTGGATCTCCTCCCGCTGTGGCTCGCGTGGTCATTGTGGGACAGAGCCCGCCGACGCCGGCGAGGCCTCATGCCGGACAAAGGCAGTCCGGCAGGCTCGCTACGTGACTGCCTGGCCGAACTCCAAGCCGCCGACTGGGTGCTGGTCGGCATGATCGTCGTCCTGGCGGCCGTCGTCCTCTGGGGCGCCGCGACACCGTGCGTCGAGTACGACACGATGGAGTACCATGCCGCCGTGCCCGCCGAATGGCACCGGGCGGGCAGCATCACGGAACTGCCGCACAACGTCTACTCCTATTTCCCCATGGCCGTTGAGATGCTCTATTACGCCGGCATGTCCTGGACGCGGGACGTTGCCCAGGGAGCCATGATGGGTAAGGTGATCGCCGGATCGTGCACGGTCTGGGCGGCGCTGGCCCTGGTGTGCCTCGGCCGGCGGCTGTTCAGCCTGCGGGCCGGGCTGCTCGCCGCCGTGCTCTATCTGACGGTGCCCTGGATTCTGCGCGTCTCGGTTCTCGGTTTCGTCGAGGGCGTGCTGAGCTTCTACGTCGCTGCCGCGTTGCTCTGCGCCGCCGTCCTGTGGCAACGCAGGAACCAGGACGCTGCGGAAGGCCCGAGAGCCGTCGGCCCGGCCGTGCTTCTGGGCGTGGCCGTCGGCATGACGCTGAGCATCAAGCTCACCAGCGCCGTCTTCGTTCTGCCGCCGGCGGCGATCGTGTGCCTTGCGGCCCTGGCCGCGCGGCGCATCACGTGGCGGCCCCTGCTGGCATTCGCCATCGCGGCGGCCGTCGTCGGGGCGCCGTTCTACATCCGCAACCTCGTCCTGACGGGCAACCCGTTCTTCCCCGTGCTCTCGACGTGGCTCGGCGGGCCGGCCGGATGGACCAGCGAGATGGCCCGGCACTTCACCGAGCACCATTCGCCGGGCGCGATGACGTGGCACGCCCTGGCCGAAGCGCTGATCGGTTCGGCCGACGCGCCGCCGAGTACGTGGCCGTCGTTCCTGTTCGGCGGCGCGGTGCTGCTGGCGGCCCCGTTCGCGCTGGCCCATCGCCCGTGGCGCCGCAGGGGGGTGGTGCTGCTCGGGATCGTCCTGGTCACGGTCGTGGTGTGGTTCTGCCTGACGCACCGCGTCATGCGGCACCTGGCGCCGGCATGGGTGCTGCTGGCGCTGACGGCCGGGGCAGGGTGCGTGGCCTTCCGCGCGGCCTGGGCACGGTGGATTCTCGGCGCGGCCGTCGCGCTGCACCTGGGGGTAACCTTCATGGTCGATCTCCAGATGCTGCAAAGCCGCGGCGCGTACGTCTCGCTGCTGGCCGACGCCGCGGCCCCGCTGGGGCCCGAGGGCTACGCCTTCACGTACCACCCCGACTCGACCGACCGCCTGTGGACCTACTCGTCGCACGTGGTGCGCATGATCAACGACCTGACTAGCGGCCGCAAGTTCCCGCCCGTGGTCGGCCTGGTCGGCGAGGCGCGGACGCTGTACTTCAACGTGCCGGTGGTCTACAACACGGTCTTTGATCGCCCGTGGATCGAGCCGCTCTACGGCGAAAGTGCCACGCCGGACGAACTGAAGGCCCGTGGTCTGCGCTTGTTCAAGGATCTCGACATCACCCACGTCTACGTCAACTGGCTGGAGGTGGACCGGTTCAGCGCCCCGGGCAACTACGGGTGGCCGCCGGGTCTCGACCGCGACCTGTTCGCTCGCCTGGAGGCGGCCGGGGTGCTGAGGCCGCTGCTGACCATCGCCCGGCCCGACTCCGCGCCGCAGCACGTCGTGTACGAGGTCGTGCGGCCGTCGCGCCGCGACGATGGATTGTGATGCAAGGCACAGGCACCGACGGCCCCCGCGCGCGATAATGCCGGGCGTCGGTTCGCGCGTGCGGCGCAGTGCGTTGAGGCGCCGCATGGGGATCATCCTGTTGCCGCCTGCCACAGAAGGAGCCGGACCATGAAGTCGGACCTGGAGATTGCACACAGCATTCCGCTGGAAGACATTCGCTCCATCGCCTCGGGCCTGGGCATCGAGGGCAATGAGCTGGAGCTGTACGGCAACTACAAGGCCAAGGTGAAGCTGTCGCTGCTGGACCGGCTGAAGGATCGGCCGCTGGGCAAGTACATCGACGTGACGGCGATCACGCCGACGCCGCTCGGCGAGGGCAAGACCGTGACGACGATCGGCCTGTCGCTGGCGCTGAACTACATCGGCAAGCGCACCGTGACGTGCATCCGCCAGCCGTCGCTCGGCCCGGTGTTCGGCATCAAGGGCGGCGCGGCCGGCGGCGGGTACAGCCAGGTGCTGCCCATGGAAGACTTCAACCTGCACCTGACGGGCGACATCCATGCCGTGAGCCTGGCCAACAACCTCGCGGCGGCATGCCTGGACGCGAGCATCCATCACGGCAACCCGTTGTCGATTGACGCCACGGCGCCGATGCTGCGGCGCGTCGTGGACATCAGCGACCGCTGGGCCCTGGACGACATCATCGTGGGCCTCCAGGGCCGCAACGTCCGTCGCACCGGGTTCGACATCGCGGTGGCCAGCGAGGTGATGGCGATCCTGGGCCTGTCGTCGGACCTGCACGACATGCGGCGGCGCATCGGCAAGATGGTCGTGGCGCAGACGAAGTTCGACGAGCCGATCACGTGCGAGCAACTGCGCTGCGCCGGGGCGATGACCGTCCTGATGCGCGACGCGATCAAGCCCACGCTGATGCAGACGACGGAGCACACGCCGGTGTTCGTGCATGCGGGGCCGTTCGCCAACATCGCTCACGGCAACAGCTCGATCATCGCCGACCGGATGGCCCTGCGGCTCGGGGAGTTCTGCGTGACCGAGTCGGGGTTCGGCGCCGACATCGGCATGGAGAAGTTCTTCAACATCAAGTGCCGCGCGAGCGGCCTGAAGCCGGCCGCCGTGGTACTCGTGGCCACCGTGCGGGCGCTGAAGATGCACTCGGGCCGGTTCTCGGTTGTCGCCGGGAAGCCCCTGGGGGCCGACCTGCTGGAGGAGAACGTGGCGGCCGTGGAGGCCGGCTGCGCCAACCTCGACAAGCAGATCGAGAACGCCTGCAAGCACGGCGTCCCGGTGGTGGTGGCGATCAATCGGTTCGAGACCGACACGGAGAAGGAACTCCAGGCCATCCGCGAGCGGGCCGTGGCGGCCGGGGCCGAGACGGCCCAGGTCAGCCAGGTTCACGCCCTCGGCGGCAAGGGCGGCGCCGAACTGGCCGAGGCCGTCGTCGAGGCGGCCTCCAAGCCCAGCCGGTTCAAGCTCCTGTACGAGGACGACTGGCCCATCAAGCGGAAGATCGAGACCATCGCCCGCGAGATGTACGGGGCCGATGGCGTCAGCTACGCCGCCGTGGCCGAGGACAAGATCCGTCACTTCACCGAGCACGGCTACGACCGCCTGCCCATCTGCATGGCCAAGACGCACCTGTCGCTGTCGCACGATCCGAAGCTCAAGGGGCGGCCGACGGGGTTCGTCCTGCCGGTGCGCGACATCCTGGCCAGCGTCGGCGCGGGGTTCCTCTATCCGCTGGCCGGCGAGATGCGGACGATGCCCGGCCTGCCGAGCCAGCCGGCCGCCTGGAACATCGACATCGACGACCAGGGCAACGTCGTCGGGCTGTTCTAGTCAATCGTCGAATCGAAACGGCGCGGGCTCCGGGAGCAGGTACCGGCGCAGGCCCACGTTGCACAGCAGGCCCAGGGCCAGGTAGCTGGCGACCAGGGAACTGCCGCCGCTGCTCATCAGCGGCAACGGGATGCCCGTGATGGGCGTCAGGCCGACGGCGATGGCCATGTTGAGGAAGGCCTGGGCCCCGATGAGGGCCACGACGCCGACGGCCACGAGTTTGCCGAACGGCTCGTTGGTCGACAGGCCCACGTCCACGCCGAAGACCATGATGAGCGTGAACAGGGCCACCACGAGCAGCGCTCCGATGAGGCCCCATTCCTCGGCGATCACCGCGAAGAGGAAATCGTTCTGCGCCTCGGCCAGGAATCGGTGTCGCGTCTGGCTGCCCTGGCCCAGCCCCTCGCCGGTCGTGCCGCCGTGGCCGACGGCCACCTTGGCCTGCCAGGCGTGGTAGCCCGGCCCGAGGAGCCACGTGTCCACGAACCGCGACACGCGGCCGTACTGGTCGCTCACCGAGTCGCCCGGCCGGCTGTGGATTTCGTGGTCGTAGGGCGTCTTGTAGCACCCGCGCCGCCGGGCGTCCTTGTCGCCGAACAGCCACGGCACGTGACGCCCCGTCCACCATTTGGCGTAGTCGGCCGCCAGGAACAGCCGCGTCAGTTTCGACTCCCGCAATCGCTCGACCATCTCGCGTTTTTCGTCGTCCGAGAGTTCGCGATTGTCGGCGGCGGCCTGCTGCCGCGCCATGTGGAACCGCTCAATCGGGCCGGCCAGCAGCCACACGTCCAGCCGTCGCTGCTGGTAGGCACTGAACTTCAGATAGGCCGCCGGCGTCATGGCCAGGACCACCAGGGCCAGGACCGCCATGTGCCGCAGACGCGCCCCGGCCGCCAGCAGCATCAGCCCGAGCACCGGCACGAACATCATCGCGGTGCCCAGGTCCGGCTGGCGGATCACCAGCAACGTCGGGACCAACGCCATCGCCAGCGGCGCGGCCAGCCCCTTCAGGGTGCGGTACTTGCGGCTATGGGTCAGGTAGCGCGCCAGGGCCAGGATGAAGGCGATCTTCGTCAGTTCCGACGGCTGGATGCTCGGCCGACGGCTCGAGTCCATGCCGGGCACCGGGATCTGGAACCAGCTATAGGCGTAGTTGCGGTGCTCGATGAGGCCCTCGATGCCGCCGAAGTGCTGCGCCGCCAGGAGCACCACGAGCGGCACAAGCGAGGCGGCGAAGATCAGGTAACTGTATCGCGACAGTTTCAGGTAGCTGGGCATCTGGACGAGGACGAAGATGGCCAGTGCGACGAGGAGGTAGAAGACCTGCATCATCACGAGGCGCGAGGCCTCGGTGTCCTGGCTGGCGTTGGGCTTCGGGAGCGTGGCGCTGTAGATGCCCAGCAGGCCGATGCCCGTCAGCAGCAGCGCCGCCGCCAGGACCACCCACGGAAAGTTGTACGCCCAGGATCTTGGCATGAGTGCCCCATGTGCAATCCGCCCCCTCCAGCCGTAGGGTGGGTCCGCCGGACCCACGCGGACTCTGTCGGTCGCCTCGCGGCTCAAAAACGCTGGTCACAGCGCGGCGCGACCAGTATAATCCAAAGCCCATGAGCGAGCGAATCGTAAATCCCGCGAACTGTGTAATGCGCCTGTGGCATAGGGCCTCGGCCGCCTGCTGGATGCTTGCGGCGGCGTGTCTGGGCGTTGCGTCGCTCGGCGGCTGCACGCCTGCCGAGGTCTTCTTGCAGCGTCTCGGGGCGCTCGACGCAGACGTCAAGCCGATCCTCCGCGACGCGGTCTGGGGACATGGCAACCCCTACGTCTGGGGCGCCAGGAAGAACCTTGTCATCGAGGCCCGCTGGAGCGACTACCGCCGCGGCCTCGAAGCCGTCGAGAGCCGCAGAACCTACTGCATCGACCTGACCAGCCGCCGCATGAGAATCGACGACCTCACGACGCAGACCACGTCGCTGTACGACGGCGCGACGTGGCGCGTGTTTTTCCGTGGCAAGGCGATCACCAAGCCCGCCGAGGTGACGGCCGAGACGGTGGGGCGGCTGTTCATGTTCGAGCAGGCGGCCGACGAGATGCGTCTGGTGCGCGAGACGTTCTGCATGCCGTTTACGCTGCTGGGCGACGGCGTGAAGCTGTCGTCCTCGGGCCAGGTGCGAAGCCCCGCCGGCGGCAACCTCTGGAACGTCGTCCAGGCGGAGTTCCAGCCGAACGTGACAGGCCACTGGCACGAGGACCGCCTGTTCGTCTACTTCCACCCCGTCAACGACCGCGTGGATCGGGCGATGATCGTCGCGTTCAACACGATCTTCAACGGCATCCCGCACTGGGGCGAATGGTCCGACTATCGCCGCGTGGGCGACGACGGGCCGATCATGCCGCACCTGCTGGATTTCCGCATGACCGACGTCGCCGGCGTGGCCGACCTGGGCCGGCACCTGACGATCACGGTGGAGAAGATGGCGTTCGACGTGACTCTGCCGGCGGGCGTCTACTCGACCCTCGGCGCCGCCCCGGCGAAGCTCCCGGCCGAGCCGGTGACGACGCCCCGGCAGCTGGGCCGCGACGACGTGCATGGCACGACCCGCTAAACTGCGTGCAACACGCCCGGGGGCTATTCCGAGGAAGGAGTCTGAACGATGTCCGAACAGAGGGCTCTGACGGTGGTGGCCGACCTGATGTGTCTGGCGGCCCGCACTGCCCCGAAGACGCGCGGCGTGGACGTGATCGCCATCAAGGTGCTCGACGGCGCCGAGAAGAAGGCCGTGGCCGACGAGATGGAGCGGATCGCCCGGGAGACCGAGCAACCGTTCTTCCTGCGCGACGCGGAGAACCTGCGGGCCGCGCCGGTGGCGGTGCTCGTGGCGGCGATCAGCCGCCGCGCGGGGCTGAAGACCTGCGGTTTCTGCGGTTTCGAGAACTGCGCGGCCAATGAGCGGGCCGGCGCCGCCTGCGCGTTCAATTACGTGGACCTCGGTATCGCGGCCTCCAGCGCCGCCGCCGCGGCCGCCTTGCACCACGCCGACAGCCGCATCATGTACACCATCGGCCGCGCCGCCTCGAACCTGAACCTCTTCGACCAGCCGGTGCTTGCCGCCGTGGGCATCCCCCTGAGCGCCACCGGCAAGAGCCCGTTTTTCGACCGCGCGATGCCGGACCTGAAGAAGCGATGACGCGCGGCATCGGCCGCAAGTCCACCCCCAGCCGCCCGGAAAACCGCCGCCCTCTCGCCGATCATGTCGGCGAAAGGGCGGTGGCGTTTCGTGTGGTCGAGCAGGCGGTCCGCCGACACGGTGCGGCCGGCGCCGTCCATCCTACATGCTGTCGTCTTCGGCGGCCGGAGTCTCGGCGGCGGGCGTTTCCGTCGCGGGGGTCTCGGCAGCAGGCGTCTCGGTGGCGGGAGTCTCCGTGGCCGGAGTCTCGGCGGCCGGGGTCTCCGTCGCCGGAGTCTCCGCCGCGGGTGTCTCCGCCGCGGGCGTCTCGATGGCAGGGGCAGCAGCAGGTTCGGTTATCGGGGCGGCAGCCGGAGCCGGCGAGGGCGCCGCCGTGTCGCCCGGCAGGGCGTTGGCGTCCAATTCGTTCTTGAACTGTCCGGCAATCTCCGGATTCAACTGCAGCGCGTCGCGCAGGGCCGGGTCGCGGAACACCTCGCCGGCCGCATTCGCCGCCTGGGCGTCGCTGGTCCGCTCGTAGTCTTCCGTCGGGGTGCCGCCACAGCCGGCGACGGCCAGGGCCACGACGGCTGCCATCATCATGCTCACGAGAGTCTTGGACATCACAGGCCTCCTGAATCGTGTCTTGAGGGTCACACGGCCGCGCTACCATAGCGACCGGAACCGGAAAAAGCAAGCCCTAACCCGTGTTCCCATCCTCTGTTAGCGAGGAACGAGGGGGGCACTGCCTGTCGCCCCGCCGACCGCAAGGGCGGCTCACGAGACGCCCCTGCGCCCACATCGCTTCGCCCGCGCGCTGCCCTCAGCGCGAGGCGATCTGCTCTTTGACGAACTCCATCAGCCCGCCGGCGGCGATAATCTTCTGCATCTCCTTGGGGAACGGGGCGATGCGCCACTGGCTGCCGCGCGTCGCGTTGCGGACCACGCCGGCCCCCAGGTCCACCTCGACGGTGTCGCCGGCCTGGATGCCCGCGACGGCCTCGGGGCTCTCGACGATGGGCAGACCGATGTTGATCGCGTTGCGGAAGAAGATGCGGGCGAAACTGTTCGCGATGACGCACGAGACCCCGGCCGCCTTGATGGCGATGGGGGCGTGCTCGCGCGACGACCCGCAACCGAAGTTGTCTTCGGCCACGATCACGTCGCCCTTGGCCATCTTCGACATAAACGCCGGGTCGGCGTCTTCCATGCAGTGCCGCGCCAACTCCGCCGGGTCGCTCGAATTCAGATACCGCGCCGGGATGATCTCGTCGGTATTGACGTCGCTTCCGAATTTCCAGGCTTTGCCCTTCACGTCGTCCGTCCTTTCACGTCTGCCGGGCGGCCCTGCCGCCGGATGCACCTCAGAATCGGCATGGATTCTGATCCGATGCACCAGTGTACCACATGTCCCCCGAAAACGCCAGCGGACCGCTCTCGCACGTCTTGGGGGCCGTACCGTGGCACGGGCATCTTGCCCGTGAGTAGCAGGGGCAGGAAAGCCCCTGCTTCGCCAAAACGTTAACGCCCCCGCCCTCGCCCCTACTCGGTCCGTTTCGGGTAATGCTTGTCGATCAGGTTCGCGATGGCTTTGGCCAGGCCCGAGGCCTTCTTGTCCGGCCCCATGTTCACCGTCTCGCCGCTGCGGCCCACGCAGATGGCCTCGCCCACCAGGTTGCCGCCGTCCAGGAACTGAACCCTCGCAATGACCTCCTCGAACGGTCCGAACACCTGGTCGGTGGCCTTCGAGGCGTCCTCATAGTAAATGTACGCACCGCGAATCGTCAGTGTGCGGCCGTCGGCGACGTTCGGAATCTTTTTCTTCTGAAGCTCCTCGGCCACGTATTGCGGCAACATCGCGTTGACCGTGGCCGGCACGGCCACCGGCGACTGGTTGACGAATGAGTCGACCTGGAACCGGGTGAACGTTCCGAGCGGCGCGGCCACCTCGCCCCCGGCGAACCCGCTGCTGATGAACGAAACGCCCTTGGCGCCCATCGCGACACCGACGCCTTCCTTGATCGCGCGGCTCATGCACCCCGTGCTCAGCGACACACACGACACCAGCATCATCAGAACGATAAGCTTCCTCATGGCTCTCCTCCCTGTAGACAGCGCGGCCAGTATCGCACACACGGACAGCTTCCGCGTATTGTCCAAAGGATACGCCCCCCCTGTCAAGGCGATATCGCGCCGCCGGCACCCATCGCGGGTGTGCCCGAAGATTCTGGCACGTCAGGTGGTCGTTGGCCGGAGCACGTGCGGCGGTCGTTTGTTGGAGTGGACGGCTCTGGGCGTCAGGCTGTCGAGGTTAGCCCCTGGTACGCCGGCATCTGAGGCCCGAAGGGCCGACGAGAGCTTAGCCGGGGGCGGAGGCTAGACGGCCGTATCGTCGAGCCGCAGCCCCCGGTGACGGACTTCTTACGAATCCGAAGCCCCGGAGGGGCGCGACCTGTTCTGTGGCCAAACAGGTTGCGCCCTTTCAGGGCTCAAAGGAGAGGTGGGGCTCTGGTACCGGAGGCTCGGTCCGGCCAACGGCGGCCGGCCCAGCGCCTCCGGCTACACTCTTGCCGGCCCTGTCGGGCCTGGGTCCTCGACCCACGCGCGGTTTCCGACGGCGCGTAGGGTGGCAGCTTGACGCAGTTGGCGAGCACCGTCGAGGGGCCGTCAGGTTCCGAGCCTGTCGAGGGGCAGCCACACGGAGGGTTCATGCCCTTCTGCTCGTCACCCGCGGCGGTTTTGACTGGACTTCGGCCCCGCCTTCAGGGTACTTTCACTGTTTCCTCGGCTGGCGACCCGGGCGGTCCGACGGGCACGCCGCGCGCCGAGGCGCACCCGTGGCCATGGAGATCGACCAATGCCGGAAGCAGATGCCAGCAAGAAAGCCAAGCAGTACTTCGAAGACGTGCCGATGCAGTCGCACGGGTTCTTCCTCAAGGGCGCCAATCACCTCGATTGGGGCATGAAGAACCGCCTGTCGCGGATCTTCAATCCCGACACCGGCCGCACGGTCATGCTCGCCATCGATCACGGCTATTTTCAGGGGCCGACGACCGGGCTGGAACGGATCGACCTGAACATCGTGCCGCTGATGCCCTACGCCGACGCCCTGATGCTGACGCGCGGCATCCTGCGGACTACCGTGCCGCCGACGATCACCAAGCCCATCGTCATGCGCTGTAGCGGCGGGCCGAGCATCCTCAAGGAGCTGTCGAACGAGGAGCTGGCCGTGGACATCGAGGACGCCATCCGGATGAACGTGGCGGCCATCACGCTCCAGGTGTTCATCGGCGGCGAGTTCGAGACGCGCAGCGTCCACAACATGACCCGCCTGGTGGACATGGGGCTGAAGTACGGCATTCCGACCATGGCCGTGACGGCCGTGGGCCGCGACATGGTCCGCGACGCCCAGTATTTCCGGCTGGCGTGCCGCATCTGCGCCGAGCTCGGCGCCCAGATCATCAAGACCTATTACGTGCCCGAGGACTTCGCCACGGTGACGGCGTCGTGCCCGGTGCCCATCGTGATGGCCGGGGGCAAGAAGATTCCCGAGCTGGACGCCCTGACGATGGCCTACAACGCCGTGCAGGAAGGCGCGGCGGGCGTGGACATGGGCCGCAACATCTTCCAGAGCGACGCGCCGAAGGCGATGATCCAGGTCGTGGGCAAGGTGGTCCACGAGAACATGAAGCCGCAGGACGCTTACGACCTGCTCCAGACGCTGAAGAAGAAGTGACGGAACGCCCATGAGCAAACGCGATACACTGGTCTGTCTTCGAGCCGCGCGGCCGCTGATCTCCGCCGGCGTCCTCTCGGCCGACCTGATGCACCTGGACCGGCAGATTGCCTCGGTCCGCGACGCCGGGATCCAGTTGCTGCACTTCGACCTGATGGACGGCCAGTTCTGCCCGATGCTGACGTTCGGGCCGCCCATGGTCAAGGCCGTCCGGACCGATCTGCTGAAGGACGTTCACCTGATGGTCCGCGACCCGCTGGAAAGGCTCCCCGAGGTGGTCCGCGCGGGGGCCGACCTGGTGGTCGTCAACGTCGAAACCACCGTCCACATTCACCGGGCGCTGCAAATGCTCGGCGACATGGAGAACGCGAACGACCCGGAGCGCGGCTTGCTGCGCGGCGTCGCACTGAACCCCGGGACGCCCCTGGGCGTGCTCGAGCCGCTCATGGACGATCTGGATGTGATCTTCCTCCTGGCCGTCAACCCGGGCTGGGGCGGCCAGGGCTTCATCCCGTCGGTCAGAGGCAAGCTCTCGCGCTTGGTCGGCCTGGTCCGCGACGCGGGCCGCGAGATCCTGGTCGGCATCGACGGCGGCATTGTCCAGGAGAACGTGGCCGAGGTGGCCGCCCTGGGCCCGGACCTGATCGTCGCCGGCAGCGCGGTCTTCAGGGGCGACGACCCCGGCGCACACGCCCGGCGCCTGAGCGAGGCGGCCCGTGCGGCCGCAGGAGTGAACCCGTGAACCCATCCGCCGACCGTCCCGCCCCGATGGCTCCCCTGCTGCGCATCGCGCCGATGGTGCGCGGGCGTCTGGCCGAGCCGACCGATCACGAGGACTTTCCCCTGGCGCCGGTGCTGCTGGCCTGTCGCGCCGACGCTGCGGCCGCGGCCGGCGACTACGACGCCCTGGATCTGGCAGCCCTGGATCTGTCGGCCGACGACGACGACGCCCTGGCCGCGCGGCTGGCCGAGGCCATCGACGCCTTCGCGGCCCGCAACGGAACCCGGCCGCGACGGCTCGTGCTGCCCGGCGTGGGGTCCCTCGTGGTCGAGGCGGCCGCCGAGCCGGCGGACGACCCGCCCTTGCGCAACCGCGTGGCCGTCGTCACCGGCGCCGCCGGAGCCATCGGCTACGCCGTCTGCCGCAAGCTGCTCGACAGCGGGTGCCACGTGGCCGCCACCGACCTGGCCGGCGAGAAGCTGGACCGCCTGGCGGCGGACCTGCGGCGCGAGGCCCCCGACCGCGTCGTCAGCGCCGCCATGGACGTGACCGACGGGGCGTCGATCGCCGCGGCGCTGGACGCCGTCACGGCCGCCTGGGGCGGGTTCGATATCCTCGTGCACAACGCCGGCATCGCCCACGTCTCGACCCTGGCCGAGATGGACCTGGATGCGTTCCGGCGGCTGGAGCGCGTGAACGTGGACGGCACGCTGCTCGTGCTGGCCGAGGCGGGCCGGCGGCTCGCCCGCCAGAACACCGGCGGCGACATCGTCATCATGTCCACCAAGAACGTGCCGTCGCCGAGCGCCGGGTTCGGCGCCTACAGCGCCACCAAGGCCGCCTGCCACCAGCTCGGACGCATCGCCAGCCTGGAGCTGGCGCCCAAGGGCATCCGCGTCAACATGGTGGCCCCGGACGCGGTGTTCGCCGAGGGCGACTATCGCTCGGGATTGTGGGACGAGGTCGGGGCCAACCGCATGAAGGCGCGCGGCCTCGACGAGAAGGGGTTGCACGAGTACTACCGCAGCCGCAACCTGCTCAAGGCCCGCGTGACCGGTCGGCACGTGGCCAACGCGGTGCACTTCTTCGTGTCGCGCCAGACGCCCACCACCGGCGCCACGATCCCGGTCGACGGCGGCCTGCCCGACGCCACGCCGAGATAGCGTCACCCGGCTGACTCAGGCATTGCGCTGCGAATATGCCGCGGATGCGCTGAGGGCCGGACGCCATGGCCGTGGGCGACCATGCTGCAAGTTCCTGCCTCATCGCGGGCGGCTCGCGAGCCGCCCCTACCCCCTGCGGCGGCAGTTGCCCGTTGAACGGATGTGGCACAACTGGGTGCCGTGCCTGCCCCGTCAGGCATGGGAGAATCTCCTTGCCCTTCCGCGTGGCCGCCCCTCGAGGGTGCTCGGGAACTGCGTCAAGCGGCCATGATACCGACTCATTGGCACAGCGCCACCCGGATCACCTGCTGAAACGGGATGCACCCGCTGGCGCTTGACAGGGATGAGACGAGTGTTATATAATACTAACATGACGTCTCACTCTGAACACGGCGGGCTTCCCGCCACCGGCCGGATCCTCGACGCTGCCATGCGGTTGGCGGAACGCAGGGGGGCAACCTTCGGCATGGACGAACTGGCCGCCCTGGTCGGCGTCTCGCGAGCTACGCTCTATCGGGCCGTCTCTTCCAAGGACAAACTCCTGAAACGTCTTGCCGACGAACGCGGCCTTAAGCTGTCGCTGCCGCACAGGGACGCGCGCCAGCGAGTGCTGAACGCGGCCGCGGCTGTTTTTGAACGGCGTGGCATCGAGGGGGCGACGGTTGAGGACATCGCCGGACAGGCCGGGGTTTCAGCCGTCACGGTCTACCGGCGATTCAAGTCGAAGAACGGTCTGCTCAAAGCCCTGCTCGAGGAGCGCAGCCCACGAAGAGCAGCCCGCGCATTGCCCCTGGGCAGCGGCCAGGACCTGGAGAGTGACCTGACGGAGTTTGCCGTTATGGCGCTGGCCTCGGTCTCCGCCAATGCCGGACTGCTCCATATCGCATTGGGGGCCTCGCCGGATCGCTGGCGCGTGCTCAGACGGCTGCGCGATGAACCCCGCGGAACGACCGCGGCGCTGCGGAACTTCTTCGCCGAACAGATCAGGCTGGGCCGGTTGCCGAAGCAGGACCCGCAGCGGCTGGCCGTGGCCTTTACGGGGCTCGGGCTGACCTTTGGCTACATCGCGCCGCGGTTTCAGGATCTGCCACTCGATGATCTGGCGGCGACCGGCCGTTTTGTGGCCAGGCTATTCCTGAATGGCGTGATGGCGACCGGCAAATGATGGAGGATGCCATGACCCCCATGGTTCTCAAACTGCCCGCAGCCCTGGCCGAGAGCGTTCAGCCGCAGACGCTCGGCGGCAAGGGCGCGTCTCTTCAGCGGCTGATCGTCATGGGACTCCCTGTTCCGCCTGCCGTGGTCGTGCCGGCGGAGGTCTACACCCTGCACCTGGCCGGCCTGGGCATACGTTCTGTCGGGGCGACGCCGGATGGCACCATGTCCGAGACCGAGCGGGTCGAGCGGCTGCGCGAGGCCATTGACGCCGCGCCGCTGTCGCAGGAATTGCTGAACGCATTGAATGATGTACCATGCCTCATCGGCCCGGGCCCCTATGCCGTCCGTTCCTCGGCAACGATGGAAGACTCGGCGGCCTGGTCCTGTGCGGGCCAGTTCGAGACGGTCCTCGGCGTTAGTGTGGTCAATCTGCCGGAGGCCGTGCGCCACGTCTGGACCTCGATGTGGAGTCAACGGGCGTGCTCTTACCGCATGAGGCAAGAGGGCGGCGCGGTGTTGCAGGCGATGGCCATCGTGATTCAGCAGCAGGTTGCGGCCGATGTTTCGGGTGTGCTCTTCACCTGTGATCCGGTTCGTGGCGACCGAGATCGGATGGTGATCGAAGCGGTGGCGGGTCTGGGGGAGTCCCTTGTCTCGGGCCGGGTGACGCCGGATCGGTGGACGGTGTCGAAGGAGCCCCTGAGCATCGTCGACTACAGATCAGCCGGCCGCTTTCGCGAACCCCGTGTCTCGGACAGGAGCAAGTCAGGCGGTGCGGAGGATCGCGGCGTTCTTGATGAGGCGATGGTTCTGGAACTGGCTCGACTGGGTCAGCGCATCGAGCGTGAGCAGGGCGGTCCGCAGGACATCGAGTGGGCTATTGCCGGCGGCAAGGTCTATGTCCTCCAAGCTCGCCCCGTGACGACGTTGCCCGCCGCGGCACCGTCCACGGTGGAGGATCGGCAGGTCTGGACGAACGTCAACACTGCCGAAGTCATGCCCGACGTCATGACGCCGATGACGTGGTCCGTGATGGAACCGCTCACCTTGCGGCTGCTGGGCCACTACTTCGACAAACTCGGCATCGACCTGGCCGGGTATCGGCTTCTCGGCCAGATTGCGGGCCGGGCCTACTTCAACCTGAACACACTGATCGCCTGTGCCCGCCGCATTCCCGGCATGGGCGAGAAGGGCATTACTGACATGTTTGGCGGTCAACAGGGGCTCGGGGAGATCAGGATTGCGGAAGACGACCTCCCGCAATTCCGGTTGAGCCTGCTCCGATTGGCGTGTCGAATATCGGGCCTGCTGCTGGAGTTTCTGACCTTCTCGTCCGGGAAGGGGCAAGCCATCCTCGAGCGGGTCAGACATACCGTTGACGCCGAGGCCGCTCTGGACCCAGCCACACTCTCATCGGCCGAGATGGCTTTGCAGGTTTCCCGGACGGCAGCGAGCATGGCCGACGATACCGAGGCCTTCGACCTCTTCGGCATGGGCAAGACCTATGACATGGTTCTCTACAGCAACTGTCGGAAGTGGTTCGGCGACGGCGGCCACAGCCTCGCCAGTCGCATGCTTGTCGGGCTGGGCCGCAATGAGAACGCCCAAGCGGGACTCGACCTCTGGGGACTGGCGAATATGGCAGCGAGCCATGATGCCACCCGGCGAGCGTTACTCGCGGCCGACTCCTTCGCGTCACTTCGATCCGCCCTCTCGCTGGCCGAGGCGGGGAAGGAGTTCCTGGCAGCATGGGACCGTCTTCTGCAACGCCATGGCCATCACTGCCGAGGCGAATTGGAGTTGCTGAATCCGCGCTGGGCGGAGACGCCCGACTACGTGCTGCGGCAAGTGCAGAGCTATCTCCGGGCCATCGGCGAGGCCGATGACAACTTCCTGAAGCGTTACGGCACATTGGCCGAACGTCGGGGACAGGCCGTGACCGAAGCGCGGCGACGATTGCGCAATCCGCTGAAGCGAGCGGCGATGAATTTCCTGCTGCGCAAAGCCCACGGCTGCGCTCCGTTGCGTGAAAGCATCAAGAGCGAGATTGTCCGTCGTGGCGCGGTCGTGCGACGCTGGCTGCTGGAACTCGGGGGCCGGTTGACGGCGGCCGGCCTTCTTGTGGACCGCGAGGACGTGTTCTTTCTGCGGCTCGATGAACTCGAAGAGACTCTGCGGCCGGATTGTGACCGCGAGGAACTGCACCGGCGAGTGGCAGCCCGCCGCCGGGAATACCAAGCCTACCAGGCCGTCACGCCCCCGCCCATCGTGGTGGGGCAATTCGACTTGCGGCAATCGCAGGCGACGCCCTCCGCGGCGGAGTCAACGGAGGTCCTTACGGGCGTGGCCGTGAACCCCGGGGTGGTCGTCGGCCCTGCGCGGGTCATCCTGCGGGCTGGCGAGGACCCTATTCGGCCGGGCGAAATCCTTGTGGCCCCGTTTACCGATCCTGGCTGGACGCCGTATTTCCTCAATGCCGCAGCCATTGTCACGGACCTTGGCGGCATTCTGAGCCACGGCAGCGTCATAGCCCGTGAGTTTGGCATTCCTGCGGTTGTCAACGTTGGCCATGCGACCCAACTCATCCATACCGGTCAAGTGCTTGAAGTCGATGGCGTCAAGGGGACGGTTCGCATTCTCCTTGCACACGGCGATGTGAATCACCAGACAGAACCTGTGGCGTCATGAGAGTGGCTTGACAGCCTGTTCGGCTTGCCCGGCCGGAGTTCTCCGACCTGTCAACGCCGCCGCTGTAGTCCAACAGAGAGCGCGAGAGTCTTGGCTGAGAGCATCGGGGCCCCGTCAGGCATGCCGAATGGCCAGGATCCTCCGCGTGGCTGCCCCTCGACCGGTTCGGGACCTGACGGCCCCTCGATAGGGCTCGGGAACTACGTCAAGCGGCCATGGCACCGGGCACGTTCCTGGCTCATCGCGGGCGGCTCGCGAGCCGTCCCTGCCCACTGCGGCGGCAGTTGCCCGTTGAACGGATGTGGCACAGCCGCCCTCGGCTGTGCGGATGCGGCAGCAACCTTCATTGGCGACCTGTGCCCACGCCCGAGGGCGGGCGTGCCACACGAGTCCTGACCTCTTCCACGGGCTGCCACGTCATCCCGGCGTCACTTCATCGCCGCGATGATTGCGTCGGCCATTTCGCGGGTGCCGACGGCTGTCGGATCGTTCCGGTCGGCCTTCATGTCGTAGGTCACGCGGTGGCCCTCGGCGACGACCTTGGCCACGGCCGTTTCCAGCCGGGCGGCCGCGTCGCGCTCGCCGAGGTGTTGCAGCATCAGCACCGCCGAGAGAATCAGGGCCGTCGGGTTCACCTTGTTCTGTCCCTTGTACTTCGGGGCCGACCCGTGGGTGGCCTCGAACGTCGCGCACGTGTCGCCGATGTTGGCGCCGGGGGCCACGCCCAGGCCGCCGACGAGCCCCGCGCACAGGTCGCTCAGGATGTCGCCGTACAGGTTCGGCAGGACCAGGCAATCGTACAGCTCGGGCTTCTGCACGAGCTGCATGCACATGTTGTCCACGATGCGGTCCTCGAACTCGATGTCGGGGTAGGCGGCCGCCACCTCGCGGGCCACCTCCAGCCACAGACCGTCGGTGAACTTCATGATGTTGGCTTTGTGGACCGTGGTGACCTTCCTGCGGCCGTTGGCGCGGGCGTACTCGAACGCGTACGTGTGAATCCGCCGCGTGGCCTCGGCGCTGATCGGCTTGACCGAGATGCCCGACCCCGAGCGGACCTTCTTCTCGCCGTGCTCGTTGAGCCAGCCGATGAGCGCTTCGGTGTCGTCGGCGCCCTTCTTGAACTCGACGCCGGCATAGAGGTCCTCGGTGTTCTCGCGGAAGAGGACCAGGTCGATGCCGTCGTACTTGCTGCGAACGCCGGGATAGCTCTTGCAGGGGCGCAGGCAGCAGTACAGATCGAACATGTGCCGCAAGGCCACGTTGACGGAGCGGAAGCCCTTGCCGACGGGCGTGGTGATGGGGGCCTTGAGGGCCAGCTTGGTGCGCTTGATGGAGTCCAGGAGCGACGGTGGCAGGGGCGTGCCGGCGGTTTCCATGATGTCGACGCCGGCTTCCTGAACGTCCCATCGGACGGCGACGCCCGTGGCGTCCACGCACCGTCGTGCGGCCTCGGCCAGCTCCGGACCCACACCGTCTCCGCGAACCAAGGTAATGTCGTAAGCCATGTGACGCCCTTTCCGTCTGGGGCCGCGACGGCTGCCCGTGTGCGGCCCGGTCCCTGTGTCGCCTCGCCGCGTGCGACCGATGCGCCCTCGCGCACGGCCGCGCGCCGCCGAGCACGGTATCCTAGGCCCGCCCCCGCGGCCTGTCAAGGAAAACGGAACCGGCCGGACAGGGGTGAGTGTGCGTCACGTTTGCAGGTACGCAGGCTCTCGCGCCGCGGACACGGCGGGGAGCGACGTAGGGGTCGCTCGTTGCAAGTCCCGAGTCTCGTCGAGGGGCGAACTGCTCTTCCAGACGCCCGTCCCCGCGCGTGTCGCTCGTGAGCGCCCCCTGCGTCGCTTCCCGCACCGGCCCACAGGCAGGGCATGCACCCGCTTGCAGCCGAGCGGAGGGTTCAAGACGTTCGGCATGCCTGACGGGGCAGGCATGGCACCCGGCGCATGGGCAGACAGCAAGTCCGTCGACGGCTTCTCTGGTGCCACCCCAGGTCGCGCGTAGGTGCACGGGGTGGGGAAAAACACAAAATGTAGTGCTTTCCGGGGGCAGTTCTCTTGCATGCGGGCTTTGTGCATCGTATGCTTAGCTTATCTGATGGCTATCACGGCGTCGGGTCCAGGCGCTCGGCGCTCGCAAGGTGTGGGGCCTGTGGAGGTGGACCGCCATGAACGGCTCTACGGTTGTCCGGCATTCCGTTCAGTACGGGTTTAAGCGAACCGACTTCCCTTCGCCGCAAAGTCACGGAGCGTTCGTCATTCTGCCGGAAAAGCCGGCTGACGGGAGCCCGTGGGTCTGGTATGCGCCGACGTTCGTCACGGGCGACCGGCCGCTGCCCAAGCCGCTGCACGAGTGGTACCTGCGTCCGCTGCTGGAGGCGGGTTTCGCCGTGGCCGGCGTTGACGTGGGCGAATCCTGGGGCAGCCCCGCCGGGCGCACCGGGTTCAACGAGTTCTATCACCTTGTGACCCGCCAGTTCGCCCTGTCGTCGAAGGCGTGTCTCCTGCCCCAGAGCCGCGGCGGACTGATGCTCTACAACTGGGCCGCCGAACACGCCGAATGCGTCCGCTGCATCGGCGCCATCTACCCCGTCTGCAACATCCGGCACCCGCAGCGTCTGGAGACCGTGTGCAAGGCGTACGAGCTGACGAGCGAGCAACTGCTCGCCCAGATCGACCGCCACCATCCGCCCGAGCGGCTGGCCCCGCTGGCGGCCGCGGGCGTCCCGATCCTCCACATTCACGGCGACCGGGACGAGATTGTGCTTCTGGAGAACAACTCCGGCGACCTCATCCGGCGGTACCAGGCGCTCGGCGGCCCGGGCGAACTCATCATCGTCCACGACAAGGGACACGAGGAAGTGCCCGAGTACTTCGAGCGGCCTGAGCTGCTGGAGTTCTTCCTCCACCAGGGCGCCTCGGTCGCGTGCGGATCGTAGGGTCGCGGGAGGAGCTGTCATGCCTATCCCGGTGACGTGCATCCAGTGCCACAAGACGTTCAAGGCGTCGGACTCGGCGGCCGGGCGCAAGGCCAAGTGCCCTGCGTGCGGCCACGTGATCGAGATTCCGGCGGCTCCGCCCGGCGCGTCCGAGGGACCTCCCGCGCCGACCGGTCACGCCGCTGCGTCGCCGCATCCGGCCGATGCGCTGGCCGCGGCGCTGGCGGGTGCGGCCGGGCTCTCGACGCCCTCGGTCGTGGGCGAGGAGCCCGAGGCCGTGCGCCCGCAGCCGGTGCGACCCGAGCCGGTCGTCGCGGCGCCGGCAGTTGTATCGCCCCCGGCGGCGGAGGCGGACGTCGTCGCCCCCCATGCCCCCGGCGACGAAGACGAGATGATTACCGTGCCGCCGATCGGCGTCCAGACGCCCAGCGGCCTGGTCGTGGGCCGGCGGGGGCATCTGCGACAGGCCGTCCGACGTCACCGGCAGACGGCCGCCTGGGCTCGCATCGTCGGCATGGTCCTCGGCGGCATGTGCCTCGTCATCGGTATCACCGGCATGATCTACCTGGCCATCGTTACGCGCGCCCTGTTGACCGCGCTGGGCGTGTTCCTGCTGATGCTCGTCCTCGCCGCGGCCACGGTCGCCGGCGGCATGCTCGCCCGCCACCTCCTCCTGGCTCTGGCCGACCTCACGGAACAGGCCGCCGTGCACCAGGACCTGCTGGACGAAATCAACGAGCGATTGAGCTAGGAGACGATCTGAGAACAACCCTTTGTGGCACAGCGGGCCTCGGCTGTGCGGCCGTTTTCCCATCCCCCGGCCGAGGGCGGCCGGGCCACACATTCCGACGTGGTTTCCAAGTGCAAGGCGTCACGCGATGGCCCAACAATCGCAAACGATGAACCGTTTTTCTCGCCCTTTTCACCGCCCACCGACGGTTCCGGAAGATTCGTTCAGAAATCCGCTAGAAGCATAACATGTTGACGCGGAGTCAGTTACGTTGCCACGGGGCCGCCGCGACCAGCCGCCGATTTGGCAGGACCGCGGTCGTCCGTATACTCCTGGGCGGACACGCAGCCGCCGGACGGGCGGCCGCGGTACTCTGGGGATCAACTGCCAATTCCTGGCGGGGGAGAAGTTGCATGAAGACGGTATCTGCCATCATTTTGCTTCTAACGGTCGGCGTCTCGACGGCGGTGGCCGACCTGGTGAACGGCTCGTTCAACGAGCCCATCGTGCAGCAGTCGTCCTGGACCGCCGGCACCGACGCCACGGGCGTCTGGTACGGCCCGGGCTATGTCACCGGCGGCGGCTACGCCTCGCTGGCCGACGCCCAGACGGGCAATCGCACGAAGGACATGAACGACGCCCGGCGCGGCCTCTTCCAGGCCATCGAGCTGACCGAGGCCGGCGACTTCACCTGGTCGCTGGATTGCATGCTGACCGAGTACGACACGCAGTACTGCTACTGGCAGGCGTACCTGATGAAGGACAGGGCCACCATCGACCTGACCGGCGGCCCGGGCTACAAGCAGGGCGTCGAGAAGAGCAAGACCCTTCAGAGCACCGTGGACTTCGCTCCCGCCAACAAGGACGGCGGCACGTGGTACACCTACGAGCAGCACTTCACGATCACCGAGAAGGACGTGAAGAACTACGATTACATCGGCTTCGTGCTGGTCGGATCGCGGCACGGCAACGAGGTGCTGGGCTTCGACAACGTGAGAACCACCTATGGCGGCGCGACGGCGGCCTGCACGCCCGAGGTTCCGGAACCGGCGACCCTGGCCCTGGTGGCGTTGGGCCTGGGCGCCCTGGTGATGAGGAGGAAACGCGCGTTGTGACGCGTCTTGAGGACGCGATGCAGCAACACCCTATCCCATCCCCCTTCACACGCTACTGCCCGGCGGCTGGGCCTTGTGCCCTGTCGTCGGGCAGTAGGCTTTGCGCCCGGTCGCCGCAGCGCCGCCGCCCGGGTCACGCGGCGGGCTGAATCTCGCGGAAAATGAAGAACGCCGCCGCCACGAGGCACAGCCCCGCCCAGAGAAAGTTGGCCGACAGCTTCTCGCCCATGTAGAGCACCGCGAAGGCCGCGAAGACGCTCATCGCGATGATCTCCTGAACGACCTTGAGCTGGCAGAGGGAGTAGGTGCCGAAACCGATCCGGTTGGCCGGCACCTGGAGACAGTACTCGAAGAAGGCCACGCCCCAACTCGCCGCGATGGCCAGTATCAGCGGCCGATGCTTGAAATCCTTCAGGTGACCGTACCAGGCGTAGGTCATGAAGATGTTCGACACCACGAGCAACACCACAGGCAGCAACCGACCGACCATAGAGCCTCCGAACCCAGCGATGTCCGGCCCCCAAGCGGACCGCGGGCCGCCATTATACCAAAGCTGTCTTCTGTGTGCGGATGTACTCGGAGGCGAACAGGGCGGCGGCCACGCCTTCGCCGGCGGCCGTGGCGATCTGCTTCTGCGAGCCGCTGCGGCAATCCCCAGCCGCAAACAGCCCGCGCACGGCAGTCTCCATGCTCGCGTTCGACGCGCGGATGAACCCGCCCTCGTCCAGCTCGACCGTGCCCCGCAGGAACTCCGTGTTCGGCGTCATGCCGATCCAGACGAACACCCCGTCACAGGCCAGCGGCCGCTCGCGGCCCGAGTCCAGCTCCTTCAGCACGACGCCCGTCACGCGCTCGCCCGCCACGCCCTCGATCCGCACCACGGACGTTCGCCCGAGCACCTCCACGCGGTCCCCGTGCTTGCCCAGTTCCTCGACCAGGAACGGCGTCGCCGTCAGATGCTCGCGGTTCTGGACGATCGTGAGCCGCTGGACGAACTTCAACAGGTGCAGCCCCTCGTCCACGGCCGTGTTGCCGCCGCCGACGGCCACCACGTGCTTGTCGCGGTAGAACGGCGCGTCGCACGTGCCGCAATAGCTCACGCCGTACCCGGTGAACTCCTTCTCGCCGGGCACGCCCAGGTGCCGGTACTGGGAGCCCGGCGCGAGGATCACGGTGCGGCCGGCCACGGGCTCGCCCTCGGCGGCATGGACCACGAAGAGGTCGCCCTGCGACTCGATGCGCGTCACCTCGGTGCGTTCGCGCACCTCGGCCCCGAACCGTTTGGCCTGCGTTGCCAGGCGGTCGGTCAGGTCGGCGCCGCTGATGGGTTCGGGGAACCCCGGATAGTTCTCCACCTGGGCTGTCGTGAGAATCTGCCCGCCGACGACCATCTTCTCCAGAACGAGCGTGGTGAACCGTTCGCGCGTGGCATAGATGGCCGCGGCCAGTCCCGTGGGGCCGCCGCCGACGATGATGCAGTCGAACACCTGGCCCTCGCGTCCCGTGGACCGCAGACGCAGGCGCCCGCACAGCTCCGCGGCAGGCGGATTGACCAGGACCGTGTTGCCCGAGACCACCACGGGCAGTACGCGCTTGCCCCCGGCCAGCTCGACGGCTCGCTCGGCAGCCGCGGAGTCGGTCTCGATGTTGACGTACCGGAAATCGCGTCCGCAGTCGATCAGCTGCCGTTTGATGCGGTCGCAGTCGGGGCACCAGTCGGCCCCGTAAACGAGAATGTCCGGGCCGGTGTCGGCCATGGCGTTTGCCCTCCAGTCGGATCCGTGGCGGATGCACGTCAGATTATAGCACAAGATGCGGGTCGGAATGTGACGGTCCCTGGACGGGGCTCGGGAACTGCGTCAAGCAGCCACCCTACGGGTTGCGTTCGACCCTCACCGCCCCTCGGCTGCGCTCGGGGCACCTCTCCCTGCAAGCAGGGCGAGGGGTGCAGGAGCGTGCTTCGCACGCGGCGATTGGCGGGGGACGCGTGGGTCCGGGGGACCCACCCTACGCGCTGCGGGTCGTTGGGCCTTGTCGCAACGGTGCGGGTCTGCTACAGTGCGGCCCATGGACGATGCGGTGAACGGATTCTTTCGAGCGTTGGAGTGTCGGTTGCGTGCGCTGCAACTGGCGGGGGTGCGTCGCGTGCCGCGGCTGTGGCCGGAGGCGCCGGCGCCCGTGGCGGCGGGGGCGTCGCCGTCGGCCGGGGTGGCGGCATCGGCGGTGGATTCGCGACCGCAGTTCGGTTCGATGGCGGAGTTCGCGCGGCAGATGCGAGAGCGTCTGGGCGTCGCAGGGGGCGGGGCGGGGGCTTCGAAGGCGGCGCCGGGGCGGTCGAGCAGGAGCCGCGGCGCGGCGGAGACGGCGCGACCGGCCGCAGAGCCCGAGGCGGGGCAGGGACTGCCACCGCGCCGGCCCGCGGATGCGGGCGTGGACGCGCAGCTGGCCTCGCTGGCGGCGACAGTGGCGCGGTGTACGCGGTGCGCGGAGCTGGCCGCGTCGCGGACGCAGACTGTGTTTGCCGATGGGCCGTCGAACGCCGAGTTGATGTTCGTCGGCGAGGCGCCGGGCCAGGACGAAGACGCCCGGGGCGTGCCGTTCGTCGGCCGCGCGGGGCAGTTGCTCACGAAGATCATCACCGCCGGCATGGGGATGCGCCGAGAGGACGTGTATATCTGCAATATTCTGAAGTGCCGGCCGCCGGGCAACCGGAATCCCGCTCCGGACGAGGCGGCGCATTGCCGCGAGTACCTCGACAAGCAGATCGAGTTGGTGGCGCCGAAGGTGATCTGCTGCCTCGGCGGCGTGGCGTCGCGGTTCCTGCTGGACGATGCGACGCCGGTTGGCCAGATGCGCGGCCAGTGGCGACAGTACCGCGGCATCCCCGTCCGCGTGACGTATCATCCTGCCTACCTGCTGCGCAACTACACGGTGGACGCCCGCCAGAAGGTCTGGGACGACGTCAGGGAAGTGGCGGCGAAGCTCCGCGAGCTGCGAGGGTGAGAGCCGGTGCGCGGCGGCCCTACGGGGGCTGCGGGCGTTCGACCCTCACCGCCCATCGCTGACGCTCCGGGCACCTCTCCCTGCACGCAGGGCGAGGGGGGGCAGGAGCGTGCTTCGCACGCGGCGATCAGGGGACGCGTGGCTGCGGAGCAGCCACCCTACGCGTTGCGGGGCGTTCGGCGCGTGGGTCCGGGGGACCCACCCTACGGTGGCGGGGGCCGGAGGTCCGCGCGGGTCCGGTGGACCCATCCTACCCATGCTGACGGCAAGCAGCCCCCCCCACGTGCTATCGTGTCACTTGTGCGCTTTGCGTCGCAGTCCGGCGCCGAGCTTGAAGAAGGGCTCGTGGGCCACGGGGCTCTTGCCGACGAACGGCAACTGGCCGAGCAGGGCGCGGGCGGTGGCCCGTTGCGTGCCGCGGCAGCCGCCATAGGTGTTGATGTACGGGTCCATGAAGGCGAACTCGTGCAGGTGGTACGGGTTCGAGAAGCTGATGAAGACGGCCGGGACGTCGGGGTTGGCGAACGGGAACCCGTCCATCATGCAGCGGCTCTCGGGCCCGTGGCAGCGGCTGGTGGACCATCCCCACTGCGGCGGATAGTACAGGCTCACGGTGATAGCGTCCCACTGGCCGGCCTCGATGCGGTCGTAGAGGGTTTCCTGCTCGGGGTTCTTGGCGCTGGTGACGGTGCAGCCGGCGTCGCGCAGCGTCTGATCGAACACGTCGAGGTTGAAATCGGGGCGATTGGTGACGAGGACGCTGAGGACGCGCAGGCCGGGCCGGGCTGCCAGCGGCACGATGTCGTTGGTGTCGCGCACGAGCGTGATGGACTTCTCGGCGAGGCGTTCGGCGTCTTTGCCGTAGGGCGTCGTGGCGAAGACCTGGCGGGCCTTGTCCAGGGGCATCAGGGCGGGCTTCCGGTGCAGTTGGAGCCGGGCCTTGAGCGTCAGGACGCGCCGCACGGCGTCGTCGAGCCGCGCCGGCGACAGCGACCCGTCGTCCAGGCAGCGTTCGAGGTACTCGTAGAGCGAATCCAGCCGCCGCACGAACAGCAGCATGTCGTTGCCGGCGTTCAGGCAAGCCAGGTGCATCGGGAGCCGCCGCTCGTGCATGGTCAGTCCGGCCATGGTCACGGCGTCGGTGACCAGGAGCCCGTCGAAGCCGAACTCCTCGCGGATGATGCCGGTGCAGACGCTCTTGCTGACCATGACGGGCCTGGGGAAGAGGGGATTGCCGGCCTCGGGATCGATGGCCGGGCAGGCCTTGGGGCTGGTCATGATGGACCAGACGCCGGCGTCGATGGCCATTTTGAACGGCAGGCCGCTGAGGCGGTACCACTGCTCGCGCGAAAGGTGGTTGACGGCGGTGGTCAGGTGCGAGTCGAGGTCGTCGGTGCCGGCGCCGGGCAGGTGCTTGGCGGTGGCGGCCAGGCCGTGGGCCTGCATGCCTTCGATCATGCGGCAGGCGAGGCGGCCGACCTTCTCGGGCTCGGAGCCGAGGCAGCGGATGGTGCTGAGGTTGGCCGGGTTGATGCTCAGGTCCACGACGGGGCCGAAGGACCAGTTGATGCCGGTGGCGGTTCCCTCGACGGCGATAGCCTGGCCCATGCGGTAGGCCAGCTCTTCGTCGCCGCAGGCGCCGAGGGCCAACTGCCCGGCGAATTCGGTGCTGCCCTCGACGCGCTGGCCGATGCCGCGCTCCAGGTCGGCCGTGACGAGCATCGGTATCTGCGAGGCCGCCTGGATTTCGGAGATGACCTTGTGCGTCGTTTCGAGGTCGCCGCCGAACATGTGCCCGCCGCCGGGCTGGTATTTCTCGATGAACCCGGCGAATCCGAAGGGCTCGACGCCCTTGGCGGTAATGCGCGGAATCATGATCTGGCCGAGTTTCTGCCGGGTCGTTAAAGCGGCCAGCGTCTGTTCAACCCACTTGGCGTCTGCGGCATTCAGCGTCATGGCATTGGTCCTCGCGTCTCAGTGTGATGTTCCCGGCGGGCAGCCGGCTTCGGCACTACGGATTCAGTAACGCGGCATCATAGTCAGGGTGTCGAGGAATGTCATCGGGAAAAAAGGGCGTCGGGGCCGCCCGGGCATGCGGGGAAGAAGCTCCTTGCAGTGGGGGCGGGCTGGCCTACAATCGTGTACTTCGCAGGGCGACTCTCGGGCGCGAGGGCCGTGCCGCGAAGCGCGTGGGACAGGTCATGGAGAAAACAGTCATGACGGAGCCGTTGAGGGCGGTGCTGGTGGGTTGCGGCAATCGGGGCCGCATGTTCGGGGAGTTGTCGCGACGAAATCCGAAGATGATCCGGATCGTGTCGATTGCCGACGCGCGGGCGGAATGGCGCGAGGCGGAGGCCGAGCGGAACCATCTGCCGTCGGAGGCTGTGTTCGCGTCGTTCGAGGAGGCGTTGTCAGCGTCGGCTCCGGCGGCGGACGTGGCGCTGATCGCGACGAACGACCGGACGCACCATGCGGCGACGGTGGCGGCGCTGGCGAAGGGGTGCCACGTGCTGCTGGAGAAGCCGGTGGCTCACGGGGCGGCCCTGGCGGCGCACCTGGCGCTGCTGGCCCGGCGGACGGGCCGCCAGATCGCCGTGCAGCACGAGCTGCGCTACAGCCCGTTCTTCCAGGAGATCCGCCGGTTGGTCCGCGACGGGGCGATCGGGCAGGTGTACTCGTACACCCACACCGAGCACGTCGAGTTCTGGCACATGACGCACTCGTTCGTCCGGGGCAACTGGAACCACAGCGACCAGGAGAACCCGATGATCCTGGCCAAGTGCTGCCACGACCTGGACCTGATGCCGTGGATTCTGGGCGACGAGGTGGCCCGGGTGTCGAGCTTCGGGCGGTTGGACCATTTCACGCGGGCGAACAAACCGGCGGGGTCGCCCGAGCAGTGCACCGACGGGTGCCCGGTGAAGGACTGCATTCACGATGCGGCGGCGTTCTACCTGGGCCCGTGCACGACGTGGCCGGTGGCGGTGCTCGGGCCGAAGTTCTCCGAGAGCGTGCCGATGGAAGAGCGTCGGCGGCGCCTGGCTGCGTCGCCGTACAGCCGCTGCGTGTACAACGGGCACAACAACGTGGTGGACCACCAGTCGGTGATGCTGGAGACGCGTCGCGGAACGATTTGCACGCTGACGATGCAGGGCTTCTCGATCGGGGAAGAGTGCGGTCGCAAGCTGCGACTGGACGGTACGCACGGGACGATTCGCGGCGACATGGCTCGCGGGACGATCACGCTGTATCGGCACTGGCACGGCCCGTTCGGGACGAAGGCGGAGCCGGAGCTCATCGACCTGAGGAAGGCGGGGCTGGACGGTCACGGCGGCGGCGACGAGCGGCTCTTCAAGCACGTGATCGAGTGTTTCTGGAAAGGCGACTCAGGTCGTGGCGACGATCCGCTGACGACAATTGACGAGTCGGTGGAGAGCCACCTGCTGGCCTGGGCGGCGGAGGAGGCTCGCCACGAGGGCACGGTGGTGCAGATGGACGAGTTCCGCCGGCGCACCGCCGCCGAGGCGGAGGCGATGCTCGGTCGGTGAGGCACCAGTGCCGGGTGGGACCATGACGGCGCGACCGGGCGGCATGGCCGCGCCGGCGCGGCCACGCAAAGGCAGCCTGTGAAGCGCGGACCGAGACGCCGGCGCCCTGCGGTTCGAGCGGCGGTGGCGGCGAATCCGCGCGGATCCGCGCCGTGGAGGCCTGTGGCCGGATCAGCAGATCAGTAGACGCGGACTTCGTAGATTTCGGCGTGGGGGCTGCCGGCGGTGGCCTGGGCGACGATGCGCAGGCGGTCGGTGCGGATCGGCCGGTCGAGGTCCACGACGACCAGGCGGCGGTGGTTGCCGCGGATGCGGGCCACGGGCCGCAGGCGTCCGTTCACACGGGCCTGGATCGTCAGGTCCGCGAGCAGCGTCGGCACGATGCGGAACGGGTAGTGCATGAGCATGGTGGGAATCTGCATGTCGGGATCGTGCGACAGGTAGAGGCGGACCTGCCGGACGGTTCGCGGCTTGGGCCACGTCAGTTCGAGCCATGGCGCCGTGCCGCGCGCGACGCGCGAGCCGCTGATCCAGAGGTTGGGCATGACGAAGGGGCGGCTGAAGCCGTTGACGACGTTGGCGGCCGCGTAGACCGGCTGGGCCGGGGCGATGCGGAAGGCCGGCAGATCGAGTCGCGGCTCGGGCCAGGGGCGACCGTCGCCGAGCGACGACAGCGCGCCGGTGAACCGTTGCCGCGAGGGGCGCAGGGCGATCCGCGGATTCCTGCGCATCACGAACCACAGGTTGGCCGGTCCGTCGAGGTCCAGGTCCACGGGCACCGTGACCCACTGGCGCCGCCCGCGTGAGAGGCGAACGCGCCGGGTGGCGAGCAGCGTCTCGGGCACATAGTGGTGCCGCGTGGGGGCGAAGTCGTTGCGGCGGATGTCCACCGTCAGGGTGGTGGCGGCGGTGGCGTCGACGCAGAGGCTGAGGGAGCGGACGTGCGGCGTCGCGACGGGCACCATGAGCCAGTGGTCGCCGCGGTCGAGGCGGACGGGCGTGCCGCGCGGGTCGGCCGTCGCGCCGCGGAGGGTCAGTTCGTCGGAGGCGGTGACGGCGGCGTCGCGAGCCAGATCGGCCGGGTCGCGGTTGGGCAGGCCGATGATGTGCTGGTCGTCGCACAGGAGGGTCTGGCGGACCTGCTGGACGAGGTCGTCGTCGGCGAGGAGGTCGTGGGGCATCAGGCCGCGGGCGGCGCAGAGGGCGGCCGCGGTGCCGGCGGCCTGTCCGCAGACGGCTCCGGTGCCCATCAGGCGGATGGAGCCGAAGGCGACGTTGGTGGCGCTGATGTTGCGGCCGGCCATGAAGAGGTTGGCCACGTTCCACGAGAAGAGGCACCGCAAGGGGATATTGTAGGGGCCAGGGAGCCGGATGTGCCGCGAGGGCGGCGCGTCGTCGAAGATGCCGCGCGGCGGGTGGTGATCGATGGTCCAGCCGCCGGTGGCGCAGCCGTCGGGGAAGTCCGGCTGGCAGAACAGGTCGTGTTCGGTCAGCAGGTGGGGGCCGACGAGTCGGTAGCTCTCGCGTTTGCCGGGCACGCTGCCGACCCATTCGAGGTCGAGGTTCCGGGCCTCGGGGAAGCGGCCGGAGTTCTTGATGTGGTTCCACAGGCCGTAAACGATGCCGGTGAGCTTGTGTTTGATGCGCAGCGCGTCGTGGACGGTGTCGAGTTCGCCGCCCCACTCGATCCACCAGAGGTGGCAGCCCTGGACGTGACCGTCGAAGCCTCCGCGGCGGACGCGCGGGGTGCCGGAGACGTCGATGGCGAACTCCGGCGGGACGAACGTCACGGGGCGGCCGAGGTCCCTGGTGTAGAACAGCAGCGACGCGCCGAGGCAACGCGGGTCGGGCCGCTCGGGGGCGGTCGGTTCGCCGAACTCCTGGCGACCTTCCTTGCCGATGCGGTAATCGGCTCCGGCGAGGATGCCCAGGACGGAGTCGCCCGAGGCGTCCAGAAAGAGCGGCGCGGCCAGCTCGTACCGGGTCTGGCTCGTGCCGCAGAAGGCCGTGGCGGCGGTGATGCGTCGCGGCGGCCCGTCGGACACGGTGACGCCGTCGACGGTGGTATCGAGCAGGAGGGTGAGGTTGGGTTCGCGGGCGACGGCATCCAGGAGGATGGCGTCCCAGACGGCGGGGCTCGACTCGGTGTTGCGGTAGAGCTGCTCCAGGAGCAGTTCGTTGAGGATGCCGCCCTCGCGTGCGAAGCGGTTGAGGACGTGGGCCTGGGCGCCGCCGACCCAGACGCGGACTTCGCTGGAGGCGTTGCCGCCGAGGACCGGACGGTCGTGCACGAGGAGAACGCGTGCCCCGTGCCTGGCCGCGGCAATCGCCCCCGCCAGCCCGGCCATGCCGCCGCCAGCCACCACCAGGTCCGCCTGCATCGCAACGTGTCGCATCTCGGCCATATCTTCCCTCCGGCGTCGTCGGCGCTCAGGAGCCGCAGCTGATACTACACCACTGTATCGTGGCATGGGCATCCTGCCACTGTGTTGTGGGAATGTCAATGCACTTCCTTCATGGGTGGAAGGCGTGCGTGTGCCCAAAGATTCTGGCATGTGCGGTGGCCGTTCGCCAGAGGACGCGCGGCGGTCGTTCGTTGGAGTGGACGGTCCTGAGCCTCAGGCCTTCTGGGTTAGCCCCTGGCACGTCGGCATCTGAGGCCCGAAGGGCCGACGAGAGTTAAGCCGGGGGCGAAGGCTCGACGGCCGTATCGTCGAGCCGCAGCCCCCGGTGACGGCCTCCTTAAGACCCCCAAGCCCCGGAGGGGCGCGACCTGTGCTGTGGCCAAACGGGTCGCGCCCCGCCGGGGCTTAAAGGAGAGGTGGGCTCGGTTACCGGAGGCTCGGTCCGGCCAACGGCGGCCGGCCCAGCGCCTCCGGCTACACTCTTGCCGGCCCTTCGGGCCTGGGTTCTTGGTCCATGTGCAGAGTTCGGCAGAACGCAGGCGGTCCTCACGGTCGACAACCGCCATTCGGCTCGTTACCTGGCACGGCAGGACCACCTCTGTCGTGCTACCAGAGAGATCAGGTACACCCGAAGGCGTCGTCGAGGGCGTCGGTGGCATCGCGTTCGGCCTGGGCGGCGATGGCCAGCAACTCGATCTGCCTGGCGCGGCGGTCGGGTTCCTCGTAGCCGTGGCCCCAGTTGGGGAACAGGGCGCCGGCGGTCTGAAGGGCCCCGGCGGCGGCGGAGTAGAGCTTGGCGGCCTTGTGGACGGCGGCGTTCTTCCTGCCGGCGAAGTGCCGCGCGGCGGAGGCCAGAAACTGACCGGCAGCGCGGCGACCGGCGAACGTGTTCAGCAGGAGCCAGGAGTTGGCCAGGGCGGGTTCGCGGAGGTGGTTGGCGGCCTCCTGGTGGCGGCGTTCGTGGCCGAGGTGGAGCATCCAGACGTCGTAGGCGGCCAGGCCGCCGATCCAACAGGGCGGCACGGTGCCGACGCGCGCCGAGGCTACGGCCCGGGCGACCACGCGCTCGGCGAGTCTGGCCTCGTGGACGGGCTTCTTCGGCATCGAGCGGATCAGCACGTGAGGCATCCAGAGGCGTCCCGCGGGGCCGGGCATCCAGCCCTGCCACGGCTCGCCGACCGGTCCCTGGGCGTACAACTCCAGCCGATGGGTCACGTCGCGAAACAGGGCCCTGCGGTGCTCGGGGTCGAATCCGGTGACGAGGCACCATTCGTGCTCGAACGTGCCTTTGCACCCGCAGGCCGGCACAGGCATGCCGGCGCGGACCGAGCGGTCAATGGCCTGCCAGAGGGCCTTGGATCGTGTCTCGCCGGGTTTGGCGTCCAGGGCGATCACGTCGGCCTGGATGCCGAGTTCACGGCACGTTGTCTCCAGGAGATTCTCGGGCGCGAAGGTGGTGGCCTCGACGGCGACGCCTGCCGCTGGGATCTTGGACGACGAGGGGGCGACGCTGCGGCCGGTCTGGACGAAGAGGCGGAAGGCCTCGCCGCCGGCGACCAGGAGGGTGGCCAGCGGGACGGGACGGCCGGCGGCCTCAAGGGCCGAGGCCAGGGCCGCCAGGGCGCTGAGTCCGGCATCCAGCGGCGGCACGCCCTCGATGACCCATTTGTCCTTGGCGGTTCGCGTGCCTTTGGCGGCCCGTGGCGCCGCAGAGGAGGTTTTGGGGGCCTTGGCGGCTGCGGCCTTACGCGGCGGCGATTTCTGCTTCGCGGGGGTCTTCTTCGTGGATCGGGCCATCGTTGTCTCCCTGAGCGAGGGGCCGAGGACGTTGGGCATTGTACTGTATGGGGGCGCGCCGGGGAAATCGTAATCCGGTCCGGGTCCGGGGGTTGTTGACACCTTGAGGGGAGAGGGTGGCCCGCAGGGCCGGGTGAGGGTGACGTTTGGAGAAGACGTTGCGACCTACGTCCTACGCCCTCACGGCAAGGCACCCGTGCCACGGGACGACAACGGCCATGCCTGACGGGGCAGGCATGGCACCCTGCTCAGTGTGTGGGAACCGGCCTTGCAATCCCTCGTGGGCGGGATATAATCGACCTTTTCGGGGAGACGCAAACCATGCTGACAAGGCGGATTATACCTTGTCTGGACATTCTCAACGGCCGGGTCGTCAAGGGGACGAACTTCGTGGGTCTGCGCGATGCAGGCGACCCGGTGGAGGTGGCGCGGCGGTACGAGCAGGAAGAGGCCGACGAGCTGGTGTTCCTGGACATCACGGCGAGCCACGAAGAGCGACCGATCCTTCTGGACGTGGTGCGGCGGACGGCGGAGTGCTGCTTCATGCCGCTGACGGTGGGCGGGGGGATCCGGACGCTGGACGACATACGGGACATTCTGAGCGCGGGGGCGGACAAGGTGTCGATCAACAGCCCCGCGGTGCGCGATCCGGAGTTCGTTCGCCGTGCGGCGGGCCGGTTCGGGTCGCAGTGCATCGTGGTGGCGATCGACCCGAAACGGGTGATGCGCGACGGGCGGGAATTCTGGGAGGTCCACATCAACGGGGGCCGCGTGCCGACGGGGCTGGAGGCGGTGTCGTGGGCGCGGCAGGTGGCGGCGCTGGGGGCGGGCGAGATTCTGCTGACGAGCATGGACGCGGACGGGACGAAAGACGGCTACGACGTGGCGATGACGCGGGCGGTGGCCGAGGCGGTGCGGGTGCCGGTGATCGCCAGCGGGGGCTGCGGGTCGCCGGAGCACATGCGAGCGGCGCTGGTGGACGCCGGGGCCGATGCGGCCCTGGCGGCGAGCATATTCCATTACGGGCAGTACACCATTGCCCAGGCCAAGGCGTACCTGGCGTCGTGCGGCGTGCCGGTTCGCCGTCCCACGGCAGCGTGATCGGGAGACTCGACCCATGGTGCAGGTGGAACTGAACGGCAAGCAGGTGGAGCTGACGCTGGGCCGCCTGTTCGCGCTGGCCAGCCAGTTCAAGGCGAGCGACCTGCACTTGAAGCACGAGCATCCGCCGGTGATGCGCATCGACGGGGAGATGAAGCCGACGACGCTGCGCCCGCTGACGGACAAGGAAATCGAGGAGCTGGTGTTCGAGATCATGAACGAGCGGGTCCGGGAGGATTACCTTCGGATCGGCAGCGCGGACTTCGCGGTGGCGACGGACTCGGGGGACCGGTTCCGGGTGAACGTGTTCCGTCAGCGGAACTTCACGAGCGTGAGTTGCCGCCGGGTGATCCGGGACATCCCGGCGTTCGAGGCGCTGCACCTGCCGCGGAAGGTGCTGGAAACGCTGTGCGCGCGGCACCAGGGGCTGATCATCTTCGCGGGTCAGACCGGCAGCGGCAAGAGCACGAGCATCGCGGCGTGCCTGGACCACATCAACCGGACGCGGGCGTGCCACATCGTGACGCTGGAGGACCCGATCGAGTACCTGTTCGAAGACCAGAAGGCGATGGTGAGCCAGCGGGAGATCGGGACGGACGTCGAGAGCATGGACCTGGCGTTGAAGTACCTGATGCGCGAGGATCCGGACGTGGTGCTGATCGGGGAGATGCGCGACCGGGATACGTTCGAGGCGGCGGTGCGTGCGGCGGAGACGGGGCACCTGGTGTTCGCGACGCTGCACGCGTCGAGCCCGGCGTCGGCGATCGGTCGCATCCTGGACCTGTATCCGGACTACATGCAGAAGGCGGTGCGTCAGAACCTGGCGTTCAACCTGGCGGGGATCGTGTGCCAGATTCTGCTGCCCAGTTGCGCGAAGGACACGAAGCGGATCCCGGCGACCGAGATCCTGGTGATGACGGGCCTGGGGCGGAAACTGGTGCGCGACGCCGAGGACAACAAGCTGGACGAGGTGATCGCGGCGGGATCGAGCGAGGGGATGATGACGTTCACGAGCAGCTTCGTGGAGCTGGTGTCGGGGGGCTGGATCACGCACAGCGTGGCTTACGAGTATGCGCCGAACCAGGATGCCCTTAAGATGGCGTTGAAGGGAATCTCGGTCAAGCAGGGGATTATCCGTTAAGAGGGATGGGGCGGTTGCGAGGGCGGTGGCCCCGTCAGTCAGGAGAGTCACAGTGAGTTGCCGGCGACATGCAGTGCTCGGGATAGCGTTGGCGGTGTCGGGAGTGCTGGCGGCGACGGCGGCGGCGCAGACGGCGCTGGCGCAGGGTCAGGCCGTGCCGTCGGAGCCGTCGCCTGGGGCGGCGTTCAGCATCGTGAAGGTGGTGATGCTGTTCGTGGTGATGCTGGTGGCTGCGGCGGCGGGGAACTGGCTGGCGCTGGACGCGGCGAACCGGTACGAGAAGCAGAAAGAGCAGTGGTACGGGATGTTTGTCGCGGGCGCGGCGGCGGCGCTGGTGCTGGTGCTGGCGATACCGACGATCTACGCGGGGTTCCCTCTGGCGTTGGCGGCGGTGGTGGGGCCGATGGTGTACTACGTCAAGACGCGCAATGCGGCCTGTGCGCCGCACGAGCGGGCGTTCACGCCAGAGCACCTTCGGCGCTGCCTGATGGCGATCATCCGCCGCGAGCCGGAAGGGGAGATTGCCGCGGACCGCGCGGTTCACCTGAGCGGCGCGCAGCACATCAGCGAGGAGTTCCGGTTGCTGTACATGGACCACCGGGACTTTCCGATTCACCTGACGCCGCAGACGGACCAGGAGCGAGCGGCCTTCGAGAAAGCCGAGGCGACGCTGAACGCGGCGCTGGTGCGTGAAGGCGGGGCGGTGTACCTGCTGCCGCACGGGCAGGAGGTGCTGGTGCGTCTTCGGGTGGGCGGGACGGTGCGTGACGCGGGGAAGGTGAGCCGCGAGCTGGGCGAGGGGATGATGCGGTTCATCAAGCAGTTGGCGGGCCTGGACGTGGAGGAGCACCGCAAGCCGCAGAGCGGCCGCTTCGTCGTGCTGCGCGACGACAAGCGGACGAACATCACGGTGGACACGGCGGGGAGCACCCGCGGGGAGCAGTTGACGGCGAAGCTGTATCGCCGGGAACTGCTGGAGATGCGGTTGGTGGACGGCGGGATGCGTGCGGAACAGGCGGCGTTGCTGAACACGGCGCTGAACCATGCCGGCGGCGGGATCGTCCTGATGAGCGGGCCGCCGCGCAGCGGTCGGACGATCAGCATGTACTCGGCATTGCGGGAATATGACCTGTTCTCGAAGAACGTGGTTGCGGTGGAGTCGTCGCTGTCGCTGGAGCACCCGTCGGTGAACCAGGTGGAGGTGGACAAGGCGTCGGGCCAGACGCTGGCGGACGCGATCCAGGGGGCTCTGCGGAGCGATCCGGACGTGGTGATGGTGGAAACGCTGCGCGACGCCGAGTCGGCCAAGATGCTGATGCTGGGAGCGGCGGCGGGAAAGATCATGATCGGCGGCCTGGCGGCGAACGACGCGGGCGAGGCGATCAAGAAGTTTGTGGCGGCGGTGGGCGACCCGCAGAGCGTAGCGTCGGTGCTGCTGGCGTCGGTGAACCAGCGGCTGATGCGGAAGCTGTGCCCTGGGTGCTGCGAGTCGTACCGTCCGAACCCGGAGTTTCTGCGGAAAGCGAACCTTCAGGGGGCGAAGCTGGACGTGCTGAAGCGTGAGCCGAAGAACCGCCCGGTGGACAAGGACGGCAAAGAGGCGGTGTGCCCGATATGCGGAAACGAGGCGTACGTGGGGCGCACGGCGGTGTATGAGATGATGGTGCTGGACGACGCGGCGCGGCAGCAACTGGCGTCGGGGATGAGTCTGACGGAGCTGCGGACGCATCTGCGCAAGCAGGGGCAGGAGTTCCTCCAGGAGGAGGCGTTGCGACGGGTCGTGGATGGGACGACCAGCGTATCGGAACTGCTGCGCATTCTGAAACCCGAGAAGTAGGGAGAGGACGACCCGTGGTGCTCGATCTTCTGGTGTTGGTGGCGATCATGGCGCCGGCGGCCCTGATTCATTACCGGGCCGGCCTGTGGGCGGCGTTGCTCAGCCTGTGGGGTGCGTTGGTGGCTGGGGCGGTGGCGTTCGGGTTCTACCTGCCGTTGTCGGCGCTGGTGTTCAAGGGCGGGCCGGAGACGACGGCGTATTACTGGGGCGAGGGCGTGACGCTGCTGGGGCTGTTCGTGGCGACGTTCGGGCTGATGCGCCTGGTGTCGGAGCGGTTCCTGCGGAACGCGATGACGTTCCGTCCACTGATCGACACGATCGCGGGGCCGGTGGTGGGCGCCCTGGCGGGGTTCGTCGCGGGAGGCGTCCTGGCGGTCTTTGCGCAGATGATGCCGCTGCCGCCGAAGGTGCTGGGCTACGAGCCGTTCAGCGTGTCGTCGGCGACGGCGCAGCGGACGGGTCGGATGACGTTGCGGTGCGACGATGCGGTGCTGGGGATCTACAACGGTCTGAGCGGCGGGGCGCTGGCGGTCGGGCAGACCCCTCTGGCGGGGCACTACCGTTCGAGCGAGCCGGTCGGTGTGTTGAAGGCCCGGGGGGACCTGGGCGGGAGCACGACGGACGACATTCTGTACGGCCTGTTCCGGCGGCGCGTGATGTACGCGTTGCGGAAGACGCCGTCGGCATACTACGGCGGCAAGGGCGTGTCGCTGGACCGGGTGGGCGAGACGGCGACGTTTTCGGCGGGCCGCGGCCAGGCGGCGATGGAGATTCGGATCGACCGGGTGTGGATGACGCCGGCGTTGGTGTGGACGGATCCGTCGCGTCGTCGGGTGGTCGTGGGGCCGGGCGACATCACATGGGAAGAGGCGTCGGAGGACGACGCGAAGGAGAAGAAGAAGTCCGCGAAGAAGGCGGCGGCGGGCCGGGCGGGCGAGAGCCTGCTGGTGGTGGAGGTGTCGTTCCGTCCGAAGAAGAGCGAGTCGCAGTACGTTCTTCTGAAGGACTGGGAACTGGACAGCGTCTTCAAGGACAAGAAAGACACGTGGAGCACGCGGCAGGTGAAGCTGCTGCTGGAAGCGAAGACCGAGGGGCCGACCCTCACGCCGGTGGCGCTGGAGAAGCTGAAGCAGGACGAGCTTCCGGTGATCGACCTGGAGACGGTGGCGGGGAGCGTCGAGGTGCCTGCCGAGGGGGCGCGGAACTGGACGGGCTCGGGGTCCACGATGATCCTGGCCGGGGATGCGAAGTGGAGTTTCGAGGACAACTCGCGATGGTCGAAGGCGGCGCTGGTCTACTCGGTGCCGTCGCTGTCGCAGCCGTGGCAGTACGGGTTGAAGTGCGCAGCGGAGGATGTGGCCGAGGCGGACGCCGGCACGGGCAAGGGCCAGAAAGCCGAGGGCCTGGCGCGGGGTCGGAAGATCGAGCTGGCGTCGCTGAAGGTGGAGGTGCTGGAAGCGGGCCTGCTGTCGCGGCTGAATTCGCGGCTGGCGCAGCAACCGGCGGCGGAGAACCAGTTGATGCAGGTGCGGCTGAAGATATCGCCGAAGGGGGGCCGTGACGCGCCGAAGCAGATGCTGCTGACGTCGAAGCAGCTCCAGATCGCCAACACCGTGACGGGGACGGATTACGAGACGCTGCTGCACGAGACGCTGACGGCGGCCGAGGGGGGGACGACGAGCGACGTGGAGATGCGCCGGGCGGACGTCCATGCGACGCCGGTGGAGACGGTGGAGCCCGAGGGCGAGCAGCCGGGCGAGCGACTGGGGAAGGACTGGGAGATGTTCTTCGACTCGTCGGGCGGGTCGGTGGAGTGCCGGCTGGTGTTCGAGGCGCCGCGCGGCAAGCCGCTGAGCCACTATGACGTGAAGGAGGTGTCGGCGCCGACGGACACGGCACCGGACTGGTATCTGATCAAGAAGGCCGCGGACATGAGCACGCGGACGCACAACATCGTCGTGCTGGGGACGTCGGTGGAGGAGTCGATTTCGGTGCTGACGTCGCGCGGCGAGCCGCGCCCGTACCGTGCGGCGCTGGGCGGCGGGCAGGAGTTGTTCGTGGTCAAGCTGAGCCTCCAGCCGAAGAAGGAGGACGACCGGAACTTCTACTCGTTTGATCCCAGCGGGACGGAGCTGCGGCTGAGCCGCAAGGTCAGCTCGGAACCGCTCCAGTTCTTCGCGGTGCGAGTGGCCGGGGCGGAGCATTTCACGCCGTCGCGTCAGGCGGCGCCGGTGACGATACGGGATATCGCCGTGGTGGAGTTTGTGTTCACGTCGTTGAAGGATCGCGAGGACGCCAAGATCATGGTCGGGGGCAGGCGACCGGTGTCGCTCGACACGGGCGAGGAATCCGAGGACGAAGACGAAGACTAGGACCGGCCGCGGATCGGCCGCAACGGGAAGGAACAGACAAGGCACGTGCGACGGAGCCGATGGGTCAGTCTCTCGGTGACGACGGCGCTGGTGACCGTGATGGCGGCAGGAGCCGCTCGCGGGCAGCCGGAGGGGGGGCAGTCTGCGCCGTCGAATGACGAACTGCGGATTCTCAGCGGACTGCTGACGCGTCCCGGGGTGAGCCTGGAGACGCGGCGCGACGCGGCGGCGCTGTTGCTGGCGCGCGGCGACGCGGCGGTGGGGATTCTGTCCGGGGCGCTGGAGAAGTCGGACGCACCGGAGCTTCAGACGGCGGTGCTCCAGGCGATCGGGGCGGCGTCGGAGCCGCCGGCGGGGTTGCTCGAGGCATTGCTGAAGCTGTCGGGGACGTCGTCGCTGGGGACGGGGATGCAGGAGCCGCTCAGTGCGGCGATGTCGGCGTATCGTGGCCGCGAGGGCGTTCAGGAGATGCTGGCGTTGCTGTCGCGGAGCGAGTCGGTGCGGCAGCGGCAGATCCTCATGGCGGCCCTGGGTCGGATCGGCGAGAAAGAGGCGGTGCAGCCGCTGATCGAGTTGCTTCGCAGCGTGGATCCGGCGATCCGGTCGTCGGCGGCGTCGGCGTTGTCGGCGATTACGCAGGCGTACCTGGGGGAATCGCACGAGGCGTGGGCCGAGTGGTGGCGAGAGCACAAGGATGAGCCTCGCGGCAAGTGGCTTTTCGAGCGGCTCCGGGCGCAGGAGGCTCAGTTGGCCAAGCAGGCGGCGGAACTGGACGAGGTCACGCGCCGCCTGGTCGAGGTGTACCAGGGCACGCTTCGCAAGGCCGAGCCCGAGGCGCGGCTGGGCGAGCTGGTGCGGCTGCTGGACGATCCTGTGGCGGCGTTGCGTGAGCTGGCGGCGGAGGAATCGCGGACGTTGCTGCGTGAGTCGAAGGAGCCGCAGACCCAGTTGATGGACAAGCTCCTGGCGCGAGCGACGGATCCGGCATCGTCGGTTCGCGAGGAGGTGGCGGCGGCGCTGGCGGCGGGCAAGGACAAGCGTGCGTCGGCGTTGCTGATGGAGCGTCTGGAGGCGGAGACCGAGGCGTCGGTGCGCGGGGCGGTGATCAAGGCCCTGGGCGAGCTTCGCGAGGGCCAGGCGGTGCCGGGGCTGGTGCGGCTGCTGGGCGTGGGCGACGAGGCGACGATGCTCCGCGTGATCGAGTCGCTGGGCCAGATCGGGGAGCGTGGATCGGAGTCGGCGGGGTCGGTGGATCCGGCCTTGTCGCCGCTGGCGGCGTTGCTGGACCGGTCGGACCGGTCGGCGGCGAGCGACGCGGTGCGCGAGGCGGCGGCGCGAACGCTGTCGCGGATCGCCCGGAGCGAGTCGCTGCCGGCGCTGATTCGGGCGCTGGACGACAACGCGGCCAAGGTCCGCTTCTTCGCGGCGCAGGGGCTGGGCGCCCTGGGCAAGGACAACGCGCGGGCCGTCGAGTCGCTGCTGGCCCATCTGTCGGATACGGACAAGGGGGTGCGTGCGGCCGTGGCGGACACGCTCGGACGCATCGGCAACGGGCAGTCGGCGGCGGCCGTGGTGTCGCGCCTGGCGCCCGGCGGCGAGACCGAGAAAGACGTTCGCCAGACGCTGGCGACGGCCCTGCTGGCTATTCAGCGGCGCAACGACAACCCGCAGGCCACCGAGCGGCTGGCGGACGACCTGATGGCCTCGGGCGACGCCGACAGCATCAAGTGGGCGGCGCAGCTCTATGACATGGCGATGGTGCGGCTGGGCAGCACGGGCAACGGCACCCTGTCGCGCGTCAAGGAGAAGCTGGCCGAGGCGAGTCTTCGCAGCGGGCAGCCGACGCGTGCGGCGACATTGCTTCGCGAACTGGCGGAGTCCGAGAAGGACGCCGCGCGGCAGCAGGCGTTGCGGCAGAAGCTGGGCCGGCTGCTGGTGACGATCCCGCCGTACGTCGAGGGCCTGGACCTGCTGGTGAGGTCGATTCAGGAATCGCCGGCCGGCGAGCGGGGCGTTCTGCTTCAGGACATTCACGAGCAGGCGCGCCGGCTGAAGGACGAGGGCAAGGCGTCGGAAGCGTACCGGATCGTGTCGCGGGCGCGGAAGGCCCTGGGTCCGACGTGGCTGGCGGAGGCGGACCTGGCGGCGCGCATGGAGACGCTGCTGGTGACCGTGGGGCGAGCGGCGTTCGACCAGGCGGTGGGGCGCCTCGACGCCGAGGACGAGGCCGTCCGTGACGCGGCGCAGGAACTGGCCGAGGAGGTCGCGGCCGGGGATCCGGCGTTACTGGTGACGTACCTGTCGCGGGCGCTGGCCGACGGAGACGGGCCCGCGGTGACGAAGCTGGAGCGAGTCCTTCCCGCGCTGGGCCGCGACCTGTCGGCCTACAAGGCTGCGGCGACCTACGAAGCGAAACTGGCGATTGTGAAGACCTGGGGCCGGGAACCGTCGGCACCCGAGCGGTGAGCAATGGGGCCGGGGGATCGGCGGCGCGCGGCGCGGAGGCCGCGGCCGGGACGGTCTGTCCGGCGGCAGGAGGAGGTGGTGCGTTGGCGGCCTATGCTGGGATCGATCTGGGCGGCACGAACATCAAGGTCGGTCTGTTCTCGCAGGACATGGCGATTCTGGACCAGAGCTCGTGCCGGACGGAGGTGGAGAAGGGGTTCCATCGGGTGATCGGCCAGATGGCCGACTCGGTGCGGATGCTGTGCGAGCGTTCGGGCGTGGCGCTGGGGGACGTGCGCGGGGTGGGGATCGGATGCCCCGGGCCGGTGGATACGCAGGCGGGGTTGGTGGTGGTGGCGCCGAACTTTCCGGGATGGCGCGACCTTCCGGTGCGCGACGCGCTGAGGCGAGCCCTGGGCGGGACGCCGACGGTGCTGGAGAACGATGCGAACGTGGCGGCGTACGGCGAGTTCCGGGCCGGTGTGGGCCGTGGCTACCGGAGCCTGGCGATGATCACGCTGGGGACGGGCATCGGCTGCGGCATCGTGATCGACGGTCGCATCCACCGGGGCGCGACCGACACCGCGGGCGAGCTGGGCCACGTGACGGTGCATTGGGGGGGTCGCCCGTGCGGCTGCGGCCGTCGCGGATGCCTTGAGCCGTATGCCAGCGCCACGGGGACGGTTCGACGGTTCCGCGACGCGCTGGCCTCGGGCCGCAGCAGCATCGTGACGGAGAACGGCCTGAGCGAGGAAGCGATTACCGCCAAGGACATTTTCGAGGCGGCGGCCAACGGAGACGCGCTGGCCTGGGAGATTGTGGACGAGACGGTGCGTTACCTGGCCATCGGGTGTGACGTGATGGTAAACCTGGTCGATCCGGACATCATCGTGCTGACCGGCGGGATGATCGCGGCGGGCGACTTGTTGATGAAACCACTGGAAAAATACGCCCGCGAGATGTTCTTTCCGCGGCCGAAGGCCAGCACGCGACTGGCCCTGACGGCTCTCGGCGGCGACGCGGGCATCATTGGAGCAGGATTTTGCGCCCAGGACTCATTCGGAACTTCTGCATCATAGCGCATATCGACCACGGCAAGAGCACGCTGGCGGATCGGATACTGGAACTGACCGGCGCCGTCGATGCGCGCAAGCGCAAGGACCAGATTCTCGACGCGATGGATCTGGAGCGCGAGCGCGGGATCACGATCAAGGCGTCGGCCGTGACGGTGGACTACGAGCACGACGGCGAGCGGTACATGCTGAACCTGATCGACACGCCCGGGCACGTGGACTTCCATTACGAGGTGAGCCGCGCGCTGACGGCGTGCGAGGGCGCGCTGCTGGTGGTGGACGCCTCGCAGGGGGTCGAGGCGCAGACGGTGGCCAACGCGTACATGGCGATGGAGCACGATCTGCACCTGGTTCCGGTGATCAACAAGATCGACCTGCCGTCGGCTCGTCCGGAGGACGTGGCGCTGGAGGTGGAGCACGCGCTGGCGCTGTCGAGCAACGACTGCGTGTTCTGCAGTGCCAAGACGGGCGAGGGCGTGGCCGACCTGTTGCGCGCGGTGGTGACGAAGGTGCCGCCGCCGCAGGCCGACAGCGAGGCGCCGCTCCGGGCGCTGATCTTCGACGCCGAGTACAACGACTATCGCGGGGTGATCATCTACGTGCGCGTGTTCGACGGGACGCTGCGCAAGGGGCAGCGCGTGCGGATGATGGGGACGGGGCACCAGTACGAGGTGCAGGAACTGGGGAAGTTCCGGCCCGAGCCGCAGGTGCATGCGGAGTTGGCCGCGGGCGAGGTGGGCTACTGCGTGGCGAACATCAAGACGCTGGACGACGTGAACATCGGCGACACGGTGGCCGAGGTGGCGCGGGCCGACGTGGAAGCGCTGCCGGGCTACCGTCCGCCGCAGCAGATGGTCTTCTGCGACATCTACCCGACGGCCTCGACCGACTACAGCAAGCTGCGCGACGCGCTGGAGCGGCTGCACCTGAACGACGCGAGCTTCACGTTCCGCGCGCGGAACAACGAGGTGCTGGGGTTCGGGTTCAGTTGCGGTTTTCTGGGCCTGCTGCACATGGACATCATCCAGGAGCGTCTGGAGCGCGAGAGCGGCGTGGACCTGGTGCAGACGGCGCCGACGACGAGTTACGAGGTGGTGCTTCACGGCGGCCAGGTGGTTCGGGCGGACACGCCGAGCGACATGCCGCCGATGGCCGAGTGGCAGGAGATCCGCGAGCCGCTCGTCCGGTGCAACATGATCATTCCGCTGGAGTCGATCGGGTCGGTGATGAAGCTGTCGGAGCAGCGCCGCGGGGCTTATGTGCGGCAGGAGCACCTGGGTCCGACGCGGGTGATGCTGGTGGTGGATTTCCCGCTTGCGGACATCATTTACGACTTCTACGATAAGCTCAAGAGCGCGACGCGCGGCTACGGGACGATGGACTACGAGTTGCTGGGTTACCGGGCGGCCGACCTGGTGATGGTGGACGTGCTGATCAACGGCAAACCGGCGGCGGCCCTGAGCTTCGTGAGCCACCGTTCGACGGCCGAGGACCGCGGGCGTCGGATTCTGATGCGGCTGAAGAAGGAGATTCCGCGTCACTTGTTCGTGGTGCCGCTCCAGGCGGCCATCGGCGCGCGGATCATCGCTCGGGAAACCATCAGCGCGGTTCGCAAGAACGTGACGGCCAAGTGCTACGGCGGCGACGTGAGCCGCAAACGCAAGCTCCTGGAGAAGCAGAAGGAAGGCAAGAAGCGCATGAAGAGCATCGGCAACGTGGACGTGCCCCAGGCGGCGTTCCTGTCGGTGCTGGAGAACCAGTGACGTGAGCCGACACCCCGAGAAGAGCTCCGACCAGGCGGCCCGCGACCGCGCCGAACGCGACAGTCTGCTGGAGACCGTCGAATCGTTCGTCGTGGCGTTCGTCCTGGCATTCGTCTTCCGTGCGTACGTCGTCGAGGCGTTCGTGATCCCCACGGGGAGCATGGCGCCGCGGCTGAACGGCGAGCATCACGCATGCGTCTGCCCGACGTGCGGGTATGCCTACGGCGTCGGGATCGACAAAGGGACCGCGCCGGAGTCACTGGGTTGTCCGATGTGCGGCTCGGCGGTTCCGGTGCCGCGGATGCCCAACGCCGGCGACCGCATCCTGGTGCTGAAGTACATGTACGACCTGTTCGAGCCGCAGCGGTGGGACGTCGTGGTCTTCAAGTACCCGAACGATCCGAGTCAGAACTACATCAAGCGTCTGGTGGGGTTGCCCGGAGAGAAGATCGAGATCGTCGGCGGCGACCTGTACGTGAACGACCGGATAGCGCCGCCGAAGCCGGACCGTGCGCAGGAATCGCTCTGGATGCCGGTGGGCGACACGCGGTACGAGGGGTCCGGCCGGCCGGGGCGGTGGCGCCGGTCGGGGTCGGCGGGTGCGGCGGCCGTGACCGAGTGGCCGGCGACGCTCTCGCCGTCGGACGGCGAGGGCGCGTGGCTGGAGTATCGCCACGGCGACGCCCATGGACCACCGGAGGCCATCCGCGACGTGTACGCGTACAACGTGTTGTCGGCGGGGCGCGACGGGCAGAACGTGGTGACGGACCTGCGGTTGCGTGCGGACGTGACGCTCGAGCCGGGGGCGGTGGCGGAAGTGGCGTTGACGGCCTGTGAGGACGAGTTCCGGTTTGTGTTTCCGGCGTCGGGCCTCGGTCAGAAGGTGCGGATTCTGCGGAACGGGCAGTTGGTGGCCGAGGGGCCGGCCGACGCGGTGCCGTCGGGCCGCGAGATCTGCCTGGAGGCGGCCAACGTGGACCACGGCCTGGTGCTGAAGGTGGACGGGCGCCGCGTGATGGACCTCAACGGGGACCGGCGTCTGGACGAGCAGGACACCGTGGCGTATGAGGTGCCGTCGCGGAGCCGCGCGTGGGATCGGTCCGAGTCGGAGGCGTCGGGCGTGCGGATCGGCGTCCGGGGCGCCGGCGGCGCGACGGTGGCGCGTCTGCGCGTGGATCGGGACGTGTACTATACGAACGATCGAGGCACCGCCGCGATGCGTCACGGTCGCGGGGTCGAGAGCGACCCGTGCCGCCTGGCGGCCGACGAGTTCTTCGTCCTGGGCGACAACAGCCCGAACTCGGCCGACAGCCGGCGGTGGGACCACGAGCCGGTGGTGTCGCGCGATCATCTGATCGGGAAAGCGTTCTTCGTGTATTGGCCGTCGGCCGGGCCGGCGCCGGGTCTGCCGATCCGCATTGTGCCGACCGTGAGCGAGTTCCGGTTCATCAGGTAACCGGCCTCGTGCCGGCTGGAGGCGTGCTCGTGGAACTACTGAACGTAACGGGGCTGGTCAAGCACTACGGCGGCCGCAAGGTCGTTGACGACATCTCCTTCAGCGTCAACCAGGCGGAGATCGTGGGGCTGCTGGGCAAAAACGGCGCCGGCAAGACCACCAGCTTCAAGATGACCATCGGGATGATTCCCCGCGACGGCGGCAGCATCGTCTTCGAGGGCGAGGACGTGAGCAGTCTGCCGATGTACCGCCGCGCGCGGCTGGGGATGGGTTACCTGTGCCAGGAGCCGAGCATCTTCACGCGCATGACGGTCGAGCAGAACCTGATGGCGATTCTGGAGACGATGCACCTGTCGAAATCCGAGCGTCGGGCCATTGCCGACGAGTTGCTGGAGGACTTCGGCCTGACGCGGCTGCGGAAGCAGTTGGCGCGGACGCTCTCGGGCGGCGAGCGGCGGCGGCTGGAGATCGCCCGCGCGCTGGTCACGCGACCGTCGCTGATCCTGCTCGATGAGCCGTTCACGGGAGTGGACCCGATTGCGATCTTCGACATCCAGGGCTTCATCACGAACCTCAAGCAGCGCGGCATCGGGTTGCTGCTGACGGACCACAACGTGCATGCCACGCTCAGCATCGTGGACCGGGCCTACATCATCAACGAAGGCAAGGTGTTCCGCCACGGGACCAACCAGGAGCTGATCAACGATCCGGAGGTCAAGCGCGTGTACCTGGGCACGACGTTCCGGGGCGACGAGTTCGACCGCTGAGCGGCCGCGCGCCGCGTGCCGCAAGGAGGCAGACGCCATGCCCGCCCACGAGCCCCCGCAGATTGTCTGTGTGACGCTGAATCCCGCCGTGGACCGCACGTTCGAGGTCAACGACCTCGAGATCGGCCAGCACGCCAAGGGCCGACTCGTCTTCACGCATCCGGCCGGCAAAGCCGTCAACGTCGCGCGGGTGCTTCAGCACCTGGGACGCTCGTGCCTCCTCACCGGCTTCGTCGGCGAGGCGCAACGCAAGCTCTTCGAGGACAGCTTCGATCCGGCCCTGGTCCACACGCAGTTCTTCGGCGTCCGGACCCCCACACGCGAGAACATTACGCTGGTGGACGCGTCGCGCGGCACGGAAACGCACGTGCGCGACATCGGCCAGGGCGTCGGCGAGGACGACATCTCGAAACTGACGCGGAAGCTGGAAATCCTCGCGCGGCCGGACGTCTGGATGGTGTTCGCCGGGAGCCTGCCGCAGGGGCTCACCGTGGAATACTTCTGGAGCATGCTCCAGGCCGTGGTGGGCCGCGGCGCCCGCGTGGTGCTGGATTCCAGCGAGGCGGCGCTGGCGGTGGTGCGGAAGGTGCCCGTGTGGCTCATCAAGCCGAACCTGCGCGAGCTGGCCGAACTGGCGGGCATGCCCACGGGGACGCCGGGCCAGATCGTTGCAGCGGCGCGCAGCCTGGGCAAGGCCACGCAGGCCGCCCTGGTCAGCGCCGGCGAGGACGGCTGTTACCTCATCGACCGCCGCCGCGCGCTGCATGCGCACCTGACGCGCCTGCCGCGCAAGGCCATCAACACGGTCGGTTGCGGCGATTCGCTGCTGGCGGGATTCCTGGCGGCGCGGGCCGAGGGACGCCGGGCCGAGGACTGCCTGCGCCACGCCGTGGCCGCCGGCACCGGCGCGTGCTTCCAGCTCCGCGCCGGCGAAGTCGATCCCGCCGAGGTCGCCCGCATCGTTCCCCAGGTCGAAGTGGAGCCGCTCAATCTGTGACGGCCCTGCCGAAGCGCCCGCGTCCGCAGCGTGGTTCTGGAGTTGAGACCATGGCCCCTCCCGTTCGCAGAAAGCCGTCTTGGTTCGATTGGCTCTTTCTTGCCGTGACGTTTCCGTCCGCGACGTTGCTCCTGGGGTATGTGGGCTACAGCTGGCTGCGGGCCCCACTCCACGGGAAGCGCTGGTCCTGGTCGAGGGTGTGCCCAGGAACGTGGCCGTGTCCAGGTACTACGTCAGCTTCAGGGTCGCCGACTACTGGGTCCAATACCACAAGGAGTGGCCCCGATACCGCGAGGTCTGCTCGGCTGTCAGGGCTGGGGCGCCTGTCCAGGCGTGGCTTCGCACGCGCGAGGATGCGTCGTCTGTCGCGCCGCCGCCGGAGTCTCTCTACGCGCTCGCCAGCGGCGGCAGGTTGGTCGTGAGCTACCCCGACGTGGCCGCACACGTGACGGCGACGAATCGCAAGGCCCTCTTGGGCGTGTGTGTTCTCTGGAGCATCCCAGCCTTCGGAGTCTATTTCGTCGTGCAGCAGTGGCGGCGGGCGGGGCCGATCGCGACCTCGACCCCGTTGCCGGTCCAGTGGTTGTTTTCCCTGACTCCGCTTCAGCGGCTCGTCAACCCCATAGAACGCCTGTTTTTCGTGCTGCTCGCTTTCTTGCCCATGATCATGGGGCTGGTCCTGACCATGACGAGCGACGGGCCGGTCGATCCATGGGGCGTCGTGGCGTGCGTTGGTATGTCGTTGTTTCTTGGCTTTTTGTTCAGGGGAAGAGTTCGAACCTTCTATGCGGCGATACGCGGCGTCTTCTTCAACGCGGTCCGAATAGATCGCGGGGCGGTGCTGTTCGGCATCGGCCAACCGCAACTCACCTCGCAGGCGTGCCTGTTCAGGGTGTCCAAGGGGTTTTTGGGAACGGTTCTGCTTCGGCATCGCCTCCTGGACAACGTGGTGATCGTCATCCCGAGCACGACCGTTTCCCTAAATCACCTGGAAGAAGCCCTCGCCACGGCTCAACAGGAGCAGGCATCGACCTGAGGCGCTGGGAGAGTGCGACAGGGGCGCCGTCGAGAAAGCGCGGCCCCCGTTGGACAAGGGGACGTTATATCAAGGCGCTCCACGGCTCTCCGGCGAGGGCAGGGGACGCCGGGGGGCGGACGCCCGGAATGGTGACTGAATTCATGCCGCACGTGCTGCAATGACTGAGCTGCCGATTCATTCTCCGCCGCCGGAGTCTGCGCGCGACGTCCGCCGCAACTACGTCGCCCACATGGTCGAAGGCGGCCTGTTTCTGGGCGGCATGGCCCTGGTCAGCCTCGACACGGTCACGCCGACGGTCATTCGCGAGCTGGGCGGCGCGGCCTGGCTGGTCTCCCTGACGCCGGTGCTCCAGATGTGCGGCTTCACGGCGGCCCCCATCCTGCTGGCCCACCGGTTTGAGTCGGTGCGGCTATTCAAGCCCTACTGCCTTGCAAGCGGCGTACTCCAGCGGTTGCCGTACCTGGCGGCCGCGGTCGTACTGCTGGCGCTGGGCAGCGCGCAGCAGACACTGGCGTTGGCTCTGGTGGCGGTGGCGCCGCTGGTGTCGGGCCTGGCCGGCGGCCTCACCCTGACGGCCTGGCAGCAGTTGATCATCAAGACCGTGCCTGTGCGGCGAAGGGCCTCGCTCATGGCCGGGCGCTACATGATCGCCTGCGTGCTCGGCATCGCCGCCGGGGCCGTCGTGCGCCTCGTGCTGGCCCGATGGCCCGGAACGATCGGCTACGGCCTGCTGCACCTCGGCACCTTCGTCATGCTCGGCCTGTCCTACGTCGTGTTCGCCCTCGTCCGCGAACGCCCGGACGACCGCCCGCCGGCCCAACCGGCCTCCCGCCTGTCGGCCAACCTTCGCCTCGTGTGGCCGCTGATGCGCCAGGATCGGACGTTGCGGCTCTTTCTTATCGCCCAGGCGCTCGGCTGCGGCCTCTACATCGTCGTTCCGTTCCTGGCCATCCAGGCTCGCCTGGTCACCGGCCGCGACGAGAGCTACATCGGCGACCTCCTCCTCGCACAGATGCTCGGAGCCATCGCCGGCAACCTGCTGGCCGCCTTCCAGGGCGACCGCCGGGGTCCGCGGCCGCTGATGATTCTCGGGCGCGTCCTCATGGTCGCCATGACCGTCTGGGCCGCCTTCGCCCGCGGCGATCTGGCCTTCCGCGCCATCTTCTTCCTCTACGGCCTGGCCTTCTACGTCCAGAACACCGGCCAGATCACCATGGGCATGGAAATCGTCCCCGTCCAGCGACGGTCCACCGTCCTGGCTGTCATGTGGCTGGTGAATCTGCCCAGCATGCTCGCCGCCGCGGGCCTGTGCGCCCTGTTGCGCAGCACGTCCGGCAGCTTCACCCTGACGGCGGCCCTGGCAGCCGTCACGGTGACCCTGTCGCTGGCGGCCGCCCTGCGCATGCCCGACCCGCGGAAGACGCCCCCGGCCGCGGAATAGGGCTGGAGCATCAGCCATGTTTCTCAAGCCACGTCGTGTCGAATGGGAGGACAGGCGGAAATCATACCCAGTTATCTGGTTTGCGGATGGTGTCGCGCCCTGCGACGATTTCCGCCGGAAGCAGACATCTCTTGAGAAGCTCCTGTGGCATTTTCCTGATGAAATCCGCAGCACCCCGGAGATCGTAGCTGTTGCGACCAATGGGGAGCATGACACCAACCTCTTTGGCAGGCGTGAGATCATGGACTGTCTGAATTGCCGGGATCAAATCGGAGTCCGCAGTCACCAGCACGGCTCTGTCGTAGACATCCTTGACGGCGCCCGCCACGGTGCGCACGGCAATGTTCACGTCGGTTCGTTTCTCTTCATGCGTACGGAAGACCTTTTGGCAAAGATGGCACTTGACGTCCTTCTCCCTGAACCTGCCCAGCACCACCTCGACATTGGCCCACCTCTGTGCCTTGATGAAGGTTCTGTGGTGTTGCACGTCGCGAGGCTTCCACGTTGCCAAGGCGCTGAAGTACACAACCTCCGAGAGAGAATCCTGGGGACCGAGAATGGACTTGGCTAGAGCGGAGTAGTTGACCCACAGAAACTCGGGATATGGCTTCTTGAGGGCGTAGAACAGGTTGAAGCCGTCAATGTAGACCGCGTATCGGGCCACGGTTGTCCCCTCAAATCAGACGAAGTGCAAAAAAAACCCGAGTCGTCCGAAGACGCCCGGGGCCCAGTGAACTAGTCACCGGGGATACACCGTAAGTATCGGACGGATGCTGCGTAAAGTCAAGGTGTTTTCTGATGCTTCTCAGAATGCAAATGCTGTCGAGCGATTTCGTGCCCGGCCTGGGCAAGATGTCCTGGCACTTACGGGAAGGACGCCCATGCCCACAGCCAGCAGCACGTCCGCGTGCCCGCCTTCACGTGTGGTGCGTCATGCGTGGCGTTGACACGTTCGGGCGGCACTCCTATAATCGGGCCCTTTAGCCGGTAGGTTGGTGAGGAACAGAGGCGATGACGGTCCGTCGGCCACAGAAGTGCAGGGCGTGGGCGGGCTGGGCGGCGACGCTTGGAGCGGCTCTGGCCGCGACGGCGTGGGCTGCGCAGGCAGCCGCCCAGGACGATGCCGCGCCGCCGGCGGCCGCGGCCCCGACCCAGGCCGGCATGCAGCCGCAGGTGACGGCCAACGAGGCGGCGCCTCCGGCGGAGACGATGCCCGCCGGCGTCGTGGCCCGGGTCAACGGCGAGCCCATCACGCGCGAGGAGCTGGACGATACGCTCCAGAAGTACTATTCGGCCCGGGCGCTGGACTCGATGATTCAGCAGCGGCTGATTCGGCAGGAAGCGCGGCGATTGGGCCTCCGGGCGTCGAGCCGCGAGCTGGACGACGCCGAGACCGAGTTCTTCTCCAGTCGCAACTTCCGTCCCGGCATGCCGTTGGGCGAGCGGCGCAAGCAGTGGGCCGAGCGGCTGGCGCTGCGGGGACTGACGGAAGAGGACTTTCGCGGCGAGCTGGAGCTGGAAGTGCTGCTGCGGAAGCTGGCCGACCGTCGCGTGGCGGTGACCGACGAGCAGGTTCGTGCGGAGTACGACCGGCGGTACGGGGAACAGTTGCACCTGAGCCAGATCGTGGTGGCAAGCGAATCCCTGGCGACGGAGATTGCGGAACGGCTGGCCGCCGGGGGCTCGTTCGAGGACGAGGCCCGGCGTCACAGCCTGGACGCGACGGCATCCGACGGCGGCCGGCGCCTGACGCCGCTGGCCCGCGGTCAGACGGAGCAGGCGTACGAGACGGCAGCCTTCGCGCTGGCCCCGGGTGGCACGAGTCGCCCCTTCAAGACCGCCCAGGGCTGGGTGATCCTGAAGCTGCACGAGCGCGTGGCCGCGCGGGACGTGACATTCGAGGACGTGCGGGACGAGCTGCGACGCCAGTTGAGCGACGCCCAGCGGCGGCAGCTTTCCCCGATCATTCTGGCCGAGCTGATGAGGCAGGCCGTTATCGAGCGCAAGGACACGCCGGCCGAGGCGACGCAGGCCGGCAACTGAATGGAAGCAGGAGCACCATGGCCGTCCAGGGAGCCAAGCAGGAGAAACCGTTCACGATCAACGTGTCGGAACGTCTGAAACGATTGCCGCCGTATCTGTTCGGGCAGCTCAATGCGATGAAGTCGCGGCTGAGGGCCCAGGGGTGCGACGTGATCGACCTGGGCATGGGCAACCCGTCGGACCCGGCGCCCGAGTCGGTGGTTCAGAAGCTGGCCGAGGCGGCGCGCGATCCGCGGAACAGCCGCTACAGCCAGTCCAGCGGCGTCTTCAACCTGCGTCGCGAGCTGGCGCGCAAGTACGAGCGCCGCTACGGCGTGACGCTGGACCCGGAGACCGAGGCCGTGGCGACCATCGGCTCCAAGGAAGGGTTCTCGCACATGTGCCTGGCGCTGCTGGGGCCGGGCGACACGGCCATCGTGCCCGATCCGGCGTTCCCGATTCACGTGTACGCCGTGGCGCTGGCCGAGGGCAACGTCATCAGCGTGCCGCTGGGCAACGACGAGGAGTTCCTGAAGCGCATCCAACTGGTGGCCGAGAACCTGTATCCGCGTCCGCGGGTGCTGGTGCTGAACTACCCGCACAACCCGACGGCGATGGTGGCTCCGGACGTGGCGTTCTACGAGGAAGTGGTCCGGATGGCCAAGCGGTTCGGCTTCCTGGTGCTGCACGACTTCGCCTACGGCGAGACGTGCTTCGACGGGTACGTGGCGCCGAGTTTCCTCCAGGCCCGCGGGGCCAAGGACGTGGCCGTCGAGTTCACGACGATGAGCAAGGCGTACAACATGGCGGGCTGGCGCGTCGGCTACTGCGCCGGCAACGCCGAAATGTGCCGCGCGCTGATGAAGGTCAAGGGCTACTACGATTACGGCATCTTCCAGTCGGTGCAGATCGCGTCGATCATCGCGATGCGCGAGGGCGACGAGTTCTCACGCGAGCAGGCCGCCATCTACCAGCAGCGGCGCGACACGATGATCCGCGGGCTGCACCGCCTCGGCTGGACAGGCACCGAGTCGCCCAAGGCGTCGATGTTCGTCTGGGCCAAGGTGCCCGACGACCTCATGAAACGCATGGGCACGCTGGACCTGTCGCTGTACCTGATGGAGAAGGGCCACGTGTCGGTGTCGCCCGGTCGCGCGTTCGGCCCCGGCGGCGAAGGGTACCTGCGGCTGGCGCTGGTCGAGAACGAGAAACGCATCAACCAGGCCATGCGTCAGATCAAGAGCGCCCTGACGGCGCTGGACGGCGACGCGAACCAGGCGGACCAGACGTCCGAGGAGTAGCGCCCATGGCAAGAACGTTCCGAGGCGGCGTCCATCCGCCCGACGGCAAGGCGGCCACGGCCGGCCTGGCCCCGCAGCGGATCGCGCCCGAGGCCGCTCTCGTCATCAGCCTTCGCCAGTCCATGGGCGCGGCCAGCGCCCCGCTGGTCGCCGTCGGGCAGAAAGTGCTGCGCGGCGAGCCGATCGGCAAGCCTTCGGGCTTCGTCAGTGCGGCCCTGCACGCCCCCACCAGCGGCACTGTCAAGAAGCTCACGACGATGAACGACCCGGTCACCGGCGGCAAGGTCCAGGCCATCGAGCTGGAGCCCGACGGCGAGGACCGGTGGCACGATGCGTGCAATCAGCCGCGGGCCTGGCGCGACATGGCGCCCGAGGCCGTGCGCCAGGCGGTGGCCGACGCCGGCCTGGTCGGCCTCGGCGGCGCCACGTTCCCGACGCACGTCAAACTGACGCCGCCGAAGGGCACCGCCGTCGATACGGTGATCCTCAACGGGGCCGAGTGCGAGCCGTACCTGACGTGTGACCACCGCCTGATGCTGGCCTCGCCGGGCGAAATCCTGGAAGGGCTGGACGTGTTCATGCGCGCCACGGGCGCTCCGCGCGGCGTGGTGGCCGTCGAGGATAACAAGCCGGACGCCTGGCGGGCCCTGCGCGACGCCGCGGCCGACCTGAAGCACGTCGAGGTGCTGGCCCTGCCGGTGAAGTATCCGCAGGGAGCCGAGAAGCAGCTCATCAAGGCCGTGACCGGCCGCGAGGTGCCCTCCGGCGGGTTGCCGGCCGACGCGGGTGTCGTCGTCCAGAACGTCGCGACGGCCTATGCCGCATGGGAAGCCCTGGCCTGGCAGCGCCCGCTCACCGAACGCACGCTCACGATCACGGGCGACGCCGTGTCGCGGCCCGGCAACTTCTCGGTGCGGCTCGGGACCAGTGTGCCGTCGCTGCTGGAGCGGGCCGGCCTGGACGCCGAGGCCGTCGGCAAGGTCATCGCCGGCGGGCCGATGATGGGCCTGGCCCTGGCGACCATCGACACCTACACGATCAAGGGACTCAGCGGGCTGCTCTGTCTGAAATCGCCCGAGATGTTCGCCCATGGGCCGTGCATCCGGTGCGGCAATTGCGTGGACGCCTGTCCGGCCGGCCTCGTGCCGAGCACGCTCAGCCTCCTCGGCGAAGCCTACGAGGACACGCAACTGGACGCCCTGGACGCGGCCATGGAATCCGGACTGATGGACTGCATCGAGTGCGGCTCCTGCGCGTACGCCTGCCCGGCCGGGCGACGCATCGTCCACTACGTCCGTTTCCTGAAGGCCGAGCGACGCAAGCAACTGGCCCGCGAACGCGAACGCAAGAGCCAGCAGCAGGCGGCCGTCAGCAAGTGATTGAGCCGTAGGGTGGGTCCACCGGACCCACGCGGACGCTGGCGTTCGACCCTCACCGCCCCTCGACTGTGCTCGGGGCACCTCCCCCTGGAAGGGGGAGGGGTTGCAGAAGACAGCCGCCCTGGATTGAGGAATCGGGATGACACGACTGACCGTTTCATCGTCGCCGCACATTCGGCAGACGGATTCCACCGCGAAGATCATGTGGTCGGTCGTCGCGGCCCTGACGCCGGCGCTGGTGCTGTCGGGCTACCTGTTCGGCTGGCGGGCCCTCTGGGTCACCGGCCTGAGCGTTCTGACGGCCGTGGTGTGCGAGGCCCTGGCCCAGCGGCTGCGCAAGACCCCCGTGACCATCGGCGACGGGTCGGCCGTCATCACCGGCATCCTCGTCGCCTTCTGCATGCCGGCGACCGTTCACTGGTACGTCCCGGTATTCGGCAGCGCCGCGGCCATCCTCATCGCCAAGCAATGCTTCGGCGGCCTGGGCTGCAACATCTGGAACCCCGCCCTGGTCGGCCGCGCGATCGTCCACGTCTCGTTCGCCAAGGACATGAACCCGTCGTCGTACCCGGTGGTTCACGTGGAGCCGTCGTCGTCGTGGCTGAGCGACGTGCTGCGCCACTTCACGATCGACGTGACCGCCGCCGGTGACGCGGCCGCGACCGCTGTGGACGCCATTACGGGCCCGAGCCCGATGGCCATCCTGAAGAAAGGGCTGGCGTCGCCCGACGCGCTTGTCGGGTCGCCGGCCGAGCAGTTCACCCACGTGCTCCGCGGCCAGGCGCCGCACCTCTGGGACGCCTTCTGGGGCAACATCGGCGGCAACATCGGCGAAGTCTCCGCCCTGCTTCTGCTCGCCGGCGTCGTCTACCTCGTCGTCAAAGGCTACGTCCGGTGGTACTCACCGGCCCTGTACCTGGGCACCGTGGCGGTGCTGGCGGCCGTGCTGCCTCTGCCGCTCGGGCCCGAGGGCGCACGGTGGGTCTGGGCGGCCGCCCTGCGGTCCGGCCCCGACGGAATGCTCTATCCGCTCTATCATCTGGTCTGCGGCGGGCTGATGCTCGGGGCGCTCTACATGGCCACCGACATGGTCACCAGTCCGCTCTCGCCGCGCGGGCAGATGGTCTTCGCCGTCGGCTGCGGCGTCCTGACCGTCCTCATCCGCCTCTACGGCGGCTACCCCGAGGGCGTCTGCTACTCGATTCTGCTGATGAACACGGCGGTGCCGCTCATCGACCGCTGGACTCGGCCGCGCGTCTTTGGCACCGGCCATAAGAAGCCGGCCCCGGGAGCCTCCTCATGAAACAGGCTGTCCGATTCGTCCTCATCCTGGGCATCATCTGCCTCGTCATGGGCAGCGGCGTGGCCATGATCTACGCCCATTTCAAGGACACCCTCGCCGCCCGCGACGAAGCCCAACGGTCGGCCTTGCGGCTCCAGGTGCTCCCCGGCGGCCAGGGCTACGCCGCGCCCGAGCCGGTGCCCGGCGCGGCCGACGTCTTCGTCGTCAAACGCGACGACGGCACGCCCGCGGCCTACGCCGCCGAAGGCGCCGCCCAGGGCTACTCGTCCACCGTCCGCGTCATGGTCGGCATGGCCGCCGACGAGCACCTCACCCTGCGCAAGGTGGTTGTCCTGTCGCAGCAGGAAACGCCCGGCCTCGGCGCCAACATCAGCGAGAGCAAGAGCACCTACAGCCTCTGGCAGAAGATCGGCGTGCAGCCCAGCGACGAGCCCGAGGCCACGTACAACGGCTTTATGGACCAGTTCGACGCCAAGAGCGCCGAGCAACTCGCCGAGGTGGACGCCATGACCGCCGCCACGATCACCTCCAACGCCGTCAAGGCCGCGGTCCGCCAGGCTGTCGGGCGCGTCCGCCAGGCCGTCGGCACAGTCACCCCTCACAGCGGAGGCCGCTAGCCCATGCCCCGTCGCGATCTGGAAGCCATCATCGAAGCGATCTTCTTCGCCTCCGACGAGCCCTTGTCGGCCGAGCGCATCGCCGCCGCCCTCGAGCGGCAGGACGCCACGGCCCCGGCCGTGCGCGACGCTATCGCCGACCTCAACGACCACTACCGCCAGGACGAGCGGACCTTCGAGATCGTCGAGGTGGCCGGCGGCTACAAGATGATGACCGTGCCGGAGTACAACACCTACATTCGGAAGATTCTTCGTGGCCGCTCGCGCGAACGCATCAGCCAGGCAGCCCTCGAGACCCTCGCCGTCGTGGCGTATCGCCAGCCCGTCACGCGGGCCGACATCGACAACATCCGCGGCGTGGACACCGGGCCCATGCTTCGCACGCTGGTGGACCGTGGCCTGATCAAGATCGTCGGCCGCGACGAAGGCCTCGGCCATCCGCTGCTCTATGGCACGACCAAGCTGTTCCTGGAGGTGTTCGGGCTGAAGGACATCAGCAGCCTGCCGCGCATCGAGGAACTGACCAAGGCCACGCCCGAGTCGATCCTGGCCGGCGACGCGGACGAGTCGGAGGCGTCCAACGGCGCGGCCGTCGAGGACGGGCCCGACGAGGTGGCCCGCAGCGACGAGGTCCGCAGGGCCATGAGCGACATGGCCGACCGGGACGAGGCGTCCGGCGAAACCTCGCCCGAGGCCGGCGAGGATGTCCTCGCCGAGGAAGCCTCCGACGACGCATCCATCATTCGCCTGTCCAATCACCTGGGCGAGCCGCCCGCGCCGGACGAGCCGACGGCCGGCGACCAGACGCCTGATGCGCCCGACGACGACGCGACCGACGACGAACGGCCCGAGGCGTAGCGGCGGGACGTCTCATGATGGCACGGACCTCCTGCCCGTGCGTGGGCAGGGCCTTCCTGGCCTTCCCGTCCGGTTCGTCCATGAGCGGCTGCAATAAGCGTTCCCGCCGTGCGTTGATACGGCCGACAGCCACACACAGGGATTCTGCCTTCGGAGAGAGCGGCTATGGGCGGCAACAATCGTTCGGGCGTCGTGCTGGGACTCAGTGCGATGGCGGCCTTGGCGGCCGCATGGATCATGGCCGCGACCGCCTGGGCGCAGCCCGGGCCGCCTCCGCCGCCTCCTCCGCCCGATCAGCCGCCGGCCCAGCAGGGGACGCCCGCCGGCGGGCAACCCGGCGCCAGCGGCGAAGCCCGCCGCGTCCGATGGTCGCAGCAGGTGCGGCTGCCGAAGGACGTGGTCGTTACCAAGGACATCGAGTATGCCCGGGCCGGCGATCTGCCGTTGCGGCTGGACCTCTATGTGCCGCAAAGCGCGCCGAAGCCCCGCCCGCTGGTGGTCTGGATTCACGGCGGCGGCTGGCGAACCGGCAGCAAGGAGCAGTGCCGCGCGACGCCCCTGGTGCAGCACGGGTACGTCGTGGCGAGCATCAACTACCGTCTGACGCACGAGGGCCGCTGGCCGGCGCAGATCGAGGACTGCAAGGCGGCCATTCGCTGGCTCCGCAGCCAGGCCGACGTCTATGGCATCGACCCGCAGCGGATCGGCGTCTGGGGCTCGTCGGCCGGCGGACACCTTGCCGCGATGCTCGGCACCTCCGGCGACGTCAAGGAACTGGAAGGCGCCCTCGGGAACCTCGACCGGTCGAGCCGCGTGCAGGCCGTCTGCGACTGGTGCGGCCCGAGCGACCTGGCGGCCATGGCCGCCCAGGCCCCGAAGCGCGGCCAGAGCGATCCCAACGCCCCCGACGCGCCCGAGGCGTTCCTCCTGGGCGGGCCCGTGCGCGACCTCCTCGACAAGGCCCGCGCCGCCAGCCCCATCACGTACATCACGCCCGACGACCCGCCGTTTCTGATCATGCACGGCGACAACGATCGCGTGGTGCCGTACCAGCAGAGCGTGCTCCTGGACGAGGCCCTGCGCAAGGCCGGCGTCGAATCGAAACTGCACACGGTCGCCGGCGGCGGCCATGCGTTCGGCGGTCAGGCCCTCCACGAAATGGTCCTCGACTTCTTCGACCGGCACCTCAAGTCCAGGCCGGCCGCCTCGCCGACCGACGCCACCGCGAAGCCGACGCCCGCTGTGACGGTTCCTGTGCCCGCCAGCGGCGCCGCCCCGGCCCCGGCGCCCATGCAGCCGGTGCCCACGACGCCGTGACCGCCCCGTCAGGCGACAGGAATCCGGGTGCATCAACGTTTCGGGGAAAGCAGGGGCAGGATGCCCCTGCCACTCATGGGCAAGATGCCCATGCCACGGTACGGCCCCCCAAAACGTTAATGCACCCCCTGAATCCCACCCTCTGGCCCGCGGCGCATTCCTGCGGTACACTAAACCTCGGTTCGCCATGACCGACGCACCCATGCCATCCTCGCCCCTGGACGCGCTTGCCGACGCGAGCGAACGCGACCTGCTCGCTTCCGCCGCCAGGGCCGATGCCGATGCGACGCTGGCCCTGATCGACCGCTACGCGCCGGTGCTGTTCAACCTTCTGCTGCGCACCACCGGCCTCGTCGCTTTGGCCGAGGAGCTGACGCGCGACGTGCTGGCCGACGCCTTGCGGCAACCCGCCGCCGCCGTGCCGCCGCCCGACGGCCGCTGGATCGTTGCCCTGGCGAAAGAGACCTACCGGCGGCTGCTCGCCATCGACCTGCGGCCCGACGAGCCCACGCACCGCGTGCGGATCGCTCCCCGATACTGGCAACCCGAGCGGCTCCAGACGGCCGACGACGACGGCCTCCGCCCTGCCACGGCCCGAGCCGCGCGCCTGCTGCGCCGCCGCCTGGGCGAAGCCTGGTCCCGACTGGCCATGCGCCAACGGTTCGTCCTGGCCCTCGTCGAGCCGCACAGGCTCTCGACCGACGAACTGGCCGACGTGCTCGACGAGAGCGAGCCGGTTGCACGGCAGATTCGCGATGAAGCCAAGCTGGCACTGCTCCTGAAACTGCCTCGGCCGTCCGACGCCCGCCGCCGCGAGGCTCCGGAGGCCCGGCCATGAACCGCCTCGATTGCCGGCAGTTGCTGCCGCACCTCGAATCGCACCTCCGCGGCGACGCGTCGGAGGAGTTGCGGCTCCTGGCCGACGATCACCTGGCCCGCTGCACGTCCTGCCGACGCCGGCTGGCTCACCTGAAGCAGGTCACGGCCATGCTGGCGGCGTGGCGCCCGATGCCGGCGCCGCCGGGGCTGAAGACCGAGACGGCTGCCGCCCTTGGCCCCGACCTCGGCCGCCTCGCTCGCGAGGTCTTTCCGCGCCGGCCGTTCTTGGGACGACGGCGCCGCGAGCGCCTCCGTCCGCCCGCCCCCATGACCGGCTACCAGCGGGTCGCCACTTGGCTGGTCATCGCCGCGCTGCTGTTCCTCGGCGCCGCCATTGCCTACCGCATCCTTCAGCAATGGATGTAGCGCGCCACGCGAACGCTTGCACTGGCGGGGACAGCGGTCTATGATGGACTCAAGCGCAGGGCTCGGCCCTGCGCGGGCAATGGCGAGGTGTGTTGCGGGAAAGGTTGTTCGATGAAGACGGCGTATTTCGATGCCTTCAGCGGCGCCAGCGGCGACATGATTCTCGGGTCGCTGGTGGACGCGGGGCTGGACCTGGCGGCGCTGGAGTCGGCGCTCGGGTCGCTGGGCGTCCATGGCTATCGCATGGAGGCCCGCAAGGAGACGCGGCTCGGTATTGCCGCGACGCGGCTCGAGGTTCACCTCGAGAGCGGCCACGACCACGCCCATCGCCACCTGTCGCACATTCGGCAGATTGTCGAGGCGGCAACGTTGCCCGGCCGAGCCGCCGAGCGAGCCCTGGCCGTCTTTACGCGCCTGGCCGAGGCCGAAGCGCGCGTTCACGGCACCACCGCCGAGAAGGTCCATTTCCACGAGGTCGGCGCCGTGGACGCCATCGTGGACATCGTGGGCGCCGCCGTGGCGCTCGAGCTGATGGGCATCGGCCGGGTGGTTTCGTCGCCCCTGCCGACCGGCGGCGGCACCGTCACGTGCGCGCACGGCGTCATGCCCGTGCCGGCGCCGGCTACGGCCGAACTCCTCAAGGGTGTGCCGCTGCGACCGTCGCTGGAGCAGAAGGAACTGACCACGCCGACCGGGGCGGCCATCCTGACCACCCTGGCCGACGCTTTCGGCGACGTGCCGACCATGCGCATCGAGGCCATCGGCTACGGCGCCGGCCAGCGACAGGGCCAGACCGTGGCCAATGTCCTGCGCGTCTTGATCGGCTGCGACGTCGCCGACGGACTCGCCGGCGACACCATCTGGGTGATCGAAACGAACCTGGACGACACGACCGGGGAAGTCGTGGCCGATGCGTCGCGGCGGCTGATGGAGGCCGGCGCCCTGGACGTCTTCACGACGCCGATCCTCATGAAGAAGGGACGCCCGGGGCTCCTCCTGCGCTGTCTGGCTCACGAGGAGACCCGCGGGCGGATCGAGCAACTGATCTTCGAGCACACCGGAACGTTCGGGCTGCGGAGGAGCCAGTGGACGCGGTCGATGCTGGGCCGCCGCCACGAGACCGTCCAGACGCCCTACGGGGCGGTGCGCGTGAAGCTGGGCCTGCGCGGCGACGATGTGCTGCGCGTCGCCCCCGAGTACGAGGATTGCCGCAGCGCCGCCGAGGCGCACGGCGTGAGCGTCCAGCAGGTCATGCAGGAAGCCATTCGGCGCTGCGACGGCAAGTGACGCAACGGGAAGGCTGTATGAACAACTCCTGTCCGATCCTCCTGGCGAGTTTCCTGACAGAGAACCCCATGTTGGCCCTCGGGGTGGTTCTGGCGGCGGGGGCGTTGCTGCTCCTCGCCACGCGGCGGAACATCCGCCGTCGCGAGCAGCAGGCCTGCGGACGGGGCACCACGGTGTCGGCGCGGTCGTCGCTGCCGGCGGCCGGCCGCTCCCAGCGCCAGCTCCAGGAGAGCATGGAGAAGTTGCTGCTGGAACTCGAACAGTTGTCGCGCGAAATCAACAGCCAGGTGGACACGCGCCTCAGGGCGCTCAACCTGCTCATTCGCGAAGCCGACGAGAAGATTCGGCAGTTGCAGCGGATGCAGGGCCTGCCGGAAACCGACGGAGCCGCCGCCCCCCCCGAGCCGCGACGCGAACCGCACCCCGAAGTGACCAGCGAGCGCTATGCCCGCGTGTACCAGATGGCCGAGCGCGGGCTCACGGTCGTCGAGATTGCTCACGAGCTGGAGATGCTGACCGGCGAGGTGGAGCTGATTCTGGCGTTGCGGCGGACCGGGGCCGGCGCCGCAGGAGACCGCGCGTGACCGGGACGATTCTTCTGTCGGTGGCCGGCGGGCTGGTCCTGCTGGTCTGGGCGTCGCGGCACCTCACGATCAGCCGCATCGGCAGCACCCAGGACACGTTGCGGCCCGACGGGTCATGGCCGCTCCCCGACGACGCGCCGAAGGTCAGCGTCATCGTCCCGGCCAAGGACGAAGAGGCCAACATCGGCGAGTGCCTGGCCACGCTGCTGGCCCAGGACTACCCCGACTTCGAGATCATCGTCGTGGACGACCGCAGCCGCGACCGCACGGCCGACGCGGTGCGCCGCGCCGCCGCGACAGACGCACGCGTGCGACTCGTGCAGGTCCAGGCGCTGCCCGACGGATGGTTCGGCAAGACTCACGCCATGCACGTCGGCGCCGCCGAGGCCGCCGGGCAGTGGCTCCTCTTTGTCGACGCCGATTGCCGCCAGGCGCCCGGGGGCCTCCGGGCCGCTATGGGCTACACCCTGGCACGAGGCGGCGACATGCTCAGCCTCTGGCCGCTCCTGGAGATGCACTCCTTCACCGAGAATCTCCTTCAGCCGCTCCTGGGCAGCATCCTCGGCCTCTACTTCCGCCCGCAGTGGGTCAACGATCCGCGCCGCCGCGCCGCCTTCGCCAACGGCCAGTTCATTCTCATCCGCCGCAACGCCTACGAGGCCGTGGGCGGCCACGCCGTGGTCCGCTCGGCGCTGGTCGAGGACATCGCCCTGGCCCGCGCCGTCAAAGGCGCCGGCCACCGGCTCCTCAACGCCATGGGCTTCGACCTCTTCCGCACGCGCATGTACGACCGATTCAGCGGCATCTGGCGCGGCTGGACGCGAATCTTCTCGTCCGCCTTCCGCAGCCCCTGGACCATTCTGCCGGTCATGCTGCTGGTGACCCTTTTCAGCCTCTCGCCCTACGCCCTGACGGTCGTGGCCGGCGCGATGGCCTGGCGGGCCGGATGGGCCGACGCGCGGCTCAACGCCGCCGCCGCTCTCGGCCTCGCCCAACTGGCTCTCATGCTCTCGGTGCTCGTACGCTACAACCGCATGGTGCGCGCGAAGCCGATCTACCTCGTGCTCTATCCGGTCAGCGTCCTCGTGGTGCTGGGCATTCTGGCCGACGCGCTGGCCACCGGCCTCGGCCTGAAGACCGTCTCCTGGCGCGGCACGGCCTACCGCAAAGGCCGCCGCATCGAGTGATCGCGCCGCCCACCCGGCGCGCAAACAGCGCGCAGCCGGGTGCCATGCCTGCCCCGTCAGGCATGGGCAAGTCTCCTTGCCTTTCCGCGTGGCTGCCCCTCGACGGTGCTCGGGAACTGCGTCAAGCAGCCACCCTACGGCTATCGCAAAGGCCGCCGCGTCGAGTAATCGCGCCGCCCGCCCGGCGCGCACACAGCGCGTAGGTCGGGTCAACAGACCCGACGGCGCACAGTTCCCCCCCAAACTCACGTGGAGCCTGCGCCCTCTCTCTCGTCAAACGGTTACGGTTTTCCTGCGGCTACGGCGCCGGCGGCGGGGCGCCTTCGAGCGGAATGACGCCGTGGACCTTGCGGTCGGCGGCGTTGGGGTCGGCCGGGCCCGTGCCTTCCAGCGGCACGGCGATCTCGACGCCCGGGGCCTGCGGCCTGGTCAGAAACTCGTCGGCCAGCGCCGCCTGCTCGGGCGTCAGGAGCGGGCGGATGCCCTCGACGTACTTGCGGCCCAGGGCCTCCAGCGCTTCCATCTTCATCTGAACAGCCTGCTTCATCAGGGCGCGGGCCTCGTTCATGCGCTCCGTGTTGCCTGCGACGTACGCCTCCTGCATCGTGACCGTGGCCTCCTGCACCAGGTCGTCACCGACGCGCAACTCCTGGAGCGCGACCGGCTGAAACTCCGCATCGAACCGGCTCACGGCCGCCCGCTGCTCGTCGGTCAGGTTGACGGTGTCGATGAATCGCTGCACGGGGATCCGCGACGTGGCGCCCACTCGCGCCGGCGGCGCCACAGGGGCGACCGAGGGCGCGCCCTGCGACGGCGACGGAGCCACCGCCGCCTCGGGCCGCACGATGCCGATGCCCGTCGGGACGGTGCGCCTCTGCGGCTGGCGGAGCGGTGCCTTGGTGATGGTGTCCGCTGCGGCAGCCGGTGGCGGAGGCGCCGGTGCTGGTGGCTCGACGGCCACCGGCGCCGTCGGTGCCGCCGTGGCCGGTTCGACCGGACCCGTGCGGTCGCGGCCGAGGTGATGTACCAGCGCGATCGTCACCCCGACGACCGCAGCCGCCAATCCCGCGACGACCAGAATCCGGAGCCAACCTTTCACGCAACGTTCCTTCCTGTGCCGCCCGTGGCACGGGCATCTTGCCCGTGCGTGGCAGGGTCATCCTGGCCCTGCTTTCCGTGCCGCGCCGGGGTGCCACACTTTGGAGCGACGGCTTGGCCCGAGCACGGTCGAGGGGCGCAGCCGGCGCCAAAGTGTGCCACACAGGGTCCGACGACCCATTCGGGCGACGCACCATGTTCATACGACCCCGCACGTCCGGCGTCTGCCGCATTCCGCGAACCGCCTACTCGCCGCGCACTGCCGCAATCACGGCGTCAATATTCTCCTCCAGCGTCTCGGTCGGCAGCGTGCAGCCGGCGGCCGCGATGAACGGCCACCCGCCCATCATCGCACGGGCCTGCCGCAATTGCTCCACCAGTTGCGGCTCCGCGTGCGGCTGATCGAAGAGCTGCCGATCGAGGCCGCCCGCCAGCGCCCGGCCGTCGCACGCGAACCGCATCTCGGCCAGCGTCGGGTTCGACGGCTCGTACGTGTCCCAGTGGATCGCCTGGACGGGGTAATCGGCCAACTCGCGCACGTAGCACGACGCTTTGCAGACGTGCAGCATATTGAGAAACGCGCCGTCGGCCTCGTCGAGAACCTCCAGGTCGTAGGGGCGTCCGAATTCCTCGTACTGCTCGCCCGTGAAATGCTCGGCCGTGGCGGCGTGGGTCGTGGCGAAGTAGAGGCCGTCGGCCCCGGCGTCCAGGCACAGACGCACGAAATCCCGGAACGTGTCGGTAATGGCGCGCAACGCCCGGTGAACCGCGCCGGGATCGGTGCGCACGGCGGCAGCCAACGCCTCAGGCCCGCCGGCCAGGTCCAGCGCGACGCTCATCGGAGTGAACACCGTCATCAGGAGCACCTCGTCCGGCCCCAGGTCGCGACGCACCAGGCCGATCAGATCGAGCATCTCGCTGAACGGCCACTGCCGCGCGTCCAGCGGCGCGATCGCCGCGTAGTCCGACGCCTGCGCGACGGCCAGCTCGAGCGTCTGCGGCTTCACATGCGGCCGGCCCGAGTACCCGTACCGGCAGCCCCAGCCTTCCGTGTGGTACTGAGCCCGAGGATTGATCTTCAGGAAATCGAAGTCGAACCGCCGATGCCACCCGCACAGGGCCGCCGCCAGCGGCGCCGCCGCGGTCTCCTCGACGTAGAAGTGGCGCCACAGGCTGAGCGGCAGACGATCCACTGCGCGGCCCTGGACGACGCGCGTCAGGCGCTCGCGTTTGCTCAGCGGCTCGGTCATGGCATGGCCTCCTTGGCGCGGACGCGGTGCGGCCATTCCACTGTAGGAGCCGCAGTGCGCCCAGTCAAGGCGCGTCGGCGTCGCGATCGGCTTTCTGCTCCAGGCTGCTCAGAGCGGCATCGCGGTCCGGGTGAAGTCGGCGTTTGGCTTCCCTCTGGCGGCAGAGGCTACACAGCGTCAACCGTCCGGCCCGCTCATGCCCGCAGGCCATGCACACTTCCATCGTGGCGCGGTCGGGGGCGGTCCGGTACCGTTGGCCGCACGCGGGACAGCGCCCGACGCGCTGCCAGAACTGCCGCCCGCATTCCCAGCAGACGCCGCGCTGCACCGGCCAGGGGCTGCGCGCCAGGCCGATGCCCCATCCGGCCAGACCCCAGGCCGCCAGGACGCCCATCGCGATGAGCCCTCCGAGACCGTGCCACGGCGGCACCAGCCACTGGGCCCACGGCGGCGGCGGCGCCCATGGCGCCCAGGACCAGCAGATTGACCGCCAGCAACGCCCACGAGAGCGGCCCCATCCGCGGCGCAATCGCCCGCAGCGTCCGTTGCCGAATCAGCATCCACACCGCGCGGGCCAGCCGGCTCAGCTCCATGACCACCGCCAGGGCGATCGCGCCGGCGCCCCAGTGGAAGCCGCTTTCCATGAGGTAGTCGGCCCAATGAAGCGTCGCCATGCCGATTGGCACGGCCAGGACGGTGCCCAGCAACACGCACAACGCGAAGATCCTGGCGGCGCTGCGCCCCGCCGCAACCAGCGGCACGGTCCGCCCCGCCGGCTCCGAAACGACCAGCGTCACCGCGACGCACGCCGCCATCGCCACATACGCCCAGACGATGGACGGCCTGATGTCCGGCATGATCAACTTCCACCCCTTCAGCGGCTCCTCGGGGTCCATGAGCCGGCCGCGGCACCCGCAAATCTGCGTGAGCCACACGGTGGACAGGGTGAACAGGAAGACCAGCAGAAGAACGCGGCGAAGCGTGCGCCGCCACGCCGGCGCAGCAGGCACGGTGTTGTTGTTGGTGGACTGCTCGTGCTGCGGCGCATGGCGGCTCATGTCCGGTCCCGTCTCTGTCTGCCCATGGAGAAATGACGCCACCGGAGCGGCGGAGTTCCATGGAAACTCCTCAACGGCTCAGGCCGCGCCGCCGCCGAACTCGACGAAGGCCTCGCAGGCCAGACGCTGGACCGACGGGTCCAGGCCGATGGCCTCGTTGTCGCCGTAGTACCCCGCGATGAAACCGCCGCCGTGGCCGCCCAGCGTGCGGATCATGTGGCGCGCCTCCGCCCGGATCGCCTCCCGGTCGCGCGTCTGGAGCGTCTTCTGAATGTCCACCGGGCACCAGAACGCCGCACGCCCCCCGAACCGCTCGTTCAGCCGGTCGATCCCGTGCAGCGTCGGCTGATCGAACTGGAACACCTGGACCCCCGCGTCGATCAGGTCGTACATCAACTCCGTCATGCACCCGCACGAGTGCATCCACCGGTCCAGCCCCAGGCCTCGCGCCAGATCGCACTGGCGGCGGATGAGCGGCTTGAACACCTCGCGGAACATCGTCGGCGACACCAGCGGCGCCGTCTGCGTGCCCCAGTCTTCCCAGACCATCACGGCTTGCGCGCCGACCTCCGCGGCTCGACGGATCACCTTCTCGTTCTCCGTCACGATGAGCTCGTGCAGCCGGTCCACCCGCTCGCGGTCCAGCACCAGGTCCATCAGGTACTGCTCCATCTTGCGGATGTACCGCGCCGCGGCAAACGCCCATCCGCCCGGCAGCCCCGCGATGACGTACTTGTCGCTCTCGGCGGCCACGATGCGGCGCGGCTCGTCGTACCGGCGCTCGTCCCCGAAATCCGGCGGCACGTAATCGTCCAGTTCGCCCCAGTCGCCGATCGCGCCGCGCACGACCTCGCCCTTGCTGATGCCGTGAATGCGAGCCCACGTGCAGCCCCACTCGTCCAGCCAGTACTCCGTGTCGCCCTCGGTGCGGCGGCGCTCGTCGAACCCCGGGAGCCGCAGGTTCCCCCAGAACACGATGTCGCGCGGAAACGGCGCCGGCAGCGACATGCCGATACGCTCGGGCCCCTCGAAATGGACGCAACGGCGGACGATCTCGCGACTGGTCATGCTCACGGGCAACGCCTCCTCACGGCTCCGGCACCCCTTGATGAGTGTATAAACGCCGAGGACAGCGGCAAGGTGACGGGCATCACGATGCCGTCGGGGGGAATAGACGCCGGGCGCCGGCCGGGGGGGCCGTCGGCGCACGTCGGCACAGGAGGTCCGCGGCACGGCGGGTGCCGCGCCGCGGAGGTCGCCGCCGCTGCTATCCGGCCTCGCTGAAGAGCCGCTCGAGGTCGATCTTGCTGTAGGCGCGGCAGGCCACCAGCGTTTCCGTCTGGCAGATGCCGCCGGCGTGGGCGAGGTGCCCGGCGATCACGTCTTCCAGCGCTTCCAGGGAGGGAACGCGGACCATCGCGACCAGGTCCCATCGACCTGCGACGCTATAGATCTCCGACACTTCCTTCAGGCCCACCAACTGCTGCGCCACGTCGTGGACCTTCTCCCGGACGGCGCGGATCAGGATGATTCCCGTTACCATGCGCGGTGTGTTCCGTCTGCTCATCGAGTCCCCCTCTGACGACAGGATCGGCAACGTACAACTTGGGTCCCTGGCCCTTGTGTAGCGATGCGCGTGCGTCTGGCTCAGATGTCGGGCGGCGGCGCCGGAGTGAAGTCCAGCACCTTGGCGACCACCTCCTCAGGGTCGTCCGTCAGGGTCCACAAGTCGGGGTCCTCGGGCGAGATGAACCGCTCGCGCTTCAGCATCACGTCGCGCACCCAGTCCATCAGGCCCGACCAATAGTCCGTCCCCATCAGAAACACCGGGAAGCCCGGTATCTTCTCCGTCTGGATCAGCGTCATCGACTCGAAAAACTCGTCCATCGTCCCGAAGCCGCCCGGCATGATGATGAACGCCCGGGCGTACTTGACGAACATGACCTTACGCACGAAGAAATACCGAAAGTTCAGAAAATGCGTCAGGTACGGATTCGCCTTCTGTTCGAACGGAAGCACAATGTTCACGCCGACGCTCTTGCCGCCGCCCTCGACCGCGCCGCGGTTGGCGGCCTCCATGATGCCCGGCCCCCCGCCCGTGATAATCGTCTGCCCCACCTGCGCCAGCCGCCGCGCCGTCTCGCGCGCCAGCTCGTAGTACCGATCCCCCTCGTGAACCCGGGCCGACCCGAATATGCTCACGCCAGGACCCACCCGGGCCATCATCTCGAACCCGTCCACGAACTCGCCCATGATCCGGAAAATCCGCCATGGCTCGTCACGCAGCGAACTCGGGATGCTGTCATCCCGCTCAATGAAGCGATCCGACACGCCCACGCTCGTCTCCTTACCGATTCAGCCCCGACGCCCCACACTCTGCAACAATGCCCCTCCCGGGACACCCGTATGCCCACGACGTCCCGGATAGTCTCTTATCGACCCGCCGCCCCGGCCGTGTTCACCCAAGTCAGTCTGTCCGATGGGTTCCCAGGACCCACGCGCTTTCTGTAGGGGGTAGGGTGCCCCCCCGGACCCACGCGGCTTCTGTGCAGGGGCTGCCGGGGTGCCACACTTTGGAGCGACCGCGCAGCGGGCGCCAAAGTGTGCCGAAAGCCCCTGTCCTTGCGTCTCCGCTCGTCGCTAGGGCCCCGGCCGCCACGCCGCCACCACCGCCGCCAGGGCGATCGCCGCCGTCTCGATCCGAAGCACCGCCGGGGCCAACCGCAGGACCCGCGCCCCGACACCCATGATACACTGTCGTTCCTGATCCGTGAACCCGCCTTCCGGCCCCACGAAGCCGACCAGCTCGGTCGTCGGGACAACGTCCGCCAGCGCCTCGGCCGGACGCAGCGCCTCGGCCGACGGGTCGGCCAGCAGCACCACCGCCCCGGACGCCCGAGCCGCCGCCACCGCCGCCTCCAGGCTCATCGGCGGCTCGATCGGCGGCACGTGAAGCCGACCGCACTGTTTGCACGCCTCCACCGCACGACGATGCCACGACTCCTGTTTGCCCTGCCCGCTGTCGGCCACGCTGCTGTAGCGGCAATCCAGCGGCCACACCGCCGTCGCCCCCAGCTCCGTCACTTTCTCGATCAGGGTGTCCATGCGGCCCGCCTTCGCCACAGCCGTCGCCACCGTCAGCCGCGACGCCGGCGGCGGCTCGTCGCGCGTCCGCACAATCTCCGCCTCGGCCAGCCGGCGCGTCAGGCTCGTCAGGCGGCACAACGCCCAGCGGCCGCGACCGTCGAACAACTCCACCTCGTCGCCCGCACCCAGACGGCGAACCGTCCGAAGATGGTGCAACTGGTCGCCTTCGATCAGCGCCGGCGATGAGGCCAAGTCCGGGCAGTAAAATCGCGGCGGCATGACATCTCCTGACAGAACCTAAAGTCGCTCCCGACCGAACGTCGAATACAATAGCAGCGCATGGACCGCGCCCAGAGTCTGTCCGCACCGTGCGGCCGGGGAGGGCGGCGGTCGCGCAGCCGCTGGCCGCGACCATTAGACCAGCCGGCGGCCCGAGATGCAATGCTCCCCTGGAGACGGGGGCATCAACGTTTGCGGGTGCCGCCCCGTGCCATGGGCATCCTGCCCATGAGTTGTAGGGTGGGTCCCCCGGACCCACGCGGCTTCTGGCGTCCCTGAAACGTGGATGCACCCTCTGGAGACCGATGGCCGAAGACGACCCGAAAGATTCGCCCAGCGCCGCCGACTCCGGCGAACCGGCCTCGCCGCACGACGCCGAGCCTGCCGACGGTGCCGATGCCGACGACGTCGACGCCCAGATCGCTGCCATGAAGCTCGACGGCGACGACGAGGCCGACGAGTTCGCCATCGGGCAACTGCTGTCGGACGAGCAGGCCTCGGCCCCGATGCCCGAGGTCGAATCCCCGGCCGACGACGCAGAAACCGCTGCCGACGACGGCGAGGCTGCCGCCGACCGCGAGGCTCCCGTTGCTGCCGACACCGACGCGCCGGCCGCGACCGACCTGCCCGAAGAGACTGAATCCGTGGCCGCCGAGGCCGCCGCCGTCGAAGCGGCGCCCGAGGAGGCCGATCTTGCCGCCATGGTGGCCGAGGCCGACCACGACGCCCAAGACGCCGTGCCCGGCGACGCTCCGGACGACGGTCCGCCCGACATCGCCGCCCCTGCCGCCGACGACAACCTCGCGCCGAATGACGCGCCTCGGTCCGACGAGACGGCAACCGACGAACCGTCTGACGATGCGCCCGATGAGGCGTTGCCCGCCGCCAAACCCGAGACCGCTGAACTGGATTCCGCCCTGAAGGCCGAAATCCAACGCGAGGTGGACGCCGCCTTTGACGACGAGGCGACGCCGGCCGAGACCGCGCCGCAAACGGAGCCCGATGCCGCCACTGCAACCGCCGCCGAATCCGTCGCCGCAGCGTCCGCGACGGACGAACCGGCCGACGAGGACATCCGGCGGCAGATCGCCGAGATGGGCCTGGACCTGAGCCTGCCCGCCCAGGAGACCACAGGCCCGTCGCCGCAACCGGCAACGGAACCCCCGACGGACGCCACGGCCGAGGTCGATGCCGCCGCGGCGACGACCGGAGCCGACGCGCCGGCATTTGACCAGGACGAGGCCGACAAGGTGCTCGCCGCCGAGATGGCGCAGTTGGCGGCCGCCCAGGCCAACGCCGCGGTCGAGACGCCAGCCGATTCGCCCCCCGCCGAATCTGCCGCAAGCGACACCGCCGACGCAGCGCCTGCCGCAGTCGTTGCCGATGCCTCGAACGAAGCCGCCGAGGCTGTGGCCGAAGGCGAACGCGCGGCCCTGATGGACGAGCAGCCCGAGGCGACCGCCAAGGCCGGCGACGACGAGCCGTCCGACGGTGAGAGCGACGCCGAGGGCGAGGCTGCGGCCGAAGCCCCCGCCCCCGAGCCCGACGAGTGGCCCGCCTGGGTCGGCACCCTGATGCTCGTCCCCCTGAAGGTGCTCGTCGCCGTCTTCGGCCTGGTGGACCTGCCGTTCCGATGGGTCGACCCCGACACGCGGACCATCGTCGGCAGAATGGCCATTGCCGCCCTGGTCGTGTCGCTGCTGGTTCTGTTGACGGCCCTCATTGTGCCGCTCGTCCGGTGACCCCGGCGGCGGCTTCCCATGGAGACGCGGCGTTGACCCTCGAGGAATTCGAAGACCACGTGGACGAAGCGCTGGACTCGCTGCCCGACGAGATCCTCGATCTGATGGACAACATCGAGGTCCAGGTCGTGGACCGGCCGACGCGCGAGCAGGCGGCCAGCGTCGCACTGGACGACGGCGAACTCCTGCTGGGCCTGTACGTCGGCGTGCCCCTGGACCGCCGCGACACCCACTACGGCAACGTGCTGCCCGACCGCGTCCTGATCTTTCGTCGCAACATCGAAGCCGCCTACGATCCCGACGACCTGGTCGATGGCATCCGCCGCACAGTCCTCCACGAAGTCGGACACCACTTCGGCCTCACCGACGACCGCCTCCACGACCTGGGCTACTGAACAGGGCGGGGGGCCTGGACTGCCGTCCGGTGGCCCCCGTCGCCCCGCGGCACGGGCATCCTGCCCGTGAGCACGTAGGGTGGCTGCTCCGCAGCCACGCGGTCCAGTCAACGCGCGTGCGAAGCACGCTCCGCCAACCCCTCGCCCTGCGTGCAGGGAGAGGTGCCCCGAGCATCGCTCGGGGCGGTGAGGGTCGAACGTCGGCAACCTCCAACCTCGTCGCACCCTCCCCGCGCGTCCCCCTCCAGGGGAGAGCGGTCAACCGCCCGTAGGGTGGGTCCCCCGGACCCACGCGGTCCCAGCCGCCCCGTGTGGTGTCGCAGCACTCACCACGCTCCCCCCCCCAAGTGTCCCATCGGGAGGCCCCGGCGGCACCCCCGCCGGCTGCCTCCGCAGCGTGGCATGCCCAGATTCGGTCGTGATGGGCAACGGAACTTCCGATACAATAGATAAGCAGAAGACAATGAAATCCGCAGCCAGACGCCCCCCTATGACGTGGCGCCTGGGAGCATAAGGAGGTGCGCCATGTTGCGACAGACCCTGCGAGCATCACTGACACTGGCCGCCCTGCTGGCGACCGCAGCCGCGGCGAAGGGCCAGGGAGCGGTGGACCTGCGCATAAACCTTTCCACACAACCTGTTTACAGCTCCCACGACAAGCGGCCCATCAACATGGACTACGTCCGGGCCTCCAGTCTCCTGGCCACCGGCAACGTCCGCGGCGGCAAGGCCCTCATGATCAACCGCAGCTTCCTCGAGGACCGCTACTTCAGCGGCTCGCTCACTCGGTTCTACCGCGACACCGTCAGCGTTCAGGACGTGCTCGGAGGCATCACCCACGGCGGCCTTCAGCCCTACTTCCGTCCCGGCAGCCTCACGACCAGCAGCAGTTCCCTGGCCGGCACCCGCGTCCGCTCGGCGGACCCGTTCGGCGTGGTGACACAACCGTTTGGCGGCGCCTCCTCGCCGTTCCAGGTGACCTACTCGGCCCCCGTCACCGTCCAACCCGTCTGGTACCGGGCCCAGTTCCCCGCGCAGTACGATTTCGGCGTCCTCGGCTCCGAAATCTCCAGCGAGGCCATGGCCTACTCCGTCGCCTCGTTCCTGGCTCGCCACCAGACGCAGCCATCCGATCTGAGCCGCCTCGAAGGCTACTACAGCACCCCCTGGGCACGACTGCCCGCCCCGTCGGACTGGCTCGACGCTCTGACAACGCCTCAGCAGCCCTTGTCGCTGACCGAGATGCAGTCCCGGGACGACCCGTGGCTGTCCCTGCGCCCGCCTGTGCCGCAGGACCAACCTCCGCTGCCCTATGGCCAGGAGCCGACGACCCCGCCCGTGCCCGCCACGGGCCTGCCGGCCGGGATTCTTCCCAGCCATGACGACTCCCCCTGGGCCGACGAGCTGTCGCTCCAGTCCCAGGGCGCCGCTTCCCCGGATGCGTTCGAGGACAGCCTGACCACCGATTACCTCTTCCCGCAGGAGGCCGCCGAGGTGCTGCTGGCCCCGAGGCGGGCCCGGACCCTCGACGAGCAGTACTACCAGCTCGGGCTGCTGGACCTGGAGGCTGGCGCCTACGCCCAGGCCGGTGAGGCCTTCCGTCAGGTCGGCTCCCTGAACGCCCAGCGCAGCCGCGAAGCCTCCTGGTACGAGGGACTTTCCTGGCTGCTGGCCGGCCAGTATTTCCGGGCCGCCCATCTGCTGCAACGCTCCGTCACTGCCGCCCCGGATCAGATCGATCCGTCCCTGCGGCTGACGTCCGTCGTGGACCGGCCCGACGACTGGGCCGCGGCGGAAGCCGCCCTGGTGGCCATCCTTGCCGAACGGCCGCAGAGCCCGGTCCACTCCTTCGTTCTGGCGTATCTGAGGATCTTCCAGGGTCGCCCCGAGACCGCCCGCGACCTGCTCGCCGTGGCCGAGAAGCACCCGGACTACGCCGACGCCGCCCGACTCCTGCGCGAAAAAGTGCTAAGGTAGGATGGGTCCCCCGGACCTACGCACTCACCCATTAGAGGTGTCCTGTCCGACCGCAACGGCCAGACGCGCGTTGAGCTTGCATCGGGCCTTGTCGGCGTACATCTGCTGGTCCGCCTCGTGGATCAGGTCATCCAGGCGGCTCGACGCGCCGGCGGCGCGGCCGATGGCCAACGAGAGCGTGATCCCCGACTGGGCATGAACCGCATTGAAATCCTGTAGCGCCCCGCGGATGCGATGCTCGATCGTCCGCAGCGTCTGGTCGTCGGCCATCGGCAACAGGCACACAAACTCGTCGCCGCCGTAGCGGATCACCAGGTCCTCGCCGCGAAGGCTCTCCGCCAGCAGTTCCGCCGCCTCCCGCAGCATGTGGTCGCCCGTCGGATGGCCGAGCGTGTCGTTGTGCCGCTTGAAGTCGTTCAGGTCCACCATCAGAACGCCCATCTGCCGATACCGGCGGCAGAGCATCTCCGCCTCACGGTCCAGGAATCGCCGCGTGTAGACGTCCGTCAGCGCGTCCCGCTCCGCCTGAACGCGGAACACCGCCACCTGCTCGCGCCAGTGCCGCAACGTCAGCAGCACGCACAGCCCGATGAAGTTCCCGCACGCCAGCGTCACCAGAAGCTGCCGCGTCCACGGGCCCCCGAGCCGCGCTGCCACCTGCCGATCAAAGTCGTGCGTCGGCACCGCCGCCACAATCGACCACGGACGCCCCGCCCCGTGCGACACCGGCGTGACCGTCAGTATCCACTTGTCGGTGCGCAGCGTCTCGCGATGGTCCGACGACGCCAGCGTCGCCACCGGCGCAATCTCCGGCGTCGCCCCGTACCGGTCCCCCAGCAACTCGCTGTCGGCCGTGAATATCCAGAGCCCCTTGCCGCTGTCGGCCGACGACACGCTGAGCTGGTCCGTCTCGAACGTCACCGGCAGCAGCGCCGCCACCAGGCCCGCCGGCCGGCCGTCGGGGCCCACGATCGGCGCCGACAGCACGTGCCCCAGCCGACGGTTGCTCAGGACGAGCGTGCGGCTGATGCGGCACGGCAGCGCGGCCTCGGCCCGGTACGCCGCCAGATGCGACGCCATTTCGTTCCACTGGTCCGCGTCGCGACCGTTCGCCGCCTCGTCGGCCTTCGCCGGGTCCGGCACGTCGTCGTCGAATCGGTAGGTGCACCTCGGCCGCCGCGTCTCCGCGAAATCCCCCTCGACCACGTAGATGGCCGCCACCCAGTTGCGGGCCAGATCGTGCCGCGCAATCCGTTCCAGCGCGCTGTCGGCGCCCTGGCACGACCCCATGGCAGCCGCCTGCCCCGCCATCAGACGCAACTTCCCCGTCACGTCGATGATGTAGCTGCCCAGCCGCTGCGCAGCCACCGACGCTGCCACTTCCTGCTCCGCGATCAGACTCGTCTCGATTTCCTGCCTCACGGCCGTCCGGTACCGGTTCTCGTACGCCACCACCAGGACGCTGAACAGCACCAGGCCCATGCCCGTGGCCCACGCCCCCGACGAATAGAGGAACCGCCACCACCGTTTGCCGGAGTTCACACGAGAATCGCCATTCTGATACACAATAAGCCCCTAATTGATATCGCAGCGTCCCGCGGGGGAGGCTCGGACAAGCCGTGACGCGCAACGCGCCGGTCCAGGCTTGTCGCACGCCACGTCCCGCGGACCGGGACGGGGTCTCCGGGCTTGCCCGCCATGGTTCGGGCGCACCGTCTCCGCTGCTCCCACTATTCATCGGACATCCGCCCCGACAGAACAAGAAATTCGCCGGCGCCACGGCCGCTGGGTGCCATGCCTGCCCCGTCAGGCATGCCGAACGCCAGCCCGTAGGGTGGGTCCCCCGGACCCACGCGTCCCCGTCAACGCGCGCACGTAGGGTGCCTGCTCCGCAGCCAAGCGGTCTGGTCAACACGCGTGCGAAGCACGCTCCTGCACCCCTCGCCCTGCTTGCAGGGAGAGGTGCCCCGAGCGAAGCCGAGGGGCGGTGAGGGTTGAACGGCGGACGCCCGCCCCCCGTCCCGAACCCGCCTCTTGGCGCGACGCCGGGTTCGGCGTATCGTGGCGTCTGTCGCCCGCACCAGTCCACAGGACCGCCGCCATGGCCAAACGTCGCTCCCGATCCGATTCCCAGACGTCCCCGCCGCTGTGGGTGCCACGGTCGTTACCGCGACGGTTGCAGGACGTGCCTCTGGACCGCCTCAAACCCGACTTCCGCCCCGCCTTTCTCGACTTCGACCGCGGCATCCGCATGGGCAACCTCGAACCCAACCAGCGCATCACGCGAATCCTTCGGCAAGCCCTCGAAGACCGACACCGGACTCACTTCATCACCGACCGCTGGGGCCGCGGCGTCTACTGGCAATGGATCTGCTGGATCCCCGTCGAGAACCGCAAAGCCAAGCCGGTCTCCAGCGCCTACAACTTCGGCTGCGCCAAGTTCTACGTCACCCTCTGCGACGACCCGCAAGGCTTCGAGGCCGGCATGCAGATCGAACGGGCCCCCGTGACCGCCGCCGGCCGCGTCCGGACCCAAAGCGACTGGGACTTCCACGCCCTCGTCCGCTCGCTGCGCAGCGGCACGCCCCTGGCGGCCGAGGTCGCGCGCCTCGTCCGACAGGAAGGCTTCACTGCCCGGGCCGGCCCCTTCGCCGGGCAACGCGCGCTTGCCGCCGCGGACTACCCCGGCCCCGCCGCCCTGGCCCGCGCCGCCAAGGCCATTCCCGACGACGCCTGGGGCGGCTTCCAACTCTGCTACGTGCTCCCGCGCAGCGAGTTGCGGACCATGACCGGCGACGACATCGTCGCCGCCACCCTGGCCGTCTTCGACGAACTGGTCCCCGCGATGAACCTTGTCATGACCGTGCCGTGCCTGATGCCGCCGCCCGATCGCCGCGCCGCCGGCCGGAAACGCCAGCCCCGCCAGCCGGGACGCGGGGTTCCATAGCATGTGGCCCGGCCGCCCTCGGCCGGGGATGTCGGGAGAAGGCCGCACAGCCGAGGGCGACTGTGCCACAAGAGGCTGTTCCAAGTGGGTCTCTAAGGAGCCTGACATGATCCGCACCGTATCACCGTTTCGCGTGGCCGCACTGGTCGCGGCACTGGCCTTGGCATGCCTCTGGACCGGTGCCGCCTGGTGCGCCGACGAGGAGCAACCCGCGACCGCCACCCCCAAGGACGACGCCGTCGCGGCCCCGGCCGCCGACCCGGCCGAGAAACCGGCCGACGCGCCCAAACGCACGCCGCAAACCAAACGCCCCGGCAAAGACAAGCCCGCCGACACCGCCCCCATCTACGTCGGCGCCTACTCCGTGGACCACGAGTTCCAACTCATCACCGACGAGTGCATGGAGATTCTCCGCACCAAGCGCATTCTCTTCGCCAGCCGCTCCTGGGGCCTGAACCTCGGCAAGATCATGGGCAGCAAGGACCCGAAGTACGCCCTCACGTGGGAACCCTACAACTCGCCCCAGATCAGCGACCAGGACCGCGTCCTGAAGCCCGACATCTTCGACCAGCCGAAGATCGTCCACTACGTGTTCCAGATGGCCCCGCGCCGCTGGGCGTACATGGACGATTTCCTCCGCAAGGACCCCTGGAAATTCGGCGACAAGATCGACGCGGCGTTCCAGTCGCTCTACTGCGGACCGAAGAAGGAAGCCGAGCAGATGGCGGCCGAGTACTTCCCGATGCTCGACAAGCTGGTCAAGGATTTCCCAAACGTGAAGTTCGCCATCTGGACCCACCCGATCAGCGGCGACGGACTGGACAACAAGGGCAAGGAGAAACCGCCCGAGAGCGACTGGAACATCGGCGGCGGCGACTACAGCGACGCCGTCGTGCGGCGGTACTACGGCAAGCTGCCGATCCTGGACATTCGCGAGATCGTCTCGACGCTCCCCGACGGCAAGCCCTGCACCTTCGAGTTCAACGGCAAGACCTATCGCAAGATGTGCCCCGAGTACCACATCGAGCGCGGCAAAGCCGACCTGATCCACGCCAACGCGCCCGAGGGCCGCGAACGACTGGCCAAGGGGTTCATCCTCCTGCTGGCCAAGATGTTCTGCGCCGACAAGCTGCCGCCCATGGACACGCCGAAGCCGGAGATTCTACAGTCCAGAAAGTGACGGCGCCGCCGATCGCGCCAACCGGAGGGGCAGCCACGCGGTCGCGTCAACGCGCGTGCGAAGCACACCCCATGAACGCCTCTCCCTGCTCGCAGGGAGAGGTGCCCCGAGCGACGGCGAGGGGCGGTGAGGGTCGAATGTCGAAAACCCGTAGGGTGGGTCCCCCGGACCCACGCGGTTTCTGTAGGCGCAGCTCGCTGCAAGCCCCGAGCCTCGTCGAAGGCCTCGACGCCTCCGCCGCGTCGGCCGCTCTCACCCGCTGAGCCGCGCGGCCACTTCGGCGACGCGGCGCCCCTGGAACCGGGCCTGGGCCAACTCCTTGGCGCTGGGCCGGCGCGAGCCGTCCGGCCCAGCGAGGGTGGCCGCTCCCCACGCCGAACCGCCCTTGACCTCGCCCAGGTCCGCCAACTCCGGGCAGGTGTACGGCAGCCCCACGTAGATCATCCCGTGGTGCATCAGCGTGATGACGAAACTGATGATCGTGCTCTCGTTGCCGCCGCCGGTGCCCGTGCTCGTGAACACGCTGCCGACCTTGCCGACCAGGGCGCCTCGGGCCCACAGGCCGCCGGTCTGATCCAGGAACGTCCGCATCTGGCCCGCCATGTTGCCGAACCGCGTAGGCGTGCCGAAAACGACCGCGTCATACTCGGCCAACTCCTCCGGCGCAGCCATCGGCACGTCCGGCTCGGCCACCGCCCCGGCCCGCGCCGCCGCCTCCGCCGACATCGTCTCCGGCACGCGCTTCACCGCGACCTCCGTGCCCTCAACCGACCGCGCCCCCTCCGCCACCGCCCGGGCCAGCGACGCCACGTGGCCATACATGGAATAATATAGTACCAGCACCTTGGCCATGGTTTCTCCTTTCCGTCAGTGGGCGCATTATAGCAGAGGCCGCGCACGCGAGCGCGCCAGTCGGGCCGTCGGGGTGCATGGACGTATAGGGAACGACGGGGGGGGGATGTCCCTGCGACTCATGGGCCCGGTGCCATGCCTGCCCCGTCGAGCCTGTCCGACAATTCGTCACGCGCAACACGCTGTGGAACATGGCATTACAGAGTTCTCAGGCGTAGGGTGGCTGCTCCTCGACGGGCTCGGAACCTGACGGCCCCTCGACGGTGCTCGGGAACTGCGTCAGGCAGCCACCCTGCGCGCTCACTGGGAATCGCGAGTCAGATGATCCAGATCCTCCTGAGTGATGCCGGCAACAATCTGTGGCAGGCCTGCGCCGTTGTAGCCGGCATCATTCCACCGGTCCATGAGAATCTGAAGCAGCGGTCCATGTCAGGACCGTTCGTCGTCCCCTTCGCCAAGGACGACTGTGCCGCCATGCAGATAGAAGGTATTCCCGGCCACGCGGAACCATCCCATGGGCTCCGACGGCGTGGAGGTAATGCTGGAGCGGTTCGGCCTGCCATGGACCATCGTGACGAAGGCCCGCGCCAAGTGCGGCGGGAGTTCGATCTCCTCGCGAACGTCCATGGAGGTCAGCGAAACCCCGGCGTCCAGGGGAATTGCGGCCGCCGGATTCCGGGGTTCACCGCACCCCGCGGCACCGGCAACAACAACAGCCAGAGCTGCACACAGACAGACGCTGAATGCACGCACGGAGATCCCTCCTCGGCTGGGCCGGATGCACTGCCTGCCCCGTCAGGCAAGGGCGCGCCCGGCGATTGTGCCACGGCGGAGCCGAAGGTCCGCCGTGCCGCCGCAACACCCTGCCCGGACAAGCGTCGGGTCTGTTGACCCGGCTACGTATTTCACGAAGCGTTGTCGCCTGCGGCCGCACCGGGCGCCGTGGGTGCCCCCGACGGCGCGGCGAGCGGCTCGCTGGTCACCGGACCGAGCTTCCGCAGACGCTCGTAGCGGTTCTCCAGCAGCGTGTCGATGGGTTGGCTGCGCACCTGGCGCAGATAGCTTGTCAGCCGCCGCTCCAGGACGGTGGCCATTTCGCGCGGATCGCGGTGCGCGCCGCCGACGGGCTCGGGGATGATCTCGTCCACGATGCCCAGCTGGATCAGGTCCTTGGGCGTCAGGTGCAGGGCCTGCGCCGCCTGCGGCGCCATCTTCGCGTCGCGCCACAGAATCGCCGCGCACCCTTCCGGCGTGATCACGCTGTAGTAGGCGTACTGGAGGATGCCGATCCGGTCGCCGACGCCGATGCCCAGCGCGCCCCCGCTGCCGCCCTCGCCGATCAGCGCGCAGACGATCGGCGTCCTCAGGCGGCTCATCTCCATCAGGTTCACCGCAATCGCCTGTGCCTGGCCGCGCTCCTCCGCCCCGATCCCCGGAAACGCCCCCGCGGTGTCGATCAGCGACACCACCGGCAGATGGTACTTCTCCGCCAGACGCATCGCCCGCAACGCCTTGCGATAGCCCTCCGGGTGCGGCAACCCGAAATGGCACGCCACCTTCTCTTCCGTGTCGCGCCCCTTGTGCGTCGCCACGATCATTACCTTCTCGCCGCCCAGCCGCCCGAAGCCCGTGATGATGGCCTTGTCGTCGCTGAAGTACCGGTCGCCGTGCAGCTCGCGGAACTCCGACACGAAGGCGTCGATGTAATCGCGCGTCAGCGGCCGCGCGGGATGCCGCGCCACCTGCACCAGCTCCCACGGCGTCAGCGACGAGTACTTCTTGCGGATCATGTCCACCAGGTTCCGCCGGATGTCGCGGATTTCCGCCGACATGTCCACGTGGCGGTCCGACTGGACCTTCTCCAGCTGCCGGATCTGTTCTTCCAGCGCGGCGAACGGCTTCTCGAATTCCAGACAAACGGTCTGGGCCATAATGATCGACTCCTGCCTGAGACGACAACGCCACGTGCCGCGCCCCCGTGGCACGGGCTAACCCTGCAACGCTACATCGTGGCATGGGCATCCTGCCCATGCGTCCCACGGGCAGAAGAGCCCGTGGACGAACCACGCCTTGCAGGGCCAGGATGGCCCTGCCACGCACGGGCAAGATGCCCGTGCCACGGTGAAAAGGCCTCGTAGCGTTGTAGTACTCTAACTGCCTGCGCCGGCCGCTCCCGCCGCACCGTGCTCGAACGGCCGCCCGATCCGGGCCAACTGCTCGATCACCACGTCGGTCGAATGCGGACGCAGGTCCGGGTTCTTCTCCAGCATCCGCGCCACCAGCCGCGACAGGTCCGGGTGGACCTCCGGCACCACGTGGTGCAACATCGGCGGCCGCGTCCGCAAATGCATCTGCAATATGGCGTCCGGATCGCTCGCCGTCAACGGCAATCGCCGGGCGTACATCTCGAACAGCGTGATCCCCAGGCTGTAGATGTCCGTCGCCGGCGACACCGGCCGGTTCTCGATCTGCTCCGGCGCGATGTAGCTGCGAGTTCCCATGGTCTGCCCCTGAAACCGCGTCGCCAGACTGCGCCAGAAACTCCGCGGCGCCAACGGCTGCGCCAACGCCAGATCGATCACCCCGGCCTCCCCGGTGTCCGTCACCAGGAGGTTCTCCGGCTTGATGTCCAGATGCACCCACCCGCGGCTGTGCATGTGGCCCAGCGCCTGGCACGCCCGAACCATCCACGCGAACCCCAGACGGTCCGCCACGTCGCTGTCGCGGTAGATCACCCGCTTCAGCGTCCGGCCCGGAACCAGCTTCATCACCAGGTACGGCCGCTGCGCACGCTGCACAAACTCGTACACCTTGACGAGGTTCGGATGGTCCAGCGCCTCGGACACCTTAGCCTCATGGGCGAAATGACTTAGCGTCCGCTTGTCGCCGGCCAGTTGCGGCAGCGCGACCTTCAGCACCACGTCCTCGCGGCGGCGATGGTCGTGGGCCAGAAAGACTTCGCTGCTGGCCGTCTGACAGATCAGGCGCATCAGCGTATAGCCGTCAAGCGTCTGGAGCATCGCCCTACCGTGTTCCCTTCCAGGCCAGATCCCTGTTTTCTGCGTTTTGCGGCACACATCGTCGTGCAACTCGGGTCGGCAGAACCGCCGTGGAGGGCCGTGGGAGGGACGGTATATAGGATAATAGCGGATGAATCCTGCCCACTGGCCTGCCTTCCGGCTCTCGGTGCGACCCGACGACGGCCAACCACCTCGCGAGGCCACACTGCCGGACCCAACAACAGGTCTATTCTAAGACCAGTGTTCACAAGGGACAACAAAAAACCCCGCCGCAGGCCATGTGCCCCTCCCCTCGAGGGAGGGGGGTAAACAACCCCTCCCCCTCCCAGGGGGAGGTGCCCGGCCAGAAGGCCGGGCGGTGAGGGTCGAACCGGGCAAGCTGGGTGCTATGCCTCGCCCCGTCAGGCATGCCGAAGGCAACCCGTCGCCCGCGCCAGGGGTCGCCGGTCGGTGCTTCGACAGGAACGGGGGGTCTCACTGGAACGCCAGAAGGAGGTTGATGATCACACTGGCGGCCAGGAGGGCGGCCAGGACAATCACGGCGACCTTCATCGGCGGCATGGCCTCGTCGAGTTCCGCGTCGCCGTCGGCAACGGCGGTGTGCCCGGCGGCGGGGGCAGGCGCCGCCTCGGCCGCCACCTGTTCGCCCTCGGCCAGGCCGGCCAGGGCGGCCGGCCCTCCGCGGTCCACCAACTGCCGCGCCAAGGCCGGCGGCTCGCCGTGGCGCACGCTCTTGAGGTCCAGCAGCAGATCGCGGGTCGAGGCGTACCGTTCGCGAGGATCCTTGCTCATCATCACTTCGATCACTTCGCTGATGCCCGCCGAGAGTTTCTGGTTGATGTGGTCCGGCGGCACCAGCGGCGCCGTCAGATGCTTCTGCATCACTTGTTGCGGCTTCGGGGCCTCGAACGGCACGCGCCCGGTCACCATCTGGTACAGTGTCGCCCCGAGCGAGTAGATGTCGGCCCGGAAATCAATGTTTGGATCCCCCCGCACCTGCTCCGGGGCGATGTAGTACGGCGTGCCAAACGCCTTGCCGGCCTCGGCCTCGGCCGCCGCCGTGTCGGTCGCCTGCCGCGCCAGGCCCATGTCCGCCAGCTTCGCCACGCGCTGCGGCGTCAGCATGATGTTCTTCGGCTTGACGTCGCGGTGGATGAACCCCCGCTCGTGCGCGTGCGCCAGCGCCTCGGCGATCTGGATGATGATGTCCAGCGACTCCTGTTCGCCCATCGGGCGGCCGCGCTCCTTCAGCACGTCCGCCACGGTCGTTCCCTCGACGAACTCCTGCACAAAGTAGTTGATCCCCGCCGACTCGCCGGCATCGTAGGCCTGCACGATGTTGTTGTGGCTCAACTGGGCCGCGCTGCGGGCTTCCTTGACGAACCGGTCCTTGAAGTCCGCCGTCTCGGCCATCTTCCGGTCCAGCACCTTCAACGCCACCACCCGGTCCATCGACAGCTGCTTCGCCCGGTAGACCACCGCCTGCGATCCACGACCCACCTGCGACAGAACCTCGTACCCCGGGATGCTCACCTCCGGCACCACCGTCGACGACTCTTCCTTGAGCGTGTTAATAATGCGCCGCACCTGGTTCGGCGTCACCGACATCTGCCGCACCAGTTCCTTGCTCAGCGCCTTGATCTGGTCCACCGGGTTCGCCGGCTGGCCGTTCAGCGACCCCGCATCGACCACCGGCGACGCCTCGGCAGCGCCGCTCAGGGTTCCCTCGGCGCGCTGAAGTTCCTCCTCACTTACCATCTCGTGGGCAAGCAGGTGCTGTTTGAACCGGTGAAAGCTGGCATCTGTCATGGTTGCAGGTTTCCTGGAGGCGACATGCCGACCCCTCGCCGACGACTATAGGCAGCCGTCCGCGTACCGTCAAGGTCAAACCCCTCCTCAAACTCCTCCGAGCCGCGCGGCGGGTGTGCCCAAACATTCCGGCACGTCTGGCGGTCGTTCGCCAGAGCGCGCGTGGCGGTCGATCGTTGGAGTGGACGGCTCTGGGCCTCGGGCCATCAAGGCCCACTCCTGGTACGTCTGCATCGGAGGCCCGACAGGGCCGACAGTCAATAGCCGGCGGCGTGAGCCGCCGGAACTTGCCGCGACACGACGCGAGCCCCCAATGGGGGCGGCAGTCCGTTTGCCTGCGCCGCGCACTGCCGCCCCTGACCGGGGCTTGTGTCCTTGGAGAAGCCGACTTCCGGCGGCTCACGCCGCCGGCTACTGACTGCCGCCCTTTCAGGGCTTAAAAGGGGCGATCATCCTCCGCTCCGTGACGATGTGAGTCCCGGAGGCTCGGACCGGCCCACGGCAGCCGTCCCAGCGCCTCCGGCTGCACTCTTGCCTGCCCCGTCCGGCAGGGCCGCACCCTGCGGTTGTGCCACGGCGGACCCGAAGGTCCGCCGTGCCGCCGCAGTCTGCCCCGAACGTCCGTCGGCCCTGCGGGCCCGACGTGTGCGCTACTTCTTCGCCAGCGGGTAGAACCGGACCCAGTCGATGTAGTACTTCGCATCGGCTTTCGTCGGGCCCCGGACCCACTTCACCTGGGTCCAGGAGTTCATGAAAAACTCGTGGCCGATGTCCGGCACCGTTTCCCCCGGCGGGCACTTGTACTCGTGCAACACTCTGCCGTCCACGTGCCACACGATCCCCTCGGGAAGAATGTCGAAGCCCCAGATGTGGTAGTCGTCCGACGGGTTGAAATCCAGATCGACGACTTTGCCCAGGCCCTTCTTGTCGCCGAAATGGTGAACGGCGAACTCCACCTGGCCCTTGTTCGGGCCGAAGGATGCCGTTACGAACTCGATGTCGATCTCGAACTTCGTCCCGTCGTTCTTCTCGGCCGTGGCGTGGTTGTCCCAGTCGATGGTGAAGAAACTGTTCAGTGCGCCTGCCACCGCCGCAGGCTTGATGCGCCCGACCCACCGACCGTACCCGTACTCCTTCTTCGTCTCCATCGACCCGCCGCGATGCGGCTCGCCCGCCAGGACCGTCTGCACCATAACGCCCTTGCCGTCGGTGGCGCATCGCTCGGGCGACATCTGCGTGGTGTTCTGCATCCACGTCGCCACATTCCAGTCCTTCTGGGTCTTCTCCCAGCCGGGCAGGAAGTCGTCCTGGAACGCCGGTTCCGCGGCGAACCTGCCGCCGCCGTAGCTCTGCTTCTTGCTGGCCTTGGTCTTGGCCTCAGCCCTCTTACTCTTGCTGTCGGGCTTCGTCGCCTCGTCGGTCTTCGCCGGTGCGCTGTCGCCCGGCGTCGTCTCGCTCGCCGCGTCGGCCGGCTTGGCGTCCTGGGCCTTCTCGGCCGCCGGTTTGACCGTTTCAGACGACGGCACCGCGTCGTCCGCCAAACTGACCCCCAGCCCCAGCGCGCACACGCCTGCCAGACAACACAGCATCAGCTTCCACATGGTGTTCTCCTTCGACATGGTTCCGTTTCGCCAGCACGGGAAGTGCCCTGCCGCAGGAGCGTGTTCGCCGCCCCAGGGCACGGTATTCCGACCTGCCTGCTTTAACCGCAGTAGTCCCGTCGAAGGTCCGCTCAATACAGAGGTGCTCGATGCCGCGCCGCGCCGGGTGCCATGCCTGCCCCGTCAGGCATGGGTGAGCCCTACGGATGTGCCACGGCGGAGCCGAAGGTCCGCCGTGCCGCAGGGCCCTGCCAGGGCAAGTGTCGGGTCTGTTGACCCGACCTACGCGCCTCACGGGCTGCCGCCCCGGGCCGTCCCCATCAGCGACACAAGCGGCAGCCACATCGACACGTAGCCCGCGACGCCGTACGCCAGCATCAGCACGATCAGCAGGCCGGCCGCCGCCAGGGCCGATCGCCAGTCCAGAAACCAGATCCACGCCACCAGCGCCGCGAAGCCCAGCAGCACCAGCGGCGCCACCCAGAATCCCAGCGACACAACGACATTCGACATGCCGACGACCAGCTGCGTGCCCATAGGCAGAGCGACGTCGAAGTCCTCAAATATCTTCCTGAACTTCGGCACCACGAACAGGTTCGCGCCGAGAACAAGCAGAACCATCACCAATGCTGCCATCGCGATGCACGTGGCCGCGATGGGCCCGACCACCCCCCGCCGCCGCGATTCAGCGCCGCCCTGCGACCCATGCACCGGACCCATGGCTGTCTCCTCCAGTTCGGATGCCCGACGATTGTGCCACGGAGGATCCGCAGGTCCGCCGTGCCGCAGCGCCCTGGCCGGACACGTGTCGGGTCTGTTGACCCGACCTATGCGCTGCCCCGTCAGGCACGGGCGAGCCCTACGGATGTGCCACGGCGGATCCGAAGGTCCGCCGTGCCGCAGGGCCCTGCCAGGGCAAGTGTCGGGTCTGTTGACCCGACCTACGCGCTGCGTCAAGCAGCCACCCTATCGGACGAGCACACGCCACACACGCTTGCGGAGTGCCCTCGGCGCGCGCCGTCACGCCGCCTCGACGATCAGCAGATTCACGTCGTCGTCGGTTCGCAGCGGACCGCCGCAACTGCTCAGGCGGTTGACCACGGCGTTCACCTGCTCGGCCGGGGGCTTGTTGCGATGCTGGTCCAGCAGCACGCACAGCCCGTCCATGCCGAGCATCTGCCCATCGCCCCCCCGGGCCTCGATGATCCCGTCGGTGTAGAACACCACCCGGTCGCCCGGCTCCAGCGAGACCTCGGCCGCCAGGTACACGCAATCGTTGAACACCCCGAGCGGCAGGCCGATCTTGCGACCGGACATGTGCGGTGGAATGGCCGCCGCGTCCACCAGCCGCGACGCTTCCCCCTTGCGGATCAGCACCGGACGCGGGTGCCCCGCGATGGCGTACTCCAGACGCCGGCGGTCCCGCTCGTACAGGGCGTACACGGCCGTGGCGAACCGAACGTCGATCAGCGGACACAGGTAGTTGTTCAGCAGACTCAGCGTCTCGGTCACGCGAATGCCCGACCGGGCCCAGATCACCAGTTGGCTCTTGATGAGCATCGTGTGCAGCGACGCCGCCACGCCATGCCCGGCGACGTCGGCCATGAACAGGCCCGTCAGGCCGTCGCCCAGCGGCAGAATGTCGAAGAAATCGCCGCCCAGTTGCGCCGCCGGAACGTACCGGGCCGCAATCGCCAGCCCCTCGATCGCCGGCGGCGGCAGCGGCAGAATGTGCTGCTGGAGCCGCCGCGCCTGGGCCAGTTCCTGGCTGAGCAGCCGACTGTAGCGGGCCGACTCGATCGCCAGACTGTGGATCCCCGCCTGCCGCGCCAGGCGCGCCCCCAACTCCCGCGCCACCACCGGCGCCGTCAGGCAGTCGTCGGCCCCGGCCTCCAGGACCTCCGCCCGCGCCGCGCTGTCGCCCTCGTCCAGCAGCACCGTCAGCGCCGGACGCATCCCGCCCAGCGCCCCCGTGGCCGCCACCAGCTCCGACGCCTCCGACGCGTCACGCGCCACGATCAGCAGCACCTGAAGCCCGCGCGCCTTGCCCACCTCGTCGATCCGACGCGCGCTCAGCAACGACGGCAACACGTCCAGGCAGCTCAGCCGACCGTCCGCCTGCCGACCGATGAGTATCCCGATCTGCTCCTCGACCACGCGCGATCACTCCTCTTTGCCGTCATCGTCCTTCGCGTCGCGGTCCTCGCCGCGCCAGAACTGGTACACCACGCCGAACAACGCCGGCACGGCCACCATCAGCGGAAACAGGTACCGGTTCGACGCCAGGTGCTCCCGCAGCAGCCCGCCCAGGTGCGGCTCGGCCAGCAGCAACGACGCCGCGCCGAACACCGCCAGGTGCGCGCCGATCACCGACGTCGTCACCACGATCATCACCCGGAACACCACGCCCGCCAGGATCAGGCCCGCCAGCGACCCGCCCACCACGGCGATCAGCATCGCGTGGTCGCCGCCCACGGCCCGGGCCACCGCCCATCCAGCCAACCCGCCCGCCACGGCGCCCCAGAAACAGACGAAGTACCGCACCAGCGGCCACGCCAGAAGTGCCATCACCGCCGCCCCGATCAGCCCGCCCACCCACGCCAGGTGCGGCTGAGAGAACTGCGTCGCCGCCAGCCACCAGCCCGCCGCCGCACCCAGCACCGCGCTGTACACCATCACCACGCCCTTGAAGACGCGGTACCCGTACAGCAGCGAAATCACCCCCATCGGCACCAGCGGCACCGCCACGTACCACTCGATGTGGTCCATGGTCTGCGGCAGCGCGGCCAGGAACTCGGCCGCCCGGGTCGCCAGCTCGCGCGCCTCGGCCTCCAGCGTCGCGGCCTCGGGCAGCGGCAACCGGTCCACGGGAATCTGTTGGGCCAGCATCGTCACGACGCCTCCTTGGGAGCATCCGATTCGCGCCGCGCCGCGGCCGGCTTCTCCGCCAGGTGCTGCACGACCACCGCCAGCACCGCCAGACCGAGCCAGGCGACCACGACGGCCTTGAGATACTGCATCGGATACCCGGAGGGCAACCGGGCAGAGAAAAACTCCCCGCCCAGCAGGATCGCCCCGGCCAGCAGCGCCAGGCCCCCCTCCAGCCCCATCACCACGCGCCGCGCCCAGACCTCCGCCGCCAGGGCCAGCGTGGCCCCGGACACGATGCCTCCCAGCAACAGACCCAGCAGCAGCGGCGACCCCACGTAGTCCGGGCCCAGAACCACCGTCAGCACATGATCGGTGCTCAGGCTCCACACATAGTAGGGGACCGATGCCCGGTCGGCCAACACGTGCACCGCCACGCTCAGGCTCAGCCCCGAGACCAGCCCGGCCAGAATCACCGTCGCCACCCGTCGAAACAGGAGCGTCGCCAGCCCCGCCAGCAGACACGCCCCGACGATCGGCCAGATGGGATTCAGCGGCAGCGGCGGCGCCAGGAGCATCGCCGCGGCGCCGCCAAGCACCGACGCCGAGAAGACTTCCGTGAAGTCGCGCCACCGCGACCCCAGAACGATCAGGGCCAGCCCGGCCGCAATCAGCACCAGGGCCGCACTCCACGGCACATCCAACGTGTTCAGTATCCGCTGCTCAACCACGCGACGTCAGCTCCTCCAGGGTACGACATGCCCACACGATGCCGCCCGCCCGCCACCCCCGGCCTCGGCTCAACAAGGCCGCGACATGCACAGGCAAACGGCCGCCCATGTTCTACCCCCTCCGGTCCACCGCGACAAATCAAAAAGCCCGGACGTGGGGCGGCCACGAAGAGGGACGAGCAGCGAATGCAGCGAGAGGGGTCCGGACGTTCGACCCTCACCGCCCCTCGCTGAAGGCTCGGGGCACCTCCCCCTGCAAGCAGGGGGCGGGGTTGGCGGAGCGTGCTTCGCGTGTGTCGGGTTCATAGGCATTCGGCATGCCTGACGGGGCGAGGCTGTCCGACAATTCGTTGCGTGGTTCGTTGTTGCTGGGTGCCATGCCTGCCCCGTCAGGCATGGGCGAGTTCCCTTGCGCTTCCGCGTGGCTGCAAGCAGCCACCCTACGCCTGAGAAGTTTGTAAT
>JAAYDY010000040.1 GCA_012729015.1 Phycisphaerae bacterium | reverse complement strand
GCGGCGAGTCAGAGCTGGGTGCCATGCCTGCCCCGTCAGGCATGGGCAAGTTTCCTTGCCTTTCCGCGTGGCTGCAAGCAGCCACCCTACGCCCGAGAGGTCGTAATGCCATGCCCCACAACGTGTTGCGCGCGGCCAATTGTCGGACAGTGGGTAGGGTGGGTCCACCGGACCCACGCGGACTGTGGCATTCGACCCTCACCGCCGCCGATCTCCGGGGCGACTCCCCCTGGAAGGGGCGCCGGTCGCGCCACCGCCGCAACAGGGTGTTCTTGCCATAGAAAGGCGTGATGGTGCAAGGCGACATAGCGGACATTCTGATTACGACACAGGCCATTGAGCGGCGCGTCGGCGAACTCGGACGCGAGCTGACCTCGCGCCTGGCGGGCCGCGAGCCGCTCGTGCTGGCGATCATGAACGGGTGCGTCCTGTTTCTGGCCGACCTGTTGCGGCGGATGCCGCTCGGGCTGGACCTGGAGTTCGTCTACTGCACGTCGTACCGTGGGACCACGCCCGGCGACCTCGAGTTTTCGCACCGGGCGACGTTGCCGGCCGTGGTGCGCGGACGTCACGTCCTGGTGGTCGACGACATCTTCGACACGGGCCGGACGCTGGCCCACGTAGTCGGCCAGGTGCGGGCCCTCGGGGCGACCGAGGTGACCACGGCCGTCCTCCTGGCCAAGCGCGTCCAGCGCGCCCCGGCCCTGCCGCGGCCCGACCTTGTCGGCTTCGAGATCGAGAACGTTTTTGCGGTCGGCTACGGGTTGGATTACAATGGGCGGTACCGCAACCTGCCGTTCATCGGCCGGCTGCGCGACGAGATCACCGGCGGCGGCTGACGGGCCGTCGCCATACTGAGGGCGGCCGTGTACATGAACCTCGAAGCCATCTTCCGGGCCCTGCGGGTCGGCCCGCTCACGGCGACCAACCGCCTCATGCGGTCCGCCACCCACGAGTCCGCCGCCGACATCGACGGCATGCCCCACCCGGTCCCCATGAAACGCATCTACGGCGACCTGGCCCGAGGCGGCATCGGACTCATCGTCACCGGGCACACCTTCATTCATCCTCACGGCCGCGCGAGCCGAAACCAGTGCGGCATGACCGGCACGGCCCACGCCCGGGCCTGGGCCGAGATTCTCGCCGCGGTGCGCGCCGACACGCACGCGCCGATCCTCTGCCAGTTGACCTACGCCGGTCGCCAGGGCTTCTTCGCCGGGCCGACGCCGGCGCCGAACGACAAACGCCAGAAGCTGCCCCCGCCCGGCACCTCCGTCAACGACTTCGCGCCGCGGCAACTGGAGCATGTGGCCACGACGTTCGCCGAGGCGGCTGCCCTGGCCGCCGAGGCCGGGTTCGACGGCGTCCAGCTGCACATGGCCCACGGCTACCTGCTCTCGGAGTGCCTCTCGGCCCACACCAACCGCCGCGACGACGACTGGGGCGGCCCCGACCGGGCTCGACGGCGCCGCCTGCCGCTGAGCACCGTCGACGCCGTCCGCGCCGCCGTGGGGCCCGATCGTCTGGTCGCCGTCAAACTCAACGGGAGCGACTACCTGCCGCCCCTGGGCGTCGAGCCCGAGGAGGCCGCGGAGACCGCCGCCCTGCTGGCCGAACACGGCGTCGAGCTGATCGAGGTCTCGGCCGGCATGGCCGAAGCCGGCATGAAGACCGCACAGCCGGTCCAGGGGCCCGACGACGAGGCGTATCTGTTGCCCGCCGCCGTCGAGGTGGCCAAACGCACCACCGTCGCGGTCGCGTCGGTGGGCGGATACCGCAGCGCGACGCCCATGCTCAACGCCCTGAGCGAGGGCATCGACATGATCGCCCTCTGCCGCCCCCTGGTGCGCGAGCCGGAGTTCCCGCGGAATCTTCAGCACAACGCCGTCCATACGGCCCGATGCGTGTCGTGCAACAAGTGCTTCGGCCTGGTCCGGGGAGCGCTGCGGTGCCCCCTGGACCATCCGGAACCGATCGAGTGAGGATAGGGAGACGACGATGAAAAGCGTGCTTCTGGCGGCCGTCCTGGCCGCGACCCTGGCGGCCGGGTGCCAACCCGAGGTCGTCTCGAAATACGTCCCCGTCGCCGTCCCCATCAGGCTCTCGCCCGCCACCACCCTCACCGTCGTCGGCACCGGCGATACCGCCGAAGAGGCCCGACAGGCCGCCGTCGCGCGGCTCGTCAACGAGGTCATCCTCCCCCCCTCCGAGACCCGGGCCGAGACCACCGTCGAGTTCGTCGAGAGCATGATCCGAGGCTACAACGTCGTCTCCACCCAGCGAGACATCGTCGGCACCTACTACGTCACCATCGAGCTCAGCGTCAACCAGCTCGGCATCAACTACCAGGAACTCTATCACCGCTGCAAACTCAAGGAAACCGAGATGGCCGTCCTGGAGACCGAAGCCGCCGGCGACGAGCAACGCCGCCAGATGGCCGAGCAGCGCGCCGACACCGCCGAACGCCAACTGGACGCCGAGAAGCGGCTCTACACCAAACGCCTGATGGAGTTGCAGACGGAATTGGACGCGATCAAACGAAGCGGCGACAAACCGCAGCCGTAAGTCTTCCCGGACGACCGGCCCGCGCGAAACGTACGCCGGAAGAACGGCCCGCGCGGAACGTAGGGGCGGCTCGTGAGCCGCCCTCGACCGCCCGGACCCGACCAAACCCAACGAGGATCTGCGGTCGTGTGGATACTGGCAAGCGAGCTTGAGCAGCTACAGGAGTTCCTGATCCGGGCCGGCCTCTATCCCACCCTGGCCGTGGTCAGCCTCGCCGTCTTCGCCCTCAGCTACATGGCCCGCGCCGTCGAGAACTACGTCCGCCACCTGCACAAAAAACCGTACCTGCACTACGGAAGCCCCCGATTCATCATCGCGACCGTCGGCTACATTCTCATCGTCGACGGCTTCGTCATCGGCACTGCCTTCGAGGATCGACTCGACCTGCACGTCGCCTCGGCCACGCTCGCCGTCGGACTGCTCTGCGTCATCGTGGCCGCCGTGCTCTCCCTGGTGCCGCACGTCCGCCAGATTCGCGAAATCCGCGAGGACGCCCACATGGCCGACCGCGACGCGCCGTCCTCCTCCGACGATTCGTCGCCGCCCTCGTGACGGAACCCGCCGCTCAGCGCCACAACATCTCTTCACCGGGGCCTTTTCACCGTGGCACGGGCATCTTGCCCGTGCGTCGCAGGGCCATCCTGGCCCTGCCAGAACGCCATTCGTCCGCAGGGCCTCCCCGACTGCAGTATCAGCGCCCCTTGCCCCCCCGAGGCAGCTTCCACCGATCCACAGGAGCCTTGATCGTCGGCCGGTACCGCTTCCACATGCTCGCCACGAACGGATCCCAGACCATGCCCTGCCGGCACCAGTCGTTGTCGTAGTCGCCCATGCCCGCCGCCTTCACCGCCCGGATGAACTCGCTGTCGTCCTCGTTCATCCACCGATCGCAGTAGACCAGAAACGCGTCGTGATCCCAAAGCCCCTCGGCCCCGTAGAGCTGCACCGCCAGCGCCTCCCCGATCCAGCACAGGCTCGTGCAACAGCGGCGATAGCTCTCGCCGATCTTGTCTTCCCACTTCGTCGGGTCCAGGTGCTCGTAGCGGCCCCAGCCGATGTGACGCGGGTGCCCCTCAGGCCCGACGTGGCCGGCGTACACCACCTTCGCCCCCGTCCAGCAATCGTCGAACATCGTCTGAAGGTCTTCGCTGAAAACCGACTTCGGGAACGTCTTCCCAGGCTTCTGCATCCGCTCGTTGTCGAGCATCAGCCCGGTGAAAAGAATCGTCCACTTGCGCCCGTTGCCGTGGCCGCCCAGCGCCGGCCAGCCCGGCTTCCCGGCTTCAAGCAGCCCCCACGTGTCGATGCCCGCCTGAACGAAGCGCGTCAGCAGGGTCTCCTTGCGCTCCGCCGGCAGATCCAGCGCCAGCACCAGCGTCGCCATGGCCACCGCACGCGTGAACTCCTGACCGTAGACCGGCATGTTGTCGGCCGGCGCGCCGAACTCGTCCATCACGATGTCGATCCACGGACGCTCGAAGATCCGCTCCAGCTCCGCCACGTCCGGCACGTTGTCCGGCGCCGCCAGGCGAGGCAACCGGTCGCGCCGCAGATGCCGGGCCAGGTACACCGTCCGCTTCGGATCGGCGTATCCCGGGCGGAAGGCATCCGGCGGCACCGGCTCCGCCAGGCACGTCAGAATCGCCACCGTCCGCACCGGGCAATGCTCCCGCGACACGTGCGACCGCGACCGCGGCATCATCGGACGGATCGCCTCCACCTTCTCGAAGCTGATGCTCGAAAAGAGCACGTCGCCGGGCTTCATCTCAAACGGCGGCTGCTGGAACAGCTTCGCGTCATAGCGCCCGGGCTGAATCCGGTCGTCGAAGCCGAGTTTGCTCTCCGAACGGGTCGCGTCGATGGGAATGTTCAACGTGGAACCATTGCGACCGTTGGCCGGGGCCGGCGCGATGGCCTTGACCGTCGCCGCGCCGACCACGTAGTAGTCGCCCGTAACGAAGCGGCCCACGCGGGCTGGCTTCTCAAAAGTCCACGTGATGCCGTACTGCGACACCGACTCCACCAGCGGCAGATCGGCGAGCTTCGGCGCCGGCGGCGCAATCGGCGCCATCGGCGGCGCGTCGGCCGCCAGGGCAACGCATCCACTGGTCAGGACGGCGGTTGCCGCCACAATCGCCCACCGCGCCATCGTCTTCGACGTCGCTACGAATGCCATGACCATGACCTCCCCGTGCAATCGGCCGGCAACGGTGCGCGAGGTGCGTTGCCGCCCAGTGAAACACCGGGCCGCGGATCCCGCACCGGCCTATTGTCCGGGCGCCCGCGGCGCCATCGACGACGCCGCCTTCGCCTTCTTCTCCGCGTCGCTCAGCCCGTTCCAGTCGTCCATGTTCGCGTCCGGCGCGAAACCGTACCACTGGCCGTCCAGCTCCACCGCATAGTCCTTCGGCACACCCGTCGGGATGATCTCCTTGCCCGTCAGCGGGCACCGCGCATTGACCACGTTGTACGTCTCCGGCTCCTTGCCGCCGTTCTTCTTGCAGCCCCCCAGGGCCGCACCCGACACGAGCACCGCCGCCAGCAACATCACCAACCCATACCTCATCGCGATCTCCTTTCACACACGTCCAACCGGGGCCGTACCGTGGCACGGGCATCTTGCCCGTGCGTCGCAGGGCCATCCTCGCCCCGCAAAACGCCGGGGGCCATGCCTGCCTCGTCAGCGCGTAGGTCGGGTCAACAGACCCGACAACCGTAGGGTGGCTGCCGGGTGCCATGCCTGCCCCGTCAGGCATGCACTGCCGAGGAGGCCCGTAGGGTGGCTGCTCGACGCAGCAAGTAGGTCGGGTCAACAGACCCGACACCCAACTCCATCGTAGCACGTAGGGTGGGTCCCCCGGACCCACGCGAACGAGCAAGCACCCCCGGCCAACACCCCCCACTGTATCTGTCCCGGCAACCCCCCGCATCGCGCCGCCTACCCCTGCGGCTTGAACACCCGGAAACGCGCCTGCTCCAGAATCTCGTCGCCCCAGTAGACCGTCGCCGTGTAGTCGCCCAGGTGCTTCATCTGAACGTTCGGAAACTCGAACACCTGGCACCGCACGCCCAGCGGATCGGGAAACTCCACCTCGTCGCTCCCCTGCTTGACGATCTCGCCCGAGGGATCCTCCAACTGCACCCGGATCGTCTGCCGCCCGTGGCCGCTCGTCAGGCTCAGGAACAGCGTCACCTTCGGGTACATCACCGGCACCCCCACCACCGGGATCTCGAAGATCATGTTCACCAGCGACATGCGCCGCGTCCGGGCATCCAGAATCGCCGCATCGCAGAACAGCATCGCTGTCACCGTTGGCGGCTGAGGTTGGGGCTGCATGCTCATCGTCGTTGCCTCTCCGGACCAGGAGAACCTCGTCCCGCGCACCGTGTAGGTCGGGTCAACAACCCGTAGGGTGGGTCCCCCGGACCCACGCGAACAAGCACGTAGGTCGGGTCAACAGACCCGACAGCTTCTGCCGCAACCCGTCGCCGCGGCAAGCGTTCGTCTACCGCGTCGCCCCACGCTGAACCCCGTCCCCCACGCCGAAGAAGCCGTCCAGCTCGCACGGTATGCGGCCGCGGATCGCCGTCCGACCCACCAGCGCCGTCGCCGCCGCACGCTGCGCCGCCGGAGAGCCGGGTGCCATGCCTGCCCCGTCAGGCATGCGTTGCTGAGGAGGCCCGGGGGCTGCTTGACGCAGTTCCCGAGCATCGTCGAGGGGCAGCCACGCGGAAGCAAGTACCCCGCGCCAACAACCCGTAGGATGCGTCCCCCGGACCCACGCGGACGAACAGATACGTCGGGTCAACAGACCCGACAGCTTCTGCCGCAACCCGTCGCCGCGGCAAGCGTTCGTCTACCGCGTCGCCCCACGCTGAACCCCGTCCCCCACCCCGAAGAAGCCGTCCAGCTCGCACGGTATGCGGCCGCGGATCGCCGTCCGACCCACCAGCGCCGTCGCCGCCGCGCGCTGCGCCGCCGGAGAGCCGCCGTAGGTCACCAGATACGGATCCATCTGCGGCAGCTCGTACACGTGGTACGGATTCGAGAAACTCACGTACACCGCCTGCGCGCCGGCGTCGGCGATCGCAAACCCGCTCATCACGCAACGCGAGTACGGCCCGTGCATCCGCACCGTGTTCCACCCGTACTGCACCGGGAAGTACAGGGCCATGATCACCGCGTCGAAGCCGCCCGCCGCCACCTGGTCATGCACCTGGTCGGTCTGCGGGTCCCGGATGCTCGTCACCTCCACCCCGCTCTCGCGAAGCGCCCCCTCGAACACGTCCAGGCTGAACCGCTCGGCCGGCTGATTCGTCACCAGCACCACCGCCACCCGGCTGCCCTTGCCGAGCTTCAGCGGCACCGTCCCGCGCGAATCGCGAAGCAGCGTCACCGACCGCTCCGAAATCTCCTGCGCCACCTGCCGCCCCGGCGACGACCCCAACAACCCTTGCGCCTCCGCCTCGTCCGGCATCGCACGCTTGTGCAGATTCAGCCGCGCCTTCAGCTCCAGCACCCGCCGCGCCGACGCCTCCACCTGGCCTTCGTCGATCTCCCCGCGCTCGACGCACCCCACCAGGTCCTCCAGCACGCGCGGCACGTTGCGCACGAACAGAAGAATGTCGTTGCCCGCCCGAAGCGCCATCCGGTATCGGTCCCGCTCGCGATAATGGTAGCTCACGCCGCCCATGTTCAACGCGTCGGTGATGATCACGCCCTCGAACCCCAGCTCGCCGCGCAGCAGCTCCGTCACCAGGTAGCGGCTCGTGACCGCCGGCATCGGATTCCGCGGGTCCCCGGCTTCCGGGTCCATCGACGGCAGCCCGATGCACGAGACCATGATGCTCATGACCCCCGCGTCGATGGCCGCCTTGAACGGCAGCGCGCTCTGCCGGCGCCACTCCGCCGGCGACAACGGATTCACCAGCGTCATCAGGTGCTGGTCCCGGTCGTCGAACCCGTCGCCCGGGAAATGCTTCGCGCACGCCGCCATGCCGTGGTCCTGAAGCCCGCGAACGCACGCCGCTCCCAGCCGCGCCACCTCCTCCGGCCGCCGGCCCAGCGAGTCCACTTGCCGCTGATAGTCCTTCACCGCCGCCAGATCTACGATCGGCCCGAACGCCAGGTTGTACCCACAGGCCGTCGCCTCCAGCGCCGTCACCTTCCCCGCCTCGTACGACAGCCGCTCGTCGCCGACCGCCCCGATCGCCATCCGCCCCGGCAGGTGCGTCCCCTCCGGAATCCGCTCGCCCGGCCCCACCTCGAAATCCCCGGACACCAGCAGCGGAATGGCCGCCGCCCCCTGGGCCTCGCCCGCCGTGCGACGACACTTGGCCATCGGGCCGCCGAACATGTGACCGCCGCCGATCCCCGTCTCCGCCACGTACCGCGCGATCCCCAGCGGCGCCGCCGTCTGCTCCGTCAGCATCGGAAACAGCAACTGCCCCACCTTCTCACGCAGCGACAACCCGCCCAGGGTCTTCTCGACCCACGCCTGCTGATCTCGACTCAATGCCTGCATCCGTCACTCCGTTCGCCTTGTCCGCAGCGCCTGCGGACGGCCAGAAACCCCATTCCAACGCGATGCCCCACACGGCCCAGCCCCAGAAGCCTACCGGGTTCTGCGCCAAGAATCAATCCGTATCGCGCGAATACCCGATGCGGGGGTGCATCCCGTTTGAGCGCGTAGGGTGGGTCCACCGGACCCACGCGTTCTCTCAGTCAACGCTGGGTGCCGTGCCAGCCCCGTCAGGCATGCCGAACGCCAGCGCGTAGGGTGGCTGCTCCGCAGCCACGCGGTCCCCGTCAACGCGCGTGCGAAGCACG
>JAAYDY010000039.1 GCA_012729015.1 Phycisphaerae bacterium | reverse complement strand
GGGCGGCGGCTCCGGTCTTCCTGGTGGGCATGGTGGCGGCAGGGGCGTTCATGGGGGCAGGGGTGGGCTTTGCGGCGATGGGGGCGGCGACGCACGATTGGAACCAGGCGGTGCGGTCGGCCCAGGTTGGGGCGATTGGCGGAGCGATCGGCGGGTTGGCGTCGGGCGGGGTGATGCTTGGGGTTGCGGCGTTCAGCACGGCAGGCCTCGGCGGGGGCGTGGTGGCGGGCAATGCGGCGCACGCGGTGATGCGGGCGGGGTTGGGCGGGCAGGTGCTGATGGGCGTGACGGGGGGCGTATCGGGCGGCTTCGCGGGAGGGTTCTCGGGGAGCGTCGTCGGGGACTGGGCGGCGGGGCAGGGGGTAAACTGGGGCAATGCGTTCATGGCGGGCCTGACGGGCGGCGCTCTCGGCGGCGCCCTCGGCGCAGCCCTGCCGCTGGCCTGGGCGGGCCTCAGACAAGCTGGCAGAGGAGCAGTATGGACGGCACATCGTATTCGTTCCGCCAACACCAATGGCGGGCGGCAGTTGTTCTGGCACGGGTCAGCCGAGGGTGTAGCACAACGAGAGGCGAGCGGGTTATTTGTGGCCCGACCTGGGAATGGCGGGCTCTATTGGACGACTTCTGTCGAGCGCATCGAAGATCTGGGTGTAGGAACTTGGAAGATTGGCGGTAACACCAATGTGAAGCTGTTTCCGCCGAAGCTGATTAACAAAGGCGGCATTCAGGCGACCTATCGACTCGCAGCAGGAGAAGCGTCTGTGTTCCGTCGAGCTTGGGGCTTCGACTTCAACTGGAATCCCTACCAATGGTGGAAGGGGGCAGTAGGCCAGTACTACTTCCGTCCAGGCCCGGTGACATGGGCACAACGTTCCGGTGAGGTCGGACAAGCCCTCGGGATTACCGGCACCGCTCTGGGCGGGGCGTGGGTGATAAACGAACTCGAGAACAGGTAACGATAGACATGGACATCACCTCAGTCATCATGGTGTGCGTCTTTGTGGCCGCAGGAATCGGCGGGGCACTCCTGTTACGTTACGGGTTAGAGTTGCCTCTGTGGATGGCGGTGGTGATCGGCGTGCCCGCATCATGGGCCGTGGTGATGCTTGCGGTCTACCTGCTGGGTAAGGTTCGGAAGAATAGGTAACCCGGCCTTGTCCAATGCGAAACGTCATCGAGGCTCTGTCGCGTCGTCCTGCTCCTTGTCCCATCGATTCGGCAGGAACTGGTCGAGTTGGCTGATCGGGGTGGCGGCGATGTGGGCGAGGACGCTTGGAATTCCGGGGCGAATTCCGGGGACGCCATTCTCGGACTAACGGACTAACGGGGACAGTATGCTGATTAGGCGGGGGACTAACGGGGACAGGGACTAACGGGGACAGTATACTGATTAGGCGGGGTGCGTGAGCCACATCGCGTTTCGCCCATTCGAGTACCTGTACGGTGGGGGGGCGGTACTACTGGGCGGCGGAGGTGTACACGGTCGGCGGGGTGTCGTACGACGCGATGACGGGGCGGTCGCTGGCGCCGGATTACGGCGAGCTGCGTCACGAGCGGTACCTGGCGACGCGGCAGGCGGGCGGCGGGGCGACGGTGGACGCGGTGCCCGATGCGGCGGGGAACCTGACGGCGACGGACGCCAACGCGGAGGGGCCGGCGGGGGCGGAGCGGCTCCAAAGTCATGTCCCTTTTCTTCTCGTGTTTCTTCTCGTGGGGCCTCTTGCAGTGCGGCCCCGGTCGCGGTAGACTGCGCCTGGTTGCCGTCGCCGGGAACCGTGTCCGGTGGACCCGACTGGAGGCGACGGTGGAACCGATCCAGCGGCCCCGCCGACCCAGCGGCAGCCGCCGATTCATATGGACCGGCGCCGGACGGTCGCGCTGCGACGCCCGCGCCCCAGGAGACTCGCCTATGAAGATCGACGTGTACGGGAAACCCGGGTGCGCCAAGTGCGAAAGCACGAAGGCCAAATTGTCCCACTGCCTGAAGAAATGGGCCGTCGAGGACTCCGTCGCCCTGGAGTTTGTGGACATGGACACGCCCGACGGACTCGCCCGCGGCGCGTTCAACGACGTCTTCGACGTCATTCCCGTCACGATTGTCTGCGGCGACCAGGAACAGACCCTCGGACGCTGGGAAGGCGCCGTGCCGCCCAGCCAGGAAGTCGCTCGCGCCCTCGGCCTGAGCCAGCAGTGACCCGGCCGGGGACCGTCACACTCGACGGCGGACCGAGACCTCCCTGTCGGTGAGGGGGGGGCGCGCCCGTGCGTGCGGACGGTAACGGCTACCGATACCCATGATTCGGCCCGACGACCTGCCATCCTCCAGCAGCCAACAGGGGTTGCCGCCCATCCGCGGCTTTCTCCCCTCCACGCTTATTGACTGGCCCGGGCGCATCGCCGCCATGGTCTTCCTCCCGTACTGCAATTACCGTTGCGGCTACTGCCACAGCGGCGCCCTGCTCATGGCCGACACCCACGAGGAAATCCCTTTCGACCAGGTCCGCGACTATCTGGAATCCAAACGCAAGTGGCTCGACGGCGTTGTCATCTGCGGCGGCGAACCCACGCTCCATGCCGAGCTGGACGAACTGTGCCGACGGCTGAGGGGGATGGGCTACGCGATCAAGCTCGATACCAACGGATCGCAGCCCGAGGTGCTCCAGCGGCTGATCGAGGCCCAGCTCATCGACGCCGTCAGCATGGACGTCAAGACGGTCCTCGACCACCGTATGGCCGAACTCACGCGCGCGGAGGTCGATCTTGAGGCCGTGGACCGCTCGATCTCCCTGCTCGAAGCGTCGCCCCTGGAGGTCGAGTTCCGCACCACCTGCTGCCCGGCTTTCGTCGACGAGGAAGCGATCGAGTGGATCGCGCGACGCCTCGGCCCCGAGGCCAACTATGTCCTTCAGCGTTTCGAGCCGCAGCATTGCCTGGAGCCCGTCTTCCGCTCCATGCAACCCTATGCCGCGCCGCAGATGGAGCACCTCCTGGACGTCGCACGACGCCATTGCCACAAGGCCCGTCTTCGCAACGGATGACCCATCCGCCCTGAAGAACGTTCCCCGAGGCAACCGATAAAGAACAGACCCGGACGGATCGCCGGCCGCGCTACAGGCAGCTTACCCATGGGATTCCTGGTCATGAGGCACACCATCACACCGCCCATTCGTTCCCTCGTCGCGCACGCGCCGCGCATCGCCGCTGCGGCCGCTCTGGCGCTGTGCATCGTTGCGTCGGCGGCCGCACAGGGGAAGACCGCCGGCGGCAGTGCCGTCGTCTCCCAGACCCACCTTGCGTGGCAGATCGCCCTGGAGTCGGTGGACTTCTCGCCCGGCCTCATCGACGGACGCATCGGCCCCAAGACGCGGCTCGCCACGAGCGAGTTCCAGCGCGTCCGCGGGTTGTCCGTCACCGGCGACCTCGACGCGGCCACGTCGCGTGCCCTCGGCGTCGACCGGCTGCGCGCGCAAGCTGTTCGAACCTATGTCCTTCAGGAGGCGGACATGGCCGCAGTGGGCCCGCTTCCCGTGGGGTGGCTCGAGCGCAGCCGGGCGAAACGGTTGCCGTATCCCTCGGCCAAGGAGATGCTGGCGGAGAAGTTCCACACGTCGCTGTCGACGCTGACGGCCCTGAACCCCGGCGCCGATGCGCCCTGGAACCGGCCCGTCCTCCGCGCCGGCGACCGCGTGGTTGTGCCCAACATCGTCTCCGGCCCGGCGCCCTCGCGGGCCAGGCGTATCGAGATCGACCTCGACCAGAAAGTTGTCCGGGTGATCGGACCCGGCGACAGCCTCGCAGCCCTGATGCACTGCTCCATCGCTGCGAAGAAGGAGAAACGGCCCTCCGGGCAGGCCCGCGTGACCGTCGTAAGCTTCAACCCGACCTACGTCTTCAACCCCGCCATGTGGCCCGAGGTCAAAGGCGTGGACCGCAAGCTCGTTCTGCCGCCCGGTCCGCGAAACCCGGTCGGCCTCTGCTGGATCGGGCTCAGCCTGCCCGGCTACGGACTCCACGGAACGCCCGCCCCCGAGATGATCGGCAAGACCGGTTCGCACGGGTGTTTCCGCCTGACCAACTGGGACGCCTGCCGACTGGGCGCCATGGTCGCACCGGGTACGCCTGTTGTCTTCAAAGGGGGCGGATCATGAACGTTCCACACTCGCCGGCCAGACGCGACTACGAGGCCATGGCCCGCGAGGTCCGCGACGGCCTTGCCGCTGAGGCCACCCCGTGGCAACGCATGCAGGCGGTCGTCGATGCGATCTGGCGCCGTCTCGGCAACGACCACGGCGGCGTGAGCTGGGTGGGGTTCTACCTGCCTGTAGACGACCGGACCGAACTCGTTCTCGGGCCGCGACGCGACAAGCCCGCCTGTTCGCCCATCGGCCTGCATGGCGTCTGCGGCCGGGCGTTCACGACACAACAGCCCGCCGTCGTCCGCGACGTGGCCGCCCTGGGCGACCGCTACATCGCCTGCGACCCGCGCGACCGGTCCGAAGCCGTGGTGCCGGTGACGGACTGCCAGGGGCGGTGTGTCGCCGTGCTCGACCTCGACAGTCACGACGTGGGAGCATTCGATCAGGGCGACCTCGACGGCCTGCGCCGCGTCCTAGCCGCCGCCGACCTCGGCCCTTCGTCTTGACCGCCGGGTGCCTGGGATCGGTCTGAATGTCGAAGGTCCGCTCCGCGTGCGGCGGAACGGACCTTCGGTGTCTCTGCGGGCGATTCCGGCCGGCCCGCGGCGCGTCGCCGCCGGCCTGCCGCGAGGCGACCCTAATAGCCTCGCTTCTTCTCTTTCTCCAGGTCCTTGAACCGCTTGAGCGGCGCGCCGGGATAGGCGGCCCCGGGTTCGGTCGGTTTGGTGCGTCGGCGCTGTTCGGCCTGCTCCATATCGACAAGGTGCTTCTCGGTGACGATGCCCTCGTAGTCGGCCTGAACCTGGATGACGAGCGGTTCGTTGCCCGGGTAGTCGTACTTGTAGACCCACCATCCGGCGCGGCTGCCCTCGGGGATGCGCCCGTCCGGGTCGCGGTCCCAGATAATCTCGGACGGTTTGCCGAGTTTGTTCTCGAGGTCCTCGACGAGCATGCCGACCTGGATGTCGTCCTCGTACTTGTCGCGGATGTGGTCCGGGCCGAGCCACGGGCCGGAGATCCAATAGCATCCGGAGGTCGGCACGAGTACCAGCAGCATCAACAGCGGCAGATAGTATTTCACTGGATGGGTCCCTTCTGTAGTGCTCATTCGGTCGCCTCGGCGGTCCTCTGAACGGTTCCAATACTACGTTATCGGCCGCTGAGTTGATCCACCTTGACCACTCTCCGGTCGATCAGCTTGGCCCCCGATCCGTCCGGGTAGTAGTACATGACCTGGATGATGGCCTTGTCGGTTTCGAAACCGTGTGCCATGGCCAGCGGAAAATGGAAGCAGCGGTCGAAGCTGTTGTAATACCGTTTGATGTCCTGGTCCGACTCGATCAGGACGTACCAGTCGGCGATTCGCGTGCCGCGGTTCTCCAGGCTGTGGGTCTGGTAGTTGAACGTTTCGATGCGGAAGGCGCCGAAGGCCTTCACGGGGTCGCCGAAGCGGTCTTCCAGTCCGACGCCCACCTGGAGGGTCTCACGGGCGCCGTCGCCGTCGAGGTCCACCAGCTTGGTTGAACTGTAGTAGACGGCGAGCCTGGCGGGGCCGAACGCATGGTACCATTGTCGCGGCGTGGCGGAGCCGGCGGGCTCGTCCTTGGGCACGTCGCCGAGGACGCGGCCGAGTTCGCCGAGGCGATCGACGAGGGCCTGTTTCTCGGCCGACTCGGGGAGCCTGGCGGCGTCGGCCTGGGCCGCACGGGCCAGCACGCGGGCCTGGCCGCGCTCGGCCACGCCGGGCATCGAGTCACATCCCGCGACGGCCGCGGCCGCCGACAGCGCCATCATGGCTGCAATCGCTCGCAAATGTCGTCCCCTTGACTGTCCTGCGACCGGGCGATTATAGTCCCCGTCCGCCGAGACTGTCAAGGCCGTGTCCGGGGCGCGCAGGAGGCCCCCCGGGCCGCAGGCGGCCGCCTGGCGGTTCTTGCACTTTCTTCCGGAGGCCCCGGATTGTGCCGATAGGGGCTGGACGGCCCCCTTGCCCGTGCGTATAGTGATTGCTTTCGACACTCGGCTGCGGCTCTGCAACCGCACGGCCGTCGCTCTGCGTGAGAGCGCGGCGCGTGCCGTGGAGCAGCCGCCTGCCGCTGGTTCTGGTGTCCGTAAGGAGGCGTGAACGTGGCTGGACGAGAGTATGCGTTGAAACCCAAGAGTGTGCCGCCGGTCAAGACCCGCAACCGCGTCATCCAGACGAAGATACCCGTGCCGCAGTCGGTGGCCATCCTGGAGAAACTCCGCAAGTTCGAGCCACAGAGCATGCGCGGTCAGCCGCCCATTCTCTGGGAGAAGGCCAAGGGGTGCCACGTCTTCGACCGCTGGGGCAACAAGTGGCTCGACTGGTCGAGCGGCGTGCTGGTGACCAACGCGGGCCACGGCCGCAAGGAGATCGTCGACGCGCTGATCAAGCAGGCCCGCAAGCCGATGCTGCACAACTACTGCTTCCCGACGGAGCTGCGCGGCGAGCTGGCCCAGGCGCTGGTTCGCGTGGCGCCGAAGGGCCTCGACAAGTGTTTCCTTCTGACGACCGGCAGCGAAGCGACCGAGTGCGCGATGAAACTGGCCCGGACGCACGGCCTGAAGGTCGGCGGCGCGAAGAAGATCGGCATCATCAGCTACGAGAACGCGTTCCACGGCCGCACGCTGGGCGCCCAGATGATGGGCGGCATCCCGGCGCTGAAGGACTGGATCGTGAATCTGGATCCGACCCTGCGGCAGGTGCCGTTCCCCGACGGGTACTGGGTCGAGGACACGAGCTTCGATTCGTTCCTGTCGCACCTGGCGGCCCAGGGCGTAACGCCCGACGCGGTGGCCGGCGTGATTATCGAGACCTACCAGGGCGGCAACGCCAGCTTCGCGCCGCCGGAGTACATTCAGAAGCTGGCCGCTTGGTGCAAGGAAAACCAGATCGTCCTGATCATGGACGAGGTGCAGGCTGGGTTCGGTCGCACGGGCAAGTTCTGGGGCTTCGAGCACTACGGCGTGACGCCGGACCTGATTTGCTGCGGCAAGGGCATCTCGAGCAGTCTGCCGTTGTCGTGCGTCCTCGGACGGCAGGAGATCATGGACCTCTACCCGCCGGGATCGATGACCTCGACGCACACGGGCAGCCCGCTGCCGGTGGTGGCCGCGCTGGCCAGCCTCGACCTCATCAAGCGCGAGAAGTTGGTGCAGAATTCCGCGAAGATGGGCAAGCTCATGCATGCGGAGCTGAACAAGATTCAGCGGAAGTACCCCGAGCGGCTCGGCTACGTGCACGGCAAGGGGCTGGTGGCGTCGCTGCACATGATCAAAGCCGGCCGCAAGGAGCCGGACCCCGACCTGGCGTTCGCCGTGGTGGAGCGCTGCGTGGAGAAGGGCCTGATGATGTTCAGCCCGGTGGGCGTGTCGTGCGTGAAGATCGCGCCGCCGCTGTGCATCACGAAGGAGCAGATTCTCGAAGGCTGCCAGGTGGTCTGCGAGGCCATCGGCGAAGTGCTGAGCGAAGGCGCGTGATTGTGTCGATGTGCCACGGCGGGTCTCGGTTCGGGTGAGCCTGTCGAACTGTCCCGCCGTGCCGGCACGCGGCATCGTTGTAGGGGCACGGCCTGCCGTGCCCGTAGGGGCGGCTCGCGAGCCGCCCTCCTGGGTGCCATGCCTGCCCCGTCAGGCATGCCGAATGCCTGGGTGCTATGCTCGTGCTTGCCGCCAGGTCCTGAGCCTGTCGAAGGGCACAAGCATGACTTGGGCTGGAGAGCGATGCAATGATCAGAAAGATCCTGCTGGCTCTTCTGCTGATCGCAATCACTGGAATGGGACTTGTCTGCCACATGCTGGTGCGAGAAACCAGCGAGACGATCTGTAACACAAGGTCGGAGGATAAGGCGTATCGATGTACGGTTGTCCTCAAGAGAAAGGGCCTTGGCTCCTCGTGGGTGGAGATCAAGGTATTCAGGTGGCACGGGGACTCTTCGGCGGCCGACCCTTGGAAGGAAATCGCTCAGGCAGAGGAGGGGCGTGACGCCAGCGCGCCCATGTCCCCTGTGGTGGTGGAATGGTCCTATGACGAGGAAGGTAGAACCGAGGGCGTCACGGTGCTCAATATGTCGAGCAGATCAGGCGAGCCGATACCGCCTGACGTGCTATTCTCGCACAAGATGAAATGAAGCTCGTAGGGGCGGCTCGCGAGCCGCCTTGGTGTGACAGAGGCATAGAAGGGTGGCTGCTTGCAGCCACGCGACAGCGCAGCGTAACCGCGGTGACGCCATATGAAGCCGAGAATCGTCGAGGGGCTGGGCTGCGCCGTCATCTTCGTCGCGATGGTGGCGTTTCCGCTGGTGTGCTATCGGTACCCGGGGAGCTTTCCCCTCTTGTTGGGCAATGCCTGCGCTGCATGCTTCATCGGCTTGCTGATGCTGCTTGCAGGGCTGGCCCTGCGAAAGGCGACGCCGCGAACCAGGACGGCTGTGAGACTGGGGCTGGGCGCTCTGGTGGCCGGCCTGCTGATGGGCTGGATGTACTGGGACACCAGGCCGAACCAGCTCTTCCGAAACGCAATCGCCGATCCGATTCCACAAGGCGTGAGCGTTCTTCATGGCGAGTACGGTCCGGAGAGTGTCATGTGGCTTCACTTCATCGTGCCCGACGGTGGAGCCCTGGCGCTGGTGCAGGAGCGGACTCCGTTTGAAGAGGTCGGCGAGGATGATCGTCGCGATCCGCAGCAGGTGAGTGCCGGCCTCACGGCACCTGACTGGTGGCGGCCGGCGCAGTTGGATGCCCTCAGGGCTTATCGCTATGAGAATCTTCAGGACGGCATCTGGGCATGGTTCTATACGGACGGCCAGGACAGAGAGGCGTATTACCACAGTGTGAGCGTTGGCGGCGCACCCAAGGACGAAAGGAACTGAGAAACCATGGCATTCGACGGCAAGGTCAACATTCTGGTCATCGGCGGCGGCATGATCTGCGAAGAGGCCACGTTGCCGGCCATCTTCCAGCAGCGCAAGCAGGGCAACGTCGGGTCGATCACGATCGTGTCGCTCAACTCGGCGATCATCGCGCGACTGCGGAAGGTCTTTCCGAATGAAGACTTTGTCGGCGTGCCCGATCCGGCCACGACGCCGGCCGACAAGAACATCCCCGACGGCTACAAAGAGTGCCTGAAGAAGCTCCCGAAGCCGGGCCTGGTCTACGTCACGACGCCCGACCACCTGCACACGCAGATGATCCTGGACTCGGTGGCCGCCGGGCACCACGTGGTGAGCATGAAGCCGCTGTGCCTGAAAGTGGACGAGGGCCGCAGGATCGTCGCCGCCGCGCGCGACGCCGGGGCCTACGTCTTCACCGAGTACCACAAGCGTCTGGACCGGGCCATCCGCGGCCTGCGGTACCGGTTCCGCCAGGGCGAACTGGGCCAGCCGCTCTACGGCCACGCCTGGATCGAAGAGCCGAAGTACATGCCGCTGGATAAGTTCAAGGCCTGGGCCCACAATTCCAGCCCGTTCGAGTACATCGGCACGCACTACGTGGACGCCTACTACTACGTCACCGGCCTGATGCCCAAGCGTGTCGTCGGCTTCGGCCAGAAGAAGTACCTGCCGACCGTCGGCTCGAAAGCCTACGACGCCAACCAGGTCTGCATCGAATGGGAAGACGGTTCGGTGCTCTGGGTCCAGACCTCGTGGGTCTGCGCCGACAAGAACGCCAAGATGACCCAGCAGGGCATGATGGTCCACTTCACCAAGGGCGAGTACAAGGCGGACCACGCCGACCGCAACTGCTACTTCGTCACCGACGAGGCGGGCTTCCAGCACTACAACCCCAACTTCGTCAAGCCGTTCGACGACTGGAACGAAGAGGGCGTCATCGACTGGCGCGGCTACGGCATCGAGTCGAACTCGCGCGGCATTCTGGACGTGCAGCACCTGTACCGGCAGACCGAGGGCCTCGACGAGGCGGCGGCGAAGAAGAAGCGGCAGGAGATCCTCGCCACGTGGGCCCGGATGAACACCCGCGCCCTGCCCGAGAACGCCATGGTGGGCGTGGCCGTGAACAACGCTGCCCGCATGAGCTTCGACGCCGGCGGCAAGTTCGTCACGATCGACAAAGACTTCAACATCGCGTTCGAGTAGCGGTTATAATGGCCGCGGCGGTCGGGCGTCGGCCGCCGCGGCTCGCTTGCCGATGCACAACCGCTTTCTCGGAGACGCGACCATGTGCCTGGCCGTTCCCGGCAAACTCATCGAACGCGACGGCCACAGCGGCACGGTGGACGTGCGCGGCAACCGGGTCCAGGCTCGGCTCGACGTGGTCCCGGACGTGCGGCTCGGGGACTACGTGCTCGTCCACGCCGGGTTCGCCATCAGCGTGCTTTCGGACGACGAGGCCGCCGAAGCGCTCGATCTTCTCGACGACCCGGACGAGGCGATGCCCCATGACGGCCCGCTCATGCCATGACCTCTGCCGCCGCATCGCCCGCCGGATCGAGGCTCTGCCCGACCGTCCCGTCCGCCTGATGGAAGTCTGCGGGACGCATACCGTGGCGATTCACCGCGCGGGCCTTCGCGGCCTGCTGCCGCCGCGGCTTCGTCTGGTGAGCGGCCCCGGATGCCCCGTCTGCGTCACGCCGCAAACCTACGTTGATGCGCTGATCGAGCTGGCGGGCCGCCCCGGCGTCCGCGTCGCGACCTATGGCGACATGATCCGCGTGCCGGGCCGCAGCACCACGCTCGAACGGGCCATGGCCCGTGGTGCCCGCGTCAGCGTCGTCTACAGCATCATGGAGGCCCTTAGCCTCGCGCGGCAAGCGCCCGCCGAGCAGGTCGTCTTCGCCGGCGTCGGCTTCGAAACGACCGCTCCCGCGACGGCCGTCGGCCTGAAGCTGGCCGCGGACGAGCGGTTGGCAAACTTCACGGTCCTCAGCGCGCACAAGCTGATCATTCCCGCCATGACGGCGCTGCTGGAGAGCGGCGACCTGGCCATCGACGGCTTTCTCTGCCCGGGGCACGTGAGCGTGATCATCGGCGCCGACGCGTACAAGCCCCTGGCCGCACGGTTCGCGCGCCCGTGCGTGGTCGCCGGCTTCGAGGCCGAGGAGATTCTGCGTGCGATCGACCTTCTCGTGGCCCAGTTGGCCGACGGCCGCGCGGAGGTCGAGAACGCCTACGCCCGCGTCGTGACGGCCGACGGCAACCGCCGCGCGTGGGCACTGATCGAAGAGACCTTCGAGCCGGCGGACACGCCGTGGCGCGGCCTCGGCACGATCCCCGGCAGCGGGCTGGCGATTCGCGCCGAGCTGGCCCACCTGGACGCCGCGCGGCGGTTCGGCCTGGAGATCACCGCGCGCGAGGACGACCACGGGTGCCGGTGCGGCGAGGTGATTCGTGGCGCGATCGAGCCGCCCGAGTGTCCGCTCTTTGCGCGGACCTGCACGCCCGCCAATCCGGTGGGCCCGTGCATGGTCAGCCGCGAAGGCAACTGCCAGGCTTGCTACAAGTACTCCCGAGCTCTGTGAGAGGCGGTGCGCATGACGGACGGGAACGGCAACGACACGATTCTACTGGCGCACGGCGGCGGCGGGGAACTGAGCGACCGGCTCGTCCGCGAGGAGATTCTCTCGCGGTTCCCCTCGCGCGAGCTGGCGCGTCTGGCCGACAGCGCCGTCATCGACTTTCCCGGATCACGACTCGCGCTGACCACCGACGGCTACGTCGTGCGGCCGCTGTTCTTCCGCGGCGGCGACATCGGGCGGCTCTGTGTCGCCGGCACGGTGAACGACCTGCTCATGAGCGGCGCGACGCCGCTGGCCCTGTCGCTCGGCGTGATTGTCCGCGACGGGTTTCCGATGGGCGACTTCCGGCGGATTCTCGATTCGGTGGCGGCCACAGCCGCGGAAGCCGGCGTCCAGATCGTTACCGGCGACACCAAGACCGTGGGCCACAATGCGGCCGACGGCATCTTCCTGACCACCGCCGGCGTCGGTGTCGTTCCTGAGGGGCGCCGCCTCGATTACGCCGCCGCGCAGCCCGGCGATGCGGTCCTGGTCTCGGGTACCCTGGGCGACCACGGCATCGCCATCATGTCCGAGCGACAGCAACTGGGTTTCACCAGCGCGATCGCGAGCGACGCGGCGCCGCTCGTGGAGCCTGTGGCGGCGCTGCTCGCCGCTGCGCCCGCGACGCGATGTCTGAAGGACCCGACGCGCGGCGGTCTGGCGGCGGCGCTGAACGAAATCGCCCGAGCCTCGGGTTGCTCGATCATCCTCGAAGAGTCGCAGGTGCCCGTCCGCGAGGCCGTGGCCGGAGCCTGCGACCTGCTCGGCCTGGACGTGCTGAACGTGGCCAACGAGGGCAAGTGCGTGGCCATTGTGCCGCCGGATCAGGCCGAGGCGGCCCTTGCGGCGCTGCGCAGCACACGGTACGGTAGGGAGGCGGCCCGGGTCGGTCGCGTCGAAGCCGGCAAGCCGCTCGTCGTCGGCGTCAACGACCTCGGCGGCCGCCGGCTCATCGAAATGCCCTACGGCGAGCAGTTGCCGCGCATCTGCTGACGCCGCCAGCCCCTCTCCCTTGAGGGGAGAGTGTGGCCCGCAAGGGCCGGGTGAGGGTGACGCACGGAGAGAACGTGACGAGTTCGGACGTCTGCCCCGTTCGACCCTCACCGCCCCTCGGCGTGCCTCGGGGCACCTCCCGCTGGAAGGGGGAGGGGTAGCGCGTAGGGCGTTGCTTGCCGTCAGGTTCCGAGCACTGTCGAGGAGCAGCCGCCGAGGTCATCAACCGCGTGGGTCCGGTGGACCCACCCTACGCCTGTTCGCAGCAGCCAAGCAAGGCGGGACCATGATCACACGACACACACCCTGGCGCATCGGCGTGGTGAAGTTTCTGAACGCCGCGCCGCTCGGCTACGGCCTGGACCGTCGCGACGACGTGCGCCTGGTCAGCGATCTGCCGTCGCGCCTGGCATCGATGCTCGAACGCGACGAACTGGACGCCGCCCTGGTGCCGGTGATCAGCTACTTCCGCCTGACGGCGGAGGCACGCGAGCGCCACCGCCGGCGGCCGCTGGTCATCGTGCCCGACATCGCCATCGCCGGGCGCGGCGAGGCCTTGAGCGTCCTGCTGTTCTGCCGCGCCGACTACCCGCTCATCCGCCATGTCGCACTCGATCCGGCGAGCCAGACGAGCAACTGCCTCGTGCGGCTCATTCTGAAGGAGGTCTACGCCCGCGAGCCGCACTACCGCTGGCCCACGCCCGATCCGGCGGTCGAGGACCGCGACAGCGACGCCTTCCTGCTGATCGGCGACGCGGCACTGGCCCGGCCGCAGCACGATTTCCATCACGTCCTCGACCTCGGTCTGGCCTGGCGGCGACTGATGGGACTGCCCATGGTGTACGCCGTGTGGGCGGCTCGCGAATCGGACCGTGTCGCGGAGTTGTCGGCGATCCTGGCCGAGGCGAAGGCGGCCGGCCTGGCCGCGCGCGACGAGCTCGCCCGGCAGGGGGCGGCGCGCCTCGGCATTCGCGAGGACCTGGCCCGTCGCTATCTCTGCGAGGCGATGCACTACGACCTGGACGGCGAGGCCCTGGCCGGGCTCCAGAAGTTCTATCGCTGGGCGGCCGAGCAGGAGCTCGCCCCGCGCCACATTCCGCTGGTGATGGCCGGGCGGCCCGATGCCGCAGGGGACTCCGCATGAGCCGACTCGACGCCCGCGAGGCCCTGGAACTCTGGCGGCACGAGGACCTGCTGACTCTGGCCGGCCGGGCCGATGCCCTGTGCCGCCGCCTCCACGGCGACCGCGTCCGCACCTTCGCCGTCGATCGCAACATCAACTTCACGAACCTCTGCTCGTCGCGGTGCCGCTTCTGCGCGTTCTACCGCGTCAGCGGCTCGACCGACGGCTACGTGCTCTCGGACGAGGAGCTTTTCGCGAAGATCGCCGAGGCCGTGGCCTGCGGCGCCACGCACCTTCTGATGCAGGGCGGCCTGCACGCCGGGCTCGGCCTCGATTTCGCCGCCGGCCTGCTCGGCCGCATCCGCGACCGCTTCGACGTGCACCTGCACTGCTTCAGCCCGCCGGAGATCGTGCACTTCGCGCGCCAGGCGGGCCTCGACGTGCGCTCAGTGCTCGCGCGTTTGCGCGGCGCGGGCCTGGGCAGCCTTCCCGGCGGCGGCGCCGAGATCCTGTCCGACCGCGTGCGACGCCTGGTGAGCCCCGACAAGTGTACGGCCGACGAATGGCTCGCCGTGATGCGCACGGCCCATGACCTCGGCCTGCGGACCACGGCTACGATGATGTTCGGCCACGTGGAGTCGCTCGACGAGCGCATCGAGCACCTCGAGCGGTTGCGTCAATTGCAGGACGCCACCGGCGGCTTCACGGCGTTCATCGGCTGGCCGTTTCAGGCTCGCGGCACGGCCCTGGGGGCCGACCTGGTCGCCGGCGCCGAGAGTGCCCCGTGGTCGCGCGACGGCCGGTGGCGGCCCTCCGGCGCCGAGGATTATCTGAGAACTCTTGCCATCGGCCGCCTCTATCTGGATAATTTCGAGCATGTGCAGGCCTCGTGGGTCACCATGGGGCCGAAGATCGGCCAGGTCGCGCTGCGGTTCGGCGCCGACGACCTGGGCAGCACGATGATGGAAGAGAACGTGGTCCGTGCCGCGGGCGTCGCGCACCGCCAGTCCCGACGGCAACTGGTCGAACTGATTGCCGACGCCGGCTTCGAGCCGCACCAGCGCGATTGCCTCTACGCCCGGACCTGGCCGGCCGAATCGGCCGCACAAGCTGGAGATACGCCGTGCCCGACCGAGACGAACTGATTGCCGCCGCACGACCGCTGCTGGTGGGGCCGAGCCTCCTCGGCCGCGAGGACACGTACCTGCTCGACCAGGCGCTGCGCATCCTGCGCTACGTGGACGTGATCCTGACGTTCGACGAGGTGGAGTCCTTGCGGTTGGATCGCGTGTGCCTGGACGCCGCCGCCCTGTTTCAGGACGCCGCGCGCGTTCGCCTGGAGCGTGAGCGCCGCGAGTCGCCCGTCTACGCCGCCGCGACGATGAGCACCGACGAGGTGCGCGGCTACTCGGCCGAGCTGGCCGGCGACGCCCTGCGCGACCTGCTGACGGCCCGCCAGATCGAGCACACGCAGACCATCATCCGCCAGAACCAGAACCGCGCCACGCGCGTGCCCGAGGCCATGGTCCTGTCCGACGCCTGCAACCTGGACGATCTGGGCACGCTGGGCGTCTGGCGCGAGCTGCGGCGGTTCGCCGTCGAGGGGCGCGGCCTCGACGAGGTGCTGGCCAGTTGGCAGCGCAAGCTCGACTACGGTTACTATGCGGCCCGCGTCGGCGACACGTTCCGTTTCGCCCCGTCGCGCCGATGGGCCGAGGCCCGCGTCCGGCGGCTGGAACAGTTCATGGCCGCCATGATCCGCGAGCACGCCGCCGACGACCGAGATGAACCCGACGGCGCCACACCGTAGGGCGGCTGCTTGACGCAGTTCCCGAGCATTGTCGAGGGGCCGTCAGGTTCCGAGCCTGTCGAGGAGCAGCCGCGCGTTGATCGTCGGAAACCCCTGTATCGCACGACTCAGAAGGAGAGGGACTCCCCCATGCCCACGGTAGCCTGCATCGGCGGCAGCATGGCCTATAAACTGATGGCCGACGGCACACTGAGTGGCGAGCGCCTCGGGCCCCAGGAGACGCCGTTCGGCCCCAGCGCGGCGGTGTACGAACTGGGTGAGGGCACGACGGCCATGTACTTCCTGAGCCGCCACGGCGAGCGCGGCTACCACCAGGCGCCGCGGTTCATCAACCACCGGGCCAACATCTGGGCCCTGAAGTCGCTCGGGGTCGAGCGGATTCTCTCCTGGAGCGGCCCCGGCGCCATCAGCCGCAAGATGACCCCCGGCAGCGTCGTCGTCATCGACGACCTGATCGACGAGACGCGGCACCGCCAAGACACGTTCTTCGAGCACGGCGGCCTGGGGTTCATCCGCCAGGCGCCGGTCTTCTGCGACACGTGCCGCGACGCGCTGCTGGCCGCCGCCGAGAAGACAGGTCTGCTGGTCCACGCCAAGGGTGTGTACGCCTGCACCGAAGGGCCGCGGCTCGAGACGCCCGGCGAGATTCGCAAGCTGGCCGTCTTCGGCGCCGACCTGGTCGGCATGTCGCTGGCGCCGGAAGTGTTCCTGGCACGCGAGCTGGAGATGTGCTACGCCGCCGTGTGCTACGTGACCAACTACGCCGAGGGCGTCGTCAAGCGCCCGTACCAGGCGGGCCTGCGGTTCGAGGGCATGACCACCGCCGGCGAGGACAGCGCCATCGCCGCCACGGTCGAGCACTTGCCGCAACTGATCCGCAACGCCGTCGAGACGCTCACCCTGGCCCCGAAGCGCACCTGCCCGTGCAGCCAGGCCATGGCCCGGTACCGCCGCCGCGGCGACATCGGCGACGATTGGCGCAAGTGGATCGAGCCGGGCGGTGGCGCGTGATCGTCCGCGGACGATGGCTCCTGAGGCCCGGGCGGCCGCCGATGGACGATGCCGCCGTGGCCGTTGACGGCGACGGACGCATCGTCCGCGTGGCGCCGTGGCGCGATGTCCAGTCCGACGGGTCGCCCGGCGATCCGGTCATCGACGCCGGCGATTGCCTGCTCCTCCCCGGACTGGTCAACGCCCACACCCACCTGGCCCTGAGCGACCTGGCGGGCCGACTCCCGCCGCCTCGCCGCTTCTCCGCCTGGCTGAAGGCCGTCATGCGTCATGGCCGCACACGCAGCCACGACGCGCCCGCCGCGGCCGTGCGCGACGGCGCCGCCTGGTCCCTGGCGGCCGGTGTCACCACCGTGGCCGACGTCAGCTTCAGTGGGGCAGGGGCCGAGGCTCTGGCCGAGTCGCCTCTGCGATCCACCGTCTTCGTGGAGGTGTTCGGCCACAGTCGCAAGCGGCACACGCGGCCCGAGCCGCGGCTGGCCATGGCGGTCGCCCGGGCCCGGGCGCTGGCCGGCCTCGGGTTGTCCGTGGGCCTCAGTCCGCACGCACCCTATTCGACCGGCGTCGCCGCCTACCTGGCCGCCATGGCCGAAGCCGATTGCTGCGGTTGGCCCCTGACCACGCACCTGCACGAAACACGCGACGAGATCGACCTGTACCGAACGGGCCGAGGCCCCATGGCTCGCTGGTGGCAACTGCGGATGATGCTCTGGTTCGGCGGGTTCACCCCGCCGCGCGTCAGCCCGATTCGCGCCCTGGCCGACGCCGGGGCCCTCGCGCGGCCGTGGATCGTCGCCCACGGCAACTATCTCGACGACGCCGACATCGACCTCTTGCGGCGCAGCGGCAGCACGGTCGTCTACTGCCCGCGAAGCCACCACTACTTCGGCCACACCGACCACCCGTACCGCCGCCTGGCCGCCGCCGGGGTGCCCGTGGCCCTGGGCACCGACAGCCTGGCGTCCGCCCCGTCGCTGAGCGTTCTGGACGAGATGCGGTTCGTGGCCGCCCGCGACGGCGCCCCCCCCGAAAACCTTCTGGCCATGGCCACCGCCGCCGGCGCCGACGCTCTCGGCCTGGGCGGCACCGTCGGGCGACTGGCCGAGGGCGAAGTGGCCGATCTGGTGGCCTTGCCGCTGAGCGGCGGCGAGGCCCGCGACCCGTGGCTGGCGCTGCTGACGTGCCACCCCGTCCCCACCGGCGTGTGGATCGACGGTCGGCAGGTCGTCAGCGCGTAGCGCCGCACAGCACTGGGCGTGGCCCACCGCGTAGGATGATCGTCCCTTCCAAGCCCTGAAAGGGCGGTAGTCAGTAGCCGGCGGCGTGAGCCGCCGGAAGCCTTCTCCAGGAACACAAGCCCCGGTCAGGGGCGGCAGTGCGCGGCGCAGGCAGACGGACTGCCGCCACAGGTGCTCCGGCCAAGGACCGTCACCGATGCCAGAATCTGCGGGCACACCCCGGGGAGCGAAGCGAGGGGGAAGTTAGTTGACAGATCGCTGAGTTTTTGGTCCATTATCAGCATCGGGAACGGTACTGGATACGTTCTGAAATCGGTCAGGCGGCGGCTGCCGTTCTACTCTGTGCGGCAGGCCGGCTGGCCAAAACGCACGTCTGAAAGGAGAGTATCATGAGCAAGTGGATCAGCATGGTTCTGGTGGGTCTGATGATGGTCGTTGGCGCGACGCTGGACGGCTGCAAGAAGGAAGGCACCGCGGAGAAGGCGGGCAAGGCCCTCGATTCGGCCGTCAAGGACGCCGCCGACGCCGCCAAGGATACTGCCGAGGACGCCGCGAAGGCCGTCGAAGAGAAGGCTGCGGAATAATACAGCCACACCGGCAGCGACAGGCTTCTGCTCGTCTGCCCGTCAGTCACATGAGCGGGGACCGTCGGAGTTCGCTCCGGCCGGTCCCCGTTGTTCTCTCACTCGGCGGTCGTTCCGCGTTCAGCGGCCGAAGCAGGTGTTCACAGCTTGGGCGGCCCTCAGCAGCGGATAGTTGCGCGGCACCTTCTTGACCCGGCCCGCGATGCTCTGGATCGGCACGCTCGTGATCCGGCCGCGACGCATCACCACCAGCCGGCCGAACCGCCGCCCGCAGACCAGCTCCGTCGCATGGTGCCCGTAGGCGGTGGCCAGCGTCCGGTCGAAGGCGCACGGCGTGCCGCCGCGCTGGACGTAGCCCAGGACCGTCGCGCGGCTCTCCAGGCCCGTCAAGTCCTCGATCTCCCGGGCCACCTTGTGGCCGATGCCGCCCAGGCGGATCGGGTCCGGCGAGTCGGCCACCACCCGCTCCACCGTCATCGTGCCGCCGCGAGGTTTGGCTCCCTCGGCCACGCAGACAATCGAGAACCGCTTGCCGCGACGGTAACGGTCCTTCACATAGGCCGCCACCACCGCCATGTCGTACGGGATCTCCGGAATCAGGATCACGTCGGCCCCCGATGCCGCTCCGGCGTACAGGGCCAGCCACCCCGCGTAGCGGCCCATCACCTCGGCCACCATCACCCGGTGATGGCTCCCGGCCGTCGAGTGCAGCCGGTCGATGGCCTCCGTGGCCGTCTGCACGGCCGTCATGAATCCGAACGTGTAATCGGTCTGCGGCAGATCGTTGTCAATCGTCTTCGGCACGCCCACCACATTCATGCCGCAACGGCGGATCAGACCGTCGGCGATCGCCATGGTCCCGTCGCCGCCGATGCACACCAGGGCATCCAGCTTCAGTTTGCGGTACAGCGCCTTGGCCCGGGCCGAGGCATCGTGCGGCGGCTCGTGCTTGCCGCCGATCTTCTGCGGCGGGAAGTACGCGAACGGATTGGCCTTGTTCGACGACCCGAGGATCGTGCCCCCACGGGTCAGGATGTTCGACACGTCCGGCCCGTCCAGCCGCTCGTACCGGTGCTCCACCAGCCCGGCGTACCCGTCGTAGATGCCGTACACCGTCGCGCCGTGATCGTACAGGAGCGTCTTCGTGACGCTGCGAATCACGGCATTGAGCCCCGGACAATCTCCGCCGCCCGTCAACACGCCCACGCACCTGACCGCCTTCTTGCCTGCCACATCGTGCTCCTTATACTGAGAACGGGCTCTCGCCGTCGCCACCGGCTCCGGTGCGGGCGGCCGCAGTGCAGTGCCGCGCAGCCCGGCGTGCGACCGGGCCATTGTAGGCCATCGCCCACGCCACCACAACCCAGTCTGCCCCCCCCGGGGGGCAAAAAGCCGTCGGTTTCGCAGTGGCAACCTGCGCGGCAGGAAGTCGAACAGCTTTCCACCGACATCTTTCACTTCCGGCAGGAACCAGCGTAAGTAATGGTGCGGTCATTGGTTGCGATGTGCCGGATGCGTCACGGCACGTGAATGCAGAACAATTCCCGGCGGCCGATTTGCCCGGCTGCGCCGTGTGCGTATGGTTATCTGTGCCCGGTCGAGCAGCAGGTGGCGTCGCGGTGCCGGTGGGAAGCGGCGAGATCGGTCGGGCAGCCATCAACACGGCTCGGACGGCTCGCCCCGAGACCGTTTTGTCGGAGAGAGGGGCGGCTCTCGGCCCGGGTGACCCCGCCACGGGGCGTCTGAGGCCGGGAGCGGCCCTTCGACGAGTGCCGCGCGAGCCTTGGCCGCCGGCCACGTGCCGGTCTTCTGGCGTGAGCGATGGTTCTCTTTGGAGAGTGCAGCACGTGCCGCCGCCGTGAAGGGTTTTGCCGATGCCGTGTCGTGCGGAACGGGGCCAGGGGGTGGCCCCGCCATCCGCCGCGCACGCGCCGCCACGTTCGCAGCACTGTCCTCCTGTTCTCCTGCTCCCTGTGATGCGGAGTCGGGCCGGCGCACCGAGGGGTCGCCGGCCCGTGCTCCTTCGGTGAAGCCGCGCGGCAACCGCTCCAGGCCGTGTACGCAGCGGAGCCGCTGCTCTATAATGAGGCGGAACCTTACGCTTCAGGAGGACGGCATGGTCACGGGTATGGGCACTTACGTCAATGCGGCGGCTGTCGTCGTCGGGTCGCTGATCGGACTGTCCGTCGGGCGGCGGTTCCCGGAACGTTTCCGCCGCACGATCACCCACTGTCTGGCGCTGGTGACGTTCTTCCTGGCGGCGCGGATGATGACCGGCCTGGAACTGGAAGGGTATGTCCTGCACGTGGTCGTCGCGCTGCTGGCCGGGGCGATTCTCGGCGAGTTGCTGCGCATCGAGCAGGGCATCGAATGGCTGGGCGAGCAGTTGCGGCGGCGATTCGCCGCCCAGGGGCCCGGCGACCAGGCGAGTTTCGTCGAAGGGTTCGTCGTGGCGGGGCTCATCTTCTGCGTCGGGCCGATGACGTTGCTGGGCGCCTTCGAAGACGCCCGCGGCGACACGCCGAATCTGCTCCTCATCAAGAGTGCGATGGACGGCGTCCTGGCCATCGCTCTGGCGGCCTCGTACGGACGCGGAGTCCTCTTCAGTGCGCTGTTCGTCCTGGGGTTCCAGGGAGCGATCACCCTCGGGGCCGCCGCGGCCGGCGCCGGACAGATTCCCGACCGCTACATCGAGGTCATCCGAGCCACCGGCGGCGTCATGATCCTGGCCATCGGCCTCCTGCTGCTGGACCTCGTCCGCATCCGTGTCGCCAATCTCCTGCCGGCCGTGCCCCTGGCGTGCCTGATCCTGTGGCTCTATCCGAAACCCGTCTGACGCCCGCCCCTTCTCGCTGCGCTGTCCGGTTGGGGGTGTCGGGTCTGTTGACCCGACCTACGTGCTTTCACTACGTGCTTGCAGCCACGCGGGCATCGCATGGAGTATGGAGTGTGTAGCCCGGGGTTTGCCTGTGCGGCCGAATGAGAACCGGCTATAATGAGACTTTGCTTGTCGTGCGGCGGACGACGTTCGGTCGCCGGGCGCGGGCGGCCGTGGTTGGAAAGGTGTGCAGTGCCCATGCGAATTGTCCTGGTGAACCCCGTGGCCCGCGACTGCGAGGGGTACCACACAATCGGCACGCGGATTCCGCAGTTGGGGCTCCAGGTGCTGGCCCGGCTGGTCCCGGAGCCGCATACGGTGGAGATCATCGACGAGATTTTCGGGCTGGACGCGACCGAGCGGTTGCTGACGCCGCAGCGCTACGACCTGGTGGGCATGACCGGCTACACCAGCGGCGCGACGCGGGCGTATGAGTTGGCGGCCCTGTGCCGCGAGCGGGGGTTGCCGTGCATCATGGGCGGGCCGCACGCCTCGGCTGTGCCGGACGAGGCGGCGGCGCATTTCGATTCGGTGGCCGTGGGCGAGTGCGACACGATCTGGCCGCAGATCATTGCCGACGCCGCGGCGGGCCGCTTGCAGAAGCGGTACGAGGGGCGGCTGGCCGATCTGACCGGCGCGATGGGCGCCGCCGCCCAGGAGCTTCAGCCCGTCAACGGTCGCTACACGTGCAGTTGCATCCAGACCTCGCGCGGGTGCCCGGTGGGGTGCGACTATTGCAGCGTGACGCGCTTCAACGGCAACACGATCCGCCGCCGGCCCATCGACGCCGTGATCGATGAGTGGAACCGCACGACGAGCCGGTTCCTGTTTGTCGTGGACGACAACTTCTACGGCGTGGGCCCGAAGCACGCCGAGTGGGCCAAGGAGTTCCTGCGCGAAGTGAAGAAGCGCGGCAAACGGCGACTCTGGTTCAGCCAGACGAGCATCAACATGGGCGCCGACGCCGAGGGGCTCCGCCTGGCCTACGAGGCGGGGTGCCGGTGCATGCTCGTGGGCCTCGAATCGTTCAACCCCGAGACCCTGAAGAACATGCACAAGGGGCTGAACCTGAAGCTCGTGGACCGGTACCGCGATCTGGTGGCGGGCTTCCACAAGGCCGGCATCGCCGTGCTGGGCTGCTTCGTGATCGGGGCCGACGAGGACGACGAGAGCACCGTGGCCGACACGGCCCTGAAGGCAGTCGAGCTGGGCATCGACATCATCCAGATCACGAACCTCACGCCGTTGCCGGGCACCCGGCTCTACGACCGTTTCCTGGAGCAGGGGCGCATCGACGCGACGGATTACCCGAAGGATTGGGAGCGATACACGTTCATCGAGACCGTGTACCGGCCGACGCGCATGACGGCGCAGCGACTGGACGAAACGATCTACGAGCTTCGCCGCGCCGCGGCGCGGGAGAACTGGGTCTGGAAGCGGACGCTTCGGACGCTGTGGCGGACGCGGTCGCTGAGCACGGCGGCGTTCGTGCACGGGATGAACCGGGCGTGGGTGGGCCTGGCGCGCGGCCTGGAGAGCCGCGACAAAAAACACTTCGCCCACGTGCCCGACGAGGGCCCGCGCGTGGACCTCATCCGCCGCGCCTTCGCGATGCGCAGCAGCGACTGAGACGCGCCGCGGGTTCCGTGCGGGCAGCCCTGCCGAGGGCCTCGCGCCTGCCGTCGGGTGGCATCGCGTGGCCATGGTCGAGGGGCTGGCGTGCCCTACGGATTCTTCATCAGAGATCGTACCTGGTCAAACGGCACATAGTCCTGATAGCCTCCCACAGTCGTGGCGTACACGAAACAACTGTCAGCGTCGCTCTTGCCTGCCACATATCCGTGCGTCCACAGGCCGACGAATGTGGGATGGCTGTCACACAACATGACGGCATCCTCGGTCGCGTCGTCCGTCGGAGGCTGATAGAGAATCTCCATGAGGGCACCCTCTCGCCCCACATACCGGATCATTGCATCATCGATGTACCCTTGCGACACCAGAACGCCGAGTGAACTGGGATACTCGCCCGAATGGTCTGCGGCATAGCGGGCGCAGGCTTTCCATAGGACCGTATGGTGCTGCTCGGCCCTGATCTCGGCATCAGTATCGTCCTTCTTCGGGCCCGTGAGGAAGTCCACGACAAGCACCATCACGGCAACTGCGCCCGCGAAAAACAGACTCGCCACGAGAAGAGAAGGCACAATCATCCTTCTTGGTGCCATCGTCACGGTCTCCGCTTTGCTGACGGTCGGGGGGCATCTGCCGCCGTCACGCTTCCTCATCGTTCGTGCTGCCGTCCTGCCCAGCGTTGACCTGCGCCTTCAGCCGGGCAATCTCAGCTTCGAGGTGCATCACCGAGCGCAGAAAGTGACGCCCGAAGTAGAGTGCCATGAAGAATGGACAGCACAGCGAGAAGCACATCATTCCGACGGCCATCAGCATGATCGGCTCGGGGATGCTGTCGAGTTGCGCTCCGACCTCCTCGCTCTGCGCCATGACCACGCCTCCGATGAAGACGACCGCGCCTGCCAAGGCAACGACCAGTATGACGTAGATGTTGAACGTCGTGGCCACCTGAAGCAGCGTGCGCCGAGTTTGCGGAATGTCGCCGGGGATGCCGTACTCGTCCTGTTTCCAGTTCTGCCACATCGTCGCGGTCTCCTCCTGAGAGCAAGTCTGTAGGGTGGGGTCCCCCGGACCCACGCGGCCATTCGTCTCCGAGTGTTCAAGGCGCCGGCTCGGGCGGCAGCGGGCTCCACTGCGGCATATCCGCAACATACCGCATGCCCTCCAACGTCCGTCGGCTCAGACACGTCAGTTTGCCCTGCTCCACATTCAAGTGATAGGTTCCCTCGAAAAATCGGTAGGTATCCGACAGGTGCAGCACGATGCTGTTGTTACTCACAGGACAGGCATCCATGACCCACGTCCATCCGGGTAGATCGCGCGTGAGCGTCTCCGACACCAATGTGCCGCTTCGGCTGTCGTAGACTTGCACCTTCTGATCGTCCCACTTGAACGCCCGGGTTCCATCGGGCGAAAGGCATGCGCTTGCCAACTGGGGCATCGGTTGCAAGCGTCCCTCGGGGAGTTGTATTCCAGCAACGCGGAAGCCGCCCTTGGCAGCCTCAGGATTATGCATTTCCACAAGCAGCGTCTTCTCGTCGCGGAAGCTCGGACGATGCCACTCCGCCACAAGGGATGGCGTCGCATGCAGCACCCGGCTCGTGTGGTTGGTCAAATCATACTCCACGAGTTCAGTGGTTGGGTGGTGTTGGTGGCTATGGGGTACAACAAAGTACAATCGCTGGTTGTCGTGGCTCAGGCACAGGCGCGCGTTGTGGTATCCCCCGGGCATGCGATACAGCACCATGGGCTCACTGCGTGAGGCAGGCCAAGCACACACCTCGCGTTCCGTGCTGTCGAACAGGTACAACGTCTTCGATGCGGAATCATAGGTCGAGGCAGCCCAACAGCGACCATCCTCCATGGCGCTGGACAGTATTGTCGTTCGCTTGCCCGTCCGCAGAGAAATGACGGCGATCTCACCGTTGTCCGAGCCCATGACATATCCTTGGCCCTCGTCCGCTTCACCGGCGACTCCGTGCGGCGTCAGGGCAAGCACACGTAGCCCACAGAGGCGCGAGTTGCCACTCTGGCATGAGCACAGGGCGCATGCCATCAGGAGTGTGACCAAGACACGGTAATGACAGCGTCGCATCGGCTTGTCCCTCTCCTGTGGTGGGTGATCGTGACACAGTTTGCAGGGTGGGTCTGGGGACCCCGCCGTGGCACATCGCCCCATTCCCGCACGCTACCCGTCAAGCCCAACGTCCCGCGTGGGTCCGGGGGACCCACCCTACGCTTTGGCCCGAGCCACTCCTCCAGCGTCACTGTCCGGTTTCCGCGGCGTAGAGGTCGGCGGCCAGGGGGTCGCCGTGCTCGGGGCGGATGCTGCGGATGTACTGGACGTGGCCTTCGAGTTCGCGCAGCGTCGTGGCGCGGTCGGCCGGCGTGGCGAACGTCGTGCGGCCCGTGCGAATGCCGTGCAGCGCCGCTCGCACGCGGCGGCGGTAGTCGCGCGGCACCGAGACCTGCCGGTTCACCACCAGTCCCGTCACCACCTGCCGCCGCCCGCAACGCATCAGCCGCGTCTTGTGCTCGGCGGGGCGGAAGCCCTCTTCCTTGACGATCATGCGAATGGCGGGAATGGCGCTGCGGACGGCGTCGGCCGGGCCGCTGAAGGTCAGATCGTCGGCGTAGCGGGTGTAGTAGATGCCGCGGTGTCGGGCGAGGCCCGCCAGGCGGCGGTCCATGCGGCGGGCAATCAGGTTGGCCAGGGCGGGGCTCGTCGGGGCCCCTTGCGGCAGTCGGCCTTGCCACGTCGAGAGCCGCGTGAGCACCGACGCCAGGTTCGGCGGCCACCCGAGTTTGCGGAACAGGCCGTACACGCGCTGCGACGTGATCGACGGGAAGAAGTCCTGGAGGTCCATGGCCAGGACGGCCTCTTTGCCGACGTGTCGCCGCGCGCCGGTGAGGCTGCACCGCCCGCGGCGGAACCCGTGGACGGCCAGGTGTGTGTCGAGCGGCTCGACGATGCGGCGGAGGATTCGCCGCTGAATGTGCCGGAGCGATCGGCACGGGGCGGCGATGTCGCGGAGGCTGCCGTTGTGCTTGGCGATGGTGAACGTGTGGTACGGGGCCTTGCTGTGCATGACGCGACGGACGCGCACGTGGCTCAGTCGCAGGGCGGCCATCAGCCGACGAAACGTCGGCGGCGAACCGAGTTGCCGCGGCAGGAGGGGTCTGCGTCGTCTGATCCTCACGGCCGGCGTCGCGGGCGCCTCCGCCTGGGAGGGGGAGGCGTCGGCTGTCTTGGGCCGCGTGTCGCTATGGTTCAGTGCGGGCGACTCGTCGGAGCCGCGCTGGGGCGACAGGAGGTTTCGCAGGAAGTCCAGTAGGCCCATGGCGTTCCGCCGAACAGGACAAGCAAGGGCCGAGGCGACCGTGCGATTACTATCCGATCTGAACCACTCGTTGACACCGATGGACCGTCAGCGTCCATCGGTGTACTACGCGGACGGCCGTGACAGTGTAGCCTGCCTGGGCGGCGAAGCGCCGCCCCATGACTAATCCGATCGGCCGCCTCGGCCGCAGGCCACTATATCGGGGGCCCGCGGCGCGGGCAAGAGGGATTCCAGGCCGGCCGATGTCGCGTTGCCGCAGGCCATAGGATTGTGCAAGTGGATCGTGCGTCGCGCGGGCGGAAAGCTGTTGCGTCGGGCGGCGCGCGGCGTATCGTAATGGGGTCCGCAGCGGCCGTCGAGGTCGACGGCGGCGGAGCAGGTCGCGCAGAAAGGATGGCGTCGGATGAGCAGGCTGGATGTCTACGTGGATCGGTCGCCGCTGGTCGGAGCGCTGGAGGTGGTGAGCCTGACGGTGGGCGGCCCGGACCGGCTGTACGGCGGGATGACGGGCGCGCACGGGCACCTGTTTTTCCGATACGAGCTGGGCACGGGCCCCGGGGGTCGCGGCGGCCGGTTCGTGGACCTGGGCGACCGCGTGGTCAGCGCGCCGACGATCATCAGTTTCAGCGGCAACCCCATTCCCGGGAAGATTCACCACGCGCTGGAGACGCTGCCCGACGGGCGCATCGCCGGGGCGACCGGCCAGAACTACAGCGTCAGCGGCCTCTACACCGACCGCGACGAGGGCGGCCACGTGTTCATTTACGATCCGACGCGCGACGCCTCCGAGGATCTCGGCGTGCCGTGTCCGCACGAGTGGCTCTTCAACCTGACCATGGACCCGGCGGGCGAGAACCTGTACGCGATGACGTACCCGCTGAACCACGTGGTGCGGGTGGACCTGAGGCGCGGCTCGATGCGCGTCGTGGGCCAGCCGCCGGCCAAGACCTGGGGCGACAGCGGCCCGTGCCACCAGTGCTGCACGGACGACGACGGCCGCGTGTTCGGCAGTGGGTTGCACCGTCACATCTGGATGTACGACCCGCGGCGCGACGTGCTGGAGGCGACGGCGATGCGGTTGCCGGAGGGGGCCGAGCGGATCGACTCATTCGTTCGCGGCCCGGACCGCAAGCTGTACGCCGGCACGTGGGAGCGCGGCGACCTGCTGCGCATCGACCCGGCGACGCTGACGCTGGACGTGCTGGGATGCCCGGGCGGCGGTCCGCGGCTGCCGGCGCTGGCCTGGCGCGGCGACGGGTGCCTGTACGGCGCGGCCGGCGGCGGGCGGGCCTACCAGACCCGCAGCGCGTTCATCTTCCGCTACGATCCGCGCACCGAACGGATCGAGGAGATCGGCCCCATCGAGTCGGCCGAACAGGGCGTCACGGGCGAACGCATTCACACGATGGTCTGCGGCCCCGATGGGCGGCTCTATTGCGGCGAAACCGGCGGCACACAGATCAAGGCCGGCGAAGTGGCGATGAACCCGAACCTCTACGTCTGCACCGTGCGGGACTGAGAGCCTTCGGCCACCGGAGGTGCGGATCGCGAGGCAGCCTCTTTTGTGCGCTCACCGTAGGGGCGGCTCGCTGCAAGTCCCGAGTCTCGTTGAGGGGCGAGCCGCCCGTGTCGCCGTGCGGCCAGCATGCGGTCCTTTTGACGACGGCGGCGGAGAAAACAGTATACTGTCCCCAATGGCCCGTCCCCAATGGCCCGGCGGCACGCAGATCAAGGCCGGCGAAGTGGCGATGAACCCGAACCTCTACGTCTGCACCGTGCGGGACTGAGAGCCTTCGGCCACCGG
>JAAYDY010000038.1 GCA_012729015.1 Phycisphaerae bacterium | reverse complement strand
CACTACACGCTCTACGGCCCCGACAACCGCGGCGGCAACCAGCCCGTCAACGTGGAATACATCCTTCCCGGCGGCGGCGCGGTCTGGCGGCAGAAATCCCTCCAGGTCGGCGACGACGGCACCCTGCTGGTGTTCATCAATACGCGCGACGTGGCCACCGGCACCTACAAGAACGCCGGCTGGCGCATCATGAATCCGGAACAGGCCCAGTCCGGGGACGGCGGCCGGCTCCTCCCCGGTGAAAACCGGGCCGTCCTGGAACTCTCCATGGACGGGACGACGGCCGCCCGGAATTGATCCGGCAGAACCAGCATCCTGGACGCTGTCCTGCCGCAGAAAGGAGACAACAGGTGAAAGCGGTTATTCTGGCCGGGGGATACGGCACCCGCCTGAGCGAGGAAACCACGGCCCGCCCCAAGCCGATGGTGGAAGTCGGCGGCATGCCGATTCTCTGGCACATCATGAAAATCTACGCCGCCCACGGCATCGACGACTTCGTGATCTGCTGCGGCTACAAGGGCCACATGATCAAGGAGTACTTCGCCAACTACTTCCTGTACAATTCGGATGTCACCATCGACCTGCAGCGCAACAAGACCACCATCCACCAGCACACCGTCGAACCCTGGCGCGTCACCCTCGTGGACACCGGCGAAAACAGCGGCACGGGCGGCCGCCTGAAGCGCGTGGCCCCCTACCTGGACAACGGGACCTTCTGCTTCACCTACGGCGACGGCGTCAGCAACGTGGACATCCGCCGCACCATCGCCTTTCACCGCGAGCAGAACGCCCTGGCCACCATGACGGCCGTGCAGCCGCCCGGACGGTTCGGCTCCTTCCGCCTGGCCGAGGGCCAGGTCCGCATCGCCTCCTTCCGCGAAAAACCCCAGGGCGACAACGCCTGGGTCAACGGCGGGTTCTTCGTCCTCGAACCCCAGGCGCTGAACTACATCGACGACGACGCGACGTTCTGGGAGGCCGATCCGATGGAACGCCTGGCCCGCGACGGCCAGCTGGTGGCCTGCAAGCACGACGGCTTCTGGCAGTGCATGGACCACCTGAAGGACAAGATCGACCTCGACCGGATGTGGACCGAAGGCCGCGCCCCCTGGAAAGTGTGGGAGTGAGTCGTCATGCCGACCTGCCGATTCTGCGGAACTGACCTGACGCGCACGTTCGTGGACCTGGGCGTCTCCCCGGTCGCCAACGACTATCTGTCCACCGACGCCCTGGACCGGATGGAACCCTTCTATCCCCTGCACGCCCGCGTGTGCGAACAGTGCCTGCTGGTGCAGCTCCCGCCGGTCCAGGACCCGCAGTCGTTCTTCAACGACCGCTACGCCTATTTCTCTTCCTTCTCCGATTCGTGGCTGGCGCATGCCCGGGACTATGCGGCCGCCATGATCCGGCGCTTCGGACTCGAACCCGCCCACCGCGTGGTGGAAGTCGCCAGCAACGACGGCTATCTGCTCCAGTACTTCCGGGAGGCCGGCATTCCCGTGCTGGGCATCGAGCCCGCCCGCAACTGCGCCGAAGCCGCCGTCGCCAGGGGCATCCCCACCGAAGTCCGCTTCTTCGGCGCCGAAACCGCCCGCGCCCTCGCGCCCGCCCATTCCGCCGACCTCATGGCGGCCAACAACGTGCTCGCCCACGTGCCGGACATCAACGATTTCGTCGAAGGCTTCCGGATCCTGCTCAAGCCGAAGGGCGTCGCCACCTTCGAGTTTCCCCACCTGCTGAATCTGATCCAGCGCAGCGAATTCGACACCATCTACCACGAGCACTATTCCTATCTGTCGCTTCATGCCACGCGGCAGATTTTCGCCGCCCACGGCCTGACCGTCTTCGACGTGGAGGAAATCGCCAGCCATGGCGGGTCCCTGCGGCTCTTCGTCCGCCACGCCGCGAACGACCGCCTGCCCGTCGGGCCCGGCGTGGCCCGTGTGCAGGCCCGGGAGGAACAGGCCGGCCTGACCCGCCTGGACGGCTACCTGGGCTTCGACAGCAAGGTGCAGAAGGTCAAACGAGACCTGCTCAAGT
>JAAYDY010000003.1 GCA_012729015.1 Phycisphaerae bacterium | reverse complement strand
GCTTTGGTGTCGCGAGGCCGAGTGCGAGGGGTCAGGCCTGAGGCTTCCAGTTATTGGGCAGCAGTTGGGTCAGGCGGTTGTGTGGATGGCCGGCGATGCGGGTCAGCACGTCCCGCAGGTAGGCGAAGGGCTCCACGTCATGTCGCTGGCAGGTGGCGATGATGCTGAACAGGACGGCAGCGGTGCGGCCACCGTTGTCGGAGCCGAGGAACATCCAGTTCTTTCGTCCGATCGCGATGCGGCGCAGCGCATTCTCGCTGGCGTTGTTGTCGATGGCCAGGTCGCCGTCGAGCAGATACACGCACAGCGCCGACCACTGATTCAGGGCATACGTTATGGCCTGACCCATCGGGCTCTTGGGCAGGACGCCGCCGTCCCGCGCGGCCTGGAGACCTTCCAGCCACGCACGGAACTGGACGAGGATCGGCGCGGAGCGTTCCTGGCGCAGCTGGGATCGCTGAGCTGACGGGAGATCGGCCGCGTCCCGCTCGACGTCATACAGCAGCTTGATGTACGCCAGGGCAGCCGCGCTGTTGCGATGGTCGGCCTTCCGCGCATCATGGAAGTACCGCCGCGCGTGCGCCCAGCAGGCGACCTCGACCACGTTGCCGCCGGCCTGGCCGGCGTAGATGCCGTCGTATCCGCCGAAGGCATCGGCCTGGAGATACCGAAGGTCGTTGGCGCCCCAGCCGTTCAAAAAGCTCACGGGCCCGTCGCGCTTCCGATTGGGGGTATAGTCGAACACAACCAGTGGGTGAGACTTGTCGCCAAGGTAGACCCAGAACCTTCCCTCGCGGGTCCTGTCCAGCTTGCGATCCTGAACATCCACCGGCGTGTCGTCGGTATGGATCACCTTGCTGGCCAGCACCTCTTCCACCATCTTCTGGTAAAGCGGCGTCAGCGCCTGGGCCGACTGCCGCATCCAGTCGCACTGCGTGGATCGGGCGATGTCGATGTCATGCCGCTCGAAGATCCGCTCCAGCCGGTGCAGCGGCAGGCTGTCGGCGTACTTGCTGACGATGACGTGCGCCAGCAGCCCCGGCGCGGCCAGGCCCTTCTCGATCGGCGACAACGGCTTGACGGCCGTTGCGATCTGCGGCCCGCCTTGGACGGTGTTCTTCTCGCACTCCTTGCAGATGTACTTCAGACGAACGTGCTCGATGACCTTGACCTGGGCAGGCACGTAGTCGAGTTGCTCGGAAGTCTCGTCGCCGATCATCGTCCGCATGGTGCCGCAGCAGGGGCAGGGCTTCTCCTCTTCGGGCAAGTCATGGATCACCCGCTCGCGAGGCAGATCGGGCGCGAGCTTGCGCCGGCCGTGGCCCTTGCTCGTGGCGCGTGCATCTTGCCCGCGAGTCTCCTCGACCGGCGGCGGCTGAGCCGGCGTCTGCGCCTCGATCTGCTTGAGCATCTCGGCGAAGAGCGCCATCTGCTTTGGATCGATCTTCTCCGACGAGCGCCCGTAGAGCCTGCGGAGCAACTGCTGGAGCTGGTGCTCCATCTGCGAGAGCTTGCGCGTGGCGTTCTGCAGGTTCTCCAGCAACTGGCCGATCATGGCGTGGCAGGTAGCCAAGTCGTCGGGGAGCGTTGGGGCGTCGAGGAGTTGTGTGCCATCCGTGGTCACGCATGATTAGACGCCATAGCACCGCAGAAGTTCCTCAAAAACCCAGATTCGTTGAGTAAATCATGCGTTTTTAGCGCCAAGCATCATACGTTTTGTGCGTTTGATGCTTCGCAGGTCGATGCCTTCGAGCATCATGGCAAGCTCGCTGGCCTTGAGTTCCACGCTGGCCGCCTCGTTGCCGGGGCGGGGCAGGCGGAAGGTTCCCTCCTCGAGCCGCTTGTACCACAGGGCAAAGCCGTCGGCGTCCCAGTAGAGGATCTTGAGCCGGTCCCTGCCACGCGAGACGAACAGGAACAGATGCCCCGACAGCGGGTCGCGGCCCAGGAAGTCCTTCACCATCGCCGCCAAGGTGTCGAAGCCCTTGCGCATGTCGGCCGGCGACGTGCACAGGTAGATGCGCGACGGCATGCCGCGATCAAGTTCGCCCAGGCTCGGCAGCTTCAGCATGGG
>JAAYDY010000002.1 GCA_012729015.1 Phycisphaerae bacterium | reverse complement strand
CGATCAGGTGTTGCAGTGCGGCCACATCGGGCGCCGGGCCGCGCGGCTCGACGACACACGACAGCCGGCCGCAAACGAGAGTGCCCTGCCCCGTCCGAGCGAAGCAAGGCACTGGTTCACGTGCGTGACCCGGCGATCTCACTTCTCAAGCTGCGTCGGATTCTCCAGCAGGTCGCGGATGCGCTCGAGGAACTTCGCTCCGACGGCGCCGTCCACGAGCCGATGGTCCGCGGCCAGGGTCATGGTCATCACCTTGCGAATATGGATGCCGCCCTGGCGGACCACCACGCGGTCCTCGATCATGCCGAGGCCGAGGATGCAGCTCTCGCCGGGGTTCACGATCGGGATGAAATGTTTCACGCCGAACGTGCCGAGGTTCGAGATGGTCATGCAGCCGCCCTCGTATTCCGCGGGCAGGAGCTTCTTGCCGCGGGCTTTCTCGATCAGCGTGCGACTGTCTTCGGCTACCTGCGGGAGGGTCTTGCGTTCGATGTTCTTGACGACGGGAACGATGAGCCCGGCGTCCAGGGCCACGGCGAAGCTCACGTTGCACTCGCCGCGATAGGTGATGCCGTCGCCGTCCCAACGGCTGTTGACGTCGGGGAACTCGGCCAGCGCGCGGGCGCAGGCGACGACGATGTAGTCATTGATCGAGACGCGGAGGTCGCCGCGTGCGTTGAACCGGCGTCGCGCCTCCATCAGATCGGTCATGTCGGCATCCATGTGCAGGTAATAGCACGGGATGTCGCGTTTGCTCTGGCACATGCGTTCGGCGATGATCCGCCGCATGGGGGTGAGGCCGACCTTGCCGGCCCTGGGCATGACGCGCGTGACGGCGGCCGGCGCGGTCACGGGCTGCGCGGCCACGACGTCGTCGCGGGTGACCTTCTTGCCTTCGGCGGCCAGGGCGAGAACATCGACGCCGCGCTCGGCGGCCAGCTTGCGGGCCAGCGGCGTGACGCCGATCTGTCGGACCTTGTCGGCGTAGACGGCCACGTCCTTTTCGACGACGCGGCCGTTCGGGCCGGAGCCCTTGAGGGCCACCAGGGGCACATGCTCGTGGGCGGCCAGCTTGCGTGCCCGCGGCGAGGCAAAGAGGCGTCCGGAAGCCGCGGGAATGTCGAGGACCGCCGGCGCAGGGGCCGGTTGCGGTTTGGCGGCGACGGGCGCAGGCTCGCGCGCCGGCGCCGGGGCCGACGGAGTCGGGGCCGGGGCGGGCGTCGCTGCGGCCGGAGCGGCTGGCGCTGCTGTGGGGGCGTCGGCCTGAACGCCGCCGGCCAGCAGGTCCGCCGGAATCGCCTCGCCGGGGTCTCCGACAACGGCGATCAGGCTGTTGACGGGAAGCGGCTGGCCCGTCGGGCCGAGAATCTTCAGGAGGGTGCCCTTGACGTACGATTCGACCTCGAGGGTGGCCTTGTCGGTCGTGATCTCGCAGAGGACGTCGCCCTTCTTGACGGGGTCGCCCTCCTTGACGCGCCAGGTCTCGATGACGGCGGTTTCGACGGTCTGGCCGAGTTTGGGAAGCAGAACCTTCTGGATCATGTGACTGGTTTCCTAACGGCTGTGTCGCGGCGCGACGCTCGTTCAGACTTCGCCCTTGGCCAGCTTTCGCGCGGCCTCCATGATGCGGTCCGGATTGGGGATCGCGGCGTCTTCCAGGGTCGGGCTCATCGGCACCGGCACATCGGCCGCACAGACACGCACGATCGGCGCATCGAGGTAGTCGAACGCGTGCTCGTTGATCCGCATGGCGATCTCGCAGACGAAGTTCGTGTTGCTGCACGCCTCGCTGACCAGGAGGACGCGACCGGTCTTGCGGACGCTTTCGAGAATGGTCCGGGTGTCGAGCGGCTTGAGGCTGCGCAGGTCGATGACCTCGGCGCTGATGCCGTCGGCGGCGAGCTTCTTGCCGACCTCGGCACAGGTGTTGGCCATGCGGCTGTAGGAGATGATCGTAAGGTCGGAGCCTTCCTGCCGGATGGCGGCCTTGCCGAGGGGCACCAGGTGCTCGCCGTCGGGAATCTCGCCCTTGACGCCATAGAGCATCTTGTGCTCGATGAACAGGATGGGGTTGTCGTCGCGAATGCAGGTCTTCAGCAGGCCCTTGGCGTCGGCGGGCGTCGCGGGAGCCACGACGAAGACGCCCGGCGCGTGGGTGAACCAGGCTTCGAGGCTCTGGCTGTGCTGGGCGGCGATGCAGCGGCCGGCGCCGCCCTCGGTGCGCAGGACCATGGGCACGGTGGTCTTGCCGCCGAACATGTAACGGTTCTTGCCACCCTGGTTGACGAACTGGTCCATGGCGATGGTCATGAAGTCGAAGTACATGATCTCGGCCACGGGCCGCATGCCGGCCATGGCGGCGCCGACGGCGGCGCCGGCGATGGCGGCCTCGCTGATCGCGGTATCGCGGACGCGGTCTTCGCCGAACTCCTCCATCAGGCCCTTGGTGGCGCTATAGGCGCCACCGTAGATGGCCACGTCCTCGCCCATCACGAAGACGCGCGGATCGCGCCGCATTTCCTCGGCCAGGGCGTCCCGGATTGCTTCACGATAAAACGCTTGAGCCATTGCAATTCTCTCCCGTCCTCTATGGCAGTCTGCCCGGCATCGGGGCCTCGGCAGCCGTCGTCGGTCCTCACTTCTGGATCGGTTCCAGGCCGTACTTGCCCTGGATCCACCCGGCATACACGTCTTCGAACACGGCCTCAGCCGGCGGATAGGCCGACTCGTCGAGGGTGAACTTCTCGGCCTCGGCCATTTCCTGGTCCACCTCGGCCTCGACAGCATCCATCTCGGCCTCGGTCATGACCTTCTGGGCGGCGAGCAGTTCGCGGAACAGCTTGATCGGGTCGTGATCGTGCCAGTAGGCCTCTTCTTCCTTGGTGCGGTAGACGCGCGGGTCGCTGCGGCTGTGGCCGCGGTAGCGGTACGTCTTGGCTTCGACGACCATGGGGCCTTTGCCCTCGCGGGCATGCTTGACGGCCTCGGCGACCGTGGCCTGCACGTCGAGCACGCGCTGGCCGTCGACGATCACGCCGTCCATGGCGTAGGCCGAGCTGCGGGTGGCGATGTCCTGGACCGCGCAGGCCCGCTTCACGGAGACGCTCATGCCGTAGAGGTTGTTCTCGATGATGTAGACGATCGGGAGCTTCCAGACGCCAGCCATGTTGAGCGACTCGTGGAAGGTGCCGTTGTTGGACGCCCCGTCGCCGAAGAAGCAAAGGACGACCTGCCCCTGGTTGCGCATCTTGCAGGCCAGGGCGGCGCCGGTGGCCACCGGGATGTTGCCGGCGACGATGCCCGTGGCGCCGAGGTTGCCGGCGTTGACGTCGGCGATGTGCATCGAGCCGCCGCGGCCGCGGCAATAGCCGGTTTCCTTGCCGCACAGTTCGGCGAGCATGAGCTTGAGCGTGCCGCCGCGGGCAAGGCAATGACCGTGGCCGCGGTGGGTGCTCGTGATAAGATCCTTGTCGGTAATGGCCTGCATGGCCCCGACGGCGACGGCCTCCTGGCCGGCGTAGACGTGGCTGGCCCCCTTGAGGATGTCGCGGGCCAGAAGCTCGAAGACCTTGTCCTCGAACGCCCGAATCTGCATCATTTGCTTGAGCAGGAATCGCATGTCGTCCTTGCGGCCGACTTTGCCTTGGACCGGATCACGCATTGCCATGGACCATCACTCCTTCTTCCTTGCATGAGGCGCAGGTGCGCCAGGAAAATAAGCCGTCATTGTAGCACTCGGGCCGCAGGCAGGCAACGCAAAATGCTCTCGGCCGTGACGGCCGTTTCGCCATCCTGCTCGGCCGCGAGGTCTCCGGCCGCTCCGTGAACGTGCGCGGCGAGGACGGCCGCCTCGAAACCGCTCATCCCCTGGGCCACCAGGGCCGCCACGAGCCCCGTCAGAACGTCGCCACTGCCGCCGGTGGCCATGCCGCTGTTGCCGGTGCCGTTGACATAGAGGCGACGGCCGTCGGTCACCAGAGTGCCCTGCCCTTTCAGCAGCACCGTGACTCCGGCCTCGGCCAGTCGGACGGCCGCGGCCTGGCGATCGGCCTGGACCGACGCGGTCGTGGTGCGGAGCAGCCGTCCCGCTTCGCCCGGATGCGGCGTGATGACCATGACCGCCGGCTTCGAGACGAGGGCCCCCAAGCCGCCGATCCGGGCCAGGGCGTTCAGCGCATCGGCGTCCACGACGAGGGGGCGATCGAGGTTCTCGACGATGCCGCGGACGACCATGACAGTATCGCAATCGCAGCCCAGACCGGGCCCGAGGGCAACGACCGTCGCCTCGGCGGCGGCGCGAAGCACGTCGATGGCGCTCTGCGGATGCAGGCGTCCGGAAGGGGTGTCGGGCAATGGCACGGTGGTGCAACAGGGGGCCATGGCGGCCACGGTGTCGAGGACGGCGTCGGGGACGGCCAGCCTGGCCAGCCCGGCCCCGGAGGCCAGGGCGGCGCGACCGGCCAGGGCGACGGCGCCGGCCATGCCGCGCGAGCCGCCGACCACCAGCACCGTGCCGAAGGTTCCTTTGTGACCGGACTCGGGCCGCGGCGGAGGGGGCGGCAGTCGGGTGATTCGTTCCATGGTCAGTCCTCGCAGTGGGTCAGCGTGTCGCCGGCATCGGCCGGAACCTGGACGCACGTCGCGGGAAATCCTTCGGCCCGGCGTCGGCACCGCCGCACGCTGCGATGCGGCGTCAGGGCATCGCGCGCTGTGCGAACCTGGCGGCGGTGCGGCACACCAGGGCGGCATTGTACGCCGCACCGAAGCCGTTGTCGATGTTCACGACGACGACGCCGCTGGCGCAACTGTTGAGCATGGCCAGCAGTGGCGTCAGGCCGCCGAGGTGGGCGCCGTAGCCGACACTCGTGGGCACGGCGATGACGGGCACGTCCACCAGTCCCGAGACGACGCTCGGCAAGGCGCCTTCCATGCCGGCGATGGCGACGACAACGGCGGCCTCGCGCAGCTCGGCCTGATGGGCCAGGAGGCGGTGGATGCCGGCCACGCCGACGTCGCTGAGGCACCGGACCGAGCAGCCCAGGGCCTCGGCCGTCTCGCGGGCCTCCTCGGCCACCGGCAGGTCGCTCGTGCCGGCACAGACGATGAGAACCGTCCCGGGCAGCCGGGGCGTGGGTTCCGTGCCGGGCAGCACCAGGGTGCGTGCGACAGGATTGTGGCGGCAGGCCGGGAACGCTTCGGCCAGCGCGGCCGCGGCGGCGGCATCGGCACGTGAGGCCAGGACCGTGTGCCGGCGAGCCGAGAGGCTCCGGGCGATCTCGACGATCTGCTCGGGCGTCTTGCCGGGGCAGAAGATGACCTCGGGGAAGCCGCACCGCGCGCGGCGGTGGTGATCGACCTTGGCGAACCCCAGGTCCTCGAAGGCGGGGGTGGCCAGACGGCCCATCGCCTCGGCGACGGTCAGATCGCCGGAAGCCACGCGGCGGAGAATGTCGTTCAACTCGGCGCCTGCCACAGGGAATCTCCGCCGGTCAGTTGCCGGGCTCTTCGCGTTCGTCGGCGAAGTCGATGTTCTCGACGGGCGCGACGACGCTGGAGGCGATATTCGACAGGTGCGCGCCGATACGTTTCATGTGGCGGCAGAGCATGCCGTACGAGACCGCTTCGTCGGTCGGCAGATTGTCCTTCTGCCGGAGGAGTTGCTCGACGATCAGGTCGCACTTGGTCTTGACGCCCTCGAAGGCATCGAGGACGGCGCGGGCCAGTTCGGCGTTGCTCTCGCGGAAAGCCTGCCGTGTCTTGTCGAACAGCGTGCTGACGGCGCCGTGGATTTCCTTCAAGGGCTCCAGGTAGCGCGGCGCGGTGTACTCGAAGCGGAACAGCTTACCGACCTCGAAGATGTTTTTGCAGTAGTCGCCGAGACGTTCGGCGTCCTTGACAACGCTCATCATGATCAGGCACGCGACGACGTCGTCGCCGGGATGGACGACCAGGTGCCGGACCACCTCGCGGCGGATGGCGCGTTCGAGTTCGTTGACCTGCTTGTCGCGGGCGTAGAGCGGCCCCTGGACTTCCTCCCATGGGCGGGTCCGCATGTAGGTGCTGATGGCCTGCTCGAACATCCACTGGTCGTGGGCGAGCATCTGGTCGAACTGGTCGAGCATCAGGCTGAGCGTATTCTTGCCGCGCCAGGCATCCATAAGCCTCTTGAACATGACTACCCTCCGACGAGTCTGACATACAGCCAATGAAGCACAATGCCCAGCACGGGCCCTCCGAAGAAGATGCCGAGCACGAACATGACGGCATAGCGTCGCGATTCGGCCGCCCTGTTGGCCAGGCCGTTGGCCATGGCAATGGGTATCCATCGCAGCGGATAGAATATCATGGCGCCGAACACGTTGAAAAGCAAGTGAACACAGGCGAGGGTCAGTCCCAGTTTGGCGCCTTCCTCGGTGGCGGCGCTGGTGGCGAAGGCGGCGATCAGGGCCGTCACCGTGGTGCCGATGTTGGCGCCCATCAGGTAGGGGAAGATCTGGTTCAGCGTCAGCAGGCCGGCGGCCACCAGCGGCACGACGAGGCTGCTGGTGACGCTGCTGGACTGCACGGAGGCCGTGAGCACCAGCCCCACCAGGAAGGCCACCGGCGCGTTGCGGAAGAAGACCCGGTCGAAGAGCGATTCGGCGCGGCGCAGGACCAGTTTCTTCAAGACGCCGACCAGCAGAAGCAGCGACACGAACAGCAGCGCCACCGCAACGACGGTCATCACGGCGCCGACCGGCGTTTCGCCAAGAGAGAGCAGGTCGGCCAGGAACCACTTGACGACGCCGACGACGGGGCTGACCGCGACGCCGATCCAGTTGGTGGGCTCGTCGGAGAAGGAGGCCCTGCCCCCGTGATAGACCAGCCCGGCCAGGTGCTCGGACAGGCGCTGGAGAATGTGCGAGCTCAACTCCAGCGGGAACAGCACCAGGACGGTCAGAATCTTGAAGAAGTCGTGAACGGTGGCCCCCGCGAAGGCGCGGCGGAACTCGTCGCGGCGGCGGATGTAGCCGAGAGACACCAGAATGCAGGTGACGCTTGTGCCGATGTTGGCGCCCATGATCAGGGGGATGGCCAGCTTCAGGTCGAAGCCGTTGATCGTGGCGATCATCCCGACGGCGAAGCTGGTGGTAAACGAGCTGGACTGGAACACCGCGGTGACCAGGATGCCGACCATGAGGGCCACGAACGGGTTCTCGGCATAACTGAAGATCGTATAGAGCCACTGCTTGTGCTCGGGCACGGGCTCGACGACGAGCAGGTCGCCGCGGAGGTCGACGATGCGGACACAACTGCGATGCAGGGCGACGCCCTCGACGCAGACGGCCCGGACCGCCCGGTCGCCGACGGCGACGTATCCGCCGTCCTGCCCCACGGTGCCGATGGCGCCCACGGTGCGTCCGACCAGGTCGCGTCCTCCCGCCTCGGCCGGCGCGACGACGATTCGGGAGGCCTGCTGCGGATCCTTCGCGCAGAGATCGAAGGCAGGATCGTTGGGAAACGCCTGGGCGTACTGCGGATTCTGGGCAATGGTCTTGATCCCTTTGCCCATCATGTTGATGGCAGCCAGGAAGAAGTAGACCAGGACGGCGGCCTGCACGCCAAGCCACAGAGTGCGTCGCCACTCGGGCCCTCGACGCAGAATCTGGGTCCATCGGTGAAGAACGCCGGGCCGGGCCATCGATGCCGGCACTGCGGAGGTTTCGGGAACGTCGTGCATCAACAGCCCTCACCCGTGGTTTCTGGTGCGTCGCAGACAGAAGCGCCGCAGGCACGTCGGCCGCAGGAGCTACTCCTTCGGCGACACCTGTTCATCGGCGAAGTCGAGGTTCTCCACGGGCGTCACCACGCTGCTGGCGATGTTGGCCAGGTGGGCGGCGGTACGCTTCATGTGACGGCACAGCATGCCGTAGGAGACCGCTTCGTCGGTAGGCATATCATCCTTCTGGCGAAGCAACTGCTCAACGATCAGATCGCACTTGGTCTTGATTCCTTCGAACGTCCGGATGACGTCCGTCGCCAGGTCCATGTGGCTCTCGCGGAAAGCCTTGCGCGTCCTGTCGAACAGGCCCAGGACCGCTTCTCGGATTTCCCGCAGCGGGCCGACGTACCGCGGCGAGGTGTACTCGTGGCGGAACCACTTGCCGACCTCGAAGATGTTCTTGCAGTAGTCGCCGACTCGCTCGGCGTCCTTGACGACGCTCATCATGATGAGACAGGCCGTGACGTCGCCGCCGGGATGGAGGACCAGGTGCCTGACGACCGCGCGGCGAATGGATCGCTCCAGCTCGTTGACCTGCTTGTCGCGGGCGTAGAGCACGTCGCGCACCTCGGACCACTCGGCCAGACGCCAGTAGGTGCTGGTGGCGCGCTCGAACATCCACTGGTCGTGAGCCAGCATCTGGTCAAACTGGTCGAGCATCAGGCGCAAGGCATTGTCGCCGCGCCATGCCGTCAGCAGCGCCTTCAACATGGTCATTTCCCCGCAAGGACGTACACGTAGAACTCGTAAGCACCGATGCCGACCATCGGCAGCGCGAAAAAGACGCCCACGACGAAGAAGATGGCATACCGCTTGCTTTCGGCGGCCTTGACGGCCAGGGCGTTGGCCATGCCGATGGGAATCCACCGAAGCGGATAGAAGATCAGGGCCCCGAGGACATTGAACAGCAGATGGACGCACGCCAGCGTCAGGCCGACCCTGGCCCCCTCCTCCGTGGCGGCGCTGGTGGCGAAGGCGGCAATCAGGGCCGTGACGGTCGTGCCGATGTTGGCCCCGAGCAGATACGGGAAGACCTGGTTCAGTGTCAGCAGGCCGGCCGCAATGAGCGGCACCACCAGGCTTGTCGTGACGCTGCTGGACTGGACGCACGCCGTCAGCACGAGGCCGACGACGAACGCCGTCGGCGCGTTGCGGAAGAGGACGCGATCGAAGAACGATTCGGCCCGCTTCAGGACCAGCGTGCGGAGCACCTTGACGAGCAGCAGCAGGGCGACGAACAACATCGCGATGGACAGGATGAGCATGACAACGCCCGTGACGTTCTGGCCGAATCCGAATGCATCGGCCAGGGTCCACTGGACGGCCTTGATGACCGGCGTCACGGCGATCTTGATGTAGTTGGTGGGCTCGCTCTCCACGGCTGCCGAGCCACCTTGGTACACCAGTCCGGCCATGCCTTCGGCCAGCCTGTGCAGGACGCCCGTCGCCTGCTCCAGCGTGAACAGGACAAGCACGGTCAGCACGTTGAAGAAGTCGTGGACCGTGGCGCCGGCGAAAGCGCGGCGGAATTCGTCGCGGCGACGGATGTAGCCGAGGGACACCAGAATGTTGGTGACGCTCGTGCCGATGTTGGCGCCCATGATGATCGGAATGGCCAGCTCAATGCCAAACGCCGGCATTGTGGCCACCATGCCGACCGTGAAGCTCGTCGTGAAACTGCTGGACTGGAAGATGGCCGTAATGAGGATGCCCACCATCAGGGCCATGAACGGATTCTTGGCAAACTCGAAGATGGAATAGAGCCAGCTCTTGTACTCCGGCACGGATTCGACGACCAGGACGTCGGGCCGGACCTCGACGATCCGCGCGCAGGCATGATGAATCACAATTCCCGACGGAGCGATCGCACGGACCACCTGGCCGCCGACCGCGACCGCGCCGCCGTCGACCGTCACATCGCCGACCGTGCCGACCTTGCGGCCGACCTCCGGCAACGTGCCGAGGGTGTTCGGCGCAACCGCCGCCCGCGGCGCGTCCGCCGGCGTGCGGGCGTACTCGGCAAAGGCCGCATCGTCGGGGAACTTGCTTCTGTGGTCGGGATTGGCCGCCGTGACCGAGATGCCCTTGCCCATCATGTTGATGGCGGCCAGGAAGAAGTAGACCAGCACGACCACCAGGACGCCGTGCCACAGACTCGTCGTCCAGGGGGCGCGATGCGTCAGGGCCTGGGACCACCGGTGGATGCGGCTGAAACTCGAGACGGGCGTCGGCTCGGAACGCCTGTCTGGAGACTTCTCACTGCCTTGTCTTGGCTGGTTCATGGGTCGTTTCGCAGGAATACGAGGTTCGAGTCTGGGTTGGCCACGTTACCGGAGCCGACATTCTAACGGGTTCCCCATGGCAGGCAAGCGATAATCCAGCGATTTGCGGCGGCCGCCTTCAGGCCTTGGCCTCGAAGGCCAGATCGGCGACAAGGCCCGCCCGCATCATGACGTGCGCCAGTCCGGCCACCATCGCGGCGTTGTCGGTGCAGTATTTCAGAGGCGGGACGTGACACGCCATGCCGCGACGGCGCGCCGCCTCGGCCATCTTCTCCCGAAGCCGCCCATTGGCCGAGACGCCCCCGCCCAGGATGATCGTGTCCACGGCGCGCGACTCGGCGGCGCGCAGCGTGTTGGCCACCAGCATGTCCACCACCGCCTCCTGGAAACTGGCGGCCACGTCGGCCTTGCGGTCGTCGGCCATCTCGGCGGCGGTTCGCGACAGATCGTGACCGCACACTTCGTAGAGCACGGCGGTCTTGATGCCGCTGAACGAGAAATCGAGCTGTTCCGGACCGACCGCCGACCGCTTGAACGCAATGGCCCGCGGGTTGCCGCGCCGGGCCAGCCGATCGACGCTCGGCCCGCCGGGATACGGCAGATCGAGAATGGCGGCCACCTTGTCGAAGGCCTCGCCGGCGGCATCGTCCACCGTGCGGCCGATGCGCTGCATCTGGAGCGGGCCGGCGTGATGATACAGCGTGGTGTGCCCGCCCGAGACCACCAGGCTCACGCACGGCCACGGCTCGATGTCGCTGTCCAGGCAGACCGCGTAGGGATGGGCCTGGATGTGGTTGACCGCGACCAACGGCTTGCCGTGAAGCCAGGCGAGTGTCTTGGCCGCCGTGACGCCGATCAGGAGCGAACCGATCAGCCCCGGCGTATTGACCACGGCAATGGCGTCCGCGTCGGCCACGGTGACACCGGCCGCCCGACACGCCTCGGTCATCACCGGCGTCATGCATTCGATGTGCGCCCGGGCAGCCAGTTCGGGCACCACGCCGCCGTAACGGGCATGCAGGTCCACCTGGCTGGCCACCACAGAGGCCAGCACGCGGCGACCGTCCTGGACGACGGCCACGCTCGTCTCGTCGCAGGAAGATTCGATACCCAGGATCAGCATGCCGGAAACCCGCAGTCCTCGCGACGGCAATGAACAACGGGGCCGTCGGCGACGGCCCCTGGAACACGTGCAACCCTCGGCCGGCCGCTACTGGGCGACGGCCTGCTTGACCTCGAACCGCTTCAGCAGCGGCCACATGCGCAACACGTCAACGGCTCGCTGCAACTGACGATCCACGGCCTCGGACGGAGCCTTCGCGGCGCTGTCCTCGGCAAGGTCGCCGTCGGACCCAGGCAAAGCCTGGCCCCGAGTGCCGTCGGGGGACTTCGACGGCGGCGGCGGAGTCGTGCCGTCGCCATCGCCGGCATCCCCCTTGTCGTCCTGCTTCTGGCCATCGGTCTCGCCGTGGGCCTCGCCATTGGCCTTACCGTTGGTGTGGATCACTTCGCTGTTGCGGCGAGCGATGAAGACCTCGGCGTACTCCTTGGGCGTCATCTTGACTTCGATCAGCGGATCGACGCCCCATTCCTTCGAATCGTCCTCGCGGTGCAGGCACCGGCCGCTCGGAAGGTAGTACTTGGCCACCGTGAGCCTCATGGCGGCACGACCGTTGTCGAGCGGGAAGATGTTCTGCACGCTGCCCTTGCCGAAGGTGCGTTCGCCGAGGACGATCGCGCGGCCGTGGTCCTGCAACGCGCCGGCGACAATCTCGCTGGCACTGGCGCTGCGGTCGTTCACCAGGACCACCATCGGGAAGTACTCCAGCGTCCCTTCGGCAGTCGCGCGATGCACCTCCTCGGGATCGCTGCGGCCGCGCGTCGAGACGATCACGCCGTCGCTGACGAACAGGTCCACCATGGCGATGGCACCCTTGAGCACGCCGCCGCCGTTGAAGCGAAGGTCGAGAATCAGGCTCTTCATCCCCTGCCGCCGGGCCTCTTCGATGGCCTTGCGCAGATCGTCCACGGTGTCGTTGGTGAACGACGTGACGCGGATGCACGCCACGCCGGCATCGCTGTCCACGATGTACTGCCACTGGCTCTGCTCGTCGCGTGTCATGCCCTTGACGGTCTTGACGTGGATGATTTCGCGGGTGATCGTGAAGGTCTCTTCCTTCAGGTCGGCCTCGTGGATCACCTTGAAGGTGACCTTCGTGCCCGGCTTGCCGGTGAGCATCTTGACGGCGTCGTCCAGCATCATGCCGTCGGTGCTCTTGCCCTCGATTTCGATGAACCGGTCGCCGGCCAGCACGCCCTCGCGATACGACGGGCCGTCCTCGATCGGGCTGATGACCATGATCCAGCCGTTCTGCTGGCCGATGACGACACCGATGCCGCCGAAGGCCCCCTCGATCTGCTTGCGGAAGTCGGGCAGTTCGTCCTCGCTGATGAAGGCGGAGAACCGATCCTGGCCCTGGAGCATCCCCTGGATGGCGTGCTCGTAGAGCTTGCGGTTGTCCACTTCGGTGACGTAGCGTTCGCGAACCAGGCGGACGGCCTCGCCCAGGAGCCGCACGCCGCGATACACGTCGTCGCCGTCCTGGCCGGAGGCGGCGTTGTTGGCGAGGTTGCCGAAGCCCATGACGATGACCAGCAGGATCAGGGCGCCGGACAGGACCAGCAGAAGATTCCGTTGCACTTTCAACTCCTCCCCGGAATCCGGGGCGTGTAATTGACGATCCGGAGACAGATTCATAGAGCCGGGCCCCCACGCACGCAAAGGCTTAAGAACACGGATTCTACCACCGCCGACCGCGGAATTCAACACCGCCGGTCGGCACAGGTGGCGTCGCCGCTGCCCTCTGGCCGCAGGAGCCGCCATCATTCCCTGCCCACGGTATCAGATGGGCATGCCCGTGATGCGGGCCTGGAAGGCCATTCTGCCGTCAACGACGCCCTGGGTGTCAAACACCGCCCGCCGGGGGCGAAGCTCGATCAGTTTTCCGAGCAGGACCAGTTTGTCGCCCGGAACCACCTGCCCGCGGAACTTCACGTCGTCCACGCCGCCGAAACCGATGAACTTGTCGCCGGGGGAGACCAGGCCGAAGTACAGGGAGCACATCTGGGCCGCCGCCTCGATCATGATGACGCCGGGCATCAGCGGGCGCCCCGGAATGTGGCCTCGCACCCAGAATTCATCCTGACGGAGATCCTTGAAACAGACGATTTCGCCCGCCTCGGGATCGAAACGCAGAACGCCGCTGAGCTGCTCCATTTCGTAGCGCTGAGCGTTGTACTTGCGGATCACGTCGATGGGCATCACCACCTTGTTCACGTCGTAGGTCGATGCGTCGATCAGCAACAGTGGGGGCATCCGGCGATTCTCCTTTCGTGGTCTGGCCGCCAGAGGGGTAGCTTAAGGCCGTCCCGACAGAAGTCAAGACGATGCGAAGGAAGAATGCGACGGAATTGTGGGGAGGGATTCAGCAGGCAACCCACACGGCGCGCCGGACTATCGGCCGCCCTGGCCTTCCAGCACTTGGCGGGCTTTCCAGCCGACCACGCTGTCTTCCAGCAGGTCGGCCAGGGCCTTGTGGGCCTCGCGGCCACCGAGGGTACCCAGGGCCTCGACCGCCACCAGGCGGGTCTGTTCCGTTTGCCGGCGGTCGGCCGCCAGGGAACCGAGGTCCGGCACACAGAACTCGACACGGCAGTTGCGGATTTCCTGGATGGCCTGGTCGCAGAGTTCGGGGCGTCGCAGGCACGAAGCCATGACGCGGGCCGAGGTGCGGGTCCGTGCCGTGGCCACTGCCGGCATCATCTGCCGGGCTCGGTCGGGCTGGGCACAGTGCCGTCGCAGCATGCTTTCGGCGCTCGGCGAGTCGATCGTGGCGACCGCACTGACGGCCAGGTGCCCAATCGTCGCGTCCGAGTCCGCGAAGAGCTTCTCCAGGACCGCCAGGGCCCGGTCGTCGCCGAGCTGCCCGAGCATCTGGATCATGAGCTTGCGCGACGCCAGATCCTGCCGCATCACCAGTTCCGACAGCCTCGCGATGAGCGCCTCTTCCTGCCTGGACTGCAATAGAATCGCCGAAGCGGCAAGGTGTTCCTTGGCTCGTGAGTTGTCGGCGATGATGCTCAACTGGGCCTCGATGTCGATGGCCGCAACGCGCGGCACCGCGGCGCCGCCCGATCCGTCGAGTCGGATTCCGGCCAGACTGATGCTGGGCCATCGCACGAAGACGGCGGCAAGGATGACGACGATCGCGAGGGTCGCCGCCGCGGAGAGCACCTTCCAGTTGTGCAGGGCACTGTAGAGGATCCCGTGAAGGGGCGGAGACGAGGGCGTTTCCTCGGCGGGTGCCTGGCCGGGCGCAGGAACATCGGCCGGCGCCGAAACGGAGTCCGCCGCCTCGTGCGGCTCCTTCAACGCAGTGCCGCACTCGCACGTGCCGGGCTTCTCCCCGGCGGCGATCTCGTGCAGCCGACCGCACTGCGCACACTCAATCAGACGAACTCCGTCGCCCATGACACCCCCGCTGACGCGAGCTGTATGCCTCTTCATTCAGAGATATCGGCACGTCGCGTCGCGGGAGTTTAGCTCGACCGACCGTCGTCAGAACCCGGCGGCATGGGCCGACGGCGTGTCGGCCGCCCGCTCGGGCCGCGGCAGCCGCCTGGCCTCGTCGATCAGCGTGACGATATTCTCCAGGGGCGTTTCCGGCGGCAGGTCGCAGCCGGTGGCCACGACGAAGTTCTCGACCGCTTTCATCTGCTCGCCCAGGTCCCGGACTGCGCGGCGCACGTCTTCAGGCGAGCCGTGGGCCATCACCCGCACCGGGTCGATGTTTCCCATCAGCACGCAATCGTCCGGAACGCGCTTTGCCGCCTCGGGCAGGTTGACCATCGGCCCGATCGACAGGCCCTGGACCCCCGTGGCCGCCATGTCGGCGATCAGGTTCGTCGTGTTGCCGCAGATGTGCAGGATCGACATGGCGTCGATGTGGCGGACGATCTGGCTGATGCTGCGACCGGAGAACTGGCGAAACGCTTCGGGCGACAGGAAACACGCCGTGGGCTCAAGAATGCAGATCATGTCGGCGCCGGCATCGACCAGGGCCGAGGCGTAGTTGATGATGATCCGCTCGGCGTAGTTGACCACGGCGTGAACCACGTCGGGCCGGTCGATGGTGTCGATGGCGATCTGGTTGGCGCCCATCAGCAGGCCGGCCAGCGTGAACGGGCCGCTGACATAGGCCCCCTTGGGCATGCGCACACGCCTGGCCAGACGCCGCATGGTCTCCAGAAACACCCACACGCGGCAGTCCCCCATCGGGTCGATCACCTTGTACTGCTCCAGGTCGGCGATCTCGCGCACCGGATGATGCTCGACGCTGGCGGACTCGGCCAGCGGAAACCGCACCGGCAACCCCAGGGCGTTCGCCTCGACCGACAGGTCCATCATCATGAACAGCGCGTCCGGCTGCGCGTATTCGGCCAGCTTGTACAGCGTGCGGTACTGGAGTTCGGCGTTGAACTCGTTCTGCTTGATGGTCGAGCCGGTCAGTTGCGCGCCGGGAAACCCGGCCAGCGGCACCACCAGACGACGATCGGCTTTGCGGACCCAGTTGATCAGACGCATCGTGCGACCACCTCACAAATGGCGACCCCCTGCCAACGCGTGTGGCCCGATTTCATGCCACACGAAACCCATTGTAGTGCGTCGCCGTTCCTGCAACGGTGACATGGGTCACCGGGGGCGTACGTCGCCACGACGGCCGCTGGAAGCTGCCGGCCCCGGGAACCGTCGGGGCGGCTCGTGAGCCGCCCGGTGCCGTGGCTGCTTGAGGCCGTTCCCGAGCCATGTCGAGGGGCGGAGCATGCTCTTGACCTGGAACGGAAATGGCCGTAAAAGAGCCACAGGACGTGGCACCCTCGCGCTGCGGCCGCGGCCACGGCGGCACGAGTAAGGAGATCGTGATGTCCAACACCGAACGAAACGTCCGGGCCGCCTTCGCCGGCGAGAGCCAGGCGAACCGCAAGTACCTGGCCTTCGCCAAGGTGGCCGAGAAGGAGGGGCAGAGCCAGATCGCCCGGCTGTTCCGTGCAGCGGCCGAGGCCGAGACGATTCACGCCCACGCGCATCTGGCCGCCATGGGCGGCATCGGCACCACGGCCAAGAACCTCGACGAGGCCATCCACGGGGAAACCTACGAGTTCGAGAAAATGTATCCGGACTTCATCACCGAAGCCGAAGCCGAAGAGAACAAGACCGCATTGCGGATGTTCCGCTGGGCCAACGAGGTCGAGGCCATTCACGCGGCGCTGTACCGGAAGTACAAAGCCGCCCTGGACGCCGGCGAGGCGCTGCCGGCGACGAAGCTCTACGTCTGCGACGTGTGCGGCAACACGGTCGAAGACGAGCCGCCGGACCGCTGCCCGGTGTGCGGCGCAGCCAGGAAGGCGTTTAAGGAAATCCAGTAGGCGCGAGGTCTCAGGCCACGACAAGCGTGGCGACTTGGTGTCGGTGGGCAACCGACGGGCGGCGCGGACCGGAAACGGTTCGTGCCGCCGACGTTTTCCGGCAGGTCGGCGGACTCATGGCGACGACGTCAGGTCCATTGCCCATTCGTAGCGTGAGGGGAACTCCTGCCGGAACTCGACGCGCCCGTCGTAGAAAGCGTAGTACGATCCGTGGTCGGGGCTGTCATCGAAGGGGCCCGGCCCACCCTCCGGATGCCATTCGTACCGCTTGGCGATGCCCGAATCCCGCCACGCCACATTCGACTGGTTCCCGACCGGAAAACCGCCCGTGCCGCAGAACATCAGGATGCGGCCCTCCAGATTGGGAATCTGCTGCTTCTGGTCGTTCATCGTGGTGTAGGTCAGGTTGCTCGCGAACTCGCCGGCCTTCTTGCCCCAGGACGCCTTGGCCAGGTTTCGCAGCGGCGGCAACGACCGGAACAGCAGCGTATTGAGCCCGTACGACAACGGCGGCGCGTCGGCGAACGGCGTGGCGGTCCGAGTGGCTGCGGGAATGCCGCCGCCGTCGTCCGATTCCAGCGCCGGATCACAGGGACAGGTGTAGGTGCTCAGGGACCGATGATAGGGCCACAGGACGAGCGACCAGTGGTAGCCCCCCGCCCTGACGCCCTGGTTCAGCGTCAGGCCGGCGTCGCGTGCCATCTCGACGACGAGCGGCTCGGGCCGCCCCGTGGCCTGCATCGGCGGAAACTGGCGGTCGTGGTCGCGCGTGTACATTTTGAAGCAGGCCTGGAGTTTCCGCAGGTTGTCCTGGCACTGGACGCCCCGCAACTGCCCGTGAAGGTCTCCGTAGGCCGGCAGAATCATGGCCGCCAGGGCCAGGATGATGGCCACCACAATGAGCAGTTCAATGACCGTGAACCCGTCGGCGCGTCGGCGGCGGGGCGACGGCGGAGGCGAGGCCGCATGGAGCAATCGGAAACGTCGGCCGTGCGAGTTCATGGCACCAAGTACGAGTCCTTCACGTGTCGGGGGACGTTGGTCGGGTCGGTCACCGATCCGGCCGCCGGACGATAGATGTTGTCGCGGCCGCCGTCGGGCAGGTCCGCGCCGCACTCGGGCGTGGTGTGCCACTGGACGCGCCCATCGAGGTAAAGGACGTTCTGGCCGCGGCCGCCATGGTTGAGGCTGTTGGCTGTCGGCTCCTTGTCGGGGTCGAGGCAACGCCGGTTTGTGCCGCGAATGCACGTGTACGGGTTGTGGTCGGCCAGGATTGTCAGGTCCGGCGGCGAGCGGTCCACATGCACCATGGCCGCATTCGGATCGGCCACCAACGGGTCGCCGGCGCGGTGCCCGAGCATATTCTGGTAACTGTAGCTGCAATGGCGCGAGGCGTGCTGCTGGAGAAACCGCTGCTCGTCGTCGGTGAACTGGTCCGAGCCGTCGCGCATGTCGATGAACCCGGTTCGCCGCAGGGACCTCGTTCCCGGCGTGGGGCTGTCGCCGGTGGCGGGACAGAGGAAATCGTCGGGAGAGGCGAGCCCGAGTCGAACCAGAACGTACAGGTTGCCCTGGTTGCCGGTATGGCGGGAAGCGGGCCACTGGCCGGTGCCGGGATGGTCCCAGGCATCCTCGAACCACGGCCCGCAGGACGGGGGCTGCCCGACCATGGGCGAAACGGCCCCGAGGTCCGGCAGATACCCCTGGTTGCTCTCGGCGTAGCAGAACAGGGCCTTGCCCAGAGTCCTCAACTGCGCGGCGCAGAACGTATCGCTGACCTGCTCGTCGGCGGCCTCGAAGACCGCCATGCAGAGGCTGGCCAGAAGCAGCACCACCATCAGCACCAGCATCAACTCCACCAGGGTGAACGCCCGCTTCGCCCCCGGTGCAGCGGCCGATGTGCCCGGAACACGTGCCCCCATTGCCCACTCCACGATGACACCGTCATGTCGCAACCGGTCTCCGGTATGTCGTTATTGTGCCATATGTCGTTCAGGGATGCAATCCATATTCCTTGGGCATCATCACTTCTTACACCACAACAAAACGGACGCGGCCCCGAGAAGGAACCGCGTCCGAAATACACTATAATTCACACCGGGTGATCGGCGACTATTCCACTTCCTTGGCGTCGATCCACTTCATCATTTTGCGGAGTTCGCGGCCAACGACCTCGACGCCGTGGCTGCGGTCGCGGCGCTCCAGGGCGTTGAACATCGGGCGACCGACCGAGCATTCCCTCAGCCACTCGCCGGCGAACTGGCCCGACTGAATCTCGCCCAGGATCTTCTTCATCTCGGCGCGGGTCTGATCGTTGATCAGCCGCGGGCCGCGCGTCAGGTCGCCGTACTCGGCCGTGTTCGACACGCTGTAGCGCATCCACGACAGGCCGCCCTCGTAGAGCAGGTCAACGATCAGCTTCAGTTCGTGCATGACCTCGAAGTAGGCCAGTTCGGGCTGGTAGCCGGCCTCGGTCAGCGTCTCGAAGGCCATCTTGATCAGGGCCGACACGCCGCCGCACAGCACCACCTGCTCGCCGAAGAGGTCCGTTTCGGTCTCTTCCTCGAAGGTGGTTTCCAGGGCCCCCGCCCTCGCGCCGCCAATGCCGTTGGCATACGCCAGGGCCATCTCGCGGGCCTTGCCGCTGCCGTCCTGGTACACCGCGAACAGGACCGGCACGCCGCCGCCCTTCTCGTACTCGCTGCGAACCAGGTGGCCGGGGCCCTTCGGGGCGACCATGATCACGTCCACGTTCTTCGGCGGCACAATCTGCCCGAAGTGAATGTTGAAGCCGTGGCTGAACCCGATGGCCTTGCCCTTGCTCAGGTTCGGCTCGATCTCGCTCTTGTAGACGCGGGCCTGCAACTCGTCGGGCAGCAGAATCTGGATCACATCGCCCTGCTTCGTGGCCTCGGCCGCACTGAGCGGCTTGAACCCGTGCTTGACGGCCAGCTTGTAGTTCGACGTGCCTTCCAGCTCGGCGATCACGACGTTGACGCCGCTGTCGCGAAGGTTCTGGGCCTGGGCGTGGCCCTGGCTGCCGTAGCCGATGATCGCCACCGTCTTGCCCTTCAACGGCGTCAGTTTCGCGTCTTTCTCGTAGTACACCTTTGCCATGCCTGCTCTCCTTAGTCGTTGGTCGCCGAGGGATCGTCCTGCGAATGGCTTCGCCGTCCTCCCGACGAGTTGCCCACGCCGCGAATCATGGCCACGCGACCGGTCCGAACCAGCTCGCGTATGCCGTACGGGCGCATCAATTCCACAAAAGCCTCGATCTTCTCCTCGGGGCCCGAAATCTCAATCATAATGTGCTTCGACCCGATGTCAACGATCTTGCCGCGGAAGACCTCCGTCACTTCCAGGATCTCCCCGCGACGGGCCGGAGGCGCGCTGACCTTGATCAGCATCAGATCACGCTCCACGTAGTTCTGCCCCGACAGGTCGTTGACCCGGATCACATCGATCACCTTGCCCAGCTGCTTGCGGACCTGTTCCAGGATCGACTCGTCCCCACGCACCACCACCGTCAGGCGGCTGTACTCGTCGCTCTCGGTCTCCCCTACGGCCAGCGAATCGATGTTGAACCCGCGGCCGGCGAACAGCCCGGCGATGTGCGCCAGCACCCCAGGCCGGTTCGACACCAGCGCCGTGATCACGTGTTTGCGTTCCATAATGGAATTCCTCTCCTGTCGCTGATTCCGTTTCCATGCACCTGCGCACGGCCGCCCCTTACGACATACCGCCAATCATGCGGTTGATGGCTTCGCCGGCGGGGACCATCGGGAACACGTTCTCTTCCGGCTCCACCACGAAGTCCAGCAGGTACACCTTCGGACTCGCAATCGCCTCCCGTAACGCGTCCGCCACGTCGCCCGCCTCCGTCACACGCAGACCCACCGCCCCGTACGCCTCCGCCAGCTTCACGAAGTCCGGGTTCCCCGGCAGCGGCGTCCCCGCGTATCGCTTCTTGT
>JAAYDY010000037.1 GCA_012729015.1 Phycisphaerae bacterium | reverse complement strand
GGCGGGGGCGAGGAACAGGAGCAACTCAAGGGCCGCATCGCCGAGTTGGAGCGCATGGTCGGCCGCCTGACCATGCAAGTGGAGATCCTGAAAAAAGCCTCGACGCTTCTGGATGCCCCCCCGCCCGCCGAATGGAGGTGGCCGGCATGATGCGCCAAAGCTATCCCCTCGCCCCGATCTGCAAGGCCCTCGGCTTGAGCCGCTCGAGCTTCTACTACCAGCCGAAGCCCTGCGACGAAGCCGAGCTGAAGGCTGCGATCGAGCAGGTCGTGGCAGAGTGGCCGACCTACGGGCACCGCCGGGCGGCCGGGCCCCCAGAGCGTCATCCTGAGGGCCGCTCAGGCGGCCCGAAGGACCTCGCCGTGGCCGGTGTGGCGCAGTCGCCCTCGACTGTGCGGCCTGCGCAGCAGACCGCCCATCCCGCGGCACCCGAACGACCGGGGCCGGCCATTGCATGCACCATGGCGCGCCCCGCCGGGCGGGAACGCCGCGCCGTCAGGCCAACGGTTCGGGCAGGGGCTGGCCGTACAGCTCCTCGGAGACCCGGCTGAAGGCGCGGTACATCGCCCGCTTTGCCCCCGGGTCGGCGCCGATGGCCCGGTCGTCGCCGTAATCGCTGAAGACGAAACCGCCCTGCGGGGTCATCCAGTGCTCGGCCAGCGCGCGGGCGTCGGCCTCGATCCGGTCGAGGCGTCCCCCCGGCAGCGTCGCCTGGATGTCGGCCAGCGACTCAAAGGCGATGCGGCCGCGATAGCGCCGGCCGATCTCCTCGATGCCCAGGGCGCGCGGCTGCTGCAGGTTCACCGCGTCCACGCCGGCGTCTATGTAGCCCCGGATGATCTCGTTGACCTTGCCGCACGAGTGGACCCAGACGTCCTGGCCGCCCTCGTGCATCGCGTCGAAGAGGCGGCGGTAGCGTGGGAAGAAGAACTCGTACCAGAGGTCCATGGAGACGAACGCCGCCTGCTGGGTGCCCCAGTCGTCCGTCATGCCGAAGGAGTCGAGCCGGCGGCCGAACCGCTCCTGATAGCCCCGCACCAGGCGAAGCTGCGCCTCGACGATGCGGTCCGCGAGCGCCCCGGTGCTCTCCGGGTCTTCCAGAAGGCCCACCATCACGTTCTCGAAACCCGCCGCGGCGTGCATGCGCTCGAAAAGGATCATGAAGATGCCCGCCTGCGTGTAGCGGCCCTCCCGCTCGGCCAGCGCCAGCGCCTCGGGCACGTGGGCGAAGCGGGCGTCCTCGCCGTAGTCGGGCACGGTCAGACGGTCGCATTCCGACACGTCGGCGAGCGGATGGCCCTTCGGCTGTCCCATGTTGGCGACGTTGGTCCTGTCCCAGCGGCAGCCCCACTCGTCGACCTGCACGCCGTTCTCGGTGCGGTCGGCCTTCACGTGGGCGAACCACACCGTGTCGTCGCGGCCGAAGCACGCCATGCGCACCGGCAGCCGCTCCGGCCCCTCGAACCGCAACGCCGCCCGCACGATCTCCCTCGAACTCTGGCCCATCGCGCTGTGCCGTCCCCGTACTCAGAGTGAGAAGTACCGCCCGGACAGCCTATGTCTTCCTTGCGTCACCGTCAAAGGGACGGCACCCATTCGGCGATGCGTTGCCGTCCCGATGGCCGCGCTCCTCCTGCAGACTCTGAGCAGTATGCCGTCGCAGCCCATGAACAGCGTTGCAGGGAACCGAGAACGCCCTCCATGGGCGCCTGCTCGCTGCGATGGCGCAGGGGCGCCTTGCGTATGCCTTTGTGGATTGGACACGGCGCGCCGTCGCGCGCGTAATGGCCACACTCTATCGAGAGGAGGTCGCCATGGTTCGCTCCTTGATCGGGTCTGTTGCCGTGGTCTTCTTCCTGGTCGCAGGGTGTGCGGCCCCGCCGGCACCGTCGGCGGCCCCGCGCTGGCGCCTGCCGGAGGGGTGTCTTGCGGCCGAAGGCACGGCCGTCGTGCCGCAACGCCGACCTCCAGGCCACTGATCTGCACTGATGGACACTGATCTGGACGACTCCGATTGACGGCAACGCCGATACCGGCTCGAACACCTTGACCCCGGTTCAGAAGACACGGCGCTTCACCTCGACCCTTCTGCCGAAGCCGACCGGCAGTTTTTCTCCACGCGCCCCGGCCCGGGCGTTTCGTGCACCTCGTAGGGCCAGTGATGCTCTCGGGCAGTTCGCTGTGGGCGCAATCAGTGCCCATCCGTGTCGATCTGTGGCTCCTTGGCCGTTGCCGCTGTCGCGTGTCCGGGTCGTTGGCCAGCCCCGCGTGGAGCGGAACTGCAGGTACTTGATCAGCAGCATCGCGATCAGTGCTGTCCAAATCTGGATGCGCAACGCGTTGGCACTGGTGGGCGCTCTCGAACCTGGTGGCGCTCCTGCGATGGGATCTGTTCAGCTATCGCAACCTGTGGGAGTGGATCGACGACCCCTTCCAAACGCCTCCGGAGCCGGCCAGGGTCAGTCAGATCCCTCTTGGGTTCTTGGACAGCAGGACATCGAGACAGGCGGAGATCTCTCCAGGGGGGGCTTGATTTCACAGAGGATGCCATTTCGGCCTCAGAAGCCGGTCAGAACCCGTCCAAGACGACCCTTCCGGCGTGTCTTGGACAGCAGTGGGCTCGTCGCCAGCCTTGTACTTGCCCGGTGGCCGCGCCGGGAGTGGAGCCCACGAACAGCCTGGCGGAACAGGCCCTGTGCTCAGCGGACGGTGCCTTTGTGCGTCAGCTCGGCCCCTTTGGCGGGCGGCTCGAGTCTCCCGGTCGTTCCTGAGACGGGTTCTCCACGCCACCGGCGCTGAGCGCGTCACCCGGGCCATGCCGGGCGAGCGCTTGCCGCGCACTGCTGCCGCGCAGGTACACCAGGATACACACGAACACGGTCCCAAAAAGCAGAAGGCAGAGAACACCCTGACCGATGGCGAGGGCGAGGAGCGTGCCAGTGCGTTCCACGACGGGTCTCCGGCCATACACGTGCCAGATCAGGTAGCCAGCGTACACAAGCGTGGCGGGCATCGCGAGCCAACTGAGAATCTCCAGCATGAGCCGTGCCCAGGGTCGCAGCTTCAGAAGGCACCATCCACTGCATACCATGAGACCGCCAAGCACGATTGCGAACGGCGCGCAGAGCCTCGCGTGCGGCCCATGTGCCTTCCCAACCACCAAGGAGCCGAGAAGGGTCTCCGCTGCCAGCCAGCAGATGATCAGGCCGAGCGTCATCCAGAACCACGCAACCCTACTCATCCCCGCGGGGGGTCCGACTTGCCGGATTCCCATTCCATGTCCCCGATTTGGCGGCTCTTCAGCCGGGCACTTGGGCGCGCCATCCGCGATGCTCCGATGGCCATCCGAAAAACGCTGCTCTGCCGCCGTAGCGCTCAGGCACAGCAACGCAGCCGTACTGCTTTCATCAGTAGAAGTGGCCGCCCGCGAGCATGCAGGCATGGAAGACGACGAGATAGTGCCTGGGGCACACCGCCGCGTTGCACGGCCAAGGCAACCTGTCCATGCACTTGTCGTACTCCTGTCTGGCAAGCCTATGGCACATGAGCCTCCATGCCCTGTGGCGCAGATCTTCGTCAACGAGGCCCGTGGGGTCCGTTACCCCTGTCGGGCATGCTCGCCCATAGAGATAGAGGGTCGGGAAGCTCACGTAGCCCAACGGATCCCTTGAGACAAACCGCCCAAGCTCCGGCGCGTAATACCGATGCCGGTACTGCATGAGCCCGGACTCGAGGTCGAGCCGGCGGCCGGTGAAGGCGTAGGGGTTGCCGACGTCGCTCAGGCCGTCAGCGTCCAGGTCCTCGGAGTACTTCTTGTTGCCGAGGCGATCGTACTCGTGCGCCCAGCCGGCCAGGACCGTGCCGCCGCTGCTCTTCCAGCGGTGCGTCTGGATCCGTCCAAACGCGTCATAGCCGTATCCGGACAGGTTCTGGCTGGAGTCGTCCAGATGCGTCAGGTACGTCCCGTTGGCGTACTCCCGCTTCTCCAAAAGCCAGCCCTTCCAGGTGTCCTCCACCCGGTCGTAGGTGCCGTCGTTGACGACGTACGGCCGCCCGAGGTCGTCGTGCGTGTACGACAGCGTCAGGCCGCTGGGATACTCCACCGACTCCAGCCGGCCGGACAGATCATACCGGTACGTCACCTCCCTGTCCGTCATGGCGCCGTACTTCTGCGTCTCGACGACCTCCAGGTCGCCCTCGGCCGCCTCGCGCGTATACGACCACTGGACGGTCGAGTTGTCGTTGGCGTCATCAGCGCAGGCGGTAGGAGTAAACCGCCGGCCCGTTGCCGACCAGGAGGACCTCCCCGTCCCCGTCAGAGTCCCGTGCGGCGCAGATGCCGCGGCTGCGATCCAGTAACTCCTGATAGATGAGCTGCCCTTGCGGAGAGAAGACGGAAAGCATCGACCTTCGTGATGGCGCGTTGAACTTAGTCAGCACCGCGAGATGCGCCGATTCGCTGCCATTGAACCGCACGGCAGTGCCCCGCATGCTGAACACCGCACTTACAGGACGCTCGAGCCTGTGCTGAAACACAACTTGTCCGCTCGTGTCCATGAGATACTGTCAAATGTTGTTGATGGATAATTGATGACGTATCCTTCGGGGAGCCCATTCATGCTGCTTCTCGCACTTCCACACCATCCGCGAAACGCACGCCGCGGATGACCTTCTCGATCAGTTCGTAGCCGTTCAGCCTGCGCCAGCTCTTCTCCGCCTCCCGCGCCAGCTTGAAGACCATCGCCAAGGTCGCCGCGCGGGATCCGCATCCCTTCGTCTGCCGACTCCGGTGCCGCACCGTCGCGAAGGTGCTCTCGATCGGATTGGTCGTGCGGATGTGACGCCAGTGCTCGGCCGGGAAGTCGTAGAAGGTGAACAGCACGTCCTCGTCCTTCTTCAGGCACTCGCAGGCCTTCGGATACTTCGCCCCGTAGAGCGTCAGGAACTCGTGGTAGGCCGCCAGGGCGTCGAGCTTCGTCGGCGAAAGGTACATCTCGTGCAGGAGCTGCTTCGCCGCCGGCTGCACCGTCTTGGGCATCTTGTCCAGCACGTTGGCCGTCTTGTGCACCCAGCAGCGCTGCTCCCGCGTCTGCGGGAACTCCTGTTCCATCGCCGCCCAGAGCCCGAGTGCGCCGTCTGCCACGCATAGCGCCGGGGCATCGGCCACCCCTCTGCGCTTCAAATTCCGGAGAAGCTCCTGCCACGAAAGCTTGCTCTCGCGCTCCCCGTCCTGGATCGCCACCAGTTCCTTGGTGCCGTCCTGCAGCGTACCGACGATCACCAACAGGCAGGGCCGCTCCGGCGTCAGCCGCACCTTGAAGTAGATCCCGTCCGCCCACCAGTACACGTAGCGCTTGCCGGACAGGTCCCGGTTCGCCCACTGCTCATGCTCTCCTTGCCACACCTCCTTGAGCCGGCTGATCGTGCTGGGCGAGAGCCCCGCCGCATTCTCCCCCAGGATGGCGGCCAGGGCATCCGGGAAGTCGTTGGTGGAGATGCCTTTCAGGTAGAGAAGGGGGATCAGCGCCTCCAGGGCGGGCGTGCGGCGCATGTAGGGCGGGAGGATGCTGCTGGTGAACCGCTCCCCGTCCCGCCGGTCATGCACTCGGGGCCTGCTCACCGGGATATCTCCAAGGCTCGACTGGATCGTGCGCTCGGGCTGATTGCCGTTTCGGACCACAAGGCGCCGGCCGGTGGCCTGGTCGCTCAGGTCGGCGTGCTGCTCGACGTAGTCGGCCACTTCCGCTTCGATAGCCGCCTGCAGCATTCGCCGGGCTCCCTCCCGCAGGATCTCATCAAGGGCCGACTTCGACTCCGTTGCGATTCGCTTTTCCTGCCCAACGCCGTTATCCTTGTGCATGAGCGTATCCTTCCTGGCCCTTTGCCAGAGGGCCGCTTCAGGGAAACGAAAACGACAAATCCGAATCCCCGAAGGATACGCTCAACTCCTTCCATCAACAACTTTCGAGAGTAACTC
>JAAYDY010000036.1 GCA_012729015.1 Phycisphaerae bacterium | reverse complement strand
GTGCCCTTCCGCGTGGCTGCCCCTCGACGGTGCTCGGGAACTGCGTCAAGCAGCCACCCTACGCCCGTGGTGTCGTATCGCCATATTTCACGGCATGTTACGCACGGCGAATTGTCGGACAGTCTCGACGGGGCAGGCATGGCACCCGGCGGCGATGGGACGATGGCCGTGGCACAATCGTGTCGCCCACCGTTCGTGCAGTCGGCGGCTTTCGTGCGCTGCGGCGGCATGGTACAATCCGGCGGCGTCCGGGCGGCCTCTCGCCTGGGCGCGGGAGAGGCTTGCATGACGAACATTGTGGCAGTGTGCCCCAACTGGATCGGCGACGCGGTGATGGCGACGCCGTCGCTGGCGGCGCTGAAAGAGCGGCTGACCGGATCGCACCTGACGCTGCTGGTGCGGCCGTACGTGGCGCCGGTGTTCGACGCGGCGCCGTACGCCGACCGCGTGCTGTGGTGGGACGGCCCGGGCGGCGCGTCGCTGGCCGGCACGGCCGCCGCGCTGCGCCGCACGGGGTACGACACGGGCGTGCTGATGACCAACTCGTTCCGCAGCGCGCTGGTGCTGGCGTTGGGGCGCGTGCGGCGCCGGGTGGGCTACGCGCGGGACGGCCGGTCGTGGCTGCTGACGGATCGGTTGCGGCCGCAGAAGCGCCGGGGCCGATACGTGCCGGGGCCGATGCTGGAATACTACTTCGAGCTGTTGCGGCCGCTGGGGGCGGCGGGGCCGGACGAGAAGGCGCCGAGAACGATGCGCCTGTACACGCGTCCAGCGGACGAGGCGGCGGCCGATGCGGTGTACGGCGGGTTGGGCCTGGAGCCGTCGCGGACGGTGATCCTGGCGCCGGGGGCGGCGTTCGGCCTGGCCAAATGCTGGCCGCCGGACCGGTTCGGGATGCTCGCGCGGCGTATCGGCGAGGAGCTGGACATGCGATCGCTGGTGCTGTGCGGGCCGAGTGAGCGGGACACGGCGGTGCGGGTCTGCGAGGCGTCGCGCGGCGCAGCGGTGATGCCGCCGCAGCCGCTGCCGAAGCTGGCGACCACCAAGGCGCTGGTCCGCCGCGCCAGGGCCATGGTGACCAACGACAGCGGCCTGCGGCACTTCGCGGCGGCGTACGATGTGCCGGTGGTGGCGATTTTCGGCCCGACGGCCATCGCGTGGACCGAGACGTGGTTCGCCCGGGAAGTGAAGCTCCAGACGCCGGTGCCGTGCGGGCCGTGTCAGCGGAAGCGGTGCCCCGAGGGACACCTGCGGTGCATGACGAGCATCGAGCCCGCCCAGGTGTTCGAGAGTCTGGCGGGGCTCGTTCGGGAATTTCCCTACCGCGAACCGGACCCGGGCACTATCATCCCGGACTGATGCAACAAGGACGTTATGCTCGATAGCGAGACGTTGCACAACATCGCTCGCGGCACGATGCCGCCGCCCCCGGGGGCGGTGTCGATCGTGGTGCCGCACTTCGAGACGCCGCTGCTGGCGCGGCTGTGTCTGCGCGCGATCCGCCGGCGCACCGACGTGCCGTACGAGGTGATCGTGGTGGACAACGCGTCGGGCGACGGCGAGTCGCTGTCGTACGTGCGCGGGGTGTCGTGGATACGGCTGATCGAGCGGCCGGCCGACACGGTGCCGCCCGAGGCGGCCCTGGCGCACGCGACGGCGCTGAACCTCGGGCTGGCCGCGGCGCGAGGCGAGTTTCTGCTGGCGATGCACACCGACACGCTGCCGCTGCGGGACGGGTGGCTGGCCGCGCTGCGGCAGCCGATGCTCGACGATCCGCGTCTGGCGGCGCTGGGCGCCGACAAGATCGACGGGCCGGGACCGCTGGGTGCGGCCCTGAAGCCGCTGGGCGACGCGAAGGCGTACCGGCGGCTGGCCCTGCGGCTCATGGGGCGACCGGTGCCCGAGTCGTTGCGCGAACGGCCGCCGCACGCACGGAGTTTCTGTGCGCTATACCGGCGCCAGGCCCTGGTGGATGCGGAGCTGGACTTCCTGCCGCGCCGCTACAAGACCGCGGGCGAGGACGCCTACCACGGCCTCGCGGAGCGCGGGTACCATGTGCGGCTGCTTCCGCCGCGGCAGATGCGGCAACTCGTCGAGCACGTGGTCCATGCGACGGCGTACCTGAGCCCGCAGCGGACGATCCGCACGGGCCGCGTGCGGCGGCGGACGGCGCGGCGGATCGAGCGGCTGATGGCCGAACCGTCGGTCGCGGCACTCTTGGAGGACGAGTCGCTGGACAGGCGATGAGGGCGATGGGCAGAACCGTACTGGAAATCTCTCCCGCATGGCGCGAGTTGCTGGCCGCCCACGGGCTCGACACGTTCGAGGCGCTGTTCGCCTACGACGGCGGCCGCAGCATCGACGGCCACCGCGACCGCAACGTCGTGCGGCTTGTGCTGGACGACGCCCAGGGGCGGTCCGTGCCGCTCTACTTGAAACGCGAATGGAATCCCAAGGCGGCGATGGTCGTGCGACGGTGGCTGGCCGCCGGGCTGCGCCCCCCGCCGTCGCGGAGCCGGCGCGAGTGGCAGAACCTGCGGGCCCTGACCGCGCGCGGCACGGCCGTGGCCGAACCGGTGGCCATGGGCGAGGTGCGGCAGGCGGGGTTCTTCAAGCGAGCCCTGCTGCTCGTCCGCGAGGTGCCCGACGCAGTGAACCTGGCGGATTACCTGGCCTGGTTCTCGGCGACGCCGACGCCCGTCGAAGTCCACGACCGGCACGCCCTGGCCCGCGAGCTGGGCGCGTTCGTGCGCCGGATGCACGACGCCGGCATGGTGTTTCGCGACCTGTACGCCAAGCACGTCTTTGTGCGACGGTCGCCGGACGACTCGGGCTCATTCGCCCCGACGTTGATCGACGCGCAGCGGGCGCACCGGTTTCCGCATCTGTCGCCGCAGCACCGATGGCGTGACCTGGCCGCCCTGGAGGCGACGCTCCGCGAGACACCGGCGACGCGGACGGATCGCCTGCGGTTCGTCCTGGCTTACGCGCGGCAATCGCACCTGACGCCGGCCACGCGCGAGATGATCGCCCGTGTCGCAACGCGAAGCGACCGCCTGAGCGGCCGCGGACGCGATCCGCGACGGTTCCGGACCCGCCACGAGGCGCCGCCGGGCATGGTGCCGCTGGACAAGGAAAACCTCCGTCACGTGGACGACCAGCGGATCCTGGCGGTCGAACGGTTCCTGCCGGTACTCCGGTCTCTGGGGCTGGACACGGTGCGCGGTGTGATGGAGTACCGCGGCGGCACGCCGTACCGCGACGTGCCCGACCGGCTCACGGTGCGGGTGCCGTTCGCGTGGCCCGACGGCGGCGGCGAGTCGGCCCTCTACGTCAAGCGGCACCGACGCGTGGACACGCGATCGTGGCTCGACGGGCTGCTCTTCTGGCGCAAGCCGCAGACACGGGCCGAGACCGAGTACCGCAACCTGCTGCAACTGGTCCACATCGGCCTGGCCACGCCGCAGCCCGTGGCCTGGGGGCAGGAGCACCGCTGGTCGCTGCGGCAGGACTCGTTCCTGATTACCGAGGAGATTCCCGGCGGCGAGCCGGCCGACGATTACCTGCGGAGGCGGTTCAGCGGCGGTGAAGGCGGCGGCGACGTGAGGCTGAAGCGGGAACTCGTCGCGCGGATCGCCGATGTGGCCCGACGGATGCACGGCCACGGCTTCTGCCATCGCGATTTCTATCTGTGCCACCTCTTCGTGCGCGAGCGGCCGCTGGGCGACGCCGGGCCGCCGCTGGTGCTGCACGTCATCGACCTTCAACGCGTGCGTCGGGGCCGCGGCGGGCGACTCGGGCGGCGGTGGATCGTCAAAGATCTGGCCTCGCTCGACTACTCTGCCCCGGCCGGCATCGTGACCCGGACCGACAAGGTGCGGTTCCTGCGTCGGTACCTGGGCGTCGGCAGATTGGACGCCGCGGCGCGGGGCCTGATCGCCGACGTCGCCGCCAAGACGGCGCGGATCGCGCGGCACGACGCCAAGCTCCAGGCTCGGAAGAGTTCGTAGTATGTAGGTCGGGTCAACAGACTCGACGGATCCCTGCGTGTCGGGTCTGTTGACCCGACCTACGCCCCGGCCACACCGCAAGAAGGAATCGCCGCCCGGACCGCCAAAATGCCGCACGATGAACCCAAGAGAAGAAGCCTGCCTGGCACGCCTCTTGGGACAGAGGGTGGCAGGCTACAGTTGACGGCGTTGCATGGCACCCAGCTGCCCGTTGGACTCGCGGGCACGAGGTCCGTGGCACCGTACGACAACGGTGTCAGGCCCCGTGGGCGTCGAGTTCCAGAACGGCCATCCGGGCGAAGTCGTCGCGGAGGCTGCGGTAGAGTGCCTGGAACTGGGGATATCGGCGGTTGTAGGCGGCCGCGCGGCGGCGGTCGGGTCGGGTGGCGGCGCCGACTCGGACGACGGCATCGGAGGCCTCGGGGACGTCGGCCCAGACGCCCGCGCCGACACCCGCCAGGAGGGCGGCGCCGTAGGCGGGCCCCTCGGCGGCGTTGATCGTGCAGACGGCCTGACCGTAGACGTCGGCCTGCATCTGTCGCCAGAACGCGCTGCGTGCCCCGCCGCCGGTGGCGCGGATCTCTTTCACGGGGACGCCCATGCCGCGGATGATCTCCAGACTGTCGCGCATGGCGTAGGTGATGCCTTCCATGACGCTGCGGGCCAGCTCGCCGCGGCGGTGCATGTTCGACAGGCCCACCCAGCACCCGCGGGCGTTCGGGTCGGCGTGCGGCGTGCGTTCGCCCGTCAGGTAGGGCAGAAAATAGAGGCCGTGCGAGCCGACGGGGGCCGCGGCGGCGTCGGCCGTGATAAGGTCGTAGGGGTCCACGCGGCGGCGCCGGGCCTCGGCCGCCTGGGCCTCGCACAGGACGTTGCGGTACCACTGGAGGCTGCCGCCGGCGGCCAGGACGACACCCATGACGTGCCACTTGCCGGGTACGGCGGTGCAGAACGTGTGGACGCGGCCCTCGGGATCGGTTTCCATGGCGTCGGCATGCGCGAAGACGACGCCGCTGGTGCCGAGGCTCGCGCTGACGACACCGCGACGGACGACGCCGTTGCCGACGGCTCCAGCCGCATTGTCGCCGCCGCCGGCGACCACGGGAATGCCCGGCTCGAGGCCCAGCAGGCGCGCCCCGGCGGCGCTCAGGACGCCGGTGACCTCGGGCGACTCGTAGCATCGCGGCATCAGGTCGGGGTCGATCTGGAGCCGCGACAGCAGCGGCCGGCACCACGCTCGCCGCCGCACGTCCAGCAGCAGCGTGCCGCTGGCGTCGCTGGCGTCGGTGGCGAACTCGCCCGTGAGACGGTACCGCAGATAGTCCTTGGGCAGGAGAACCTTGACGGTGCGGTCCCAGAGCCGCGGCTCGTGTCGGCGGACCCAGAGGATCTTCGGGGCCGTGAAGCCGGTCAGGGCGGGGTTGGCGACCATGCGGAGGAGGCGTCGCCGCCCTCCGGCCAGGCGCGTGATCTCGTCGCACTCGGCGGCGGTCCGCTGATCGTTCCAGAGGATGGCCGGGCGCAGGACATCGCCGGCGGCGTCCAGGAAAACCGCTCCGTGCATCTGGCCCGAGAGGCCGACGGCAAGCACCCGGCCCCCGGCGGCGCGGCGCATGACGGCGCGAACCGTCTTGCGGGCAGCGTCCACCCAGTGTCGCGGCTCCTGCTCGCTCCAGGCCGGTCGCGGGGCCAGGCAGGGATACTCGGCCGACGCCGACGCGACCACGCGGCCGCGCGTGTCGATCAACAGGGTCTTGGCGCCGCTGGTGCCGATGTCGATGCCCAGAAGCAGTGCCATGGTCGTGGCTCCTCGCCGGATCGCGTGCCGGCCGTCGGGTGGAAGGCTGAAAGAAGGACGGACGATTCCGCCGAATCCGGAACCGTCCGTCGTCAGGGTCAGGGGGCGGCGCGCGGGCTAGAGATCGTCGTCCTCGACGTCGTCCAGATCGTCGAGCCCCTCGCCGTCGTCGTCGTCGAGGTCGTCGAAATCGTCGTCCTCGTCGAACAGGTCGTCCTCATCCTCGTCGTCCCATTCCTCGTCGAAATCGTCGTCTTCCTCGTCGATGTCGTCGTCCATGAATTCCTCGTCGTCCATGGCGGCATCGGCGAGAATCTCGGCCGCCTGGCCGGCCAGATCCTCGGGAACCAGGACCGGCACGCCGCGCAGGCCGGTGCCGCTGGTGTCGTCATCGCCAATGAAGGCCGGTATCTCGGCCGATTCCAGAATCGACTTCATCATCTGAGCCTCTTTCAAATTGGGTGCCTGAACCACGGTCACCAGTTCGGTCATGGTGCCGTCGCCGTCCGCCTTGCCCTTCTCGGGCTTCTCCGGCGGAACGGCATCCGCGTCTTCGTTGCGCTTCCTGCTCCGGGCCATCCGTTCGTCTCCGACCTTACGTCATTGCCGCGCCGCCACGCGGCGCTGGTGAATAATTATCGTGTCGCCGCCTTCTGTCAAGACAAAAACAGGCCCCGTTCGGATATCCACGCCTCGCGGCGTCAGGGGCCGATTTCGCAGGCCGCGAAGCCCGCCGTTTCATGGCGTACCAGGGCCTCTCCCGACAACGAAAGCATCAGCCCGTCGGCCCCCGCCGTGCGGGCCAGAAGGGCCAGTGCCTCGTCCGGCCCCAGGACCATGCAGGCCGTGGCCAGGGCGTCGGCCCCGCCGCCGTCGGGGTGGATCACCGTCGCTCCGGCCAGACGGCCGGTCGTCGGACGACCCGTCCCCGGGTCGATAATGTGGCTCAGACGGCGGCCGTTCACCTCCAGATACCGATAATAATCCCCGCTGGTGACCACGCTGCCGTTGGCCAGCTCGATCTTCGTCAGCACCGTGCGGCTACCGGCATCGCGCGGATCCTGGACCGCCACGGTCCACTTCCGCGGCCAACCCGGCTCGCTCCAGACTGTGCCGTCGCCGCCGAGCATCACCAGGACCGAATGCGGATCCTCCGTGCGGCGCGCCGCGGCGACGGCTTCCTCCGCCGCCCACCCCTTGGCCAGACCGCCCAGGTCCAACTGCATGCCCGCCTGCGGCAGACGCACGCGATACCGACCGTCGGCCAGGGGCTCGCAGTCCAGGGCACTCATGTCGAGCAGGGCCCGCGCGGCCTCGACGGCCTCGTCGGACGGCTCGACGCCGGCGCGGGCCGCCTCCTTCCACAGGACCACCAACGGCCCCACGAGCGGATTGAACGCCCCGTCGCTGGCCTGCCACCAGTGCCGCGCGGCCTCGATGGCCCGGCCCGTGGTCGAACTGACCTCCAGGGGCGCCCCTCCTGCGGCAGCATTGATCGCCGAGAGTTCGCTCGACGGATCGTAGCGGTTCAGCGCCGCGGCAATCTCGGCCACACGGTCCAGGGCGGCGCGGATGGCCGTCTCGGCCCGAGCCCGGTCCGCGGCGTACACAACGAGGCGGCCCTCGGTGCTCATGGTGACGAAATCGGCGTCGCCGCGCACGGCTGCGCGGTCGCCGACGGTCTCCTGCCGGAACGTCACCGACACGGCGTCGGTGGCATAGGGCGCCGCCGCGGGCTCGTCCGCGCCGCCGCAGCCGCCCAAGACACAGGCCAGAGCCATCGCCGCGGCCGCCATCGACCGAATCGTCCAACGAGAAACCCGTCGCATAGCGGGCATCATCGGCAACTTGACCCTCCTTGTATCACGTTCATCCGGTATTTCCGCGAAACGCCTGCACCTCGGCCGCTCCCAGCGCCGACCGCAGGGGCGGCTCGCGTGCCATGCCCGCTCCGTCAGGCAGGCCCCCGTCCTTGTTCTCCGGCCTGTTCTTCATGGTCACGCGAGCGTGGCCATGCCACCCGACGCAGGCGTAGGGTGGCTGCTTGTAGCCACGCGGACGTGTGTCACGCGACGCCTGCGCAGCACCCACGTTGATCCAGGGAGAATCGCCGTCGCGCGGGTCAGGTGGCCGGCAGGGCGACGGTCAGGGGCGCGTCCTGGTCGGCGGCAGCCACCTGCGGCCGGGGACCGTCGAACCCCTTCAGCGCGTGGCGGGTGCAATGCAGGGCGATGGAGCGGTCGTTGCAGTCGCGGCTCAGGTGGGCCAGGACGATGGTGCGCACCTGGCCAGGCTCGGCGCGGTTGAGCAGGGCCGCGACGGCTTCGGCGGCAGCCCCGTTGGACAGGTGGCCGAACGGGCCGGCGATGCGGTTCACCAACGGCTGCGGACGCCCGCTGGCGACCAGCAGGTCGGGATCGTGATTGGACTCCAGCACGACAATCTCCGCCTCCGCCAGCCGCTGGAGCACCTCCGGCGGCACGGCGCCCAGGTCCGTCGTCGCCGCGACGCGGACGGGCGTCCCGTCGCTGTGGGCCGGCTCGATCGTGACATGGTACCCCAGGCAGATGCCCTCGGCGTCGTGCGGCACGGCAAACGGGCGCACCTGAAGCCCCTTGATCTCCAGACCGCGCGGCGGCATCTCGCGCAGCAGGCCCGCGCGGTCCAGCCGCCCCATCACCGGCCGGTACCGGGCACGCAGCACCGCCAGGTTCTCGCGCGCCGCCACCAGGGGCACATGATGGCGCCAGCAGAACTTCAACGCGCTGTCGCCCACGTGGTCGCCGTGGGTGTGCGTGACCAGCAGCGCGTCCACGTCCGTCGGCTCCAGGCCCTCGTCGCGCAGGTGGCCCACGATGCGCCGCTGCGGGAAGCCCATGTCCAGCAGAATGCGCCCGCGCGGACCGGCCACGAGCATCGAGTTGCCGCGGCTGCCGCTTCCGAAAATCACGACCGGGTGGGGCACGACGAGGTCAGTCCTTCTTCAGTTCCGTCACGTACAGGCGGCCGTCCACCGTCACATACCGGACGGTGATCCTGTCGCCGGGGGTCAGTTTGGCGGCTTCGGCGAGCACGTCGGCGCGAGGGGCCGCAAGGCCGCCGCGGGATCGCACCTGCGCGAGCCACAACTCCGTGCGGGTGAGCATCACGCCGCGCTGCATGACGACGGCCTTGTACGGCTTGCCGTCGATCTGGCCGTCCATCAGTTCCACGAACACGCCTGAGGCGGCGGCCTCAGCCGGTGCCGGGGTGTCGGTCGCCTTGGTCTCGTCACCGGTCGGCTTCCTGGGGCCGTCGGTGACGGCATCGCGACCCAGGGCGCGCCGCGCCATGTCGGCCAGCGTCGTCGGGCTGCCTTCGCCGACGCCGGTGATCCACTCGACGCCGTAGGCTTCCTCGGTGTGAATCACCTCGTACTGTTCGGGCCGCAGGGCCCGCAGCGCCGTCAGCAGTTCCTCCGGATTCTCCCACGCCCGTCGGCCGGTGCGTCGCACCTGCGGCACCAGGAGCACCACCGTCTGCTCGTCGCGCTGGGCCGTCACCGACACCAGCTCCCGCGCCCCGAGGCGCAACGGCTCGATCTTCGTCACGCCCGTCTTGCCGGCGCGGATCTTGCGCAGCTCGGCCTGGAGGCGGCGATCCTCGGCCAGCCGCTCTTTCTCGGTCGGCACGGCCTCGTCGCGGACGGCTCGCGGGCGGCCCGTCTCGACGCCCTGGCCCGACGGAGTTGAGTACGTCTGGGCCAGCGCCGCTGCAACCATCGTCGCCGCGACGCCGGCGGCCGTCAGCATCAGGGGCGAGAGTCTCATGAGAATGCCTCCTCGTTCACCCGCCACGGCGTGACGAGACAATGTGACGATGCCCTCTCAGGCCGTCCGAAAACATGCCACGCGCAACATGCTGCCGTAAAGTGGCATTACGGCCCCTCAGCCGTAGGGTGGCTGCTTGACGCAGTTCCCGAGCACCGTCGAGGGGCAGCCACGCGAACACGCCCATGCCTGACGGGGCAGGCATGGCACCCAGCTGTCCGTCTCCGCGGCCCGCCCGGCGGCGCTACTTGATGAACCGGATCGCCAACGGGTAGCGGTAGATGATCCCGTTGTTGGCCCTGATCGTGGCGATGATCAACACGACCAGCCACAACACCCACACAATCGGGAAGAGCACGCATCCGACCACTGCAAAGACCGAGAGGTAAGCGACAACGAAGTAGATAAGGTACGAAAGCTGGAAATTGAGGGCTTCCTTCCCCTGGATGTCCACGTACCGCGACTCGTCCTTCTTGACAAGCCAGATGATCAGTGGCCCCAGGAAACCGAAGATGCCCAGCAGGTGACACAGCAGGCCCATGGTCTTGTCGTCGGGCTTCATCTCGCCGGCGAACGAGTCCTCGCGCGGCTTCCACATGAAGGTGGGAAGCGGTTGACCGGAGGCGGCGCCCCCCTCCGTTGTGCCCGCGGCGTTCTGCGTCGAGCCGCCCTGATCATCGAATTCAGCCATGGTTCGTCCTCCAGGAGAATGCCGACACACGAGACATGCCAACCAGCCACATGCCCGGCTGCCGCTCCATGGGCAACCAGGTCCATTGCCATTGTAATGGGAGTCCCGCTGACCGCAAGGGGTCAGTGGCTGGCGATTTCTGCTGGGTGTGCCCAGAGGTTCTGGCATGTGCGGCGGTCGTTCGCCAGAGCACGCGTGCCGGTCGTGCGTTGGAGTGGACCGCCCTGCGCCTCAGGCTTTCTGGGTGAGCCCTGGCACGTCGGCACCTGAGGCCCGAAGGGCCGACGAGAGCTTAGCCGGGGGCGAAGGCTCGACGGCCGTATCGTCGAGCCGCAGCCCCCGGTGACGGACTCCTTAAGAACCTCAAGCCCCGGAGGGGCGCGACCTGTTCTGTGGCCAAACAGGTTACGCCCTTTCAGGGCTTGAAGGAAAGGTGGGCTCGGATACCGGAGGCTCGGTCCGGCCAACAGCGGCCGGCCCAGCGCCTCCGGCTACACTCTTGCCGGCCCTTCGGGCCTGGGTTTTCGGTCCATGTGCGGAGTTCGGCAAAACGCAGGCGGCCCTCACGTCCGACCACCGCCGTTCAGTTCGTCACCTGCCGTGGCAAGACGACCTTTGTCGTGCTCCAGAAGGATCGGGCACACCCTTTTCGCTCAGTGCCGCACCTCGAAGCCGCGGAATTCACCGGTGGCCGGGGCGTCGGCGGCGCGGACGTCGCGGATGTAGTCGCTCATGCGTTGGCCGACGGCGCGGCAGAAGGCTTCGACCTCGGCCGCGTCGCCCTCGGCCACCATCTCGACCGACCCGTCGGCACAGTTGCGCACGTAGCCGGTCACCGCGTGCTCGGACGCCACGCGCAGGACCGACCAGCGGAACCCCACGCCCTGGACCGTGCCGCGGAAGAGGGTCTCTCGTCGGATCATCACGAACGTCTCCCTCCAACGCCTTCCCTGCCTACGAGGCGCCCGGCGTGGCGCCCCGGCTCTTGGCGCATGGCTGCTCCTCGACAGGCTGGGAACCCGACGGCCCCTCGACGGTGCTCGGGAACTGCGTCAAGCAGCCACCGTATGTCCAGGTCAGGCCGACTCGTCCTCGTGGCACGGTTCCTCCCTGGCGACCGTCGCCAGAAGCAGGTGCTGGAACCTGTGATACAGATACGCCCCGGTCAGCAGAAGGACCGCCAGGCCGAGGAAGCTGAAGATGCGGTACAGTTCGCGCAGTTCCTTGAGGTCGTAGACGAAGATCTTCAGCAGGACGCCGGCGAACAACACCAGCCCGGCGGCGCGCAGGTAGGCCTGCCGCCGCAGGAAGCCCACCGCCAGCAGCGTGCAGGCATAGAGTGCATAGCCGATGGAGTAGGTCATCTGTCGCGCCAGGTGGCTTGTGGCCAGATTGTCGTAGTGGGCGAAGAACGTCCTGGCCTCGAGCGTGAAGAGCATCAGCCCGAGTGCGTGGGCCAGGAGCACCAGGACCGGCACGTGCCTGGGCTGGATGAAGCTGGACGGCCAGCGGCGGACCATGGCCGCGGCCGACGCCAGCCAGAGGATGCACGCGCCCAGCACGGCCGCACGCACGTTCCAGATCGCGTGGGCCTGGTTGGCGAACAGGAATGCCGCATCCGATGTGAGGGCCTTGCCGAGCGTCAGCAGAAGCAGCGCCGCCGATGCGATGCGCAGAGTGCGCCGTCGCAGCGCGGCCCCGGCCAGAAGCATCGCGACGGCATAGCACGCATAGCCGAGGTCGCACACGAGCTGGACGTCCATGCTGTCGAACGGGACGTGCCTGAGGTGGTAGTAGTTGTCCACCTCGAGCGTGAAGGCCAGCAGGGTGAGGCCGTGGGCCACAAGCGATGCCACGGTCGCCATGGGGCGTCGGCCGGGCAATCCTCCGACGCGGCTGCGGCGGAGAACGGCTGAAGTCGCCGCGAGGCTGACGATGCATGCCGCCAGGGTGGCCAGGCGCTGATTCAGGAACACGCGCGGCGCCCGGTCGGTCAGGTCGGCCCCGCAGGCCAGCAACGACAAGGCCGTGAGCACGTACACGCACAGCCCCGCGACCTGGAGCCGGTGCTCGCGCGTGATCTCGGCGGCGACGTAGAGCACCACCGCGAGCAGTGCGAGGGTCATCGGGATGACCAGCCCGTCGAACTGGATCGGCGCGGCCAGGGCCAGCAGCGCCACGCCCAGGGCGATGGCCAGCGAGTACAACGACGAGGCCGCCGCCGTGCAGCGGCGTCGGATCAGCGCGGCCAGGGTGAGGTAGAGCACGCCGAGCCCGGCCGCCAGCGGCGCCATCCAGCCGTGGTGACGGTCGTTGAACAGAAAGTAGACCGACGGGTACGCCCAGAGCGGGTTCAGCACGAACACCGGCAGGTCCAGCGGCCGATGCTGCCGTCGGCCGAGATGATAGACGAGCGACACAGCCAGGAAGAGGGCGAAGAATCCGCCGATGGCGCCGACGGCGAGCGAGGGCGGCACGCCTTCGGGATAGGTGTCGCCGAACAGTCGAAAGCCGTGTCTCCAGCCGAGCCACCACAGGACATTGAGCACCGTTCCGGCGAAGGCGATGAGGTTGATGGGCCGCCACTGCCGGAACCAGGCCAGGGCCATGACGCTGATGTCCACGGCGGCGAGGAAGGCCAGGACGAGGTGGTAATCGGGGTGCATGTTCCAGAGCATCAGCGGCACGGCGACGCCGGAGGTGGTGGCGATGATGGAGATGGTCAGGCTGTTGTATCGGAGGGCCAGGACAATGGCCAGGGCCACGACAGCCCCCATGCTGAGGAAGAACCCCTGCCACCCGATCATGCCGTAGAGCACCGAGGCGGCGAACGACGCGAAGAGCAGTTCGGCGATGCCGCCGCCGGTCAGCGTGCGGGCCAGCGGCGTCCAGGTCTTGCGGCTGGCCCATTCGCCCGCGCCCAGCAGCGCCGCGCCCACGCCGACGTGCAGGAGCACTTTCGTCAGGTCGCTGAGCAGGTGCCGCTGGTGGGCCCAGAGGATGAACAGCACCGATCCGGTGAGCAGAACCAGGATCCCCACCCAGGCCAGGAGTTTGGTGCCGAGGAACAACTCGAACCGTCGGCCGACTCCGGAAGCCTGCGGCTGCGGCGGCACAGAGGGCGCCTCTCCAGAGGGTGACGGTTCCGTCGCCGAGGGCTGTGCCACAGCGCCGGCCAGGTGCCGGATGCGGACAAGCCGAATGGGAATCTCCGTCGTCGCTGCGACCTGTGCCATCGCCGGAGGCGCGGGCGGCTTCTGTGGCGTGTCGACCGGCCGCGACGCCGTTGGCGGCAGCGGCTGCTGCGACCTCGGCGTCGGCTCGGCCTGCTGCGCCGACGGCGCCGACGCGGAAGGCGCCGATGCCTCTGCCGATGATGGGCCCGGCGTGACGACCGTGCCTCGCTGCCCCTCCGTCAGTCGGGCGATGTTCTCTCGCAGGGCCTCCACCGCGCGCTTCAGGTCGGCCAGCCGCACCAGCACCAGGATCAACACGACCAGAATGCCTGCTGCCAGAAGAGTTCCGACACACGGTCCGACGATCTCTTCCATGGGGTCCACTCCCTGTTGTCAACCATTGTTCTGCCGGGTCAGAGGCCGGCCTGTGTGCGTCCCCTCATCATCCGGGCTGCGCGGTCATGGCGCCGTGCCGGTTCCCTCTTCATGGCCACGCCAGCGTGGCCATGCCACCCCATCACTGTGGAGGCGTTGCCGCGCGGTCAGGCCAGGAGCTTCTGAAGCTCTGTCTTGCGGGCCTCGACGATCGCGCGTTTGGCCGGCGGCAGATCGCGCTCGGCCAGCAGGCGTTCGGCGCCGTCGAGGAACATCGGCAGCGCGAACTCGGTGGTGAAGTACCGGTCGGGCCGCGACTCGACGCTCCGCAGGAACCCCTCGAACTCGCCGAAATAGGAGCCGTAGATGTGGAAACTGTCCGCCCCGTGGACGTAGTCGCCTACGTCCACACCGAGCCGCGCGGCCACCGTCCGCTGAAGCTCCGTAAAGGCGAACATGTTCATGAACGCCGCCTTGAAAGCGTCGTTGGATCGCATGTGGACCACCAGGTTCAGCCGTCCCTGCTCCACGCGGAACCACATGCGCTGGAGGCACGCCGGATCGTGGATCCCGGTGTCGTTCCAGGCCTGCCACGTGACGGCCTGCGCCCGGCGCGAGTGCGGCGCCTCGGCCAGTTTGGCGATCACGGCTTCGATCTGGTCAATCGGCTGCGGGAGGCCCGGCACGCGGTACTCGAACAGCCGCTCGTGGTAGGTGTACTCCCACTTGCCCTCCTCGGGGGCAATCCAGTGGTCGTGCACGCCGTGCAGCACCTCGGCCCGGTAAATCTCCAGGTCGTCCAGCCCGCCGGGAAACGCCTTGTGGATGCGCGGCTCCGAGAGCGGTTCGGTCACGTGAATCATCGCGCACACGTCACGCGACTCGGGGTCGCCCGGTTTGTCGTACTCGGTCCGGAACCGGGCCCCCGCGTTCCACGTCTCCAGGACGGCCCGCTCCCAGGCCGTCGGCAACGACCGCTCCTTGATGTACAGCGTCTGCATGTGTCGGCGATCCTTACTGTCGGGTCATCACTTTTGCGATTCGGGCTCAGACTCTAGCACCGGGAGAACAACGAAGCAAGCGAATCCCGCATCGGCCTCCGGCGGCGGGCTCGGCGTCTCGCCCACCGGCGCCGACGGCGGCGGACCGGGCATCGCCAGCGTCACGGTGGTCTGCCCCTCCTGCCAGCGTCCCGACGCGGCGGGCCGGCCCCACAGGTCGCCCGCGCTCATGATGCGGTACCGCTGTCCGGCCCGCGCCACAGCCGACAGGTCCACCGTCACCTGCGGCGCGCGATCCCAGTTCACCACCGTCACATGCGCCCGGCCCTGCTCGTACCGGTTCCGCCGCACGAACACTTCCGTGCCGCGCGGCAACTCCGCCGTCACGCTGCTCGACGGGTCCAGCCCGGTGCGTCGGCGCCACTCGGCGAAGTCCATGCCCGTGCCCTGTTCGCCGCGGTAGAACGCCATGGGGAACCACGCCCCCTCGACAAACCAGTACCGGTTGCGGTCCCAGCGATACGCCCCAAGGTCGGCCTTGGCGTCCACGTGCAGGTGCATCACCGTCATCGTGCCGGCAAACCGATTGTCACGGACCTCGATCGAGCGGAACTTCAGCACCTGGGTCGCCCCGATGACGTAATTGCCTGTGAACTGCGCGTCGCGCCCCTCCATGGTGCGGCCGATCTGCACGCTCGTGGCGGCGCACCCGGCGTGGCGCATCACGTTGTCGGCGATCCGCAGCCGTGACGCCGGCCAGCTCAGTGACCCGATCATCAGATTCCGCTGCCGCCGCCGGTCGCTCGTCAGGACGCCGTTGTCGAACAGCACATTGCCTTCGATGTCGAACCCGCTGACCGGGGCGCCGCGGCTGGCCAGGGTGATGCCGCCGCCGAAATTGTGGAACGTGACGTTGTCGTGGAGCCGCTTGGTCTCGTGCTCGTTCTGGGCCTCGATGCCGTGCCCCTCGCCGCCGTAGGGGCTGTCCCAGCCGTTGTAGTAGCTGATGCAGCCATAGACCTCAACGTCCACGGCCCGCGACGGCAGCCACATGCCCTGGCCGGCGTCGTGGATCACCAGGTTGATGAGCCGCACGTGGCTGCCCTCGACCTCGATCCCGGGCATCCGGCGCAGGTCGGCGTTCCAGCGACCGCGGCGCTTGCTCGTGCGACGGGGGTCGCTGTTGGTGATTTCCAGGTCTCGCCAGACAGTCCACTGGCCGGTGATGAGAATGCCGGACCGCTCGGATGCCGCAGCATCGACGGTGACCCGTCGCCCCGGCGCACCGCGCACCACAATCGGCGCCTCGGCGGTGCCGCTCAGCGACGCGCGAAGGCCTCCGGCGTACGTTCCCTCGGTCAGCACCACCGTGTCGCCCGGCTTCACCACGGCGGCCTTCGCCGACAGCGCCGTCGCGGCGTCCAGCGGAGCCTCGGGCGTCCCCGGATTCGTCGGCAGGCCTGCCGGCGACACGTAGACAATCGCCGCACCGGCGGATCCGCCCGCCAGACTCGTCGCCAATATTGCCGCGAGAACCATTCGAACGATCATCGCCACCTGCCCAAGTATCGACCCGCCGTGCCGTGAGAATTGAACGAAGCAGGCCCTCCCGCCGTGTTCACCGCAGGGCCGGCTCGCGCGCTGCACAGGTCAGCGGCTCGGGCCCTGCCAGAAGTCTTCTTCGGTGAACCCCAGCGACGCCAGGTGATCGCCGAACTCCTCGGGCCACCGCGTGTAGTCGGCTCCGTGCGAGTCGCTGCCGGTCGAGAAGGTGCACCCGGTCTCCCGCAACAGCGCCAGGTACTCGCCGTACTGCCGTCGCCATCGGTCGCCGCCCTTGTCGGAGAAGACGATCGAGGCGTTGGCCTCGACAATCTTGCCATTCTCGCGCGCCGCGGCGGCGAACTCGTCGTGCATCGATTGCGGAACGATGGAGAAGTCCGCCAGCCACGGGAACGGCACCATCTCGCCGTTGGCCTTGGTGTACTTGTCGCGCCACCACCACGGGTGGGCAATGATCGTCACGCTGGGATGCTCGGCCAGGAACATGTTCTGCCGATGGTAATCGCGGACCATGGCCTCGGGCTTCATCTCGGCTCCGAGCGGCCAATGAGTGCCGGCGATCACGTACTGAATGCCCAGCCGTTGGACCACCTCGTCGGGCAGCACCAGGTCGAGTTGCCCGGGCGGCCCGCCGGGAAACCAGCCCCAGATGTTCCCCTCGCTGCGCGTCCGCTGGATGTCCCAGTCGCGCAGGACGCTGGCCTCGACGGCGAAGGCGACGTGGTCCTTCTCGGGCAGGGCGTCGTACTCGCGGCGCGCCGCCTCCAGGTCCGCGATGTTCTGCTCGGTGAAAATGTGATCCGTGACGCCCCACCGGGTCACCTCGGTCGCGGCAATCCGCTCGGCCAGCCGGGCCAGCGCCGCGTCCTTGTTGCCGCACGGCGAATTGCGCGTGTGCACGTGCCAATCATTGCGAATCTGCATCGGTCCTCTCCATGACTCCCCCCAGCGCGACGCCCGGAGCCGCGAGCGCCCGACCCATCCTATCCCGACTCCCGCCGCCAATCAAGCGCACCGGGCTGACCTCGACAGCCTGAGGCCCAGGACCGCCCACTCCAACGAACGACCGCCACGCACGCTGGCGAACGACCGCCGCACATGCCGGAATCTTTGGGCACACCCCCCGAGAACGGTCGTGCCGCATTTCTGTTGGCTCCGTTTGAAATCGGACGTATAGTCTCCGGCCTGAAAGGCGACCGATTCGTCATTACCAAAGGAGGTAGGGCCATGCCTGCACTGGATATGCCGTTGGACAAACTCAGGGTCTACCAGGGAACCAACCCGAGACCGTCGGACTTCGACGCCTTCTGGGACCGCTCGCTGGCCGAGGTCTCGCAGCTCGATCCGAAGGTGGAACTGCGCGACGCGGAGTTCCAGATGCCCGTGGCCGAGTGCAAGCACCTGTTCTGGACGGGCATGGGCGGCGCGCGGGTTCACGCGAAGCTCCTGCGGCCGAAGCACGCGAAGGGGTCGCGTCCGGCGGTGCTGATGTTCCACGGTTACAGCGGCTCCTCGGGCGACTGGTCCGACAAGCTCAACTACGTGGCCCTCGGGTACACCGTGGCGGCCATGGACTGCCGCGGGCAGGCCGGCCTCAGCGAGGACGTCGGCGGCACCACCGGCAACACCTATCGCGGCCAGATCATCCGCGGGCTGAACGACGGGCCCGAGAAGCTCTACTACCGCCAGGTGTATCTGGACACGGTGCAACTGGCGCACATCGTCATGGGCCTGGACGGCGTGGACCCGACGCGCGTGGGCGTCGCCGGAGGCAGCCAGGGCGGCGGACTGACGCTGGCCTGTGCCGCCCTGGAGCCGCGCATCAAGAAGGCCGCCCCGACCTTCCCGTTCCTGAGCGACTATCGCCGTGTCTGGGACATCGACCTGACCAAGAACGCCTACTGGGAACTCACGTATTACTTCAAGTGCTTCGATCCGCTGCACGAACGCGAGGACGAGATCTTCACGCGGCTCGGCTACATCGACGTGCATCACCTGGCCCCGCGCATCCGGGCCGAGGTGTTCATGGGCGTGTCGCTCCAGGACCAGACGTGCCCGCCGTCCACCCAGTTCGCCGCGTACAACCGGATCGCGTCACCAAAGTCCATGGCCCTGTACCACGACTTCGGCCACGAGGGCCTGACCGGCCACGGCGACCGCGTGTTCCAGTTCATGAGCGGGCTGTAGAGATCGAGAGGACGCCGTTGTTAACCCCTCTCCCTTGAGGGGAGAGGGTGGCCCGCAGGGCCGGGTGAGGGTGGCGAGCGGAGAAGACGTGACGAATTCGGAGGGGTTGCCCCATTCGACCCTCGCCGCCCCTCGCTCAAAGCTCGGGGCACCTCTCCCTGCACGCAGGGCGAGGGGTTACAGGAGCGTGCTTCGCACGCGCGTTGACTGAGAGAACGCGTGGGTCCGGTGGACCCACCCTACGGCTGTCAGGGCATCGACCGGTCCGTCACGATCAAATACCACAGGGTCCCCGGATCGCCGGGCAGGCGGATCGTCCAGGCGCCTCCCTCGGCGCGTTCGGCGGCCCATTCCTTCACCGACGTCCCCGTGCCGTCCAGGGCATGCAGCCGATAGCCTTCGATGGCGGCGGCCTGGCTCTCCAGGCGGATGGTCGCGCGCACCGGCTCGATCCGCGTCGGCGCTTTGCCCCAGCGGTCGCCGACGCTCGTGCGGGCCTCGTTCCATTGCTGATCGGTGTTCTCCATCCGCGCGCAGGCCGTGACCAGCATGCGCCCGGACATTTCCAGCGGCTGCCCGTCCAGCGACGACACCGTGACGGCGGCAAAGTCCGGGCCGTCGATCTCGACCGTCACCGGCCCGAGTCGCTGCGGCCTGCCGCGGGAGGACCCCACCACGGCCACGCTCCGCGCGCCGCGGGCCGTGTAGAGGCCGGTGCGCGGCCCGGCGGCCGTCCAGCGCAGCACGTCGCCGGCGGTGGTCATCGACCACGGCCCCCTCTCGGGCGACAGCGGCGGCAGACGGAACTCGTTGCCCGGCTGCACCAGGTGCGTGTCGGACGAGCCGGCCATGTCAAACATCGCGACGCTGTAGCGGCCGAAGAAGATCGCCTCGGGCGTCGCGCCGGCCGCATCCAGCACGCGGTCGGACCACACGCCGTACCGACCGGCGAGCCGCAGCATCCGCTCCGGCGACAGGGCCGTAACCACCGACACGGGCAACTCCGGAATGTCGCCGCGGCGGAACATCAGCGCCCCGGCCGCCATCTGGGCCATCTTCACGGGGTTGCCGGCGATGTCGAAGAAGCCGCGCACGTAGTCATTATCCCAGTCGGCGCCGTGACGGTAGGCGAACAGGAAGACGCCGTCCCAGTCCTGCGCGGCGGCGAACGACGCGATCATCGGCACGCCCTCGGCCTGGTACTCGCTCGGGGCGCTGTGGTTGTACTCGGTGACGGTGAACGGCCGCGCCGCCGAACGGTTGTCCGGGTACATCACCCGGTGCCGCGCCAGGGTGACCAGCGTGGACCGCTGCGGCTCGTCGGCCATCGGCGTGTTGCCGATCACCCAGTCGCGCTCGTCCCACGGGCGGTTTGGAAAATGCGGGTGCTGCCAGTAGGCGTGACTGTCGACGAAGTCCAGGTGCGATTGCACCCAGTCGCCCGGAGCCGTCCAGCCCGCGGTGCCCGTCACGGCCGCCTTCACGCCGAGTTCCTTGATCAGGTGCTGGCGCATCCCCGTGAAGTACCGCAGGTCGAGGTCCGTCAGGAACGCGGCCCAGTCGCGCCGGCGGCCCTCTGCGGCCAGGTCGTCCGGGCGGACCATGGCGACGTTCCGCTTGGTCAGCGTCTCGCGCTCGCCCAGGCCCGTGCGCCCGCCGGGCGTCAGGGAAATCTCGGCCAGGTCCACCGCACCCGTCGCCTGCCCCACGGACACCGAGAGCCGCGCGTTGTCGCAATCGGCCGTGGCCTCGAACCCGAGCTCCACGGGCCGCCATGTGTCGGTCAGCGTCACCTGCTCGCTCAGGCCGAGCGTTTCCCACGGGGCGTCGTGCTGCTGCGCCACGACGTGAATGCTGCGGGACGCGTCCGCGCGGGCCAGCATCCGCACGCTGTAGAAGCGGCCCTTGCGGATCGTCAGTCCCGGCTGCATGAACTGGAGGTGCCAGGCCGTGTCGGTGACCGCCTGGACGTTGAGGCGCACGGCGTGCGGCTGGCCGGCCTGTCGCTCGACGGGTTCCGCGGTCATGCGCGCCGCATCGAGCACGCCGAGGCGCCAGTGCGCCTCGATCACGTCGCGCGTGAGGTCCGCGCCGCCGGCGAGCATCTCGGGCCCGCGCGGCAGTTCGCCGACGGCCCAGGCCTCGCGCAGGGCATTGTCGCTGTCGTACCGGTCGCACAGCCAGGCGTTCCACAGGTCCCCCAGCAGCCGCTCGTACCGCGGCGAGAATCCGTTGCGGCCGTACGCCGACAGCGCCAGCAGCGCCGAGTTCTCGTTCGACAGCTCCACGAGCGCCACCACCGGGTCCTCGGCGTAGGTGAGCTTCGTGTAGGCGTTTCTGTGGCCGAGCAGATCGCGGGCGTACCGTTTCTGGAGCTCGATCAGCTCCGGGTCGAACAGGCACACGATCTTGCCGAATTCGGTGAGTTCCTCGGGCTTCACGGCGGCGCCGGTGCGCGAGAAGTCGCGCGAGACGTGCAGGTTGATGTTCGCGTAGACGCCCTCGCGTTTCAGCGCGGCCAGCAGATAGTCCAGCCGGTCGAGCGCCTCGGGCTCGAGGCCGCTGAAGTCCTTCTTCCAGAGGCCGGTGGGCCAGGCGTGGTGGTCCATGTGGTGGAAGCGGACGCAGTTGACGCCGAAGGCCGCCAGACGCGCCGCCAGGCGGTCGGCGGCTTCGTGCGACGGAAAACACGCGCCGAAGCAGAGGTTCACGCCCCAGAATCGCACGCGCTGTCCGTCGGCGACGAAATGGCCGCCCTCGACGGTGACGCGCGGCAAGGCGTCGCCGCGAGGCCCGTCGAACACGCGGCGAAGGTCCGGCTCGGCCGGCACGCCCTGCGGCGGCAGGACGAACGGCACGAATCCTCCCGCCGCAGCCGCCGGGGACGAGGTCTCCTTGCCCCGGGCGGCAGCGTCGTCGCCCTGGCCCAGGGCCGCACTGGCCATCACCCCGCACACCAACGCCACGACGCACATCGGCAGACACTCGGACATGACGGTCTCTCCAGGACGGGCCACCTGCGCAGCGGTCGGTCCTTGCGGCGAGACCTTCGCCCCCGCGACGCCCCGGAGACGTGGTCACGGCAAGTCGAAAATCTTCCCGGGGTTCAGCACGCCGTTGGGGTCCAGAGCCCGTTTGACCGCTCGCAGCATGTCAATATACTCCGCCGAGACGAACAAGGGCATGTGTTTTTTCCGCTTGTGCCCGATGCCGTGCTCGCCGGAGATGCGGCCGCCGAGCGACGCCGTGAGGCGATACAGCTCGTCGAGCACCTTCGGCAGCGTCTCGTTCCATTGCTGGAGCGACCAGTCGGGGTTCTTCACGAGCCGCGTGTGAATGTTCCCGTCGCCGGCGTGGCCGTACGACGGAATGGCGATGCCGTACTTGGCCGACAGCTCGCCCATGCCCTTGACCAGCGCGGGAATGGCCGCGATCGGCACCACGAGGTCCTCGTTGGCCTGGTGCGGCGAGATGACCGAAAACGCCTCGGCGATGTTGCGGCGGATGTTCCAGACGCGCTCGCTCGTGGTATGGTTGTCGGCGACGTAGACCTCGACGGCCCCGGCCGCCATGCACTGCTCGCCCAGGGCCTCGTACTCGCGCTCGACCTGTCCTTCGTCGGCCCCGTCCACGGTGATCAGCAGCATGGCTCCCGCACGGCCATAGTCCAGCGACTCGTTGAGGTACCGGCACGACGCCTGCATCGACGCGCAGTCCATGAACTCGATGGCCGTGGGCGTGATGCCGCTTCGGACCATGATCATCGGCACCGCCGCAATCGCCTCGTCAATCGACCCGAACAGGCACAGCAGGTCCACGCTCGTCTTCGGCCGCGGGATCAGCTTCAGCACGATCTTCGTGAAGATGCCCAGCGTGCCCTCGCTGCCGAGCATGAGCTGGATCATGCTGTACCCGGTCACGTCCTTCAGGAGCTTGCCGCCGAGTTCGATGATCTCGCCCGTCGGCGTGACGATCTCCAGCCCCAGGACGTAGCGGCTCGTGACGCCGTACTTGACGGCCTTGCCGCCGCCGGCGTTCTCGGCCACGTTGCCGCCGATGGAGCACGTCTCGAGGCTCATCGGGTAGCCGGCGTAGAACAGGCCCGTGTCGCCCAGCCGCTCGTTGATCTCGGCCGTGACCACGCCCGGCTCGACCACGACCACCATGTTCGCCGGGTCGATCTCCAGGATGCGGTTCATGCGGTCGCACAGGAGGACCACGCCGCCGTGAATCGGCACCGCGCCGCCCGACAGGCCGCTGCCGGCCCCGCGCGGTGTGACGGGAAAGTGCTCCCGGTTGGCCAGCCGCATGATCGCTGCAATCTGCTCGGCCGTCTGCGGCCGCACCACCGCCTCGGGCATGTGGGCGTAGTGCCGGTCGGGAATCTCGTCGTGAGAGTAGGGTTCGAGCCTATCTTCATCGCCGAAAACGACATACGCATCGCCCACGATCCGTCGCAGTTCGGCGACGAGGGCGTCGGTCAACGGTGTGTACGCAGGCATGCTCATCCAGGGAACCTCCCGTTCCACCAAAAAACACAACCCAGAGCGAAGCATTATACCTGTTTCGCCGCCCTCGTCCATCCCCATCGGCAAGGTTTTCCCGCGGGGACGGCGCAGGACCGGACGGCGCGGCGATCTCGTCCGTGCGGCGCCGAGAAGGCTCAGTACGTCCACATAAGGTACATGCCGGGCTCGACGGCCCTGACCCTTTCAATGCCCATGTTGTTGGCCTCGGGAGGCGGCACGTCTGTCGGACCGATCACCAGACAGCAGTGGCCCATGCCACGGTAGGTGAAGACCACCTCGTTCTTGGCCTTCTCAGCAGAGACAATGTACCATCCGATGCGTTGGACGGCCGGCGGCGCGCTGCTGACGGAAACGGTCCCGGAGGTCGGCACCGTGGCGGCCCATGCTCTGATGACCTCCGCATCGACATTACTGCGGCACCACTCCGCCACGCCGTCTTCGTACGTCCATTGCCGCAGCCAGCACCCCCCGACCAACAGGAACAACAGGGCGGCTGCCATCGCGCCACGTGTCGCGTTCTGTCGCCAAGGGCACCGGCGTCGCTGCACGATCGCGCGCAAGGCGAAGACAAGCACCAGGGTCCCCAACCCTGCCAAACCTCCGAAGATCCACAGAGACTCGTACAAGTCATTCTCTACGGGGTACGACTGGTATAGGCCAAGCCAGTAATTGACGAAGCCGAGATGGAAAAGCAGCATGACCACGCTCAGTCCCACGGTCACGGCCCAATCGAGCCGGGCCGAGGGACGCTTCATAACAGGCGTTGCGGCTTGCGGCGGACGACCGACGGGGTGGGTCTCGATGTTCATCGCGTCCTGCCTCCGATTCCTTCGGCGCTGCCGCCGCTCAACGGTGCTCGGCAACCACGCCGAGCGGCCATGGCGTCCGCTCCACGGTCGGGTCTGTGGCCCGATCTGCATGCCACCCCTCGCGGCGGACTGCACCGGCGATTGTACCCGCAGCGGATTTCGCAGGCAACGGGCTTGACAGGGCCTCGTGAAACCGTCATGATACCGCCCGACATGGGGGATATCCTCCGCGCGACTGGCGAGATGGGACGTGGAACCGACCACGGGGGAGCGCGGCAGGAGAGATGAAGCCGATCGCCTGGGCTGCACCGCACGACGGGGCGCCGGGCGTTTTCTGTTCAGTGGCCGCGCCCGCCGGCGTCGGTGCCAACTCTGGAACCGACGGGCGAAAGGACACACCATGGAAACGAAACTGAAGTACGGCTGCAATCCGCACCAGGGCCAGTCCCGGCTCATCGTGCCCGGCGATCCGCCGCCGCTGGAAATGCTCAACGGCACGCCGGGGTACATCAACCTGCTCGACGCGATCGGCGCCTGGCAACTGGTCCGTGAGCTGCGACTGGCCACCGGGAAACCCGGCGCCGCCAGCTTCAAGCACGTCAGCCCGGCCGGGGCGGCCATCGCGCGGCCCCTGGACGAGGCGTTTCTGAAGAGCCAGTTCCTGGACCGGGAGGACCTGTCGCCCGTGGCGACGGCCTATGTCCGTGCCCGCGGCGGCGACCGCCTGTGCAGTTTCGGCGACGTGGCGGCCGTGAGCGACACGGTCGATGCGTCGCTGGCCCGCGTCCTGGCCCGCGAGGTCTGCGACCTGATCATCGCCCCCGGCTACGACGCCGACGCCCTGGAGATTCTCAAGAACAAGCGCGGCGGGAAGTTCCTCATCCTGCGGATCGACCCCGATTACGAGCCGCCGGCGGTCGAGAGCCGCCAGTTGTTCGGCTTCACCCTCGAGCAGCAGCGCAACGACGCCCGGATCGCCACCGGGATGTTCAAGAAGCCGGTCACGCCGGGGGCCAAGGTGCCCGACGACGTGGCCGAAACGCTCGCCGTGGCCACGATCACGCTGAAGTACACGCAGTCGAACTCCGTGTGCCTGGCGTACCAGGGCCAGGTGATCGGCAACGGCGCCGGGCAGCAGTCGCGCGTCCACTGCATGCGGCTGGCGTGCTCGAAGGCCGACAAGTGGTTCATGCAGCAGCACCCGAAGGTGCTCGGCCTGAAGTTCAAGGAGGGTCTGATGAAGGCCGAGAAGGCCAACGTCGTGGACCAGTACCTGATCTGGGACGAGCTGAGCGAGCCGGAAGAGCGGTTCATGCTGAGTCAGTTGACGGCCCGCCCCGAGCCGCTGACGCGCAAGGAACGAACCGACTGGATTGCGAAATTCGACGACGTGTGCGTCAGTTCGGACGCGTTTTTCCCGTTCCGCGATTCGATCGACCGCGCCAGCCGCAGCCACGTCAAGTACGTCGCTCATCCGGGCGGATCGCTGCGCGACGAATCGGTCACCGAGGCTGCCCACGAGTACGGCATGATCATGATTCACACGGGCGTCCGGTGTTTTCTCCATTAGTGAAGAGCTGTCACTGCAAATCCCCCCAGCAGCGACAGATTCTTCTTTGTAACGTGGCCCCGCTCGTGGCGGGGCCACGCTTTTTTCGGTTTCGTGGGGTTTCCGGAAGGCGCCGCACCAACCCTCCCTGCTTGCACGGAGAGGCGCCCCGAGCGTTCAGCGAGAGGCGGTGAGGATCGAATGCCGCACACCCTTCCGCCGTGTTCCCCGCAGGGGCCTACAAATCCGGCCGCCGTTGCCTCGTGCGCACCCGGGCCTGCTCCCGCCGCCACTTCTCGATCTCGGCATGGTGGCCGCTCAGTAGAATGTCCGGCACGGCCATCCCGCGGAACTCCGGTGGACGCGTGTACTGCGGATATTCCAGGTACCCGTCGCTGAACGACTCGTCGTGCGGCGAAGTCTCGTCGCCCAGCACGCCCGGCACCAGCCGCACCACCGCATCCGTCACGACCATCGCCGGCACTTCGCCGCCCGAGAGCACATAGTCGCCGATCGACAGTTCCATGTCGCAGAACGCCCGGATGCGCTCGTCGAAACCCTCGTAATGGCCGCACACCAGGATCAGCCGATCCGCCCGCTCGGCAAAGGCGTGGGCCTGCCGCTGATGGAACACCTCGCCCTGCGGTGTCATCAGCACGATCGGCCCCCGACGACGGTCCCGCTCCACCACCGCCTCGATGCAGTCCACCACCGGCTGCACCTTCATCACCATCCCCGGCCCGCCGCCGTACGGCGTGTCGTCCACCTTCTGGTGGCGGTCGCGGCTGAAGTCGCGAATGTCCGTCAGGCAAATGTCCACCAGACCCTTTTCCTGCGCGATCCGGATCATGCTCTCGCCGACGAACCCCTCGAACATCTCCGGGAACAGCGTCAGTATGTCGATTCGCAGCGGCATCGTTCGCCCTCTCGCCACGCGGCCCCGAAGGACCCGCCGACAAAAAGAAACCGCGACCACGGGTCTCCGGGTCGCGGCAACAACCTCACTGTACGCTCGCGCGGCCTGACTCCGGCCTACGCCTGCGGCTTCGCGGCCGGCTTCAGCAGACCGGCCTTCTTCAGGAACGACCGGACCGTGTCGCTCGGCTGCGCGCCAACGCTCAACCAGTACTGAATGCGCTCGGCGTTCAGCTTCACCTTCTGGTCCTCGCTCCCGTGAGGATCGTACGACCCCAGTTCCTCGATCACGCGGCCGTCGCGGGCCGCACGGCCGTCCACCGCGTTGATCCGGTAATACGGCCGATTCGTCCGACCGAAACGCTTCATTCTGATCTTGACCGCCAAGGCACTCCTCCGTCTCTTATCGGCGTTTTTGACCCTGAAACACCCCGCTGCCCGACGCCGCATGCACTGTGCCCGACGCCTCCCGCAGCAGGGAACAGGGAATCCTACCAGACCCCACCTGCCCTTTCAAGCAAATTCGTCCGCCATTCCCCCAAGCAGGCGATGCCCAAAGAGTCCGGCATGTGCGGCTGTCGTTCGCCAGAGCACACGCGACGGTCGTTGTTGGAGGCGTAGGCGTAGGTCGGATCAACAGACCCGACGGATGCGTCGCGCCGTACCCGCTCCGGGGTGCCGGATCTGTTGACTCGACCTACGCACTGAGGCCCGAAGGGTCGACGAGAGTGTAGCCGGGGGCGGAGGCTCGACGGCCGTTTCGTCGAGCCGCAGCCTCCGGTGACGGTCTTCCATAAGAACCCAAGCCCCAGAGGGGCGCAACCTGTTCTGTGGCCCAACAGGTCGCGCCCTTTCAGGGCTCAAAGGAGAGGTGGGGCTCGGGCCACGGGGCCCTCCCCGCTCACTCCAGCTGATTCAGATCGTCTTCGCCCACGTACTTGTACGTTCCGCCGTTGTCCCTGGCAATCTCCTTCAGCATCGGTTCGCCGTTGGAGTAGATGAAGCAAATCGTGTGGACCTTGACGCGTTTGTCGGCGTTGAGTCGCGCAACGAGCCCGACGATCTTCTGGTCGAATTCGCCGTCAGTCAGCAGGTAGATCGTGTCCGGGCGGAGGCGAAAGGCTTCCTTCAGCGCCCCCTCGGGATCGGTCTGGCCGATCGGCACGATGTTGTCGATGAACTCGTACGCTCGTTCTTTGTTCGCTGTGACGCCCGTGAGAAGACGGCCGCCGGCTATGGTCTTCGCGGGGCCGCTGGAGAAGAAGATCGGGAGGAACTGATCCGTCGGCCGCAACATCCCGATGGACCGCTTCAACTCGTGTTTGACGAACATGATGCTGTCGGTCATCGAGCCACTGCGGTCAATCACGTACACAACCTTCGAGCCCGTCGCGGCAACGCCGAAGAACTGCATTTCGGCCGGTTCCGCCGTGGCCGCGGCGCCCACGTCCTCCTGCGCGGCCTCCTTCGGGAAGGGGTCGTTGTCCAGAGAGAAGATCCAGCCGCCGACGGGGTCCTGCATGTACGACAGTTCAAGCACCACACTCTCCCCGGCGGCGTTCGAGAGCGTCACCGTCACCTTGCCCGAGCGGCTGTCGCTCCTCCTCGACGTTGCGGCATCGAGTTCGGCGACGCGGCCGAGGACGTCATGGGCCTGGCGACCGTAGGTCGTGAAGACGTGCTGCATCACGGCCTCGCTCAGGGCCGGGTCGGATGCGACCGCGCCGCTCTGGGACCAGCTGCGGCAATCCTCGCCGTAGGGATAGTCCTGGGGAGACACGCTCGGGCCAGAAACTACGTGAGCGGACGGCATGGGCATAGGGCCTGCGACGCGAGCCGAACTGCGTGCGTAGAAGAGGAACGCCACCAGGGCCGCAACGCCCAGCAACACCACCAGCCCCAGGCAGCCGAGGCCACCCAGAAGCAGCCACCAGCCGGTCTTGCTGGATTTCTGCGGTGGCTGCCCAGGCAATCCCGCCGCCCCCGGCATGGCCGCACCGCCGCCCGGCCCCGTCATGAAGTTCTGATCGTTCATGGGCCCACCCTTTCTCTGAAGATTTCCGGTCACGGCGCCGGGGCGCCCGGCTCCTCAGTGTCGTCCGCCTCATCCACCATGATAGCTTGCTCCTTGCGCTGCTCCCACTGCTCATTCGTCCAGGTCGCGAGGTCATTCTTGCCCCAGACAAACAGCCCCAGCAGCGCCAGCGCCAGAAGCAGCAGCAGCACGAGGCACCCGATGCCGACGATCAGGCACCCCCGCTTGCGGCGCGAGCGGACCGGCTTTGGCTGCGCCGGCGTGGGCCCCTGCCCGGCCGCGGGAGGTGCGGGACGAAGCGTGTCGGTCATGGCGAGTGCTCCTTTCGTGCGGCCCTACAGCCGCGAAACGATCATCTGGTGCAGCAGCGGCACCATGATCTCGTGGTGCCCGGTGAGGGCGTAGCCGCGGCGACTCGGGCGTTCCAGCACGTTGACGCGCGGGCGATAGTGCAGAATCTGGTCGAAGTTGGCGGTCACGATCTCCGACAGGTCGTGGCCGAGGTTGACGGCCACCGTGTAGGCCTTCAGGAACACCTCGGGCAGGACGACGGCCGAGCCGACATTGAGCCACACGCCGCGCGTCATGTCGCTGACGACGGCGCAGACTTTGCGGAAATCCAGGAGGCTGGCCGCGCCGATGGCGCCGCCGGGGGCGTCCGGGTGCATGTGGACCGTGTCGGTGCCCACGGCCACGTGGACGGTGGCCACGGCGTCGAGGCGGCTGGCCGCGGCCAGGACCGATGCGGCGGCGTTGGGGAATTCGTCCTCGTCCTCGTTAATCAGGTCGCCGACGGCGCGGCCCAGGCCGCGGTGGCGGCCGAGCATGGCGGCGTCGTTCATGTGGGCCGGCGTTTCCTCGACCATGCCGAACGAGCCGTCCGTCAGGCCGGCCTTCACGTCCTCGCTGGTCTCGCCGTGCATGGCGATTTCCAGATCGTGAATCGCTCCCGCGCCGTTCAGGGCCACCGCCGTCACGATGCCGCGATCGATCAGGTCGATCACCAGCGGCGCCAGACCCACCTTGATCACGTGGGCCCCCATGGCCATGACGACCGGGCAGTCGGCCTCGTGCGCCGCCACGATCGCGTCGGCCAGTTCGTTCATCGCCCGCGTCACCGGCGTTCGCGGCAACGAGGCCACGAAGTCGCTCACGGTCGCCCCCTGCGGCGGCACGCGGCCGAACGAGTCCAGCGTCACCAGGTGCTTGCGATCGGCGATGCCGATCATCTTCAGGCCCGACAGGTCCAGCGGCTCATAGTCCTTATGGTTCTTCACGCTTTTGGTCTCCCTGTTCGGCGGCCCCGACCAGCGGCCGCAGCAACGCATCCAGCGCCTGGTCGCCCTCGGCCAGCACCATGTCCACCTCGACGGCGGCCAGGGGCAGACCCGCGGGCCAATGCTCGCGCAGCTCCTGGGCGGCCGCCTTCGTGAAATCCTTCGTCGTCGTGACAATCCACTCGGCCGCGGCGGCCCGCGCCGCTTCGGCAATGGCCGCCGCGTCCGCGGCCGTGTAGGCGTGGTGATCGTCGAAGTCCCGCCGCCCTGCCGCCACGGCCCCAAGGTCCGCCAGCGTCCGGTGAAACGCCTCGGGGTTGCCCAGGCCGCAGAAAGCGAAGCACGGCCGCCCGCGGATCGACTCCAGCGGCGCCGACGTCCCGTCTGCTACGAGCAACCGCGTCGGCCGATGCACAGCATGGAGCACCGCCGCCCCCGGGCGCAGGTGCGCCCGCACGCGGCGCTCCACGTCGGCCAGCCCCTCGGGCGCCGCCTGGTCGCACCGCGTCAGGACGACCGCCCCGGCCCGCCGCAGGGCCGACACCGGTTCGCGCAGCAGTCCACGCGGCAGGCAGTAGCCGTAGCCGAACGGCTGCGTGGCGTCCACCGTCACCAGGTCCAGGTTCCGCCACAGGCGAAGGTGCTGAAACCCGTCGTCCAGAACGGCGACGTCGTGCGGCTCGGAGCGGATCGCCCGGGCCAGTGCAACGTAGCGGTCGCGGGCCTCGATCTGCCGCACCGACGCCGGCAGCAGCCGCCGCAGGTCCGACGTCTCGTCGCCGGCGTCTTGTCCGGCGGCTCGCCTGTAGCCGCGACTGACGATGACGGGCCGATGACCCAGGGCCGCCAGCCGCCGCGCCACCAGGGCCACCAGCGGCGTCTTGCCCGTGCCACCGACCGTGAGGTTGCCGACGCTGATCACCGGGATGGCGACACGTCGCGCCGCCAGGCGGTAGTAGCCGCGACGGGCCGCCATGACCGCCCGATACAGCAGCGACGCGGCCCGAAGCAGTCCGCGCAGCACGTCGGCCCCGGCGCCGCGACGGCGGCCGGAGACCAGCGCCAGGTACCTCGCCACTGCTTGAGAATCGGCCATAGACACGAGTATAAACTCTGGCGGCGGCCGGTAAACGAAAAAGGGGCGTCCGGCATTCTCGGGGGCCCCTCCCGCGCGGTGGGGTTTCAGTGGACGTGGGGCCGCAGGGCGGCCGATGTTAAGAAGCGTGACGCCATGAACGGACTGGTTGCCTGGATTTTCGCCGAGTACGCGCTGCTGGCCATGGTGGTGCCGGGGCTGACGATGCTTCGCCGCACGGTCCGCGGGAAGCTGGCATTGGCCGTGGGGCTGCCGGCGGCGGCATCGTTGCCGCTGGTGGCGGCGGCACGGCTCCAGGTGTTGCTGTTCCTGGGTACGCCGGGCGAGGCCGTCGCGTTCGTGGTGGCTGCGCAGGCGCTGGCCCTGGGGTTCGCCGCGGCGCTGTGCGGGGCGTCGGCGCTTCTGTCGCGGCGGTGGCCGGTGGGCGGTCCGGCGGCGGTGACCGTGGCGGCGCTGCTGGTGCTGGCGTCGCCGGCCTGGGGCGACGTGGTGCTGCTGGTGCGGAGCGAGCCGGTGATGCTGGCCGGCCAGAAATGGCTCGTGGCGGCCAATCCGCTGTTCAGCGTCTCGGAGGCCGGCGGGTTCGACTGGACCCATGCGGCGGCCATGTACAACCTGAGCACGCGGATCGGAGAAGACCTGACCTACGCGCCGGTGTCGTGGCGTGTGCTGGCGGCGGTCTATGGCGGCGCGGGGCTGGCGATGGCCGTGCTGTCGGCCCTGGTGCGGCAGAAAGGCCGCCCGGCGGAGTATCTGCTCAGCCCGGGCGAACGGCTCTGACGGACCCGAGAGCCGCATTTCGGCATCAAGACATTCGGCATCAAGACACTAGCGGGCCCGAGGGGGCTTTGCTATAGTGACGCCCGTTCGGCGGCGCGTCGCCGCCGGTCGCCCTTGGGAGGCCACCGTACCGGCCGTGAGCAGCAAAGCCCGATACCTCTTCGTCCAGTACGTGACGGTGGTCCGAGTGCCCTTGGCGGCGGTGGCCGCGGTGCTCCTGCACGTCGCCCATCCGGGCTCGGCGGCCGCCACGGCCGTCGTCGGCCTCCTGATCCTGAGCGAACTGACCGACATTCTCGACGGGCTGCTCGCCCGCCGGCTGAACGTGTCGAGCCGGTTCGGCTCGCTGTTCGACCCCTATTGCGACTCCACGTCGCGACTGATCATCTTCTTCGGCCTGGCCTCGGCGGAGATCTGCCCCCTGTGGCTCCTGTTGCTGCTGGCCCTGCGCGACATCTCGGTCGCCTACATCCGCATCATGTGCATCCTGAGCGGCAAACCCGTGGCCGCCCGCCTGAGCGGCAAGACCAAGGCCTGGGTCCAGGGCCTCGGGGCGATTCTGCTGGCGGCGATCTTCGCGTGGGCCGACCTGGAGCCGGGCATGATGCGGCTGACGAACTTCGATGTGCCGGCGGTCGGCTGGGCGCTGAAGGCGATTATCCTGATGATCGCCGGCGTCACGCTGTGGAGCCTGCTGGACTACTTCGCGGCGGCGCGCAGCTCCCCGTCGCCGACGGGCGGCGCGACGCCCCCGGCCGCCTGACGGCCAAAGCCTGTCGCTGCCACGGTGCGGAGCGACGCGATGCCACTGACGCGGACCCTGAACACGTCCACCCGAACGCATCTGGCCGTTGCCGCTGGCGCCCTGGCCGTAACCGCCGCCTTCTTCCTTGCCCGGGGTGCACCACCGAGCGAGGACTTCCTGACAGCCGTTCGAAACGCCGACGTCGCGCAGGTGAAGCGGTATCTTCGCTGGGGCCCTGAGGCTGCTGCCTCTCCAAGCCGCATGCTGCCTCTGCACACGGCGTGCCACTGCACAACCACCCGCCGGGTGGAGGTGGTCAGACTCCTGCTGGATGCCGGCGCCAACGCGAATGCCAGGAACGAATATGGCATGACGCCACTCCACTGGGCTGTTGCACAGAGCGAGGACAGCGATAGCAGCGAGAGCCTGGTAGCCGTGTTGCTGGAGCACGGGGCAGAAGCCAATGCCCAGGACAACGAGGGGCGGACACCTCTGCACGGAGCCTATGAGGCGTCGGTCGCGCGGCTGCTGGTCGCCGCCGGGGCACAGGTGGATGCGCGCGATGGGGCAGGACGCACGCGCCTTCTGGCGGCGGTGCCTTACGAGGAAACCGAGTTCTGCCAGACGCTCGTGGACCTCGGGGCCGATCCGCTCGCCCGCGACAACCAAGGCAACACGGCGTTCCACCACTTCAACATTTGCTGCAGGGAGGACAACTTGGGCGTCGTGTTCACCTGGAACGACGACGTGGCCATCTTCCTCGCGAAGTGCGGCCTCGACATCAATGCCCGCAACCAGGACGGCGACACGCTGCTGCACATGGCTGTCTGCGGCAACCTGGACGAGATGACGCCATTCGAGGACCTGACGGACCGCGGCGAGTGGGTCAAACATCCGGGCTGGCTTTCGCGAATGCTCGCCCTCGGGGCGGACATCGGCCTGAAGGACGGCAGGGGCAACACGCCACTGCATCTGGTCGCGAGTAATCCGGAGGCTGATGCCGATGATGTTCGCTTCCTCGCCGAGCGGGGCGCACGAGTCGATGCGACGAACGACCGCGGGGAGACGGCATTGCATGCGGCCATGACGCAAAGAGGTCTGGATGTGGCGGAGTCCCTGGTGGCCCTGGGGGCCAACATCAAGGCCCGCGCCATGGACGGCAGCACGCCGCTGCACGTCGCCGCGGGAAACAAAAGGATGTCCTCCACCGAACTCGGCCGCTTGATCGCCCTGGGCGCTGATCCGGCTGCCAGGGATGCAGCGGGCCGGCTGCCGTTTCACCGCTATGTTTCGGCCGCGGGCTGTCGCGTGGACCAACTCATCACGTCGGCGATCCGCCTGGCCGAAGACCCCCACCTGGACGCCTACGCGCGCGGCACATGGGCCAAGGTGTGGATACCGGAGTGGGATGAGCGGGCGGATATGAGCGATTTCGTGCGGTGCATCAAGATACGCGAATGCCTGGCACGGCACCCCGAGATCGTGACGGCTCGGGATGTTGCCGGGTGGTCTGCGCTTCACTGGGCCGTGATGTGCGGCGACGACCGGCTCACGATGGCGCTGCTGGGCGCAGAGGCCGACGTAAACGCCGTGGAGCCAGGCGGCGGCATGACGCCGCTGATGGCCGCGGCGAAGCACTGCACCGGTCTGTTTCCCGGATCATGGCGCCTGCTGCTTGGCTACGGAGCCGATGTCAACCGGCAGTGCCGCGATGGGCGGGCGGCGCTGCACTTCGTCGTTGCCGCTTGCGAATCGGCGGATGAGCAGCAATTCATCAAGGTGCTTCTGGAGCGCGGCGCCAAGGTGAACGCGCCCGATGCCTCCGGCGACACGCCGCTGCACATTGCCGTCCGGAACAAAGCCCACGAGGACGTGGTGCGTCAGTTGCTGGAGGCCGGGGCCGACGTTCATGCAAGAAACGCCAAGGGCCAGACGCCGCTGGACATGGTCGATGCACGAGTCGTTGAGCATTTGGGGGGGCTCTTCGGTTTCGTCGGCGGTGACAGCGGCATGGCGAAACTGCTGCGTACGTACGTCCCGAAGCCGTGAGGATGGCGGGGGTGGGTGACAGGCGTGTGTCGCCGGCGGCGCAGAAAAAATGGCGGCCGGAACGTCCTCGGACAGTACCCCCCTGGGCTGCCCATCGAACCGGCCACCATTGAGTACTGCCGCTTCGCGTGGACCCGCGATGAAGCGAGAAGCATACACACCCCACGGGCGGAAGTAAAGTATGAAAATGCAGATATCCGGGCCATCCTTGGGCCTATAGCTCCCGTTGTCTGCGTCGGGACGCCGGCAGGGCGGCGCAACTGCATGAGGTTGCCGGGGTTGTGTCACGTGCGGCCATATGTCGGCGCGTTGTGCGGCGGGATTTTTTCTGGCCGCGTGGCGCGTGCCTGCAACCCTGATGCGGCTTCCGCGCTCCCGGACGGATGTCTGTCACATTTGTGGGCACGTGTGCCACACTTTGGAGCGACGGCCTGGTGCCATGCCTGCCCCGTCAGGCATGCCGTATGGCTTGAACTCTCCGCGTGGCGGCTCCTCGACGGTGCTCGGGAACGGCGTCACGCAGTTGCCCTGCCGGGGCCTCACGTTGACAGGGCCAGCGCGCAGGGCTATAGTGCGGCCGGCGAAGTCACAGGGAAAGGACTCTCTCGGCATGGGCGACGGCGGCAAGGACACCACGCGGGACAAGGCGGCGACGGACGGCCGGGGCGTTTCGGCGGCAGAGGCCGAGGCGGCCGCAGGCGACGGACCGCTGGCGGGGCGGCGGATGCTGATTGCCGACGACGAGCCGACCATTCTCGAGAGTCTCCGCTCGATCCTGACCGGCCTGGGGGCGACCGTGGACCTGGCCCGCGACGGGCGGCAGGCCGTCGAGATGGCCTTGGCCACGCCGTACGACCTGGTCCTCTCGGACATCCGCATGCCGTACAAGAACGGGTACGAGGTGTTCCGCGACATCCGGGCCGCGCAGCCCCGGACGGCGGTGATCCTGATGACGGCCTTCGGCTACGACCCGTCGCATGCGATCGTCCGTGCCAGCGAGGACGGCCTGCGGGCGGTGCTGCTGAAACCGTTCAAGATGCGGGCCCTGTTCGACCAGATCAACCAGGCCCTCGGCACGGAGCTGCGAATGCCGGCCGGTGGCCCTGGTCTCCAGAGGTAGGATAAGGGCCCCGGACGTGCGCGGGGCCGTGGCGGTACAGGTGTGTCGCCACCTCAGGCCGGGCGAGCGGCCACGGATCGGTCGGCGAGGGCTTCCCGAAGAATCGTCCACGCCTGGTCTTCGGTGTCGGCGTGAATCAGCCGCTGCCGGGTGGTTTCGTCGCTCATGGCGCGGGCCAAGGCGGCCAGGATCTGGACCTGGAGGTTGGCGGCCTGGGCCGGCGTCAGAATCAGAAACGCCAGGTGCACGGGCAGACCGTCCGGGGCGTTCCACTCCAGGCCGCCGTCGGAGCGGCCGAAGACCACCAGCGGCCGCCGCAGACCCGCCATGCGTGCGTGGGGCACGGCGATCTCGTGGCCGATGGCGGTGCCGGCCGTGTCTTCGCGGGCCTGTGCAGCGGTTCGGATGCTTTCGGCCGGCGGCATGCCGTCCAGTGCCGCGGCCGCCTCTGCCAGCCGCGAGAGCATCTCGTTGCGTGTGGCGGCGTTCACATCGAGGCGGATCGCGCGGCGGTCGAACAGTTCGATCACATTGATCTGCCGTCGCCGGCGCACCGACCAGGCGATCCACGGACCCAACAGCAGCGACGACACAATCGCTGCGAAGATGATGGCCACGAAGACCGGCAGCGTGATCAGGCCGAACTGCCAGGCGATCAGGCCGATGACCATCTCCATGCTGCCGCCGGGCGTGTGGGCGACGGCGATGGTCACACGATCCTCGGGCGACAGCGCCGTCATCCGCGCGCCGACCCAGGCGCCGAGGTAGCGGCCGCCGATGCCGACGACCGTCAGCACAGCCACCGGCAACAGGTCGAACCCGGAGATAAAATCGATCCGCAGGCCGATGGTGGCGAAGAACACCGGGACGAAGACGGCGTGCACCATCTGGTTGATGACGTGGCGCGTGCGTTCGCTGAGGGCCGCCGAGCCGCCCGCCATGATGCCCGCCAGGAAGAAACCGAACAGGGCATGGATGCCGAGCCACTGCGTGGCGGCGCCGGCGAGCAGCCCGACGCAACAGACGAACGTCAGGACGAGGCCGGCGTCGCCCTGGCGGCTGTCGCGAGCCCGGACGATCCCGCGAGAGACGATGCGCCGGCCGATCGTCATGCACGCGGCCGCGAACAGCACCGTCCCGCCGATCGTCGTCCCCACGTGGCCCCATCCCGGATCGCCGCCGGAGGCGAACCCGAGGAGAATCGTGAAGATCGCCCATCCGATGATGTCGTTGATCGTCAGCGCGCTGACGGCCAGCAGACCCAGGTCGCTCTTGAGCAGGTCCAGGTCGTGCAGCACTTTCACCGTCATCGGCAAGGCACTGACCGTGCTGACGGTGGCGATGAACAGGGCGAAGACCAGCCGCTGGCTCGGGTCTCCCAGGTACCGGTCCGGCAGCAGCCACGCGGGAACAAACGCGATCGCCATCGGCAGAACGATGTCGCTGATGGAGATCTTCAGGCTGTCGCTGCGCTGTCGCCACACGACGGAGACGTCCACTTCGAGGCCGGCGCTGAGCAGCAGCAGAAACAGCCCCACCCACGCCACGGTGTCGAGCATGCTGATCTGTACGGCATCGACGGGGAAAAGCCACCCCTGAACCGCCGGGGCCAGTCGGCCCAGCAGGGTCGGCCCGAGCAGAACGCCGGCGACGATCTCGCCCAGCAACGGGGGCTGCCCCGCGCGGCGGCACAGGTGGCCCAGACCGCGCGCCAGCCCGAGGAGCAGCAGCATCTGGATCAGAAACATCAGCAGATGGTGTTCCTGAATGACATGCATCGCTTCGGGCATCGAAGGCTCCTCGCGCTGTGGGCGGCCTGGTGGTCGAACCGACAGTGCGATGATAGGGCCTCAACGGCGCCGTGTCGAGTCGGTTCCGCGGCCGCAGCCCGGACGAGGCTTCCGCGGCGACGCGCCTTCTCAGCGGGCCAGTGCGTTGGCGGCAACGAGGATGGCCGCCGAGACGATGCCGGCCAGGAGGTCGTCGGCCATGATGCCCCAGCCGTGCGGCAGGCGCTCGGCCTGGCGGATCGGCGGCGGCTTGAGAATGTCGAAGAAGCGGAACAGCGCGAAGGCCGTGGCGACGTTGATCCACAGGGGCCACGTCCCGGCCAGCGCCGCATGGGCCCCCAGGCACGCGACCGTCTGCCCGACGGCCTCGTCCAGGACGAACGCCTTGGGATCCTTCTCGCCGAAGGCGCGCAGGGACGTGCTCCCGGCCCAGACGCCGACGAAGAACGCCGCCCCGGCTGCCACGGCCCACGGCCACCACGCCGACCCCAGCGCGTAGCTCAGGCCCACCAGCGCCGCCGCCGCCAGCGCCGCCACGGTCCCCGGCGCGAACGGAAACAGCCCGACGTAGAAAAACGATCCCAGGAAACGTTTCATGGTGCGCGGCAGTATAGCACCGCCGGGGAAGGCCACGCAAGACGCTCTGTGGGAGCCCACGCTCGGGGAGAGCGGCGTCACCCCTCGTCGGCGAGTGTGGCCAGCGTGCGTTCGTACTGCCGCAGCAGGTGGTCGGCCGGGAGGCCCATGTCAATGTGCGACCAGGGCAGAGGCTCGTCCGGCTCGCGGCCGCGCTGGTACTCGGCCGCATCGAGCCCGACTTGGCGCAGGGCCGCCGTCCAGCGGCTGAAGTCGAACGTCTCGTTCCAGGCGTCCAGCGTCGCCCCGGCCCGATAGGCCGCCTCGATGACGTCGCCCATGCGCCGGTCCGCGCGGCTCAGGACGCCTTCCAGCAGCGAACGCTCCACGTGGTGGAACTTCACGCTCAGGTACCGGTGGGGCTGCGCCAGCTCGCGCAGCCGCGCGCGGGCCGACTGAATGTACGCTTCGTCGGCCATCGGTGCCCACTGAAGCGGCGTGTGCGGCCGCGGGATGAACGTCGAGACCGCCACGTTGATCCGGGCCGGCCCCTTGGCGAACTCTTCCCGCAGATGCGCCAGACGCACCGACAACGCGATGATGCCGTCGATGTCCTCCGGCCGCTCGCCGGGCAGGCCCACCATGAAATAGAGCTTCAGCAGGTTCCACCCGCGGCGGAATGCCTCGCGGGCCCCGTCCACCAGGTGCTGCTCGTCCACGTCCTTGGCGATGGCCCGCCGCAGACGCTCCGTGGCCGCTTCGGGCACCAGCGTCAGGCCCGATTTGCGGCCCTGCGACAGCAGCCCCGGCAACGTCGCCAGTTGCTCGTTCGTCCGCAGGCTCGGCAACGCCAGCGACACGTTCTGCTTGCGGAACTCGCCGTCCAGCAGCCGCAGAATCTCGTGCAGTTGCGGATGGTCCGACGAACTGAGGCTGAGGAGGCTGATCTCCTCGTACCCCGTGGCCGCGATGCCGCGGCGGGCGATGTCGAGAATCCGCTCGGGCGACCGCAGGCGGAGCTTGCCCTTGGTGTGCCCGGCCTCGCAGAATCGGCATCGCCGCGGGCACCCGCGCATGATCTCGATCGTGAGCCGCTCGTGAACGCCCTCGCCGAACGGGACCACCGGTCGCACGGGCGACGGCGCCGCATCGAGGTCGGCGACGTGGGCGGCCGTGATCCGTTCGGGCAGCCCGTCGCGCGTGCGGCGCAGGGCGACGAAGCGTCCATCGGGGCCGTACTCCGGCTCGTAGAACGCCGGCGCGTAGAGGCACGGCAGCGCCGACGCGAGTCGGGCGATCCGTTCCTGCCGCGGCAGGTCGGGCTCGTCTCGCTTCAGCGCCTCGAACGCGTCGAGAACGGCCGGCAGCGCCTCCTCCGCGTCGCCGATCAGGTACAGGTCGATGAACGCCGCCATGGGCTCCGGGTTGTTGGGCCCCGGGCCGCCGGCCAGTACAAGCGGGTCCGCCTCGGTCCGCTCGGACGCGCGCAGCGGCACGCCGGCCAGTTCCAGCAGATTGAGCGTCGAGGTGTAGAGCAACTCGTATTGCAGGCTGATGCCCAGGAGGTCGAAGCGGCGCACCGGGCGACGCAGTTGCCACGACCACAGCGGCACGGAGGCGGCCCTCATGCGGTCCTGGGCGTCGGGCCACGGCAGAAACGTTCGGTCGCACAGCGTGCCCGGCCGGTCGTTGAGCATCTCGTGCAGGATCGCCGACCCGTGGTGCGACACGCCAATGGCGTACGTGTCGGGAAACGCCAGACAGAACCGCACGCTCGCGGCGTCCCACGCGATGCGCGGCGCGGCATTGACCTCGCCGCCAATGTACTGGCTCGGCTTGGTGACAAACGGCAGAATGTCGCGCGACACCGCCTCGCCCAGGTCCGTCCGATGGTTCACGTTGGCCCTTTCCCGACTCGCCAATGCACCCTGGCGCCGTCCGACGACGGCACAAGCACAGTACGTTACCACACGAACGCCCGCAAGGCAATCGACGGCGCCACGATTCGCCGCCGATTGCATTGGCCGGCGCGCGGCGGTATCATGGCGGTCACACGACATGGGCAACGGCGCGTGGGACAATCTCGATCTGTCGGGCGACGAGCGCAGCGGCACGCTGCTGCCGGTGAAGGTCGTGCCGGGGGCCTCGCGCGACCGTGTGGCGGGCCTGCTGGGCCGGCGGCTGAAGGTCACCGTGAGCCGCCCGGCCGAGAAGGGCGCGGCCAACCGCGGCGTCGCCGAGTTGCTGGCCCGGGTGCTCGGCCTGAAGCCGCGCGACCTGGAGCTTGTGTCCGGTCCGACGAATCCGGAGAAGGTGTTTCGCGTGGCGTCGCTGCCGCCGCAGGAAGTCCGGCGCCGACTATCGAGTCTGTGAGTCCGATGGAACCTCAACCTTCGCAGCTCTCGGCCACGCTGGTGACCGCCTCGCATCCGTTGACGCCGGGCGGCCTCGGAGAGATGGTGCGCCTGGCGGCGCCGGCCGTGGCGGCCTTCATGACCAACGTCGGCATGGTCTTCGCCGACACGATCATGGTGGCCGGCGTCGGCCGCGGCGCCGTCGGCGCCGTCACCACGGCCGCCATCTTCTTCCACGCCGTCTCGGCCTTCTGCTTCGGTGTCGTCTCGGCCGTCGTCACGTTCACCAGCCAGAGCCTCAGCCGCGGCGACCCCCAGGACGGCGCCCGCTACGCCTGGCAGGGCGTCTACCTGGCCCTGGCGATGGGCCTCGTAGGGTTCGCCGCCGTGCCCGCCCTGCCCTGGCTCTTCGCCCTCCTGGGCCACGACGCCGACACCCAGGCCATGGAAGTCGCCTACACCCACTACCGCGCCCAGTCGCTTGCCGTGCTCCTGGTGACGGCGTCGCTGAACAGTTTCTTCCAGGGCCTCGGCCGCACCAAGCTCATCTTCGCCATCACGGTCGTCGCCAACGCCTGCAACGTCGCGCTGAACTGGCTGCTGATTTTCGGTGTCGGCCCGTTTCCGCGAATGGGCGTCGCCGGGGCGGGACTGGCCACACTGTTGGCCAACGTCGTCTCGATGATGCTCTTCGCGATACCCTTCCTGACGGGCCGCGCGGCCCGCGAGTGCCGCACGCGGCACGCCTGGCGTGTCAGCTGGCAGCGCATCAAGGGCCTGCTCCGCATCGGCGTGCCGACCTCGTGGCAATGGTCGCTCGATGTCCTGGCGTGGGCTCTGTGGCACGCGTGGCTCGTGGGGCGCCTCGGCACGATCGCCCTGGACGCCAACGCCGTCGTCATGGAACTGACGCAGATGGCCTGGTTCCCGATGCTCGGCGTGGGCCACGCCGCCGCCACCCTCACAGGCTTCTACCTCGGACGCCGTCAGACCGACGCCGCACGACGCGCCGGCCGCAGCGGCGTCATTCTGGCCACCCTCTACATGAGCGTCCTCTCGGTCGTCATGTTCGTCTTCGCCGAACGGTTCGTCGGATTCTTCCTCATCCTCCAGACGGGCGACGGCGCCGGCGCCGACACGCTGCCGCAGGTCGTCGCCCTCGGCGCCACCGCCATGCGCATCGCCGCCGTGTGGCAGATCTTCGACGGCACGTGCATCGCCCTCATGGGCACCCTGCGCGGCGGAGGCGACACCCTCTGGCCCGCCGTCGTCCAGCAACTGCTCACCTGGGGCCTCTTCCTCCCGCTGGCCTGGATCCTCTGTTTCAAGGTCGGCCTCGGCATGCCCGGCGCCTGGGTCGCCGGCGTCGTTCACCTGGCCCTTCTCAGCGCCGTCATGTTCTACCGCTACCGCGGCGACGCCTGGACACGGAAGAACATCTTCCGCGACAGAACCGACCTCGGCGCAGCCTGACGCGATCCGCTGTTGTACAACATGGCCCGCCAGCCAGGGGCAGGATGCCCCTGGGACTCACGGGCAAGATGCCCGTGCCACGGTACGACAACGACCATGCCTGACGGGGCGAGCCTGTCCGACAATTCGTTGCGTGGTTGGTTGTTGCTGGGTGCCATGCCTGCCCCGTCAGGCATGAGCGAATTTCCTTGCCCTTCCGCGTGGCTGCAAGCAGCCACCCT
>JAAYDY010000035.1 GCA_012729015.1 Phycisphaerae bacterium | reverse complement strand
GTTCGACCCTCACCGCCCCTCGCTGTGCTCGGGGCGCCTCCCCCTGCACGCAGCGCGTAGGGTGGGTCCACCGGACCCACGCGGACTCTGGCGTTCGACCCTCACCGCCCCTCGCTGTGCTCGGGGCACCTCTCCCTGCACGCAGGGAGAGGGGTTGCTGCCACCTCGTCCGTGAGGGGAGAGCGGTACGTGCAAAGGCTTCCCGAGAATGCCGGATGAGCGCAAAAAAAGAGTGGTCGGGAGGGGGGATTACCCGACCACCAGTGGCAAAAGGTAACTAACCGATTGCCGAAGCCCAACGTGGGCACTGTCCACTCTACGTGAAAGTGCAAAGGCCATGCCACAGTTACCTTTTTTCCTGTGGCATTGATTTCCGACCGGTGTGCAGCACTTCATTTATCGAAACATCGACGGACCACACTGGAAGTCACACACGGTGCGCATTATCACACACCAGAATTGCGTGTTTTCGCGCATTATCTGGCCTTCAAGGCATACCACGACAGCCTTTGATTCGTCTCGATCGGCGTTTTTCGGCCCTCAAACCACGGTGTGCGTAAAAGGCCGCATGCCTCTCTCTGGGTCTCGTATACCAGGGCTCGTCCATCGCCGAACCTGCGGGCTTTTGCGCCATGCGTCTGTCTGCCTGTGACGATGCCCTGTCAGAACGCCAGCGCGTAGGCGGGTTCCAGACGCGGGCTGGCTGCCGCCGAGAGCAGCGTGCCGCCATCGCTCTCGTGCTGCACGCGGCAGGCCCCCGTGTTGCCGCCGGCGAAGGCCGCTTCACGCTGAATCCGGTGGCCGCGCGACGCCAGATCGGCCACGACGGCCTCGTCCAGGCGGCTCTCGACGTGCAACTGTCCAGGCGAGCACGTGCGAGGGTAGAAGCTGTTGGGCCAGTGGGCGGACCAGAAGGTCGGGGCCTCGACGGCTTCCTGGAGGCTCATGCCCCAGAGTTCCACGTTGAGCAGGAACTGTAGGGCCCACTGGTCCTGGCAGTCGCCGCCGGGGGACCCGAAGACCATGTGCGGCATGCCGTTGCGCAGCGCGAGCGTCGGCGTCAGGGTGGACCGCGGGCGTTTGCCCGGGGCCAGGCAGTTGGGGTGTCCGGGCGTCAGCGAGAACATCTGTCCTCGCGTTCCGAGGGGAAAGCCCAGGCCGGGAATCACCGGCGACGACTGGAGCCAGCCGCCGCTGGTCGTGACGCTGATGGCGTTGCCGGCGGGGTCGAGGATGTCGAGTTTGGTGGTGTCGCCGTGGGCCGATCCGTCGCCGGCCGCAGCGGCGTAGGCGGCATCGACGTCGGCGCCGGAGGCGTAGTCGGCCAGCGGCGGCCGGTCTCCGGGCCGCAGGGCCAGGCTCGCGCGTCGCGGGTCGATCAGGGCGGCGCGCCGGGCGGCGTAGGCGTCGCTGAGCAGGCGGTCCATGGGCACGTCGGCGCAGGCAGGGTCGCCGTAGTAGACTTCGCGGTCGGCGTAGGCGAGTTTCATGGCCTCGACCACGGTGTGGATGGCGTCGGCGGAGTTGTGGCCCATGGCCGCCAGATCGACGTGGCGGAGGATGGCCAGCGTCTGGAGCATGGCGGGCCCCTGGGTCCAGGCGGGGCACTTCAGGACGTCGAGGTCGCGCCACCGGACCTGGGCGGGCGGTTCGAGGGCGGGCCGGTAGGCGGCAAGGTCGTCGGCCGTCAGCAGGGCCGCGTGCGCGCCGCCGGTGGCGTCGGCTACGGGCGTGCCGCAGGCGAAGTCGAGGATTTCTCGGGCGATGGCGCCGCGGTAGAACAGGTCGGCGGCCGCGTCGCACCCGTCGCCGCGCGGCTTGCCGGCGGCGGCCTCGATGAGCCGCCCGAGCGTGCGGGCCAGATCGGGATTCTTGAAGACGGTGGCGGCCGCGGGGGCCTGGCCGTCGCGGAGCCACACGGCGGCGCTGGTGGGCCACTGGGTGCGGAAGCGTTCGGCGTTGGCGGCGATGACCTCGCGGAGACCGTCGGTCATGGCGAAGCCATGGGCGGCCAGGGCCATGGCCGGTTCGAGCACGTCGGCGACGGTGCGGGTGCCGAATCGCTTGAGCAGGAACATGTACGAGGCGAAGGCCGGGGGCACGATGGCCGGGAGGAACCCGTCGCCGGGGATGCTTCGGACGCCGAGGCGCCGGAACCGGTCGACCGTGGCGGCCCGCGGGGCCGGTCCGTGGCCGCTCAGGGCCCACGGGCGGTTCTCGGCCGCCGACCAGAGCAAGGCGGGCACTTCGCCGGCCAGGCCGTTCTGGTGCGGCTTGAGGACCTGGAGGGCCACGCCTCCGGCCACGGCGGCATCGAACGCGTTGCCCCCGGAGCGGAGCACATGGATCGCGATTTCGGTGGCCAGATAATGACCGGTGGACACGGCGGCGCGCCGTCCGAACACCGTCGGGCGTCCGCCGCTGGTGCGTCCTGTGGACGTGGGCATGAGTTGGGTTCCTCCCGCAGCGCGTCGCGTCACTGTACCGCGGACGGCCGCGACGGTCAACCGCGGGCATGAGCTAGCATCCGCGTGGGTCCGGCGGACCCACCCCACGCCTGTCGGGTCTGTTGGCCCGACCTACGCAGGCTCTCGTACCGCGGAAACGGGTGGAAGCGATGTAGGGGTCGCTCGCGAGCGACCCGCGGGGGACAGGCACCCTGGGAGCGCGGCTCCCCCCTCGACGAGGCTCGGGACTTGCAGCGCGCCGCCCCTACGGTTGGCGCTATCAGCAGACCCGTTGCACGCCACAAACATGTCGTGCACGCCGCCGGCTCCGTCCGTCGCCGGTTCTGTCCGCCGGAGGCTTGACGCGGCGGATACAATGCCTGATGAGGGGGCTGTGGCGGGCAAGGGGAACTGCGATGGCGCGACCGGCGGTATGTGTGGCGACGATGGCTGCCACCGTGTGGGTGGCCGCGGCCGCGGGCGGCTGCCTGGACCGGGAGGAACGACCGATGAACGCAACCAGAACCGACCCGCAGCCGAACGGCGACGCGCGCGATGCCGCCGCAGGCCGCACCGAAACCGCCACCTTCGCCGCCGGATGCTTCTGGGGCGTCGAAGCCGCCTTCCGCCGCATCGAGGGCGTCGTCGCCACGACCGTCGGCTACACCGGCGGCACGGTGGATCGCCCAACGTACGAGCAGGTCTGCACCGACCGCACCGGCCACGCCGAGGCCGTCCGCGTCGAATTCGATCCCGGCCAGGTCTCCTACGAGGAACTGCTCGACGTCTTCTGGCAATGCCACGACCCGACGCAGCTCAACCGGCAGGGGCCCGATGTCGGCCGGCAATACCGCTCGGCCATCTTCGTCCACACGCCGGCTCAGCAGGCGGCCGCCGCAGCCTCGAAAGCGCAACTGGCCGCCTCCGGCCGCTTTGCCCGCCCCATCGTCACCGAGATCCTGCCGGCGCCGGCCTTCTATGCGGCCGAGGCCTATCACCAGCAGCACCTCGAAAAACAGGGCCGTGCCTCGTGCTCGCGCAGCGTTCGATAAAAGAAAGCCTGCGCCGCGAGCTTTCGCCCGAGGCGCAGGCATCGTCCATGCGCATGGACCTGTTGCCGGCCGGTTACCGGCCTGTGCGGCGGCGGCGCGATACGATCAGGCCGCCCAGGCCCAGGCCCACCAACGCCGCCGTCATCGGCTCAGGAGTTGGGGTGCACGACGGGTACGCGCCCGTCAGGTCGCCCACGGCCACGTTGCCGTTGTGCTTGGCCAGAACGAAGTCCGTCAGCGTGCCGTAGGTCGGATACACGTTGCAGATGAATATGAACACGCCCACGCCGTTCTTGCCCGGTTCGTCCATGCTGCCCGGTATGGCCTCGTACTTGATCACCGGCAGGGCCAGCGGGTTAAGCTCCGACGGAATGCTCGGATCGCCGCCGGTGCGAAGGAACGAGCCTTGGTAGGCCACGCTGAAGACCACCGGATCGCCGGGTTCCCATTCCTCGCCCGTGGACAGGCCGTCGAAAGGCGCCAAGCCCACGTCGCTCGGAAACAGAAACAGGTGGTCCAGGTTCGCGCAGCCGGGCAACTGGAGGAGGTCCAGATGGCTCAGGGCGCGGCTGAATCCGGACCATTCGACCGTGTAGGTGTAGCGGTACCACTCGTACCCGTCCCACACGCCGTCGGACTGGACCGTCCCGACGGCCGAGATGGAGCCCTCGATCAGGTCCGCCCGTGCCGGCACCGAGGCCGACAGGCACACCAGGGCCGCGACCACGGCCGCAACAACGATACGGAAACGAGACAACTCGCTAGCAGATGACATAAGGATTCTCCTGGGCGATTTCAGTACCTGTTTTCAGCGTGATACACGTCCGAACGCACGATGCCTTCGGCCAGATGTCCAGTGCTTGGTTCCCACCCGCGAACAGGGTGCCAGTGTGCCAACAAAAAAGGGACGAACCGCGCTCGATCACGCGTCGTCCCCCGGCATTCGGCATCCGCGCCCGTGCGACCCGCCCCTATCGGGACGCGCAGGCCCTGACGCCAAACGGTCACCAGTTCTTCACGGTGCTGGGAAAAACTCCTTCAATCCGCAGTTCCGCAATCCGCTTCGGCTCGCCCCGCAAGGGAGCAGCGCCCATAGACGAGCCAAAGCGCTAAAACAGGGGGATAAACAGCCGCCAATCGCCGCGTTGCGCCGCGGACGGGCAAGCCCAATGACCCGCTCGCCGCAACGCCGCCGCCACTGACCGGTTGTTCATCCCCGCACACTTCGCATCCGGGCCATGGCTTCGCCCAGCCCGATGCCTCCAATGAGTATATACCACGACTCTTCGCCAGAGTCAAGTCGATTCGACTCCAGCCGCGCGATTCGTTGACTTGTCCTGGTGGAAAACTGTGGGTAGCCGACGCAATGGCGTGTTTTCAGTGTTAATAAGGCCCTCAGGCTCGCACGGGCGGGCAACTCGGACCCTCCTCGTGTCAACTCCGTGTCACCGGACCACAATCCAGCAAATGAACAGAGAACACCTGAACGATATTATCGTGAATGTGCCCCGGCCTTCGCGCGGCTCGTCAGGAAGTCCGCCAACTCGCGGCAGCGGAAGAATTCCGGCAGTACTTCGTGCCCCTTGCCCGGCACCACGAGCAGTTCGGCCTTGCCGCCCAAGGCTTTATACCGCCGTACCAACTCGCCGGCGTTACGCTCCACCGGCACCGTCCCGTCCTTGTCGCCGTGAACGTGGAACACTTCCACGCCGGCCTTGACCAGGGGGGCCAGCCGGTCGATCGGGTTGTGCTGGGTCAGAACCGCCTCCAGTTCGTCCTTGCTCATGCCGTAGGCCGCCGCGGCACGGTCCATGCCCGGATAGCTGCGCAGGTCGCAGACCGTGTAGATGCCGCCGATGGCCGCCACGCATTCGGGGTGCTCGGCGGCCCAGTTGTAATGCATCAGGCCGCCGCGGCTCTGGGGCAGCAGGACGGCCCGTTTCGCCAGGCCATGCCGGTTGGTCAGCGTTTCGTAGAACGCGGTGAACGTCGCGCGGCCCGCGGGGTTGCCCTGGCTCTCGCCGACGTTGACCACCGCCACGGCCACGCCCTCGCGCAACAGCCGCCCGACCAGCCAGGAGTGCGACGGATCGAGCCCGTTCGGCGCGTGCCAGACCCAGGGCAGGGGGCCGTCGCCGTCGCGCCGCCGGGGCAGCACAAGCGTGCCGCGCGCCTCGCCGACCTGGATGGGCTCGGCCTTGCCGCCGACCAGTTCGATCCAATTGCCCGGCCGCGCGGCCTTGGCGACGGTGAGGCGGCCGCTCTTCCAGGCGGCCTTCAAGCCACACGTTGCCGCCGCAGCCTCCAGCGCCTCGCGAAGCGTCAGGTCCGCCGCCAGGGGCACCATGAAGACGGCCTTGGTCTCGGCCTCGAAGGCAACGTCGGCCGCGCCGCCCCGGGCGGCCAGCTCCCTCAACGCCTCCTGGGCGGGCTTCCACGCCTCATACGGAGCGCCCAGTTTCTCGTTCCATCTGCCGTTGGGCCAGGCCTCGGCGTCGCCGACCGGGACCGCCGCCTCCTCAGCCGCCATCGCGCACCCCGCCACGGCCCCCACCACGACCGCCGCCAGAAACCCCGTTGCCGCACCGATCATTGTCGATCCTCTCCTTGCCGCGAAGCCTGCGCGCCCTGCCGTCCGGCGACAACCCCTGGCTCCGTGATCGTCGGAACAGCCATGGTGTCATTGTAGGGAGTAGATTGGCCAGACGCAAGCTGTATAAAGCCGGACTCGGTCTGGGCGGCGCGCCCGAGGGTTTTAGCGTCTGCGGCGTTCCCAACCGGAACAGTGTGCTGGTTCACCGTGCCGGAATCGGGGCCCGTCAAGGCCCCTCGCACGCGTTGGAGCCCGCGGCGCCAGCCCCAACCACCACAGGAGATCCCATTTTGTGCTTGACACGGATTATCGCGACAACGATAATTCGCGCCCGGATTATTGGTGTGTGCACCACTGTCGGAGGCCACCGGTGGCGGACAACTCAACTATCAGCAAAATAAAAGCTTACATTGCGCCCATGGAGGGTCTCGACGCCGAGGTGGTTGCCCAGGGCGTCCAGCTCTACCAGAGCCACCGAGCCGTCGAGCTCCTTGTCGAGACCCACCTGAGCAGCCAGGGCGTCTCGGCCCGGCAGATGGAAACCCTCGAAACCCTCTATCACGCCTCCGACCAGACCATGACGCCGGCGGAGTTGGCCGACGAGGTCGCCCTGACCCGCTCGGCCATGACCGGGCTCCTGGACTCCCTCGAACGTCTGGGCTACGTCAGCCGCTCGATGCACCCGGAAGACCGCCGCATGATCAACATCACCCTGACGGCCCGGGGCCGCCGCTTCTGCGACGAGGCGCTGCCCCGCCGGTACCGCGACATGTCCCGCATCGTCAGTTGCCTGTCGCCCATGCAGCGGTCCCTGATGCTCAACGCCTACCAGCGCCTGGCGCGGGAGATTGCCGCCCTGATGACGGAGGCCAAGCCGTGACCCGTTCGTCCGAGACCCTTACGCACCGCACCGGTGGCCGGGCGCTCGCCGCGGCGACGCTCGTCTTTTCGCTGGCCGCCGCCCTGGGCGGCTGCTCCGCCGGCGACGCCGACCAGCTCCGCGGCGACCACGCCCGCCGCCTCAGTGACGAGCTGGCCCGGCGCGCCGCCGCGACGCTGCCCCAGGGGCGCCCCGCCAGTCTCGACGACTGCCTCCGCATTGCCCTGGCGAACAACCTGGACGTGCGCGCCGCCGGGATTCAGGCCCGCCTCGCCACGCTCGACCGCAAGATCGCCTTCGCCAACTTCCTGCCGCAGATCGATCTGTCGTGGAACTACCGCGAGACGCACGACCCGGTGATGACCAACGCGGGCGGCCGGTTCATCCAGACGTCCGACCGCTGCGTGTGGAACGTGGCCGCGGCCGCGCAGCAACCGGTGTTCGCGCCGCAGACGTGGTTTCTCTACGCCGCCTACCAGAAGGGCGAGCGGATCGCGGAGCTCGTCCGCCGCCGCACCGGCCAGTTGATCGCGCTGCGGACGACGGCGCTCTACTACGCGTGCCTGTCTCAGGACGAGGCGGCGGCGCACCTTCGTCGCCGGCTCGACGAGAGCCGCGCCCTGCTCGACGAGACCGCGGCACTGGAGCGTGAGGGGCTGGCGCTGCCGGCGGATCGCCAGGCCGCCGAGGCGATGGTGCTGGGTCGCCGCCGCGCCGTGGACGACAACGACCGCGCGCGTCGCCAGGCGCGGGCCGAGTTGCTGGAGACACTCGGCCTGTCGCCGCTGGGGAGCTTCGACTTGGCCGCCGCGCCGTCCGGCGCCGCGGAGCCGCCTGCCGGCGACGTCGCCGACCAGGCGCTGGAGGCGCTGCTGCACCGGCCCGAGCTGTTCGCCGCCGATCGCACGGTGGAGATTCGCCGCGACGAAGTCCGCATGGCCATTGCCGCGTTCCTGCCGGTCGTGGGCGCCTTCGGCAGCTACGACCACTCGTCCAACAGTTACCTGAAGTTCGCCGACACGTGGACCTATGGCGCCTCGGCTGTGCTGGCTGTGTTCGACGGCTTCGCCGACATCCATCGTTACCGCGCCGCCCGGCAGAGGCAGGCCGCGGCGTTTCTCCAGCGCGAGCAGGCGTGCCTGACGGTCATGCTCGAGGTGGTCGCCGCGCGCCGCCAATTGGACGACGCCGCCGACGCGCTGGCCGTGGCCGCCGCGACGCGCGTTGCGGCGGAGGCGCGGCTGAAGAATGTGGAAGCCCAGTGGCGCGAGGGGCTGATCGACGTGTCGTCGCGGCTGGCCGCCCTGGCCGACCGCGACGCGGCCGTGGCCGCCGAGGCGGCCGCACAGTACCATCGCCAGGTGGCCGCCGCCACCCTCATCGACGTCATGGGCATGACGCCTCTGAAGGAGCACGAGCAGCAATGATCACGCGAAGAGTCTTCGGGACGATTCTGGCCCTGGTTGTCGTCGCAGCGGCCGTTGCAGGGGGCGTCCTCTGGGGCAGACGCCAGCACAACACCCCCGCCGCGAGCGCCGCCGCCGAGGCCGCGCCCGCGCACGCCGCTCGGACCGTTCCCGTCAGCGTCGTCCAGGCTCGCGCGATGACGTTCGAGTCGCGGCTGGTCACCAGCGGCAGCCTCCTGGCCAAAGACTACGCCCTGGTCTCGGCGCGCCGTCCCGGCGCCCTCGACGCCGTCTACGTGGACGAGGGCGACGCCGTGACCGCCGGCCGGACGCAGCTCTTCCAGACCGACAGCCTGAACCTGACCAAGGCCGTGGAGATTGCGCGGCAAGGCGTCGCCGCGGCCGAGTGCTCCGTCCGCGAGGCCCAGGCCAACCGCGAACGCATCGAGGCCGACTTCACCAAGGCCCGCATCGACTACGAGCGGTTCCAGCGGCTCTACGAACAGGACCAGGCCGTGACGAAGAACGCCCTGGAGGCCCAGCAGTCGCGGTTCCTCCAGGCCGAGGCCGCACTCAAGCATGCCACCGTCTCGGTCGAGCTCGCCGGCAACCGGCTCGAGCAGGCGCGCGGCAACCTCCTCATCGCCGAGAAGGACCTGCGCGATTCGCTCGTCGTGGCGCCGCTGGACGGCGTGGTGACGCACCGTCTGCGTGAGCCCGGCGAGATGGCCGCCGCCGGAACGCCGGTCCTGCGCATCGAGAACCCGAAGTCCCTGGAGGTCTCGGCCTACCTGCCGTCGGACGCCTATGCCGACGTCGTCCCCGGTCGCACGGAGATTCACGTGCGCGTCGGCGGCGTCGACCTGGGCAACCGCGTGGTCACGTACCGCAGCCCCACGGTCGATCTGAAGCTGCGAACGTTCGAGGTCCGCTGTGACGTGGCCGACCCGCCCGAGGGTGTCGTGTCGGGGCGCCTGGCCGACGTGGCCGTCGTGTTGACGCGACGGCAGGCGCTCGGCGTGCCCGTGGCGGCCGTCCAGCAGCGCGCCGGCAAGCACGTCGTCTTTGTGCTTGACGGCTCGACGGCGCGCAGCGTCGCGATCGCGCCCGGTCTGGAGACCGACGGATGGGTCGAGGCCGGCGACTCCTCGCTTGCCGACGGCGCCTCGGTCATCGTTCGCGGGCAGCAGTTGCTCGACGACGGCGCGGCCGTCAACGTCATCGGGGAGGGCGACTGATGTTTCTGTCGAATGCCTCCATCCGCCGTCCCATCGCGATGGCGTGCCTGATCATCGGACTGACGCTGCTCGGCGGCAACGCCTATCGCAAGATGGGCCTGGAGCTCATGCCGCAGATCGACTCGCCGTTCATCACCATCCTGACGGTCTATCCCGGCGCGAGCCCCGAGGACATCGAGACCGACGTCGCCAAACGCATCGAAGACGTGGTCGTCTCGATCGACGGCCTCAAGCACGTCACGAGCAGTTGCATGGAGAACGTCTGCCAGACGCTGCTGGAGTTCCAGCTTGACGTGGACGTGGACATGGCCGCCACCGACGTGCGCGAGAAGCTCGACCTGATCCGCGCCGACCTGCCCGCGGACGTCGAGGACCCGAAGATTCAGAAGTTCGACATCAACGCCAAGCCGATCATCACGCTGGCGCTGGCGGGGGACGCGCCGCTGGACGAGCTGTACGACTTCGCCGACAACACGCTGCGCGACCGCATCACCGTGATCGCGGGGGTGGCCGACGTGCAGCTCATCGGCGGCGCGCGGCGCGAAGTCCGCGTCGAGCTGGACCGCCGCCGCCTGGCCGCGCGCGGACTGACCAGCACCGACGTCGTCCGGGCCATCGAGGGCGGGGTCCGGACCATCCCCTCCGGCCGCGTGCGCGATCACGGCTCGGAGTACACGGTCACGTTCGACGCCGACTTCCAGGCCGAGGCCGACATCGCCGGGCTCGAAGTCGCCAACGCCGAGGGCCGGCGCTGCCGCATCGGCGACGTCGGACGCGTCGCCATGAGCACCGAGGAAGTGCGCCAGACCGCGACCATCGACGGCCGCACCGCCGTCGCCATCCGCGTTGTCAAGAAAGCCGACGCCAATGCCGTCCAGGTCACCGACAACGTCCGTGCGGCCATGGACCGCCTCAACGCCGATCTCCCCGGAGGCATGGACCTTGTCTGGGTGACCGATGACGCCGGGGTCATTGCCGCCACCAACGCCAGCGCCTGGGAAAACGTCGTCGAGGGCATCCTCCTGACCGCTCTCATTCTCTTCGTCTTTCTCTACAACGTCCGATCCCTCGTCGTCGTCGGCATCACCATGCCGCTGACCGTCATCATCGGACTGTTCTTCATGCACCTCGTCGGATTCACCCTCAACACCTCCACGCTCATCGCCATCGGCATGTCGGTCGGCATCCTCGTGACCAACTCCATCGTCGTCCTGGAGCTGATCGTCTCGCGCCTGGACCGGACCGGCGACCCGAAGGAGGCCGCGCGACTCGGCGCCTCGGAGGCGTTCATCGCCGTCCTGGCCAGCGCCGGCACCAACGTGGTGGTCCTGTTCCCGCTGGCGATGATGGGCAGCATGATCGGACGCTTCATCCGCCCTCTGGCCCTGACGATGTTCATCATGACCGTCGTGTCGCTGTTCATCTCGTTCACGCTCACGCCGATGCTCTGCTCGCTGCTGCTGAAGCCGCGGCGCGACGGCGACAACGGCCTGCTGCGCCGCGTCGAACGCCTGTGGAACCGCGGCTTCGACCGCGTGATCGCGTTCTACCGGCGACTGCTCCAGTTCAACGAGCGACACCGATGGGCGGCTATCCTGACCCTCGTGGCCGTCATCGTCCTGTTCGTCCACTCGCTTCGTCTGGCCGGCTCGCTCGGCACCGACATGGTGGCCGAGAGCGACCGCGGCGAGATCTATGTCAAGCTCGAACTGCCCACCGAGTACGACCTCGCCAACACCTCGGCGCGACTCGCCGTCGCGCAGAAACGCCTCGCCGGCTTGCCCGAGCTGAAGCACACCCTGACGATGATCGGCAAGGTCGAAGGCACCATCGGCCAATCGTCCGAGGGCGTGTACCTGGCCCAGATCCTCCTGAAGTTTTCCGAGCGCACCGCACGAGGCATCACCATCGACCAGCTCCAGGCCGAGGTGCGCCGCCGCCTGGCCGACTTCCCCGGCGCGGTCATCGTGGTCTCCACGCCGGCCGTCATCGGCGGACAGTCCGTGGACATCGACATGGCCATCGCCGGCGACGACCTGGCCACGCTCGACCGGTTGGCCCTGGCCACGGCCGAGGCCGCCCGCGAATTGCCCGGCATCCTCGATGCCGATACGACCGTGCGGCCGGGCAAACCCGAGCTGCGCATCCGACCCCGGCGGGCCGTGCTCGCCGACATGGCCGTCCCGGCCGTGCAACTCGGCCTCAGCCTTCGCGGGAACCTCGAAGGCATCACCGCCGGCACGTTCAAGCGCAACGCCCGCAACTACGACATCGTCGTCAAGCTCGCCGACGAGCAAGGCAAGCACCAGGTCGAGCGGTTCCAGTCGCCCGGCGACCCCGGCCGCCCCATCCTGCTCGGCGACGTCGCCACGATCTCGCAACAGCAGAAGCCCATCCAGATCACACGCAAGGACAAGCAGCGCATCAGCAAGCTCCTGGCCAACCTCGCTCCGGGCACGCCCCTGGGCACCGGCGTCGGGCGGATACGCCGCACCGTGGACGACACCATCCAGATGCCCGCCGGCTACGACTACAGTTTCGGCGGCGTCTACGAGGTTATGGCCGAGGCCATCGGCGAACTCGGCGAGGCCGGCCTCATCTCCGTGGTCCTCGTCATCCTGTCCCTGGCGGCCATTCTGGAATCGTTCAAGCAGCCCGTGCTGATTCTCGTGACCGTGCCGCTGGCGCTGATCGGGACTCTCTACGCCCTGGCCCTCGCCGGCGGCAGCCTCGGCATCTTCGAGATCATGGGCGTCGTCATGATGGTCGGCATCGTCGTCAACAACGCCATCCTCATCATGGACCAGTTCAACGTCCTGGTCGCCAGCGGCACGCCGCGGCACCAGGCCATGATCGCGGCCTCGTGCGACCGCTTCCGCGCGATCATCATGATCACGCTTGCCGCCGTGCTCGGCATGTTGCCCCTGGCCCTCAGCCGCGGCATCGGCGCCGAGATGCGCAACGGCGTCGGCATCGCCTCCGTCGGCGGCATCCTCGTCTCGGGCCTGTTGACCCTCGTGGTCGTCCCGATCCTCTACGACCTCTTCACCCGGCGCGCACGCCCGAAGCCCTGAGCGCGCACATCGGGCCGACAGGCGCAGGCCAGCGCGTAGGTCGGGTCAACAGACCCGACAGCGCAGGGTGGGCCCCTGCGACCCACGCGTGTGTTCCTTTCGAGCCTGTCCGACAATTCGTTGCGTGGTTCGTTGTTGCTGGGTGCCATGCCTGCCCCGTCAGGCATGGGCGAGTTCCCTTGCGCTTCCGCGTGGCTGCCCCTCGACGGTGCTCGGGAACTACGTCAAGCAGCCACCCTACGCCTGAGAAGTTTGTAATGCCATGTTCCACGGCGTGTTGCGCGTGACGAATTGTCGGACAGCCTCGTGTTCCTTTCAGGTGTGGGCCGCCGTGGCATGGCGGCTACCCCTCGACGGGGCACGGGCCTTGCAGCGAGGCGCCTCTACGGCGTCGGGGGCTGCTGGGGCTGACGGCAGCGCGCGAGGAGTTCGTTGAAGAGTGCCTGCGCTTGGGCGTAAGCCGTCGGCGGCGACCACGCGTGCCCCGACAGCGGACTGGTGATGATGTGCTTCGGGCCCTTGAGCTGGTTGGCCATGGCCAGGGTGCCGGCGGCCCAGCAGGTGCGGTCCACGAGGCCGATACGGACGACGGCGGTCGCGCGCGTGCGGGCAGCGAAGTGGCAGACGTCGAAGTAGCGCATGGCCTGCATCTGGGCGTCGGACAGGTCGCGCGGGCCGAGGGGCCACCCGGAGGCGCGGCCGGCGGCCGGGCCCGCCAGGTCGCACAGCGCCGGAACGCCGGCCGAGACGATGGTGACGCGGCTGTCGAGCCCGGCGGCCACCAGGGCCTGCGCTCCGCCCTGGCTGCTGCCGGAGGCGATGACCGTGCGACCGTCCCAGGCGTCCTGGGCGCAGAGGAACTCGACGGCCCGGGCCAGGCGCAGGTACATGCCCAGGAAGTAGCAGGTGTCGCGGAGGTCGTTGCCGCGGAAGGCGTAGCCCTTGAGGTCGCCTTCGAGCTGGTCCTTGTAGAACTGCTCCGGTCGGCCGTTGGGCAGGCCGTGAGCGTTGATCTCCATGCCGAGCATGCCGTAGTGCTTGGCCCGGCCCGCGACGGTGGCGAGGGTCGCGCTGCGGGCCCCGGCGCCGTGGAAGCTGATCCAGGCGGGGCAACTGCGGGCCTTGGCGTCCTTGGGTCGCGCGAAGTAGCCTGTCACGGCCGCCCACGGCTTCGGCACGTCCGCGCGCACCTCGAAGCACTCGACCTCGGCGGCCCACGGCACGTCGGGCACCTCCACGCGGGTCCACTGCACGTCCATCGGTGTCTCGGCGAGGCGCTGCTTCTGGGCGGCCCAGAAGGCGTCGAAATCGTCGGGCATTGGCAACGACGGGGCGAGCTTCTCGCTTTCCACGGCTGCGCCGACCTCGGCCTTGATCGTCACGGAATCGGCCGGGCGACACGCGGCCGCCAGGATCAGGCATCCCGGCTCGCTGCGCTGCGTGCGGACCGTGGCGGCGCCCGATTCGAGGGTCAGCGTCTTGCGCTCGATCTCCTGTTTGCCGTTGAGCAGGATCGTGTAGTCCACCGTCACGGGCTGCTCGGGCGGCTTGTCGTCGCGGGCCACCTGAACGGTGAAGACGATCGGGTCGCCGGCGGCGTAGAGGCCGTTCTCGCGGTCGCACCGGACGGCGATTCGCCAGCCGGCCTGCTCGGAGCCGGGAGCGACGTCCGGCGCCGCCCTGGCGACAAGAGCGGCCAGGACGACGGCGGTCCAAGCGACAAGCGTTCGTCGGATGGTCATCGGCACAGGTCCTCCACGGGTGTTATGGTCGGCGTCTCTCTCACCGACTTTGTCCGTGTGGGTCCGGGGGACCCACCCTTCTACGTGCTCCAAAGAGGCCGGGGCACCTCCATGCCTGACGGGGTAGGCATGGCACCCGGCGCAACCGTAGGGTGGCTGCTTGCAGCCACGCGCACCGTCTCGGCCTTGTCTCCCGCGTGGCTGCAAGCAGCCCCCCTACCTCTCTCAGAGGACCGCATCGAGGGTCTCCAGGCCGAGGGTTTCGCGGACGGCGAACGGTTCGCCGAAGTGGCGGTTGATCTGGCGGCCCCAGTAGCGGTTGGTGTCGAGGACGTAGTCGAGCACGGCGCCGGCCTGGTCGCCGCGGCCGTCGTAGAACTGGCTGCGGTAGCACTCGATGGCTCGGCGCTTGAGGTCGATGTGGTCGGACACGTCGAGCACGAAGGCCACGTCGGCGCTGCGGCGCAGGTGCGTGCAGTAGTAGTAGATGAGCCGCGCGGGATAGTGCGGCTCGCCGCGCATGCGGGTTTTGGTGAGCTTGGCGTGGAAGCGGGCCTGTTCGGCCAGTTGCGTGGCGGCGACGTGGTCCGGGTGGGCGTCGAGCCAGTAGGGGACGAAGACCACTCGCGGCCGCAGGGTGCGATAGACCTCGGCCAGTCGTCGCCGGTTGTCGAGCGTGGGCATGAGTTCGCGATTGGTCATGCCGAGGTTCAGGCGCACCGACAGGTTGAGCACGTCGGTGGCGGCGGCGGTTTCGCGGCGCCGCTTGGCGCGGGAGCCGAAGGGGGTGGGTTCGCCGCTGGTGAGGTCCACGATGCCGACGCGGCGCCCGGCGGCGAGCAACTTCGCGACGGTGCCGCCCATGCCCAACTCGGCGTCGTCCGGGTGCGGCGCGACGACGAGGTAGTCCACGGGCTCGGGGGTTGCGGCACGGGGTTTCGAGGCGGGCTTTCGTGACATGGCGACTGGCTCCTACGGTTGACGGCGGCGCGACTCGGGCATCGGCTCATGCCTGACGGGGCATGGCACCGGCGGTTGTCCGTCTATGTCCGCGTGGGTCCGGGGGACCCACCCTGCGTGCTGCGTGTCGGGTCTGTTGACCCGACCTACTTGCTTTCGTGTCACGGCGACCATTTCCTCACGGGACGCCGAGGCGGACGGTTAGGAGCGGATTGCGTCGGCGGAGCTCGTCGCCGTGGAAGTCGCCGGTCTCCTCGTAGCCGGCCAGGTAGGCCTCGACGGCCTGGTTCAGGTGCCAGGAGACCAGCCATCGGTCTCGGACGTTGTTGCCGGGGTCGCCTCGCGCGGCGGCCTGAAGGTCGGCGACGACCAGTTCCATGCGCGAACCTGCTGCGGCATCGCGCCGCAATTCGACCAGGGCGGCCGCGGCGGGACGCGCGAGGCGTTCGCCGACGGCGACGGGCCGCACGGTGTTGTCCAGCTCGGCCGGCGCGATGCGCGTGAGTTGGAGGAATGCCTCAGCCAGTCGGTCGACGGCCGGCCGCACCGCCTGCCGCACGAGAGCCGGGTCGGCGGTCAGGTGGCGTGCCGCCCGGAGGCGATCGACGTCGCCGGCCGGGGCGCCCGAGGCGCCCAGAACGACCGCGGCCGCCGTCATCTGATACAGCGGCATCGTGCTGCGCAGCACGTCGTACTCCTGTCGGTTGCCCTCGACGAGGGTCTTGATGAGGGACTCGCAGCGGGAGGCCTGCTTTTTGAAGGTCGCGGCGTGGCGTCCGCGGGTGAGGAGGTTGACGTCGGCGAGGCCGTCGCGCGGGATCGTCGTTCCGTGGAACTCGACCAGGAGGCGGAACGCGTCGGCCATGGCCTGGACGACGGGGCGTGCGGCGTTGTCGTTGTCGGGGCTGTCGTCGCAGAGGGCGGCGGCCGCCTGCTGCGCGACGCTGCGGATGGAGGACGATGGCATGGCGTCGCCGGTCAGCGCGTCGAGATCGCATCCGGCGCGGCGGACCAGGTGCAGATCGTTGATCAGCGCGTCCAGGCGCCAACACTTCTGGGCGATGCCGATGACAGGGCTCCGCAGGTCCTTGCCGATCTGGGCCATGGCGGCTTCGAGGACTTTCAGGCCCTTGGCCAGCGGCGCCTTGAAGTGGGCGTTCTGCGGCTGCGTCGCGGCGTACAGGTCGCGCGTGCGCCACCACAGGCGCTGGAGCGGATCGCGGAGCCGCTCGGCCTCCTGGCGGAGTTGGTCGTCGGGCGGTTTGCTCATCTGGCTCTGAATCCATTCCATGCCGAGCCAGAGGTCGGCCTTGACGGCGTCGGCCATGGGCATGGACTCGAACTGACGTCGCAGGCGGTCGTCGCCGTCGATCCGACGGACCTCGCCGAAGGCGGCCTCGCGGCGCTCGGGCTGGTCGATGCCGGCCACGGCGGCCGCGAGCCGGTTAAGCACGGCGCGGCGATGCGCCGGGGTGCCGACCTTGCCGGCGACGAGGCTCTCGGCCACGTCCAGGGCGGTGCGCACATGGGCAAGAATGGCCTCGGCCACGGGGCGGACGCGTTCGACCGTAAGACCGAAGCGGGCCTGCTCGACGTAGGCGGCCAGGTGCGCCGCCAGGGCCGGCTCGGCGGTTGCGAGGGCGGCGGCGCGGCCGGCCAGTTCGTCGCACTCGGCCTTGCGGCGGTCGTCGTCGGACACGGTCTCGGCCGGCGCCGGCGGCAGCTTGCCGTCAATCACGAAGGCGGCCCCCTCGCGCAGGCGGTCCAGGTCGCGGGCCAGGCGCCACAGTTCGCCGTGGCCGATGCGCAACTGGTTGCCGGCCACCTGCCGGGCCATGGCGATCAGGCTGTCGGCGCCGGCCAGCGCGCGGCCAAGGACGGCCCGGTCGGGCGATTCGGCGTCGCCTGCCGCCTTGCGCGCCTCGGTCACCTTGGCCAGCGCGTCCAGCACCGGGTCGATCACGTCGGCGTTGTGCACCAGGAGCATGCCCGCGAAGCCGTACCGCGACCGTTCCGTCTCGTCGGGCTCGGTGTCGGCGCGGCGCAGCAGATCGCGCGCGACGATCCGCACGGCCCGGCGGGCGTCGTCGCCCTTGGAGGCCAGGCCCCAGCCGCCCTTGGTCGCCGACTCCATGCGGGCGATCTCCCCGTCGAGCTGCTCCACGAGACGCTTCTGGTAACTGACGTTCCACGTCAGGGGACGGTCGTGGAAGTCGCGGTAGCCGAGGCGGTGCTTGTAGAGTTCGATGTGCCGCTGAAGCTGCTGGCGCTGGAGTTCGTCGGCGCTCTCGCCGAGGCGCCGCTGGGCGTCGTCGAGCAGAGCTGTGACGCGCTCGCGCATGTCCTGGGCGTCGGCGCGCGGCCCGGCGCCGAGCGCCGCTGCGATTACCATCGCCGCCCCGAGAATCCGACACACGGTCGCCCGCGCTTTCATCCCCTGGCTCCTCGTCGCTCTATGGCCGCCTGGTACACGTTCTGAATCTCGTCCACCATGCGATGGTGGTCGAACTGGGTGCGGCACAGCTCGCGGCCGCGTTCGCCCATGCGCTGCCTGAGGGCCTTGTCCGACAGGAGCGTGTCGATGGCCCGAGCCAGGCCGTGCCAATCGCCGGGCGGCACGAGCAGGCCCGTTTCGCCGGGATGCACCACCTCGGGGGCTCCGTCGATATCGTAACTGATCGCCGGTCGGCCGCACAGCAGCGCCTGGGGCAGGACGCGGGCCAGGCCCTCGCGGTACGACGCGTGGACGAGGAGGTCCGAGGCATGAATGAGCGACGGCACCTCGTCGCTGGGGACGAGGCCGGCGAACCGGACGCGCGCGTCGATGCCGAGGCGCTGCGCCAGGCGTTCGAGGCGGCCGCGGAGCACGCCGTCGCCCACCAGCAGGAGCCAGACCGTCGGGTGGCGCGAGGCCACCTGGGCGAACGCGCGGAGGAGATCCTCGTGGCCCTTGAGGTGAAACAGTCGCGCGACTTTGACCACGACGGTGGCGTCCTCGGGCAGCGCGTACTTCAGCCGCACGCGGCCGACGGGCTCGGCGGGGTTCAGGAAGGCGCCGACGTCCATGCCGGAGTAGACGGTGGTGAACTTCTCGGGCGGCGCGACGCCCGCGGCCACGGCCTGCTCGGTCATGGCGTCGCAGACGCTGATGAGGTGGTCGGTGACGCTGGCGGCGCGGCGTTCCAGGCGCGTGTAGAGCCAGCGGATGGGCGCGGGTTGCCAGGCGTGGAACGATTGGCCGTGGATGGTGTGGATGACGACGGCCTGGGGGCACGCCTTGGCGGCGGCCCAGCGGCCGAGGATGCCGGCCTTGGAGCTGTGGGTGTGGACCACGTCGGGCCGCAGGTCGGCCAGGCGCCGTCGCAGTTGCGCCAGCGCGCGGCGGTCGCGGAGCGGGCGGATACTGCGGTGCAGCGCGTCGATGGTTTCGTAGCGGAGGCCCGGGTGAGCCCTGGCGCGATCCACCAGAGACCCCTCGGGTCCGTAGGTGGGGCCCGAGAGCAGCGTGACCTCGTGGCCGCGGTCGGCCTGGCCCTCGCAGGTCAGGAGGGTGTTCTCCATGGCCCCGCCGAGGATCATGCGCGTGATGACGTGGACGATTCTCATGGGCTCTCGGTGGCTCCGGGCTCGGTCGGCGCGGCCGGCCAGGCCGCTTCGTCATAGAAGACCTCGCACAGGGTTAAACCGTGGGCCGGCGCGGTGGGCCCGGCATTTCGCCGGTCGCGCGACGCGAGAATCGGCCCGATCGCCTCGGGCGTCCAGTGGCCGCGAGCCACCTCCAGCAGGGTGCCCACAAGGTTGCGGACCATGTTGTAGAGGAATCCGTCGCCCTCGACGTCGAAGAGCACTTCCGGGCCCGAGCGGCTCACGTCGAGCCGCCGGATGGTCCGGACCGTGGTCAGCCGCGGCTGTCCGCCGCCGCCCTCGAAGGCCTTGAAGTCGTGGCGACCGACCAGCAGGCGTGCCGCGTCGCGTGCCGCGTCGAGGTCCACCGGGCGATGGAAATGGAACGTGTAGGCGGCCTTGTCGTAGGGCGGTTTCTCGCGGTCGGCCCAGACGCTGTAGCGGTAGTGCTTGCCGCGGGCGTCGTGCGTGGCGTGGAACTCGGCGTCCACGTCGTCGGCGGCGCGGAGGATGATGCTGTCGGGCAGGCGGCTGTTGGCCGCGTGGCGCAGGCGGGTCGCGTCGATGGGACTGGCGGTGTGGAAATTGGCCACCTGGCCGCGCGCGTGGACCCCGGCGTCGGTGCGTCCCGCGGCCACGAGCGTCACGGGCGTCTGCGTGATCGGCGAGAGGACCTCGCGCAGCACACCCTCGACCGTTCGCAGCCCGGGCTGGAATTGCCACCCGTGGTACGCCGTGCCGTCGTAGGCGATGAGCAGTCGGATGTTTCTCACGCCGGGAGTGTACCCGCGAGCCGCGCCGGATTCAAGCGCCGCAGCGTGCCGGCGGGGGGCCGCCGCTACGAGAGCATGTGGGTGGCCTGCTCTCAGCCATGCGGAGGGTTCAAGCCGTTCGGCATGCCTGACGGGGCAGGCATGGCACCCGGCGAGCGTGGCCATGCCATCCGGCCCTGCATGAGGCGTGTCGGGTCTGTTGGCCCGACCTACGCGCATGGCACCCAGGCGCAGGGTGGCTGCTTGACGTAGTTCCCGAGCACCGTCGAGGGGCAGCCACGTGGAAGGGCAAGGAGACTTGCCCATGCCTGATGGGGCAGGCACCCGGCGAGGGGCGGTGAGGGTCGCTCGGCGGAGTCCGCGTGGGTCCGGTGGACCCACCCTACGGTTCTTCGTGCGGACGTTCGGCGACGCGGTGGCACGGGCGTTCACTGTTCGAGCAGGGCGGCCAGGCGGTCGGCATCGAGCAGGTGGACGGTCTGGCCGCTGGTGGAGAGCAATCCGCGGTCGTCCATCCGGGTGAACGTGCGAGAAAGGGTTTCGGGCGTGGTGCCGAGCTGTCGGGCGAGTTCGCCCTTGGGCATGGCGAGTCGGAATTTGCGGCGGCCGTGGCGTTCGGCCTCCTGGAGCAGGTACCGCGCGAGCCGCGCCGAGACCTCGCGCAGGCTGAGGTCTTCGATCAGGCTGACGAAGTCCTGGAGTCGGCGGCTCATGGACGCCAGGACGCGCATGGTCAGCTCGGGGTGGCGGCCGAGCAGATGAACGAACTCGCATCGCGGCAACAGCAGGCACTCGCTCGGCTTCATCGCGACGGCGTGGGCGGGGTAGCGCCCGCCGGCGAACACGGCCGCTTCGGCGAAGGCGTTCGGCGGCATGACGGTATGCAGAATCTGCTGCCGCCCGTCGGGCGACGTTCGGAAGAGCTTCACGGCCCCTTCGACCAGGACGTAGAACCGGTCGGCGCGCTGCCCCTGAAGAAACAGCGTGGCGTCCCGCGGGAAATGCTCGCGCCGCACGACCGTGGCCAGTTGCAACAGATCCTTCGGCGGCAGACTCTCGAACAACGTCACCCGGGCCAGGTCCGTGGCGCACTCGGGGCATTCCGTACCGATCATGGCGAATCCTCCACGTCGCCATTCAGTGTACGTCGGCGGAGGCGTCAAGGAAATAGTCCAGTGCGCGAAATCGCAACTCGCGCAGCGGCGCGGTCACAGGTCGCCGCGGTAGCCCCAGTGCCAGAACTCCGGGAGGTAGGGATCGAAGCCGCCGGCGGCCATGGCGCTGATGAGCATCGAACGGTTCTCGCGGCAGAGTCGTTCGGCGTCGCCGAGGTCGGGCATGAGATGGTAGTGCAGGAGGTCTGCTTCGGGGCCGGTGCAGTAGTCCACGGGGACGCCCATGTCGAGCTCCGCGCCGTCGGGGCCGACGATCGTGAGGTCCACGGCGCCGCCGTAGCGGTGCGACCCGAGGTGCGGCACGATGCGGATGCGCGGCGCCATGCGGGCGACGTGCTCGGCCACGCGGGCCTCCGACCATTCGGGGTGCGCGTCGCGGATCTGGGCCTCGGCCTGGTCGGCGCAGCGTTGCTGGATCGCCCACGGGCGCCAGCCGTCGAAGACCTTGAAGTTGCAGCCGTCGGGCAGCGTGTCGCGTGCCCGGACAAGGGCCTCGGCCGCGCGGCGGCGGAGCAGGACTCGCGGATCGTCGGTCCATCCGTGGCGCAGACAACTGTGATCGACGACGAAACCGTAGTCGGCCAGGTCCACGAGGTGCGCCGACACCTGTTCTTCCATGGCGATCCACCAGGCGGCGTCCCGTTCGGTCAGAATTCCCACGCGGCATCTCCTTGCGGTACGAGTCACGGTGCACTCGCGGAGCGCCCCGGCGCTTGTCGGCGGCGTCTCCGGTCAGGTTCCCAGGCCGAGCAGCGTGCCGAGTTGGTACGCCGCCAGCGTGACGACATAGGCGGTCGCCGTGAGGCCGGCGGCTTGGAACACGGCCCAGCGGATGCGTCCGCTCTCGCGGGCCGTGACGGCAAACGTCGCGACGCACGGCATCGAGACCAGGCAGAACAGCATGATACAGAACCCGACCAGCGGCGAGTAGTCGTTGCGCAGCTGGGCCCGCAGCGCGTCGCCGGCCGACTCTGAGTCGCCGACGGCGTAGACGATGCCCATCTGCGCGACGAACAGCTCCTTGCCGGCCACGGCGCCGATCAGGGCAGTGCCAATCTTCCAGTCGAATCCCAGCGGCTTCAGCAGCGGCTCGATCAGCCGGCCCAGCCGGCCCACCGACGAAGCCGCCAGCAACTCCGCGGACCGCGCTGCCTCGAGCTGCGCCACGTGGCGCTCGTGCGGCCCCTGAATCTTGTCCAGCAGCCGCAATGCCAGCGGGTACAACTCCGGCGCCGTCTGCTGGAGGCGGTGGAGTTCGCCCAGATGGTGCGTCTGCACGGCGTGGTATCGTGACGAGTCGGCGCGGAGCTGCTCGTCGGCGACGGCCTCGTCGAACCGCTGTCGCGCGGCCTGGATGGCCTGTCGCAGATGAACCAGGCGAACCGCGTGGTGCGGCGCCGCCGAGGCGTCGAGGTCGTCGGCCACGAGCAGCGCCGATTCCGGCGGCAGCCCCAACTCGGCGTTCAGGTCCGCCAGGGCCGCGTTGCGTTCGCCGGCGGCCCGGGCGATCTCGGCCTCGTAGTCGCGATCCAGGTGCGTCTTGCGCGGGTAGGTGGCCAGGGCCCACATCAGCACCGAGAACGCCAGGATGATTGTCGAGGCCTTGCGCAGGTAGGCCGAGGCGCGCTCCCACGTGTGGATCACGACGCCCTTGAGCGTCGGCATCCGGTAGGGCGGCAACTCCATGACCAGCGGCGCGCTGTCGCCCTTGAAGACGAACGTGCGCAGGAGCTTGACGCCGACGACGGCCAGGGCGATGCCGATGACGTACATGGCCAGCAGCATGGGCGCCCGCAGGTGCGGCGAGAAGAACGCGGGGATCAACAGCGCATAGATCGGCAGCCGCGCGCCGCAACTGACCAGCGGCAGCACGAGCATGGTCACGAGTCGGTCGCGGCGGCTGTCGAGAATGCGCGTCGCCATGACGGCCGGCACCGTGCAGCCGAAGCCGATGAGCATCGGGATGAAGCTCTTGCCGTGGAGGCCGATCTTGTGCATGAGGCGATCCATGATGAAGGCGGCGCGGGCCATGTAGCCGCTGTCTTCCAGGAACGCGATGGCGGCAAACAGCAGAATGATGTTGGGCAGGAAGACCAGGACGCCGCCGACGCCGCCGATGACGCCGTCGATCAGGAGGCTCTTGAGCGGGCTGTCGCTGTCGGCGGGCCACAGGCCGGCCACGGCGTCGCCCAGGCAGCCGAAGAGCCACTCCAGCACGTCCATCAGCGGCTGGCCGACCGTGAACGTCAGGTAGAAGACGCCGTACATCAGGGCCACAAAGATCGCCAGACCGAACAGGCCGTGCGTGGCCACGGCGTCCACGCGGTCGCTGCGGGTGTGGCGCAGCTCGACGCTGCTGCGCACCGACTCCTGGCACGCGCCACTGATGAAGCCGTAGCGGCGGTCGGCAATGACGATCTCGGCCGTGTCGCCGTAGTCGCGCTCGATGTGGCGTCGTGCCTTGGCGACAGCGTCGCGCACGGCCTCCCAGTGGGCCGCGCCCGACCGCACGCGCTCGACCACCTCCTGGTCGTCCTCCAGGAGCTTCACGGCCAGCCACCGCCCGCCGTAGTGCGACACCAGCGCCTCGTCGCCCGACAGAAGCCGCTCGATGTCGGTCACCTCGCGGTTGATCTCGCGGCCGTAGCCGACGGTCACGGCCGGTCGCGGCGTGTCGGGCGGGGTTGTGGCCACGGCCACCACCGCCTCCAGCAGCGACTCTGTGCCGCGCTCCTTGTGGCCGACCGTCTCCACGATCGGCGCGCCGAGCAGCCGGCTCAGGCGCTCCAGATCGAACTCGATGCCGCGGGCCTTGGCCGTGTCGCTCATGTTCAGCACGAGCACCAGCGGCAGGCCCAGTTCGATCAGTTGCGTCGTCAGGTAGAGGTTCCGCTCGATGTTCGAGGCGTCGAGGATGTTGACGACCACGTCGGGGCGGTGCTCGATGAGGAAGTCCCGGGCCACGCGCTCTTCGACCGAGTAGGCCGTGAGGCTGTAGGTGCCCGGCAGGTCGATGACGCGAATCTCGTAGCCGAGGTAACGGCAGACGCCGGCCTTGCGCTCCACGGTGACGCCGGGGTAGTTGCCGACGTGCTGCCGCGCGCCGGTCAGGTTGTTGAAGAGCGTGGTCTTGCCGCTGTTGGGGTTGCCGGCCAGAGCGATAGTGATACGGTTGCCGCTGATCACGACGGTGTCCTCGTCGGCGGTCCGGCGATGAGCGGCGGCCGCCACTGGAGCCTGTGGTGGAATCGCGCGGTCCGAGGTCAGCGGACCACGATGTGCTCGGCCATGCCGCGGCCGAGCATCAGGCGCGTGCCTTTGACGGCTACAATGAAGGGCCCGCGGCCGCCGTTGCGAACCACCTGCAACTCGGCCCCGGGCACCAGGCCCATGGCGGTCAGACGGCTGCGCAGGCCGCAACCGGCATTCACACGAACGAGACGGACAATGGCCCCTTCCACAACCGCAGACAGCGACATCACTGACGTCTCCTCTATGGCGCCGCAACCCGGCGGCGCTCGTTCAACCCCGGCTCCGCTTCCTGCTCCTGCCGACGCGGGGGGCGGCCTTGGCGACCGGCCCCGCGCCGGTCCGCGGACCGACCAGGGAATCGTTCAACTGCTTCTGCATCACCGGCGGCCACTGGGCCACGAATCGGCCGAACGCCGCCAGGCGGTCCAGCACCGCGTTGTCCACCACGTGCTCCATGCGACAGGCGTTGGCCTCGGCCACCGCCGGAGACAGCCCCAGCACCTTCGTCAGAAACCGGCGCAACACCTGGTGCCGGTCGGTGATCTCCTCGGCGGCCCGGCGGCCCGGCTCCGTCAACGTCACCTGGCGGTACGGATCGTAGTGGACCAGGCCGCGATCGGCGAGCGTCCTCATCGCCGCCGTGACCGCCGACATGCTGACGTCCAGGCGGCCGGCGATGTCGCGGACCCGGGCGGCGCCGCCCTCGCACTGGAGCCCCAGCACGGCCTCCAGGTAGTCTTCCATCGAAGAGGTCAACTCCACGTCGCTCACGCCCACAGCCCTCTGCCTGCCAACGGCCACCCTGGGGGCGGCCGGAAAGTTAAGCACGCTTAACATTATACCCCAGAGCGCCCCCGTGGCAAGCGAAAAACCCGACGCACGCGCCTCAACCCCTGCTTGCAGTGGTAGGGTGGGTCCCCCGGACCCACGCGTTCCCTTACCCGTTCGGTTTCCGCGTGAAGGCCTTGAACTCGCCGGTGGGTTTCTCGTCCTCGACCTTCAGGTCCGTGACGTTGGCCTCCCTGGGCCCGCGCCGCATCTGGGCCAGCAACTCCCCGACGGCCTCGGCCGGACCTTCCACCACCGCCTCCACGCGGCCGTCGTTCAGGTTGCGGACCCAGCCCGTGAGCTTCAACTTCTGGGCCCCCGCCGTGACGAAGTTGCGGAACCCGACGCCCTGCACGCGACCGCTGACGAACACGTGAACCCGTCGCGGACTGTCGTCCACACGCTGGATCGCCACGCGGACCTCGGTCCCGGCCGCAGGCAGTGCCTCGGTGTTGGCCTGGTATGTGCCCGCCGGCTTCGACGCCTCGGGCCGCGCGTTGCCGATCAGCGACGAGGCGTCCGCCGCATGCAGTCCCACGAGGCTGCCGGTGGCCTCGGCTTCGATGGTTGAAGCGCCGTCCGCAGTGGTCGTTTCGCGCGAACCGGTGAACACCCACGGCGTCTCGTCCAGCGGTTTGCCGTCGGCAGCCGTGGCGATGAACCGCGCCGCGTCGTGCGACTTCTTCTTGCCGCTCGCCTCGTACTGAACGACGATGCGGACCTTCGGCCCGTCGAGCTGCTGGTCGGCGCCGGTGACGGCCTTGCCCGGCTCCAGCCCCACGCTCACCAGCGCCTGCCGCAACGCCGCCGGGCGCACCTGCGTCACCAGGGCGGCCTTGTCGGCCTTGCCGCCCGAGGCCACCAACAGGTATTCCAGCGTCGGCGGCTTCGACGCCTTCGCGTCGGCGTCGGCCGCCTTGTGCTCCGCAACCACGGCCGTCAGGACCACGGTGCGCGACGTCGTGTCCACCTTCAGTTCAGCGGCCGCCTCGTCGCCGCCCGACGACGAGCACGCCCCGGCCAGGCACACGACGGCCCCCACGAGCACCGCCCACACGGACGCCCCGCGATCACGGTCGGACAAAAACCATTTCATGGTCCTCTCCTCTCTGGCGACCCTTGGAGACTGCCCCTGCATTGTGCGGCCATGGCATCCGGCGCCTCAACGCCTCTCCCTGCTTGCAGGGAGAGGTGCCGGGCCGCACGGCCGGGCGGGTGCTGGTCTTACGTGCCAGGCTTTGTCAAGACGATCACGGTTTTCTTGACCTCCGGTTTGCCGGAATACTTCATGCGGCCACTGGACTCGCCCATGGTCGACTGGTAACTGATGTCATACGTCACATCCATTTGGGGCACGAACACGCGACGAGTCGCTTCAGCGCCGTCAGGCCAGCGGGCAGTGAATTCATGCACGCCCAGTGGCATCGTCAGCGCCTCGGCATCGCTGATGATCTCCGCCCCATCAATCCACAGTGTGGCGCCCACTGGCTCAGGCCGAATTGAGACGCAGCCATAGCCGATCGTCGACTCCATAGCCTGCGAGACCAGATCCATGTGTCGCTGCTGAAGCTCAAACGCCTGCTGCTGCATTTCGTGCGGTGACGGCTGGCAACCGGTGAGGCATGCGCAGGACAGACACACAAGGCCAAAGCGAATGATGCGTGGGATCATGACATGCTCCTTTCTCAGGTTCGGCCCGTAGCGTGGATCCCCCGGACTCACGTGTTCTGTTGGTCTACCCCGCGTGCGCAGCCCACCCCTGCACCCGCTCACCCGGCTTGCAGGGAGAGGTGCACCGAGCGCAGCCGAGGGGCGGTGAGGGTCGAACGCCGGATACCCTTCGAACTCGCACCGTCTTCTCCGCTCGCCCCCTCACCCGGCCCTGCGGGCCACCCTCCCCCTCCAGGGGGGAGGGGTCAACAGCCGCTCTCCCTCCCAGCGCGACCGTCGGATCAACAGCGCGTAGGTCGGGTCAACAGACCCGACACTGCAACTCGACCATGTAGCGAAGCAGTCGCAACACCGCCCGCAGCCGATCCTCCGGCAGAGCGCCGCCCAGAAAAACCCGACGCCCGTCTTTCATGTTGAGCACAATGCGGCTCATCTTCCACCGTCGCGACACGTTCTGATCGACGCTCGTCACGTCGGCCCACGGCAACGACCTGGTGCGATGAAACCCCGCGAAACCTTCATCAAGGCGTCCCTCGCCGGCGCGGACCTCCAGGCGAAACCGGCCGGCGATGAACTCCAGGCACATGCCCACGCCCGCCACAGCGCCGGCTACTGACAGTATAAACAGGATCCAGTCGCCCCGAACGCCGGTCCGGGCGGCACCGTAGACACACACCAGGGAGAACAGCACCAGGTACACCGCGGCGGGCTGGAGAATCGAGGCGGTGATCGTAAAATCGCCGTCGCCGTGCCGCTCGAAGCGGACGCGGCCGGGAAGCGGACGGAACTCGATCGCGTCGGCGCCGTCGGCGTTCTTGCCTTGCTCGCGCAGCCACACGCTGCCGCACGACGAACAGAGGGCGAGCCCGGCCCGCACCGCGGACTCATCGACAGCCAAGGCAAGGCCGCACGTCGGACAGGGGTCACTCAAGCGGAATCCTCCTGACGGCCGTCGATCTCCGGATCCGCGTTACAGCCGCGCATGCTGCCGGTCGCGAACCAACTGCTGCAACAGCGCACCGACGTACCTCTTTCGATCGTCGCGCAGCCACGTGCCGAATTTCAGGGGCTTGTCGTTCTCGATATCCATCCAGATGCACGGCACCGGCTGGTCGTTGACGCGTGTGCCGGAGGCGGCCAGGTAGACCCTCGTCACACTCGCCAGGCGAACCGACTTGCGCCGCCCCAGCGAGGCGAAGCCTGTGAAGACCTCCAGCCGATCGGCGTCGAGTTCGATCCGCACGCGGCCGATGGTCATCAGCAGAGTCATGTAGGTGGCCAAGGCGCCCACGGCCGCAAAGGGCACGGCGAACAACGTCAGGGCGATCTCGAATGTGCCGCCCTTGATCTGGCTGCCGATCATGACGCCCGGCGCCACGATGCCGAAGCCGATGGCGAAGATGAGCCAGCCGAACGCCCAGCCGTTGCGCGTCGATGCCGACACCGTCAACCGGCTGCCGTAGTTTTCCACGACCACACCCGCGGGAATCTCGTGTACGTCCACGCCGGCGAAATCGCCCTTGGCCTCGTCCACCAGGCCGCTCAGGGAGAACGCCTCGTTGCACGTGCGGCAGAAAGCCACATCCTTGGCCACGTTCACGTCGTCCGGTACAATCGCGCCGCCGCACGTCGGACAGGTCACTTCCATGGCCCACCTCCCGCTTCGGATATCGAGAGCCGTGAGTGGATGCGGCCCGGCGGACGCCGGCTCGCCGCTTACGCCGTCACGGCGAAGTAGTGGTCGAAGAAGGCTTTCGCGTTCACGGTCGTGGCGATGCGGTCCGCCTCGGGCCGGTCGGCCTCGTGCGGCACGGTGCGCCCGGGGAATTCGCCGGCGGTCTGGACCTCGACCCGGGCGGGCCGCAGGGTACACAACGACGGCTCGAAGATCGCCGCCGCCGCCAGCGGATCGTGAAACACGATGTGCTCCCGACGCCGGAACCAGACCTCGGCGAACCGGTACACCGCCTCCAGGAGCGGCCCGCGGAACCGTTGCCGCACTTCGTCGCGATGCAACCGGCATTGCAGGGTTACGTCCAGGCCGTACCACGTCCTCGCGACCGGCGCCTCGGCCACCCGGGCCGCCGCCACGGGATCGCACAGGATGTTCCACTCGGCGCCGGGTTTGTCGGGATAGAAGTGACCGCCCATCAGGACCACGCGGCCAAGCAGCCGCGGAAGGTCCGGATCGTCCTGGAAAAACCGGGCCAGGTTCGTCAGGGGACCGACGGCCAGCAGCGTCAGTCGTCCCGGCGTGCGGCGGGCGGCCGCCCCGAGGGCCGCCAGGGCGGCGGCTGGATCGGCGGCGAAGTCCTTCCTGTGCGGCACGGCGTCGAGCCGCTCGGCCTGCGGGCAGGTCGGTTGCCCTGGGCCGCTCATCGCGTCGGCGCATCCGGCGTAGATCGGCACGTCATCGCGTCCGGCGGCCATAGCCACCGCCGAGGCGATCCGCGCCCGGTCCGCCACGGGGCCGGTCACCGTCGAGACGCCCACCAGGTTCGCCCGCGGCTGCCGCAGCAGATACGCCAGCGCCACCGCGTCGTCAATGTCGTTGCCGATGTCTGTATCGAGCCACAGGTCGACGGGTTCCATAGGCACAGAAGCCTCCCGAAGCACGCCTTCCGCCGCACCGACCGGCGACCCCCGTCATCGCGCGATCCTGAGTCGCCCTTCATGGCCGCAAGCGGCCAAGCCACCAGGCTTGCCGCATGCCTGACGGGGCAGGCATGGCACCCAGAGGTAGGGTGGGTCCCCCGGACCCACGCGGAGCTGTGTCACCTGCCACACGCGCAACACGCGGCTCAACCCCTCGCCCTGCTTGCAGGGAGAGCCCCCAGCGCCGTCGAGGGGCGGTGAGGGTCGAACAGAGAAGTCGCTTCGAAATCGTAGCGGTTTCTCCGCTCGCCCCCCTCACCCGGCCCTGCGGGCCACCCTCCCCCTCCAGGGGGGAGGGGCCAGGCCGTCGCTTCACATGCCATGCCGGTCACGACACGTAGCGGGCGTACTCGATGGCTCGCTTCTCGCGGATGGCCGTCACGCGAATCTCGCCCGGGAACGTCAACTCGGTCTCGATCTGCTTGGCAATGTCGCGGGCCAGTTTCGTCGCCATGGCGTCGTCGGCCTTGTCGGCCTCGACGATGACGCGCAGCTCGCGGCCGGCCTGGATCGCGTAAGCCGATTCCACGCCCTTGTCCTTGAACTGCATCGCGATCGACTCCAGCTTCTCCAGCCGCTGAATGTACCGTTCCAGCGACTCGCGCCGCGCGCCAGGCCGCGACGCGCTCACCGCATCGGCCGACGACACCACCCAGGCGTAGATGTTGCTGGCCGGCTTCAGGTCGTGATGGCACCCGGCCGCCTCGACCACTTCGGTCGCCTCGCCGTAGCGGCGAAGCAGGTCGGCCCCGATCTCCGGGTGCCCGCCCTCGACCTCGTGGTCCACGGCCTTGCCGATGTCGTGCAGCAGCCCGGCCCGCCGCGCCAGCCGCGCGTCCAGACCCAGCTGCTCGGCGATCATCCCCGACAGGTGCGCCACCTCGATCGCGTGCTCCAGCACGTTCTGCCCGTAGCTCGTGCGGAACCGCAGACGGCCCAGCAGCGGGATGATCTTGTTGTTCACCCCGCGAATCTTCATGTCCATGATGGCCTGCCGCCCGGCTTCCTGCATCTCGGCCTCGACCTCCTTGCGGGTCTCGGCGGCAATCTCTTCGATCCGGGCCGGATGAATGCGGCCGTCCAGGATCAGCTTGGCCATGGCCCGGCGGCCGATCTCGCGGCGGACGCTGTCGTGCCCGCTGACGATCACCACGCCGGGGGTGTCGTCCACGATCACGTCCACGCCCGTGGCCTTCTCGAAGGCCCGGATGTTGCGGCCCTCGCGGCCGATGACGCGGCCCTTCATCTCGTCGCTCGGAATGTCCACCGACGCCACGGTGCTTTCCATCGTAATTTCGCTGGCCAGACGCTGGATGCTCTGCACCACGATGTTGCGGGCCTGCGTCGCCGCTTCCTCGTTCGCCCGGTCCACCACCGCCTTGATGATGTCCGCTTCCTCCTGCTCCATCTCCTCCGAGACGCGCTTGAGGAAAAGCTCGCAGGCCTGATCGCGGTTCATTCCCGAAATCTGACGCAACTGGTCCAATTCCTTGGCCAGCGCCGCCTCGATCTCGGCCTTCTTCGTGTCGATCTCCTTCTCGCGGTCGCTCAGCCGCCGCTCGATCGACTCGATGGTCTTCTCCTTGCGGACGAGCAACTCGGACTGCTCCGTGAGGCTGTCTTCGCGTTTCTCCAGCCGCCGCTCGATGCCCTTGAGCTCCTGGCGGGTGGCCTCGGTTTCCTTCTGGAACTGGTCGCGTGCCTTCAGGGTCTTGTCGCGGGCCTCGACCTCGGCCTCCTTGACCCGCCTCTCGGCCTCGCCGCGCGCCTGCTCGACAATGGCCGTCGCCTCGCCGTGGGCCTTCTTGAACTTGCTGTACTGAAGAAACGCCCAGCCGCCGAAGCCGGCCGCAGCCACCACCAACACGATCAGAACGATTTCCAGCGCGCCGATCTGCGCCAACACAATGGGCACACTCATGGCATCCCCTTTCCGGACCGCACCAGACCGGCCGCAACGCGGCGCACCCCATATAAGGTGTGCCACCGGCGTTAGGGCGGCGGACGGCCGCTCACGTATCAAAACTCCAGGGGCCGGGCATCGGCATCAGCCGTGCCTGCGGCAAGGGAACATCGCAGGAATGGATGGCAAGGAAGCGTTCGGCCCAGCCAGCCGGCGAACGCTGAAGAAAAACGAATGAGGCACGAGAACGGCCAACAGCCCCAGGGCGCCGTCATCCCACGGGATGATCGGGAAACCCCCCTCGTCCTGAGTGGCGGTCGGGCCGCCGATTGCCGCGTTTCCGTTCCAACGTGTTGGTGTCCTTTGAGTTACCTGGGCTCGGCCGGCTCTGATGCGCGTCAGCCGCCCCCGTCATAAGACACAACGACCATTCGTTTTTCGATTCAGGTTCCCAAGCTGCCGCTCGTGCTGCCTTCGGGTCCGACCGTCTCCGCCCCACCCAGGGCCGGAGGTCCATCCATCGTCCGGACGTCTGCGATGTGCCCGCTTCGCAGGGAAGCCTCGGGCACCCTCACATGGTTCTGCGTCGGCAGCCCCTTACCGGGGGCGGCGGCCCCCATGCCGCCGCAACACTGCCTACACAGTGCCTCAACTGCGCAAAAATCCTCAATACATTCTCCAAGTGATACTTTACCGTCCGCACGGTACGAATCAAGCAAAATCGTCTCGCACCCCCGCTGGGGGCGTGCCCAAAGATTCTGGCATGTGCGGCGGTCGTTCGTTGGAGTGGACAGTCCTGCGCCTCAGGCTTTCTGGGTTAGCCCCTGGCACGCCAGCATCTGAGGCCCGAAGGGCCGACGAGAGCTTAGCCGGGGGCGAAGGCTCGACGGCCGTTTCGTCGAGCCGCAGCCCCCGGTCACGGTCTCCTTAAGAACCTCAAGCCCCG
>JAAYDY010000034.1 GCA_012729015.1 Phycisphaerae bacterium | reverse complement strand
TTGCTGGGTGCCATGCCTGCCCCGTCAGGCATGGGCAAGTCTCCGTGCCCTTCCGCGTGGCTGCCCCTCGACGGTGCTCGGGAACTGCGTCAAGCAGCCACCCTACGCCCGTGGTGTCGTATCGCCACATTTCACGGCATGTTACGCACGGCGAATTGTCGGACAGTCTCGCCCCGTCAGGCATGGGTGTGGCGGGGCCGGGACGCGCAACCGCTTGCACCCGCGCGCCGGGCTGGTACACTGTCGCCTTCGACAAACCAGGGCGACCGGCCATGATCGATCTCAACGGCATCACGCTCATCCGCGACCACCGGACCATTCTCCGGAACGTCTCGTGGCGCGTCCGCGACGGCGAACACTGGGCCCTCGTCGGCGCCAACGGCGCCGGCAAGACCACTCTCCTCCAGGTCGTCTGCGGCACCCTGTGGCCCACCGAAGGCGACGTGCGTGTCCTCGGCCGCCGCTACGGCGAAACCGACCTCCGCCGCCTGCGGCGCGAGATCGGCTGGTTCAGCGCCGCCCTGGAGCCGCGAATCAGCCCGAGGGAGCCCGTCCGCGACCTCGTGGCCAGCGGCAAATTCGCCACCCTGGGCCTGGTCTTCGACCGCCCCACGGCCGCCGACCGACGCCGCGCCGGCGAATTGCTCGACGTCATGGGCTGCTCGCACGTCGCCGGCCAGGCCTTCGGCACCCTCAGCCAGGGCGAACGACAGAAAGCCCTGCTCTGTCGCGCCCTGATGCCCGATCCGCGTCTGCTGATTCTGGACGAACCCTGCACCGGCCTCGATCTGGCCGCCCGCGAGCGGCTGCTCGACAGCGTCGAACGCCTCGGCCGTCTCCGCGACCAGGGGCCGACGCTCATTATGGTCACTCACCACATCGAGGAAATCACCCCCGCCTTCAGCCGCGTCCTGCTGCTTCGCGACGGAAGCGTCGCGGCCCAGGGCCGCAAGGCCGACGTCCTCACGGCACCCCTGCTCAGCGACGCCCTGGGCGTCCGCCTCTCGGTCCGCCGCGCCGCCGGCCGGTTCTGGGTCTCCCTCCGCCGCCGCAGCGGACGCCCCTGACAGCCCGTTGCAAGGAATGTGGCAGAGCCGCCCTCGGCTGTGCCCATGCGGCCGTAACGGTCACTGGCAGCCTGTCGCCACGCCCGAGGGCGAGCGTCCCACACGGATTCTGACTTCTTCAACTGGCCATGGGGTGCCACATGCCGCACGCAGCGCAAAAGGATGGCCGAGCTCACGCGAAGTGGCTCGGCCGCTATCCCAGGAATACGACGTTTTCGGCACAGACTGCGGAGGCAGACTCGTGACGGTTACTCCGCCTGAGGCAGATCGAACACGTCACCGATCAGACGATCCAGTGCAATGTCCATCCGCTCTGGCGTGTCCATTTCGCCGCGGGCAATCATCTCCTTGGCCGCTGCGACCTTGTCGGCCCGAATCTCGGGCACGCGCGACACGGCGTCCCGAATCCGGGCCGCGTCGCTGATCTCTACGCTGTCGGCCATCACGGCCGGCGGAACAGACGCCGCCTTGCCGCCTGGCTTCGGTCCGTTACCGGGGTAAACGTTCTGCGGCCCCCCGACGCCATTGGTTCCACCAATCTTCATCCAGGTACACCTCTCATCGGCGACAGTCCACGTGACGCGGCGATCGTTCGCACGATCTGCCGTGGTCCGCCCTTCCTTCGGACAGACCCCTGCGCCCACCACCACCGGCGACGGCCATGCATCCTGCATCCGTGCTCGACCGCCGGTATTGCGGCCTTCCAACCCTGATAAGGCCGTTTTCTCAACCCGTGATAAGATATCGGCGTTGCCCTCTCAGCCGATTAGAGAATGCACCCCAACCCACAGACACCCCAACTCATTGCCAGAAACTTACTTACGATTCCATCTTCTCCATGTTAACCCAGAAATCCCGACGCTTTCAATGCTAATTCTCAGCACCAAAAACAACCAACTCTGCCCACATTTTCTATCTTAACAATGCGCCCTCTCAGAGCCGAAGCCCCGCACCCACCGACGCGTCGCCGAAGGTCGTTTCTCCGTGCGCCGGAAGCACCTGAACCGTCCCGTCCGGCAGCTCGATCCGCGCCGGCATGCCGTCCGGCAGCCGCACCTTGATCGCGAACCGGGTCCCCTCGCGGCGCCACGCCACGTCGATGTCGCCGCGGCACGTCGGCACACGGCCCGACGCCCGCGCGATCGTCCCGAACGGCTTCGGCGCGATCAGCACCGACTTGTATCCCGGCTCCGCCGGCCGCACGCCCAGCAGCACGCGCTGGAACTCGAACATCGGCCACGCCGACCACGCGTGGCAGTCGCTCCGCGTCGGCTCCGGCTTCTCCGGAAACGTCGAGAACCCATAGTCGATCATCTTCCGCCACCGGCCCACCACGTCGTCCAGCCGCTCGTACGCGCCCACCTTCAGCAACGCCTGGAACAGGTAGTAGTCGTGAATGTACGTCGTCTGCGTCAGCGCCGGATCGTCCATCAGGCGCTTCATGATGCGCTCGGTCTGCTGAGGCTTCGCCGTGTCCGTCAGGATGGCCCACAGGTTCGCATGCTGGCTCAGGTTCGAGCTGCCCGGCCCGTCCACGAAGAGCCCTTCCGCCTCGCTCCAGGTCGCCCGACGCACCGACTGACGCATCGCCTCCGCCCGACGCTCGTAGACGCCCGCATGGTGATGGTCCCGCACCACGTGATACAGCCGCGCCGCGCTCTCCAGCGCCGCGATGTACATCAGGTTCACCACCGTGCACGGCCCCGTCCTCGCCTCCGGCGGCACGCCTTCGCGGAACTGCGGCGAACACCAGTCCACGAACACCCACCACGGAATGAACCCCACCAGCCCGTCCTCGTTCATGTGACGCTCGAACCAGTGCATCACCGGCCCGATGCCCGGCGCCACGCGCAGCAGAAACCGCACGTCCCCGAAATGCTGGTAATGGTCCTCCACCATCAGCACGTACAGCAGGCTGAACGTCGGAATCACCTGGTGGTAATTCGTCGGGTACCGGCTCTGCGTGATGCCGTCCGACAGACGCGAACGGTCGAACGCCAGCAGCGCACTGCGGCCCAGGGTGTCGTCCCCCGCCACCAGGTAACTGATCAGCGCCTGGAGCCGCGTGTCGCTGACATACTGCAACTGCTCGTACGACGGGCAGTCCTCGTAATGCTCGTGCGCGCAGCACAGGGCCGTGTGCCAGCAGACGTCCCAGATCCGCTTCAGCTCCGGGTCGTCCGACTCGAACCGTCCCCGCTGCTCGAACGGATAGCACCAGAAATCGAACGCCAGCCCCCGGATCACAAGCGGCTCGTCGCCCGTGCGGATCTGCATCCGGATGAACCGCGCCGAGCGGAACCAGAACGCTTGCCAGGCCTCGCCCCGCCCGCCGCCCGGCATCACGATGTCGCGCGGGTTGTCCAGGTCCACCTCGCCCCAGGTCAGGTCGTCGCGGCGGCCCTTCTCGCCCTGCCGCGTCAGGGCCTCGGCATACGTCAGCGTGATCGTCGTCCCCGCCCCGCCGTCGGTCACCACCGTCGGGTACCCCGTGAAGAGTTTACCCATGTAGAGGGTGCACTCGGCCTCGCTACGGGCGGGAATCGTCACCGTGGCACTCCCCGCCGGCGAGCGCAGCAGCGCCCGCATCGCCTCGGCCAGCGGCCCGTCCAGCACCTCCTCCGCCTCCACCGGCCGCTCCGCCAGCATCTCGATCTCGCGCGGCCAGAGCCGCCACTCGTACCGCGGATGCCCGCCCTGGCTGCGCCCGCTGGCCCGCGCAATCGCCCACGCCGGCTCCCAGCCGCTGTCGTCGTAGTCCGCCCCCTGCCAGCCCCACGGGTACCGCCGCCCGTCGAACCGTTCCTGCGGGTTGATCGCAAAGAACCCGCCTTTGTCCCCAAGGACGTACTCCTCGGCCGTGTACGCCTGGTCCACCGCGACGCGCCATCCGTCCGCCGTGTTCAGGCTCTCCCGGCGCGTCCCCTCGCACAGGTCGCCCTGGAGCACGAACGCCCCGTGCCGCCCGTGAATCTCGCTGATCGGCCCGTATGGCCCGTAGGCCATCACCTGCGCCGCCAGAACGTTCGTCCCGGCCACCAATTGCGACGACAGATCGTAACTCTCGAACGCATAGTACTCGAAGTCGCCCTTGGCCGGCCCGCGGCCCACCAGCCGACCGTTCACATAGAACCGGTACCGGCTGTCGGCCGACACGTGGACCACCAGCCGCGCCGCCCTCGGATCGGCCACCGTGAACGTGCGACGGAAGTACCGCACGGCGTACCGCGGGTCGCCGAAGTCGCGGCTCCACGCCCACGACGCGTCCCACACCATCTGCTGAAGCTCTTCCAGGCTTTGCACGGACCACCTCCACCAGGAACGCAACCCCGTGACAGTTCGCAATACGGAGGATCAGGCAGGATGCTGAGGCATCAAAGGAGCACAGTGTAGCCGCCCACCCCCGCCCCGGTCAATCGGCAAGGATCGCGGAAAGACATGCGACAACGCCGGGTGCCTTGCCTGGTGCCGGGTGCCAGAGTGCCTGCCCCGTCAGGCATGGTCGTGCGCCGTCCCGTGGCACGGGCATCCTGCCCGTGAGTCCCAGGGGCATCTTGCCCCTGGATGGCCGACCATGCCCACTCCGCCGGCGCCGGGTGCCATGCCTGCCCCGTCAGGCATGCCGCACGGTGATGTACCCGTGGACCGCCGGGGCCCCTCCCTTTCGGCGCAACGAAACGTCCGCTGCCGCTTTGCCGGTAAGGCAAAGAGCCGCGGACGTCAGTGGTTCGGTCCGAGCGACGCGACTGCCGTCAGCCCTGGATCTTGTCGATCCGGACGCTCAGAAACTGCTGGCGATGGCCGACATGCCGCCGCGTGGAGCGCTTGCGGGGCTTGCACTTGTAGATCTCCAGCTTCGGACCTTTGACTTCTCCCAGGACCTCAGCCGTCACCGTGGCCCCATCGACCAGAGGCTTGCCGACGCGGGTCTGCTGCCCGTCGCTGACGAGCATGACACGGTCGAAGGTGATCGTCGAACCGGGTTCGGCGCTGCGCAGATCGACCTCGATCTGATCGCCTTCCTGAACGCGGAACTGCTGACCGGAATCGTCAATAATGGCGTACATCCGACCTCTCCTGTTGAGTGCGAGGAAACCCGTGGCCGGCCGCGGCCGCACGTCCCAGGCCCGCCGCCGACCCAAAGACCCGGTATTATACCCTCCCGACCCCGATGGGCAAGCGAAAATGCCCCCTCCCAAGCGTATTAAGGTTTCGGGGGCCGTACCGTGGCATGGGCATCTTGCCCATGAGTGGCAGGGGCATCCTGCCCCTGCTCGTCGCCAGACCGTGCGGGCGCGCGCAGCCATGAAGGGGGGCCCCATGTGCCGCCCCTGCCCTGTGGCGGCGAATTCCTCAAGCCCCCCCCCACGACCGTCCGATGCCCATAGCGTACCGCCGGAAGCGGCCGCAGACGCTGCGCGCCTCGCACCCGGCCTTGCACGACCGTCCTCGGCGTCTGGAACGGCTGCCCGATGTCGTTATCTCGCAGAGACTTTCTCAAGGGATCGCTGGCCGGGCTGGGCGCCCTGTGCGCCGCCCGGGCCCTGCGCCTGACCGCCCTGGCCCAGGAGACCGCCGACGACGCCCAGGCCGCCGCCACCCCCGGAGCCGTCTACGAGTTCAACGAGCCCAAACTCCTCGACACCTTCGGCAACGTCCAGGAAGACCTCATTCTTCGCGGCTCCGTCCATCGCATCCTCACCCAGATGACCGGCGCCAAAAAGGGCGTCTACGCCTGGAAGGAGTTCTTCAGCAAAGAGGACGTCATCGGCATCAAGTTCCAGCCCGTCTCGGCCGACCTGCTTCGGACGTCGCCGGAGATGGCCCGGATGATTGTCCAGAGCCTTCTGGACGGCGGATTCCGGGCCGAACGGATCGTCCTGCTCTGTCCGCCGCCGTACACCGCGGCCCTGGCCACCGCCCCGGCCGCGCGCGGATACCTCAAGGACAAGATCCCCGTCGGCAGCCGCACCACCCAGTTCGCCCGGTCGCTCGACCAGGTGACGGCCATTCTGAATGTGCCGTCGCTGATGGACCACCGCCTGTTCGGCCTGTCGTGCGGCCTGGTGAACCTGACGATGGACCTGATCAGCAACCCCGGGGAGTTCTTCGACCCTGGCGGCACGCCCGGCGTGGCGGACCTGGCCGCCTGCGATGCGATCCGCAAGAAACACCGGCTGACGATCGTCAACGCCATTCGCTGCATCTACGACGGCGGCCCGCGGGCCCCGGCCGAGAAGGTCTGGAACCAGTGCTCGATCCTGGCCGGGACCGACGTGGTGGCCGTGGACCGGGTGGCGCTGGACCTGCTGGACGCCGCGCGACTCAGCCGGGGCGTGGGCGCCCTGGCCGAGGTCGGCCGCGACCCGGCCTACCTGGCCGAGGCGTCGCGCCGCGGCCTTGGCCTGGCCGACCTGGGCCGCATCCCCCGCCGACATGTGAGCTTCTAGACCAAACCCCGTGGCATGGGCATCCTGCCCATGTGTCCCACGGGCATCTTGCCCGTGGATGAACAACGTTGCGCAGGGCCAGGATGGTCCTGCCACGCACGGCCAGGATGCCCGTGCCACGGCCGAAGCCCGATTGCGGGGGGGGGTGCCACACTTTGGAGGCCCCGACGAAGTCGGGGACCAAAGTGTGTGTCGTGTTCTGCCCGGCACACTTTGGCGCCGGCTGCGCCCCTCGACTGTGCTCGGGCCAGGCCGCCGCTCCAAAGTGTGGCACCCCGGCGCACCGCCCTAAGACTCACGTCCCCAACTGGTTAGGCGACAAAAAGGGCGGGTTTTCGCTGGACACGGCACGGCGTCCGGCCTACGATAATGGTATTGTGCCGCGCGGATGTCGCACGGCACGGTTCTCTTACTCTCATTTCTGTCTTAATGGAGGTTGTGGTCATGAGAAAGCAAGCCTTTACCGTCATTGAGCTGCTGGTGGTCGTCACGATCATCGGCGCGCTGATGGCCATCCTGCTGCCGAACCTCGCGGCAGCGCTGGAACAGGCCCGACGCGCCCAGTGTGCCGCGAACCTGCGAGGCATCGGCCAGTCCATCAAGGTCTACTCCGCCGGCAACCGCGGCAAGTGGCCGAGCGTGTACAAGGGCGAGGATGGCGAGGCGTGGGGCGAGGACTGGACCGCCGAAGACACGGAGATTGCCGATGCCATAGCCAACGAAGGCAAGACGCCGGAGGAGATGAAGGACGATGACTATCCGTACCAGTGCAACCTGTCCTGCTGGTGGCTGCTGATTCGCAAGGGCATGAGCAACCCGAACGTCTTCGTGTGCCCCAGTGCCGACCAGTCCGTAGACGAGGATATCGTCGATTACGACAAGTGGTGGAGCTTCAAGGATCTGAGCAACGTCAGCTACAGCTACCAGAACCAGCTTGACAAGAGCACCACCGACAACGCCGACGCCGAGATGATCGTGGCTGCCGACGTGAACCCGTATCGCGGCGATGTTGCGGAGGAGCCGTCGACTCGCGCCGAGGACAGAGATGCCATGGAAAAGGAGGAGCGGTACAGGCTGAATAGCCCGAACCACGATTTCGAGGGGCAGAACTGCCTGTATGCCGACGGCCACGTCACGTGGCAGAACACTCCCTACTGCGGCATCGGCGGCAACAACATCTGGCTGCAAAGCACCTACGATGCCTCTGAGGATGAGGAGCCGTGGTCAGAAGAAGACCGCAGCAACGACAACACCGGCGATCCCATCGGCTCGAAGAAGGATTCCTGGCTGGTTCCGTAGCCACGTGTAGTAGCATGCTGTAACGCCCAAGGGCGGCCGGAACCATCCCGGCCGCCCTTGCTTTTCTACTGCCCTTGTCGCCGCCGCACATCGTCACTGCATCGGGATGCCATTGAGGATGTTGACGAGCAAACTCATGTCCGATGGCTCCGTCGGGTGCCATGCCTGCCCCGTCAGGCATGCGGCTCGTCGGTTGACTCGCGTTGGGTGCGACGCCTGCCCCGTCGAGGCTGTCCGACCACTCGCCATGGGCCATACGCTGTGGAACATGGCATTACGGCCCCTCAGGCGCAGGATGGCTGATTGACGCAGGTCCCGAGCCCGTCGAGGGCAGCCACGCAGAAGGGCAAGGGGAATCGCCCATGCCTGACGGGGCAGGCATGGCACCCAACTCTGACTCGCCGCATGCACGCGCCTCTGCCACAGATGAGTACGTGCCTCGGCGAATTGTCGGACAGCCTCGCCCCGTCAGGCATGGGCTTCGTCACAACACGGGAAGACTTTCCCGGTCAATCGGCAACGGATCGTTTGCCTCCTCATTCCACGCACGCCAGCTTGACCACGGCCAGTCGCGCGGGTGGGCCACGAGGCCGCGGCGCACGGGATTCGCGTGTATGTAATCGACCTTCTCGCGCAGCTCGCCGACACGCCAGAGGTTCCGGTCGTATCCGCCGCCGCGCTGCCAGAAACGGTGCGTGAACCGGCCGTTGGGCTGACCATCGAGCAGGCGCCGCTCCAGAAACTCCGGATCGGCGGCAGCCAGATAACGGGTGGCTTCGTGGGTGACGCGGCGCTTGATCCGCCAGAGGATGCCGCTGATTTGCGACTCGGGGGCCGGCCGCAGCAGCAGATGAACGTGTTCGGGCATAATCACCCAGGCCCAGAGGTCGAACCGGAGTTCCTGTCGCGCCTGAGCCACGGCATCAAGAAACCAGCCGGGACTGCGGCGGCCGCGGAAAAACGGCTGACGCCGAAAGCACGAGAAGGTCAGGTAATGGGCGTGACCGGGCTCGTCGTAGCGGCGGCAGGCCTTATGATGGTTGTCGGTCACACTCATGCAGGAGATATTACCTGTGGACTAACGTAAGTCAACCGCCGAACCGCATGCCTGACGGAGCAGGCATGGCACCCGGCTTGGGCGGTTCGCTGACGCCGGCAAGCATGCCGCCATCGATAGTGAACTCCGCTCCTGTCGTGAAGCCGGATTCGTCGCTCGCGAGGTAGACCGCCAAGGCCGCGACCTCTTCCACGGTGCCGAATCGATTCAAGGGCGCGCTTGCCGCATAGCGGCGGAGGTTTGCCTCTCGCTCTTGCCCATCGCCCAGAACGGCCTCCCACATCGGCGTGAGAATCGCCGCGGGCTGGATGGAGTTGCAGCGGATCGCCAGCCCCTCCTCTGCGCAGTACAGCGCTACCGATTTGGTGTGATGTCGCACGGCTGCTTTGCTCGACGCGTAGGCGGCCGCACGTGGGATGCCGACAACGCCCGACCGCGAGGAAAGGTTGATGATCGACCCCTTGCGATGGGGCCGCATGGCCTGTATCGCGTGCTTGCAGCCGAAGAACACCCCGTCGAGATTCGTCGCATGCACGGCACGCCAGGCCTCAGCCGTCGCGTGCTCGGGATCATGCGGCCCTTGGCAATCGGCGAAGCCGGTGATCCCGGCATTGTTCACCAACACGTCCAGTCTTGCGTACCGGTCGATGACGGACGCCATCGCCCGCTCCCAGTCCGCCTCCACACGGACATCCAGGGAAACGAAACTCGCTCGCTCCCCGAGAGTCGCTGCGGCGGCACGGCCCTTTTCGATCTGGATGTCCGACAGGACGACCAGAGCGCCTTCGTCCACGAAAGCACGAGCGATAGCCAGGCCAATGCCTTGTGCGGCGCCAGTCACCAGCGCTGTCTTCTCATGCAGTCTCGCCATAGTGCCTCACATGTCTTGAGAGTGCCCGCACCCTGCCCAAGCGCAAACCGTCAATCAATCCCGTAGACAGGTGCCATGCCGTCAGGCATGGTCTTTGTCACAACGCGGGAAGACGCTCCCGGTCAATCGGCAACGGTGCATCCGCCGCCGCGCTGGTGGTGGCACTCACGGCAGAGAGTATCACCCGTAGACCAGCGAAAGTCAACCGACGAGCCGCATGCCTGACGGGGCAGGCATGGCGCCCCGCAACTCTAACTTTATGGATGGACACCCGTTACGTGGAGTGTTAGCATGGCCGCAATGAGCAGGCGGGGAGTGTCGTGGCGCGGGAGGCGGAGGCGACGGCCATGAGGCGCGGCGGGTTCACGGTCATTGAACTGCTGGTCGTGGTGGCGATCATCGGGGCCCTGATGGCCATTCTGCTGCCGAACCTGGCGGCGGCGCTGGAGCAGGCGCGCCGGGCGCAGTGTGCGGCCAATCTGCGCGGCATCGGCCAGTCCATCCGCGTCTATGCCGCCGGCCACGGCGGACGCTGGCCCACGGTGTATCGCGGCGACGGCGGCGAGCAGTGGGCCGAGGCCTGGACCGAGGACAACACCGAGATCATCGACCGGCGGCAGGACGTGGCCGCCGAGGACCTGGGCCCGTTCACGTGCAACCTGTCGTGCTGGTGGCTGCTGATCCGCAAGACGATGAGCGTGCCGGGCGTCTTCCTGTGCCCCAGCGCCGACAACGACGAGGACATCGACACCATCGCCTTCGACCGCCGCTGGAGTTTCCGCGACGTGCGGAACGTCAGCTACAGTTATCAGAACCAGCTCGGCCGCGGCACGACCGACAGCGCCGACCCGATGCTCGTCGTGGCAGCCGACGTCAACCCGTTCCGCATCGACGTGTTCGAGGAACCGTCGTCGCGCAGCGAGGACCGCAACAAGCAGCGGCACCAGCTCAACAGCCCGAACCACGAGTTCCAGGGGCAGAACTGCCTGTACGTGGACGGCCACGTCGCGTGGCAGACCACGCCGCAGTGCGGCATCGGCGGCAACAACATCTGGGTGCGGAGCGAGTTCGACCTGTCCGACTGGGACCAGCCGTGGAGCGACGCCGAGGAGTACGGCAGCCCGACCGACCGCATCGGATCGCGCAAGGACTCGTGGCTCGTGCCGTGAACCGCCGCGCCAACCGCACCATGTAGGGTGGCTGCTCGCAGCCACGCGTTCCCCGTGAAACGCCGCGTGCGAAGCACGCTCCCCCACACCTCTCCCTGCGTGCAGGGAGAGGTGCCCCGAGCGTCAGCGAGGGGCGGTGAGGGTGGAGCGCCAGAATCCGCGTGGGTCCGGTGGACCCACCCTACCCTCCTTGCGTCACCCGGCCCTTCGGGCCACGCTCTCCAGGCGTCAACAGCTTATTGGCTGGGCGGAACCAGGGGGTCCGGCACGCCGGCGGCGGCGAAGGCGCGGGCCCGCAATTCGCAGCTCATGCAGCGGCCGCACGGCACGTCGTCGCGCCGATAGCACGACCAGGTGAGCTCGAACGGCGCCTTGAGCCGGGCTCCGAGCCGCACGATGTCGGCCTTGCTCATGGCCACCAGGGGCGCGTCGATGGCGACGTCGGTCTCGGGCCGCGTGCCGAGGCGCACGGCCTCGTTCATGACGTCGATGAAGGCCTTGCGGCAATCGGGGTAGCCCGAGGCGTCTTCTTCGACGACGCCGATCATGATCCGCCGGGCCCGAAGCACCTCGGCCCACGAGGCGGCGATGGCCAGCAGGTTCGCGTTGCGGAACGGAACGTACGTGTGCGGCACGGCGCCTTCGACGTGCTCGGCGGGCGTTTCGATGGGCAGCGCGGGGTCGGTCAGGCTGCTGCCGCCGATGGCCGCCAGGTACCGCACGTCGGCCACCAGACGCCGCCGGACGGCGTAGTGGTCGGCCAGACGATGGAAACTCGCCAGTTCGTGGGCCTCGGTCGGCTGGCCGTAGTTGACGTGCAGCATGGCCGGCTCGTAGCCGCGATCCACGGCCAGGGCCGTCACCACGCACGAGTCCATGCCGCCGCTGGCCAGAACGACGGCTATGGGTTTCGACAATTCATACGCAGACATCGCGTGTCACTCCTTACACGGCTGAAGTCGCACGACCATGGCCTGTCGCCCGGCGCGGCGACCGTCGCGGCGGTAGCTGTGCAGCACTCCGGGCGAGCACATCGTACACGACGGCTCGACGTCGATGCGGTCGGCCGCCAGACCCGCCGCGAGCAACTGATGCCGCACCGCCCCGGGCAAGTCCAGGTGCAGGGACGTTCCCCGCGGGAGGACGTGCTCGGGCAGCACAGCCCCGGCGGCAAGCAATTCGTCGGCCACGTCCCGACCCACCTCGTAGCAGCACGGGCCAATGGCCGGCCCGACGGCGGCCGCCATGCGGCCCGCGTCGGCGCCGAGCCCGACGAGCGCCGCCACGGTGTGCGGCAAGACGCCTGCGGCCAATCCGCGCCAGCCGGCGTGCGCAACGGCAACCGTGCGGGCCCGGGCGTCCCACAGGGCCACGAGCGGACAATCGGCCGACAAGGCCACCAGCGCCACCGCCGCCGAGGTCGTCGTCATCGCATCCGCCGCCGCTACAGCGTCGCCGCGGCAGTGCAACCCGGCCCCGGCGCGCGATGCGTCCACGGCAGCCACCTGCCCGCCGTGGACCTGCTGCATGAACACCAGGCGGCCGGGCTCCACCCCCACGGCGTCGGCCAAGCGCCGCCGGTCCTTGGGGCTCGCCGCGGCGTCGCCTTCGCCGAACCCAAGGTCCGGCATGGACCCCGCGCCGTCGCCGCACGTCACGGCCACGAGCACGCCGTCGCGCCGCGCCGACTCGGCCACGCGGAGACGGATCGGTCCGTTGCAAAGGGTCCAGCGGGCGTTCACGGGCGGCGCCTCCGGCGGCACGTCACGGGCGGATGAGGACTTTGAGCGATTCGGGGCGCATGGCGGCGTCCATTGCCTTGACGCCATCGGACAGCGGGTACACAGCCGAGACGAGCCCGTCGGTCGAGACGGCCCCGTTGGCCAGCGTGACCAGGGCCTCGTTCAGTGGCCCGCAACGCGAACCGAGAATCGTGACCTCGTTGACCACAACGGGGCTGAGGTTCAGCGGCTCGCCGACAGCCAGCGTGCTCTTCAGGACGATCGTGCCGCGCGGCCGGACGAACTCGATGGCCATGCGGAGCCCTTCGACGCTGCCGCTGGCCTCGACGACCAGGTGCGTCTCGCCGCGGGGCCTGGCTTCGGCCACGTCCAGAACGCCGATGCCGAGGCGCTCGAGGCGGCGGAGTTTGTCGCGGCTCTTGCCGACGACCATCGGCCGCAGGCCGCGCGACGCCAGCACCTGGGCCGTCAACTGGCCGAGGCGGCCGTCGCCAATGACGACGGCCGTGTCGCGCGGGCTGGGGCGCACCTGTTGGATAATCTGAAGGGCCGCCGCCAGCGGCTCGGCGAAGACGGCCACGTCGTCGGCTACGCCGTTGGGCACGGCATGCAGGTTGGCGGCCGGCACGGCAATGCGCTGGGCAAAGCAGCCGTCGCGGCCCTCGATGCCGATGGCCGTGCGGCGGCGGCAATGCGTCTTCAGCCCGGCCATGCACATGTCGCACTTGCCGCACACGCAGTTGATCTCGCAGACCACGCGGCGGCCGACCCACTTCTTGCCGGCTGCGCCGCCGGCCTGACCGACCACGCCGACGCACTCGTGCCCCAGAACGCCCTCGAAATTCATGTAGCCGCGCGTCACCTCGATGTCGGTGCGGCAAATGCCGGCCAACGTCACGTCGATGACCACCTCGTCGGCCGCGGGCTGCGGCTCGGGATGATCGTCCACCACGGCCAGGCGGCCGCCTCGGAACACCAGGGCTTTCACGGTTGCTCCTTGTCACAGGGTGTTGCGCAGTCCAACGCACCGCCGGAATCCGTCGCGGTCGCCGCCGCACCGTCCGGGTCCGCGCGACGCTCGCAGGCGCACGGCGGGTCGCCCGACGGCCCCTCGCCGCCGGAACTCACCCAGCGTCCGACCATCCAGCCGGCGGCCAGGCCCGCGATGACGCCCAGCAGCACCAGGGCCCGGCGTCGAAACTTTCCGCGCGGCTTAGTCAAACGGCCTCCTGATCGTGGCACGGGCATCTTGCCCGTGCGTCGCAGGGTCATCCTGGCCCTGCTTTCCGTGCCTCTCACGGGCATGCCTGACGGGGCAGGCATGGCACCCCGCATAGCGGGCGTTCATTCAGACACACTACACTAATCAAACGGCCCCTTCTTTCGCTCCAGCGGGAAGAGGTCCGAGAGAATCTCCTGAAGCTTGGCCTTTTTCTGTGCGTCCACGTCCACGCGCTGGTCGCTGCGGGCGGTGCGCTTCGGCGGATGACCGTAGCCGGCCAGCGGATCGTCGGTCCCGGTGAAGTGGGCGTGCCACGCCTCGGGATCGAAGCCGCGATCCTCGCCCGTCACGTAGCGAAGCGATTCCTCGGTCGCATCGCGCACAGCGAGCCGCGGATCGACGAGGCCGTAGACGAGCCCCTTGGCGGCCGCGACGTCGCGATGCAGACGCAGGGCCCGGGCGCAGGCGACGCGGACGTCGGCCTCGGGGTCGAAGCGAAGCCGCTCCACCAGGGCCTCGACCGAGGCCTGCCCGGGAATCTGTCCGAGGGCCTTCGCGCAGTCGGCGCGAACGAAGGCGTCCTCGTCGTTGCGAAGGGCCTTGGCCAGCGGCTCGGCGCTGGCGGGCCGGGCCCACGCGCCGAGCGTGCCGGCCGCCTGGGCGCGGACCATGCGGTCGTCGTCGCCCAGAAGCGTCAGGCCGACCAGCTCGACCAGCTCGTCCGAGGGCTCCTTCCACTTGCGCATCTGGTACAGGGCCTTCCGCCGTGCGTCGGCGTCGTCGGCCGTCACCGAGGCCTGAATGACGGCCGACTTGTCCCGCGGCCCCAGGAGCCGCAACACATCGTCCAGCCGATACTCCTTCTCGCGATCGCAGCCGATGAGGCCCGACGCCAGAAGAAGCGTTGCCGATATCCAGAGTGTGTGTCGCACGTCAGCCCTCTCGTCGGTTGGTCGCCGAATCGCCGTCTCTTCGCATTCTGCGGGATGCCCATGCCACGATGCAGCGTTGGAGTACTAGAAGCCGCCCGTCTGGCCGCCCTGGAAGAACTCTTCCGGCTCGACCAGGGTGACGTCCCTGAGCGGGGTTCCCATGAACCGCTGCCCGATGGCACGGAAGCGATCCGGGTTGTCGCTGACGTAGCATGTTACCGTACCGGGGCCGTCGGAGGCAAGCGCCCCCTGGTTTTCCAGGACGCGGGCCACCTCGCCGGCGACTTCCTCGGCGGAGTCCACGAGGCGGACGCCGGGGCCCATGACCCTGGCCAGGGCGTCCTTCAGGAGGGGATAGTGAGTGCAGCCCAGAACCAGCGACCCGACGCGCTGGCGCAACGGGGCCAGGTACTCCGCGACGGCGGCCAGAACGAGCGGGTCGTCGCAGTCGCGGCCCTCTTCGACCATGGGGACCAGCAGCGGGCAGGCCTTTTCCCAGAGTTCGGCCTGCGGCCGGAGGGCCCGGATGGCCCGGTAGTAGCACCGCGAGGCGATCGTGGATTCGGTGGCGATGATGCCGATGGCGCCGTCGGGGCAGTCCTGGACGGCCCGCCGCGAGCCCGGCTCCACCACCCCGACCACCGGAACGCCGACCACGTCGGTGACGACGTCCAGGCCGGCCGCCGTGGCCGTGTTGCAGGCCACGCAGACCAGTTTCGGATTGAACCGGCGCAGGAAAACCGCGTTCTGGTGGCTGTAGCGGCGGACCGTGAGGGTGCTCTTGATGCCGTAGGGCACGCGGGCGGTGTCGCCGAAATAGACGAAATGCTCGTTGGGCAACCGGCGTCTGAGAGCGGCCAGCACGGTGAGTCCGCCGATACCGCTGTCGAACACCCCGATGGGGCGGGTCTGTCCCATGGGTGGACCATCCTTTCGCATTGACACCGTAGTTTATCGTTCGAATGGGCCGCGCCACTTGACATCAAGGCCGGAGTTGGCATATAGTACATGGCTCGGGGGCTGTCCTGCGCCAAGATGGATGGACGGATGACGCTGCTTAAGGAGCCACACGTTGCGCAAGGAAGACTTGGCAAGGTTCCGCAAGATTCTGATGCTGAAGCGTGAACTGCTGTCCGGCGACGTCTCGACGCTTCAGAACGAGGCTCTGCGAAAGAACCGCCACGAGGCCTCCGGCGACCTCTCGAACATGCCGATCCACATGGCCGACGTCGGGTCCGACAACTTCGAGCAGGAATTCACGCTCGGCCTGATCGAGAACGAGGAAACGACGCTCCGCGAGATCGACGAGGCCCTGAAACGCATCGACGACCAGACGTTCGGGAAATGCACTCACTGCGAGAAGAGCATTCCCGTCGCTCGCCTGAAGGCAAAGCCGCACGCCAGATACTGCATAGAATGCAAACGACTGGAAGAGAAGGGTCTGCTCTAAGATCGCCTACCGCGTGGGTGCGGTTCGCCGTCGCCATCGTCATCGGGACCGTTCTGGACCTGACGACCAAGGCCTGGGCGCAGGGAGCCTTTGATCCCGAATCGCCCACCCGATGGGCCGCCGATCGTGTCCTGGAATTCCAGCGGCATTTCCTCTGTCTTGAATTCGTCTGGCAATGGAACCCCGGAGCCGTCTTCGGCATGGCCGAGGGCAAAACGGCGGCACTGGTGGTCTTCAACCTGCTGGCCCTGGCGCTGCTGGTGTGGCTGTTCGCCGACAGCCACCGAAGCCAGGGATTCCTGCACCTGTTCCTGAGCCTGATCGTGGCCGGCGCCCTGGGCAATCTGTACGATCGGCTGGTCTATCAGCACGTCCGCGATTTTCTGCGCTTCAGTTTCCGGGCCGACTGGGTGCCGTGGGACAACGGCAGCCATTACCTGTGGCCCTATGTCATCAACATCGCCGACGTGTTCATCACGGTGGGTGTCGCGGGGCTGTTCGTGATCTGGCTGGTGGCGATGATCCGCCAGCGCCGCCCGCAGGCCGACGCATCGCCGAAGAAGAGCTGATCGCCGCACTCCAGGCACCGATCGGAGATGCGCCCATGTCGGAACCGGGATTCTCGCCCATCGACCATCAGCACATGGCCCGCGCGTTGGAGCTGGCCCGGCTCGGGTTGGGCCGCGTGGAGCCGAACCCCATGGTCGGGGCCGTGGTGGCCGACGGGCAGCGCGTGGTGGCCACCGGGCACCATGCGGCCTTCGGCGGCCCGCACGCCGAGGCGGCAGCCCTGGCCGCCGCCGGCGACGCCGCACGCGACGCGACCCTCTACGTAACGCTCGAACCGTGTTGCCACCATGGCAAGACCCCCCCCTGCACCGAGGCAATCCTGGCCGCGGGCATCCGTCGCGTCGTGGCGGCCATGGAAGACCCGTTTGCCGAGGTCCACGGTCGCGGGCTGGCCCGGCTGCGCGAGGCAGGGCTGACCGTGGATGTCGGCCTGATGGAGCCGCAGGCCCGACGGCTGAATGCCCCGTTCATCAAGCGGCAGCTCTGCGGCCGGCCCTACGTGACGGCCAAGTGGGCGATGACCCTCGACGGCCGCCTGGCAGCCGCCTCGGGCGACTCGAAATGGGTCTCTTCGGCCGAGGCGCGGCAGTGGGTCCACAGCCTTCGCAGCCGCATGGACGCCATCTGCATCGGCAGCGGCACCGCCGCCTGCGACAACCCGCAACTGACGGTGCGGCTCAACCCGGGCGACACCGACTACGGACGCCGACCCACGCGCCTGGTGCTGGACCCCCGGCTCGCCCTCTCGCCGCAGTCGCTCCTGGTGCAGACGGCCGGCAGCGTGCCGCTGATCGTGGCGACCGGGCAGAACGCCGATCCGCAGAAGACCGCGACGCTGACCGATCTGGGCGCGGAGGTGCTTCCCCTGCGGACCGCCGACGGCGACGCGGTGAACCTGGGCCTGCTGCTCGACGAGTTGGGCCGCCGCGGCATGACGCATCTGCTGGTCGAGGGCGGCAGCCGGACGCTCACGTCGTTCTTCGCCGCCGACCTGGTGGATGCCGTGGCGGTGTTCGTGGCGCCAAAGCTGATCGGCGGCCAGCCGTCGCACGTGGCCCCGGGGCCGAGCGGCCTGGACCGGATGAGCCTGGCCCGAGCCGTCCTGCGACCCACCTACACCCCCATCGGCGACGACCTGCTGGTCCAAGGTGTGCTGCGGGACTACTGATTCAGTCGATAGCGGATTGAGCATACTCGCTGCGCCAACCGTAGGGGCGGCTCGCGAGCCGCCCGTCATGAGCGCAGGCGGCCATAGCAGCCCGTTGAAGAAGTCAGGGCCCGTGTGGCACGCCCGCCCTCGGGCGTGGAGTCAGACCGAAAACGGCCGTTTGTGCCGCGCCCGCACAGCCGAGGGCGGCTGTGCCACACGTCTTCAACGGGCTGATAGCACCGGTCATCGTCCTCCGCGTGGCTGCAAGCAGCCACCCTACGCGCTGCTGCGGGAACACGGGGGAACCGAGTGATACCCACCAAGCGATCCACAATAGGCATCCCATCGTATCGGCGTGGTGAACAGGCGGCGGGTGCCCCACTCCCTGGACTCAGTCGATCACGGGGCGGCAGTGGGCGTTGCGGCTCTGGTCGAGGCAGCGTTGGGCGTGGGCCACGAGGGCCTTGGCGTCGGCGGCGTGCCACGGATACGAGGCGCTGCCGATGGCCACGGGGGCCGGCAGGCCGGCCTCGTCGATCGCGCGGGCCAGGTCGGCCAATCGTTGAGCGGCCGTCGTGCCGTCGCGGCCGGTCCCAGGCATGGCTGCCGCCAGGACGCCTTCGTCGAACCGGGCCAGCTTGGCGCCCGGCAACCGCTCGGCCAGGATCGACGCCAACGGCACGATCGTCGCATGTCCGAGGGCCGCTTGGCCTTGCGGCGCAAAGAGAGCAACGGTCAGTTCGCGCCGTTTCTCGGTGGCGCGGCGGAAGACGGCTTCCAGGTACGCTTCGAAGTACCGGCGGCTGGCCAGTCCCGTCTCGGCGTCGGTAGCCAGGACGCGGACGGCGGCCTCTCGCTGCCGTGCGGCCGAGCACAAGGCCATGAGCACCTGGCACGAGGCCGTGAGCTCGTCGAGCAGCGCCGCCGAGACCGGACCGTCGAACAGCCGCGCGGCCACGGCCAGGCCCGCGCCTTCGCGCGAGGCGGCCGGCAGCAGCCACGTGGTCTCCTCGATGCGGGTCCAGCGGTCCAGCGGCAAGGCGATGCGGGTGAGTGCTCCGACCACGGCGGGCACGTCCACGGGTTGCCCTGCGGCGGCCAGCGGCGAGGCGGCCCGCGAGGCGTCCACCAGGGCGACGCCGGCCAGTTCGTCGAATTCCAGCATCACGTCGACGCCTTCGGCGGCAATCCGGGCGGCTGGAAGCTCGGCCAGCCGGGCCAGGGTCCGCATGACACGTCGCAGGGCGGCCGTGGCCGACGTGCCGCCGGGGGTCGCGTCACGGGAGACCGTGTGCAACCGCAATTCGCCGGGCCGGCGGCCGGCAGCCGCCAGCGGAATCGTGGGGGCCGGCACGGGCCGCGAGGCCGCCACCAGCTCCGCCAGACGGTGCAACCCGTAGGGCCACAACAGGTAATCGTCGGCCCCGGCGCGCAAGCAGTCGGGCATCTGGGCTTCCTGGTCGGGTCGCGCAATCACCTGGATCGTCGCGTCCTGGTGCGCCGTCCGAGCCGCGCCGAGGATCTCCCGCCAGCGGTACCCCAGCCGATCCATGGTGGCGACGAACACCGGTGGCGTCCTGGCTGCGGCAAAATCGGCCAGGGCCTCCAGCGGCGCGTCGTAGACGACCGTCGCGGGCAGACGCCGGCGGACCGTGCGCGTCAGGTCGCCCTCGTGGGCCAGCAGGATCATGTCCGGGGCCGGGTCAGTCATGCTCCGTTCCATTCAAGCGTTGCGGCGGTTCGTCGTTCAGGTCGTCCAGATCGTCCATCAGGGCCGCGATTTCCTCTTCCGTCAGAATGTCGTGCGTCGTCGCGGACCTCATGGCCTGCGGCGGCGATTCGGGCAGGGCCGGCGCCGGTACGGGCGGCTTGCGCCGCGGCGGCACGGGCGGCAGCTCCGAGTCGAGGCGTCCCGGCGCGGCGGCGGGCCTTGCCGCTGGCGCGGTCGGCTGCACCGGAGCGGCGTCGTGCGGCACCGAGGGGGCCGGCGATTCCGCCACCGGCGACACAGCGTGCGGGACCGCGGCCGGCCGCGAGGCGGCGGTGGCCTTGGGCGGCATCGCGGGCGACGTTGCGGCCGGTGGAGCCAATTCGTCGGCGGCATCAAGACGACGGGCCTTGCCGGAGCCAAGGCCGAGACGCTCGAGCAGGAGGTCGTCGGCGTCGGCGTCGGTCATGACCAGGTCGGCGCCGGCCAGGTCGGCCACGGCGGCCTTGTAGGCAAAAGCGGGCCGCGATACGGCCACCAGGGGCACGTGCGGCCAACGGCGCTTGGCCATCGGCAGGAGCCGAAACTCGTCCCGGTTCAGAAAGTCCACGGCCACAACCACGGCGGCAAACCGGCCGTCGCCGCAAGCCAGCAGAACAGTCGCCGCGTACACGTCATTGACGCGGGCCATTGAACACCCCAGCTTGCCCAGTTTGTCAGCCAAGGGGTCGCACACCGGGTGTGGTGGCGGGCAGACAACGAGCACGGCCGGGCCGGCGGACGGGTCCGCGGGCGGCTTTTCGGGCGGTTTCGGGCGGCTGTCGAGAGAACGATCGTCCATGATCGGGGTCAGTGGCTCCGCCAACGAGGGACCTTCCGGGGACCGTCAAGGCAACAATCGCCCCGATGTGCCCCAAGAGATATACCACGATACGGACGCATTAGCAACGCGAAAGCGACCGGGCGGACGGTGGAGGGTGCGCCCGAAGATTCTGGCACGTGGAACGGCCCGCTGCTGTAGCCCCGAACGGGGCAACAGTCAATAGCCGGTGGCGTGAGCCACCGGAAGACAGCCTCCCCGGCACCGCAAGCCCCGCCAGGGGCGGCAGACGTCCGCGATGGCACGCGCACTGCCGCCCCGTGCGGGGCTCGGGTCGCTCGGGGCGACAGCTCCGGCGGCTCACGCCGCCGGCTATTCACGATCGGCCCTTCGGGCCTCGGTCTTCGGTCGTCGTGCGGTTGCCGGCAAGACGCAGACGCCGCGACCCTCGACGACGAGCCTATCCCCTGTGATCCACCGCAGTTGGACCACGTCGATCCGGGTGCCAGAAAAACCAGGCACACCCGACGGGCGCGGGGTGCACGTCACGTTTGTGGCGGGCCACGGGTCTGGGAATAGCGCCAACCGTAGGGGCGGCTCGCTGCAAGTCCCGAGCCTCGTCGAGGGGCGAGCCGCCCTCCCAGGGGGCCTTGTTCCCCGCGGGTCGCTCGCGAGCGACCCCTACGTCGCTTCCCGCCGTTGCTGCGGTGCGAGAGCCTGCGTACCTACAAACGTGACGTCCACCCGGACGGACAGTAGAGCGAGTGTGCCCGAAGATTCTGGCGCCTGCGGCGATCCCCTCATTCCAGCGTGATGTGATTGTCTTCGCCGCTCGCGACCGGGTCGCCGGCCGTGTGAGCGGTTCGCACGTTCCTGATTGTCAGGCCGCGAACGTTCGTCAGATCAATCGCCCGTTCTCGAACCACGGCTTCGAACGTGTGCAGCCGGGGATCCTCGGCGCCGGTCATCACGAGTTGCTTCTTGTCCTCGTCATAGGTGAAGCCCGTCCACGGGGCACCGTCGCACAGCACGGCGGTCGGCTTGGCGGCCAACGGAGCTGACCACATGTCGCCCGTCTTCGTCCAACCGGCGATCAGGTCCGCGCCGCTGATGACGACCGGTTCCTGGTCTTTCATCGGCTGAATGACGACCCCGGCGGCCGTGGCGGCCGGAACGATTGCCTCGCGGTACGTGCCGCCGCGAAGCAGAATCGTCTCGCCCTTGCGTGCGACAGCCATCGCTGCGGCGATAGTGCGGTACGGGCGGCCGGCATATCCGAAACCGTCGTCGGCGGCGCCGGGATGTCGCGGGTCCACGTAGTAGACGTTGGGATAATCGAGTGCCCCGATGGCGACCTTGCCGACCCCGGCGCCGATGGCCGGGCTGTCGGGGGCAAGGCGGAAGTTGCCCCCGGCGGGATCGACCATCTTCGGATCGACGTCGACCAGGTTGTCCTTGCCGGCGTCGCCGGGCTTGGCCTGGAAGATGAGGTTGTGGTCACAGACGGCGGTAGCCCCCTGGTCGATCTGGACCGCCTGATTGATCTTGGAATAGATGTTGTTCTGGATCACTCCCTCGCCGCGCTGGCGGCTGATGCCGGTGCCATACCAGATGATATCGTGGAAGGTGTTGTTGAAGACCTTGACGCCGGGGATGCCGGCGGCGCAGACGCCCCAGGCCCCCCAGGGGCTGGAGGCGATATTGCGGGTGAAGGTCATGTTGGCGGCATGAGGTTCGGCCTTCAGGGCGGTGGCCATGAACATCTGGTGAAAGTCGAAGAAGACGTTGTCGTGGACCGTGAGGTCGCGCAGGATGTCGCCGTTCTGGTCGAAGAACTGGACGATGTCGACATGGGCCTTGCCGATGTTCGCCGGCTGGGTGCCGTGGAAGTAGTTGTAGCGGACGGTATGGCCGATGCCGAAGAGGCGGGCATGATCTGCGTCGCCAGGGCCGCGGAGCTTGAGCGAGAAGATCTCGTTGGACTCGATGGTGAAGTCGTGCCCGGCAATGCTGATGGCAATGGCCATATCGGTCATGTAGTTGTAAGCGATGCGGATGTGGCGTGCCTGGCTGACGTCCTCGGAGCCTTTGCGAATGCGCCCGCCGCCAATGCCGCATCGTATGAAGCGGTTGCCGACGATATCGATGTGGTCGCCGAGGCTGATATCGATGCCCGCGCCCTGGGTCTCACCCGGAGCGAACGTGAAGCCCTCGATTCGGAGGAACGAGTTGTTTCTGTTCCAGGGAGCCACGTCAAACCCGGCGATCCTGGCCTCGTGCGGAACAGCCGAACGCACGACGATGGGCTTGTCCTTCTCGCCCGATTTGTGCAGATCCATCTTCGCGCCGTAGTCGCCGGGCATCACCAGGACGGTGTCCCCGGGCGTGGCACGGCCAAAGGCCGCACGGATGCTCTTGAACGGCTTTTCCGGGCTGCCGTCGCCGGTATCGTCGCTGGCCGCCGGATGCTGGATGTCCACCACGATGTCAGCCGCCGGCAGGGGCTCCACGACACTCAGCAGGAAAGCCAGCACGATCAGTGAAGCCAGTTCGCGACGCATCGTCATAACCTCCTCAGGGTACTCAGAAGCACCAAGGCTGCCGGGTGATTGCCCCAATGGCACCAGATCTGATCACAGAGGCCGGAAGGCCTCATAACTGCCTGTTCAACATCATCTAACGACGCGTCGGTTGCCACATGCCGACCGTCACAACCACGGAGCGACTCCGTTTTGGACACCAAGTGTAACCCCGCAACAGATTGGGTGGAAGTGGAAAAACGGTTTTCTTCCACTATTCGACCGCGGGCACCTCACGGATGCCGGGACTGGATGCAGCTCACGGGGCAGAATGCCCCTGAACGGGTTCGTAACCACAAGCGGGAAGGCCTGTCGGCCCGCTTATTGGTGGCATCTTCGGATTTCGAAGCGGGATGCGCCGGTCTGGACGTTGGTTCCGGCGGGATGGAAGCCGCACTTGGCCAGCACGCGGCAGGAGGCGGTGTTGTCGGGCGTGGTGTGGGCAACGACGATCCGCACGCGGGCGTCGGCCAGGGCGCGGGCGACCAGGGCGGCCGCCAATTCCGTGGCGTATCCACGGCCCTGCTCCGCGGCGACAATCGAGAAGCCGATTTCGACGGTGCCGTCGCCGGAGGGGGGGCCGAAGTAGCCGCCGGCGCCGATCATCGTCGCGGGGCGGCCCGGTTCGGCGCGGCCAACGGCGTACCAGAGGTACCACCCGACGGCGGCGTGTCCTTCGGCATGCAGCCGCTCCAGGAAGAACTCCAGGGCGCCGCGGTCGTACTCGCCGGGCGGCCAACCCGTGGGAACGATGGCACCGAGCATGGCGGCCCACCGTTCGGGGGCGTCGCGCTCGGCGCGAAGCAGCGTTTCGTCGGCGGCCACGAGCAGGAGCCGCGCGGTGGTCAGGCGGATCGTCATGGCTCGGCCGTTCGGGTCATGTGTGGTAGTCGGCGTTGATGGTGACGTAGTCGCGGCTCAGGTCGCAGCCATAGCAGGTGTGGTCCTCGGTGCCGACGCCGAGGTCCACGCGGAGCAGGACGCGCGGCCCTTTCATGTGTTGCTCGCAGGCCGCCACGTCGAAATCGGTCGGGGTGCCGGCGTCGAAGACGAGGGTGTCGCCAATCCAGTGCTTCATCCGGGCGACATCGACCCTGGCGCCGCTGCGTCCGGCGGCGGCGACGACGCGACCCCAGTTGGGGTCGCCGCCGTGGACGGCGCACTTGACCAGGGGCGAATCGACGATGGCCCGTGCGGCGGCGCGGGCGTCCTGTTCCGTGGCGGCGCCTTCGACGCGGACCTCGATGACGCGCGTGGCGCCCTCGCCGTCGGCGGCGATCTGGAGGGCCAGGTCGAGGCACACCTTGCGGAGCAGGGCCGAGAAGGCCACGTACTCGTCGCTGCCCTGCTGGATTTCGCGGCGGCCGGCGGCGCCGCTGGCCAGGGCGATCACCGTGTCGTTGGTCGAGGTGTCACTGTCGACGGAGACGAGGTTGAAGCTTCCGGCGACGGCGGTGCGCAGGGCGGCCGTCAGGGCCCGCGACCCGATGTGGGCGTCGGTGGTGATGAAGGCGAGCATCGTGGCCATGTTCGGGGCGATCATGCCCGAGCCTTTGCACGCGCCGGCGACGGTCACGTCGGCCTTGCCGATGCGGTCCGTCAGGCAGCAGGTCTTGGTGACCGTGTCGGTCGTCATGATGGCGGCGGCGAAGTCGGCCGCGGCCTGGGCGTCCGAGCGCAGGGCCTGGGCGGCGTCACGGATGCCGGCGGCCACCTTGTCCATGGGCATGGGCTCGCCGATCTTGCCGGTGGAGCAGACGAGCATCTCGTCGGGCTGGGCGCCCACGGCCTCGGCCGCCAGGCGAACCATCTCGCGGGCGTCGGCCAAGCCCTGCTCGCCGGTGCAGCAGTTGGCGTTGCCGGAGTTGACGACGACGGCCCGGGGCCGACCACGTTTGATCGTCTCGCGGCTCAGGAGCACCGGCGCGGCGGCCACCTGGTTGGTGGTGAACACGGCGGCGGCCCCGGCGGCCTGGTCGGCCACGAGAATCGCCAGATCCTTCTTGCCGGCCACGGACTTCAGACCGCAGGCCACGCCCGCGGCACGGAACCCCTTCGGGCTGAGAATCGACGCATCGGACATCGTTGGGTCTCCCCGCCATGCTGTGGCGGCATACTCCGGACTCGCACGGCGGGCAAGACCCGCCGTGGCACACGAGTGAACGACTATCCCTGCACCTGGTGCGACGACATCGAGAGCCTTTCTCCGCTCGACCCTCACCGCCCCTCGCGACTGCGCTCGGGGCACCTCTCCCTGCACGCAGGGAGAGGGGTTGCTCCGTCAGAGGAGCGCCTTGGTCTCCTCGAAGCCGCAGACGAGGTTCATGTTCTGCACGGCCTGGCCGGCGGCGCCCTTGGTCAGGTTGTCGATGGCGCAGAAGACCAGAATCTTGCCTTGAGCAACCACCGGGCAGACGTGGACGTAGTTGGTGCCGACGACGTGCTTGGTGCTGGGTGGCACGTCGCAGACGACGACGAAGGGTTCCTTGTCGTACATGTCGCGATAAAGCGTCGTGACATCGGCCTGGGACAGTTCCTTCGTCGGCCAGGTCCAGAGGGTGGACAGGATGCCGCGGTCCATCGGGACCAGGTGCGGCTGGAAATGGACGCTCACGTCGGCGCCGGCGATGCGCGACAACTGTTCGGCCATTTCGGGCTGGTGCCGGTGTCCGCCGGCGGCGTAGCCCTTGTACCCCTCGTTGACTTCGCAGTAGAGGAAATCGCGTTTGACGGAGCGTCCCGCGCCGCTCGTGCCGGAAGCCGAGTTGACGAGGACCTGGTCGGGCCGAATGAGACCCTTGGCCGCCAGCGGCGCCAGGCCCAGGATGACGCTCGTGGGGTAGCAGCCGGGATTGGCCACGAGGCGCGCCCCCTTGACGGCATCGCGATAGAGCTCGGGCAGGCCGTAGACGGCGTGGGCGAGGTTCTCGGCGTCGGGCTTGTGGCCGTACCACTTTTCGTAGAGGCCGTCGGTCTTGAGGCGATAGTCGGCCGAGAAGTCGATGACCTTGACGCCGGCGGCCAGGAGGCCGGGAACGAACTTGTAGCTGACGGCGTGCGGCAGGGCGCAGAAAGCGATGTCGCAGAGGGCGCCGAGGGAAGCGCCATCGTGCGGCTCGACGTTCAGGTCGAGTCGTCCGGCGAATTCGGGGTAGATGGTCTTCAGGGGGCCGCACTCCTGCGGCAGCGCGCCCAGGGCGGTCACCTCAACGCGGTCGTGGCGGAGGAGGATGCGCATCAGTTCTGCGGCGGCATAGCCCGTCGCACCCAGAATGCCCACGCGGAGTTTTCTGGACATGGTCGGCTCCTTAAGAGGCGGCGGCGATTATATAGAGGGCCGCCCCCAGACGAGTAAGGAAAAAGCCCGACGCCACGGTGGCGTCGGGCCCTGAATGGCAATCGTCGGCAATAGCCGTTCGGTTATCGCTTGCTGAACTGGAAGCTGCGCCGAGCGCCGCGGCGGCCGTATTTCTTGCGTTCCTTCATGCGGCTGTCGCGGGTCATGTGTCCGCCCTCGCGCAGGGCTTCGAGCCGTTCGGGCATGAGTTTCAGCAGCGCGCGGGCCAGGCCCATGCGGACGGCTCCGGCCTGGCCGGTGTAGCCGCCGCCCTCGACGTTGGCGAAGACGTCGAACTTGCCGAGCAGGTCCACGGTCTTCAGCGGGGCGACGACCGCGCTGCGGTCCTTCTCCTCGCTGAAGTAGTTGTTGACCTCGCGGCCGTTGACTTTCATCTCGCCTTTGCCTTCGGCGATACGGACGCGGGCGACGGACGTCTTGCGACGGCCGGTGCCCCAGGTGTATCGGCGTCCCTGAACGGACGGCGACGCGGCGGGGCGTTGCGGCCGGGCGGGAATGCTGGTCTGATCCGCGGCGGTTTCGCCGGGGGCTGCTTGCGATGCAGAGGCCTTGGTTTCTTGGCTGTCGGCCACGTACAAATCCTCCCTAAATCGATTCGGCCCGGCTTACAGTTCGAGGGGCTCGGGCATCTGAGCCTGGTGCGGGTGCTCCGCGCCGGCATACGCTTTCAGTTTCGAGAACATGGCGCGGCCGAGCTTGCCCTTGGGCAGCATCCGCCGCACGGCCCATTCGATGGGCCACGTCGGGTGCGTCTGCATGACCTTGTCGAAGGTGTACCAGTGGCGGCCGGCGTGATAGCCGGTGTACCACTCGTAGATTTTCTCGGTCCGCTTTTTGCCCGTGACGCGCACCTTCTCGGCGTTGATGACGATCACGAAATCGCCCACGTCCACGTGCGGGGTGTAGATCGGCTTGTGCTTGCCCATGAGGATGCGGGCAATCTTGGTGGCCAACCGCCCCAGCGTTTTGTCGGTTGCATCGACCACGTGCCAGGCGGCTACCTGTTCACCCGGCTTGGCAAGGGTCGTTTTCATCGTCTTGGTTGCCATGACGTCTCCAGGCCTACAAAAAACGCAATACAGCCACACCGTTGCCGCATCGGGCGGCAGCGCAGACTGGATACTATAGACACCCGGTGGGGGTCTGTCAAGGTCAAAGGACGGGGTCTGTGGGCTGAAAAAGCCCCTGGGAGACCAGAAAGGCCACGGCATCGGCCTGTCGGCGGCCGCGGCCGGTGATTTCCAGGAACCGCTGGGTCGGCCCCCGGACGGCCAGGCGCACCTCGTACCGCTCGTCGGGCAAGGCCTCGGGCACGCGGTCGGCCCACTCGACGACGCTGACTCCGTCGCCGGCAAAGGTTTCGTCGCTGCCGATGTCGAGCATCTGGGCGCTGGAGGTCAGACGGTAGGCGTCGAAATGGCTGACCGTGAGGCGGGCCTCGTAGACCTGCATCAGGACGAAGGTGGGGCTGGTGACGTCGTCGGCGTCGCCGCCGAGGCCGCGCACAAGTCCCTTGGTGAAGTAGGTCTTGCCGGCGCCGAGCTGGCCGCAAAGACAGACGACGTCGCCGGCGACGAGCCGCGCGGCCAGGGCGGCGGCGCGGAGTTGCGTCTGGTCGATGCCGTCACAGAGACAGGAGGCGCGGGCCCGGACTATCGCCAATGCTCGTACCCTCCGGGCTTCAGGTCCAGGGCGTGGCCCTGGGAATCAACCAGGGTGCAGCCCTCGGCGGCCGGAACGAAGCGGCCGATGACCGTGACCTCGACGCCGAGGTCGAGGACGAGCACCCTCGCGACGTCGGATTCGGCAACGGCGAAGAGGAGCTCGAAGTCCTCGCCGTCGTTGAGGGCATGGTCGAGGGGCGTGCGGCCGTCGCGGGCAGCCAACTGCACAGCATCATCGGAGACGGGCACCCGGGCGGCCTCAAGGCACACGCCGACGCCGCTTTCGCGGCAGAGGTGGCCGATGTCGGTGGACAGGCCGTCGCTGAGATCGATCATGGCGGCAAGAGGCGCGGCCTCGGCCAGTCGCCGGGCCTCGGCCAGGCGCGGGCGGAACGTCAGGTGCCGGCCCAGCAGCGATCCGCCCAGCCGCCCGGTGACGCAGACGCAGTGACCGGCTCGGGCGCCGCTGCGGCGCACCGGGCGCTCGGCGTGGGCCAGGACGGTGACGGTGATGGCGAGCCGCTGGTCCCACGAGGTGATGTCGCCGCCGACCCAGGGGCAATCGAACTCGTCGGCGCAGCGTTTCAGGCCGGTGAAGAGGTCCTGTCCCTGGGCCATCGTGAAGTCGCGCGGCAGGGCCAGCGTGCCGACGGCCCCGACGGGCACGGCGGCCATGGCCGCAATGTCCGACAGGTTTTCGGCCAGGGCTTTCCAGCCGATGTCGGGCAGCGGGTCGCGGCGGGCGTCGAAGTGCGTGCCGTCGAGAATGGTGTCGGTGGCGACGAGCACGCGGCCGCCGTCGGGGAGGCGCAGCTCGGCCATGTCGTCGCCGGGGCCGATCGTGACGCGCGGATCGGCGCTCGGCAGTTGCGAGCGGATCCAGTGGATGAAGGCCAGTTCGCCGCGCGGCTCGGTCATGGTCGCCTCGAAGGATCAGCGCACGTAGCTCTGAAGGAACAGCAGGGCCTCGTCGGCCACCTGGCGGGCCGTGGACTCGTAGGGGTAGAGCTCTACGGTCACCCAGCCATTGTAACCGATGTCGCGCAGGGCGCGGAACACGGCGGCGTAGTCGATGGCGCCGCGGCCGGGCACGAGGTGCTTGTGCTCGCGGTTGGGGGCGATGTCCTCGATGTGGACATGGCGGATCCACGGGGCGAGCTTGCGGGCGGCCTCGGCCGGATCGTCGCCGACGCAGAAGAAGTGGCCGACGTCGAAGTTCAGGCCCACGTGCCCGTGCGGCACGGTGCCGATGAATTCGAGGAAATCGTCGGCCGACTCCAGAAGCAGCTCGGGTTCGGGCTCGATCAGGACCGTCACGTCGAGCTGGCGGGCCAGCGGGTAGACCATCTGGAGGCCCAGACGGAAGAACTCCATGGCCTGGCCGTGGGTGAGCTTGGGCGAGACGTGGCCGCCGGGCTCGGTGCTGATGGCCGCGGCGCCCAGTTCGGCGGCGAGTCGGAGCGAGTTCTCGGTGTGCTCGACACGCTGGGCGCGGACCTTCGGCGACGGGTCGATCCACGAGGGGTTCCACGTGTCGCCGAGGGCGAAGAAGGTGAAGGCGTTGACGTTGCTGACCTCGAGCCGCAGGTCGCGCATCTGGGTCACCAGGGCCTTGGTGCGTCGGCGGCTCATGTGCGGCGGATAGGCATGCGGCACGTCGGCCATGATTTCGACGCCCTCGTAGCCGGCGTCGGCGATCTGGTCGATGGCCTCTTCGAGGCTCACTTTCTTGAAGGCGTTGGTGCTGAAGGCCAGTCTCACGGCCGGAGTCTCCTGGAAGCGGGGCGTTCGGTGATTCTGCGCACGGGGAATATACTGCCGACGCCAGAAGGGTTCCAGCGCAAACCGTCAGGTCATGGGCATGCGGGGGCACGTCACAAACGTGACGTACACCCCAAGGCAGGGGTGTGCCCGATCTTTCTGGCAGCATGACAGAGGTGGTCGTGCCCCGGCAGGTGACAAGCCGAACGGCGGTGGTCGAGCGTGAGAATGGCCTGCGTTCTGCCGAACTCCGCACATGGACCGAAAACCCAGGCCCGACAGGGCCGGCAAGAGTGTAGCCGGAGGCGCTGGGCCGGCCGCCGTTGGCCGGACCGAGCCTCCGGTATCCGAACCCCACCTCTCCCTTAAGCCCTGAAAGGGCGCGACCTGTTTGGCCACAGAACAGGTCACGCCCCTGCGGGGCTTCGGATTCGTAAGAAGGCCGTCACCGGGGGCTGCGGCTCGACGATACGGCCGTCGAGCTTCCGCCCCCGGCTACACTCTCGTCGGCCCTTCGGGCCTCAGTGCGTAGGTCGGGTCAACAGAAGTTGTGAAGAAATCCCCCAGAGGAGCCAAGAGCCACCATTGCCAATACTGATAATGTGGCCCAGAGCGGCCCCCATTCGGTTTCTTCACAACCTCAACAGACCCGACACCCCGAAGCGGGTACGGTGCGACGTATCCGTCGGGTCGTTGACCCGACCTACGCCTCCAACAACAACCGCCACGCTCGCTCTGGCGCACGACCGCCGCACATGCCAGAATCTTCGGGCACACCCGCCTGGCAGGGCAGGCATGGCACCGGCAACGAGCCCGGCCGGAATCACGAGCTTGACAACTCGGTATGACAGTGTATCATATTAACGACAATCGCCAAGGAAGGTGCATTGATCTGCTCAACAGGGAGGAGCGTCCAATGAGGTTGAAACTGTGGATGTCGTTGGTGGGAGTTGTGTTGTGTGCCGGCGCAGCAGAGGCTTCGATCCATCAGACCTGGCAGATCGACGTGTCCGGCACGCTCAACGGCAACAACGATGGGCAGATTACCGTCAATTCCACGCTGTACGCGGATAGCGTGTATGCCGACGCGACCTACCAGGGCGGGATCAACGTTCTGGGCCTGGCGTACAACGGCACGTTCACCGGGACGATCACGCTGGAGACTCAATACAAGGAAAGTGAGTACACGCCCGGCGAGTACGAGATGGATCGCGATTTTGCGGTGGACGGGTGGCGGGTCACCGGCGCCGTCATCAATCTGCCAACGGCCTTGGGCGGCACGCGAACGTTTGCGGTGGATTTCTCGGTGGCATCCCACGACAGCTATCGCCAGTTGGGCTGGTTCACCGCTGCCGGCGAATTGACACAGGATTTCCCCAACGGCCATCCGGAGATCTACGAGGCCCTGCGTTACGCCTTCCCAGCCTACGAAGGGCCCGGCGGCTACTACGATTGCAGTTACCTGGAGTTCGCTTCCCAGAGCAATTCAGGCAACGTGTGGGCTGCCCTGAAGTGGTATGAGGATGTGCAAGGCACAGACACGCCGGAGATCATCGTTCTTGGCTTGAACAACGTCACCATGGAACCTCATGTGGTTCCTGAGCCTGCGACAATGGCATTTCTGGTGCTTGGCGGTGCGGCACTGATCTGCCGCCGAAGGAAATAGAGCCGCCGAACCGCCCTACGCCTGCACGTTCCGAGTCCTGTCGAGGGGCGAGACGCTCCTCATGGCCACGTCCCTCGACGGGCTCGGGGTCTACGACAAGCGTGGCCATGCCAACCCGCCCCACCACCACACACAGATGACGGCAGCGCCGCCACACCAACTCATTTCGTTCTCTCCGATCGCCAACCGTAGGGGTGGCTCGCAGCAGGTCCTGAGCCTCGTCGAGGGGCAAGACGCCCGTCATGGCTGGGCGAGCGCAGCCGCGTGACCCCGCCTTTGGGATTACGGCGACGTGGACGGTCGGGCGGCGAGGAAATCGGCGACGGCCTCGGCGGCGCGGCGTTGGACGAGGGCGGCAGCGTGGCGCATGGCCTCGGCGACGGTGACGTCGGCGGCAACGAGGCTGCGGGCATCGACGATGCCTTCGCGTCGGAAGGCGGCGGGATCGCCGGCCAGGGATCCGGCGATGACGATGCACGGGACGCCGGCGTCGCGTGAGCGGCGGGCAACGCCGACGGTGGCCTTGCCGTGGAGGCTCTGGGCATCGAGGCGTCCCTCGCCCGTGAGGACAAGGTCGGCCCCGGCGAGGTGGTCATTGAACCGGGTGGCGTCGAGGACGAGGTCGATGCCGGGCCGCAGTTCGGCCACCAGGAGGGCCATGAGGGCGGCACCGAGTCCGCCGGCGGCCCCTGCCCCGGGCACTGACTCGACATCGCGGCCCAGGTCGTCGCGGAGGCGCTGGGCGAGGTTGCGCAGGCCGGCGTCGAGGGCCGCGACCTGGTCGGGCGTGGCGCCTTTCTGGGGTCCGAACACAGCGGCGGCGCCTTCGGGGCCGGTCAGCGGATTGCGCACGTCGCAGGCAACGAGGACGTCGCACTGGGCGAGCCGCGGATCGAGTTTGTCGATGCGGACAGCGGCAATCTGTGCCAGTCCCCTGCCGCCGCGTGGCGTCTCGTGGCCCTGGGCGTCGCGGAATGACGCACCGAGGGCCTGGGCCATGCCGACGCCGCCATCGACGGTGGCGCTGCCGCCGATGCCGATGAGGATCCGCCGCGCGCCGGCGTCCAGGGCGGCACGGATCAGTTCGCCCGTGCCGAAGGTGGTGGTGAGCATGGGGTCGCGCCGATCGGGGGGCACCAGGGGCAACCCCGATGCGGCAGCCATTTCGATGGCGGCGGTGCGTCCGTCGCCGAGCATGCCCCAGGCGGCCTCGACGCGTTCACCGAGGGGGCCGGTGACGGTGGCGGTCATGAGTCGTCCGCCGGTGGCCGCGACGAGGCACTCGACGGTGCCCTCGCCGCCGTCGGCGATGGGCAGGTGGACGAGGGCAGGCGTGGTGCGGCCGGCATCGGCGCAGGCTTCGGCCGCGCCGCGCCCCATGGCGCGGGCCACGTCCGCGGCCGAGAGGCTTTCCTTGAACGAATCGGGAGCCAGGATGATTTTCATGCGGGGGCGGCTTTCTCAGTGACGGATTTCGGGTTTGCCGCGAACGGCGACGGAGACGCGGACGGCGTAGCGGCCGCGGACGACACGAAGGACGATCTTGGCGCCGGCGGGCACGCGAGCCAGGGCGACGGCCAGGTCGTCGAGGTTGCGGACGGACTGCGGCCCGGCCTGGATGACGACGTCGCCGGCGCGGAACCCGATGTCGGCGGCCGGACTGCCGTCCTCGACGCCGGTGACGAGGGCTCCGTAGCCGACGGCGGTGCGGAAGCGTTGGGCCAGTTCCTCGGTCATGGCGCTGGCGTGCAGGCCGATGCGATCGAGGGCCAACCGGCCGCCGTCGCGTTTGGGAGCTTCGCCGAGGGTGACGGCGAGTGAGGTGGAGGCGTCGTCGCGGCGGACCTTGAACTCGACCTTGTCGCCGACGTTACGCTTCAGCAGCGCGGTCTCGAAATCGACGATGGACTCGATGGCGTGGCCGTTGACGCCGAGGAGGGTGTCGCCGGCGCGGAGTCCGGCGGCGTCGGCGGGGCTCTTGGGCTCGATTTCCGTGATGCGCAGCTCGGCAACCCAGAGGCCGTCCGGGCCGCGGCGGCCGGCGCCGGCCACGTCGAGACCGAGCCAGAGGCGCTTGGTGTTGCGGGCGCTGAGGAGGCCGGCCAACTGGTCGCGGACATGGTCCACGGGGATGGCGAAACTGAGGCCCTCGGCGTCGGCCCGGATGGCGGTGTTGATGCCGATGATCTCGCCGTGGATGTTCAGCAGCGCGCCGCCGGAGTTGCCGGGGTTGATGGCGGTGTCGGTCTGGATGAGGCCGGCGTAGGCGACGCCGCCGGAGAACTCGAGGGTGCGGTCGGTGGCGCTGACGATGCCGGCCGAGACGGTGTTGGCGTAGCCGAGGGGGTTGCCGATGGCGATGACGGTTTCGCCGATCATGAGGTCGGAGCAGGTGCCGAGGCGGGCGAACGGCAGCGGCTTGTCGTCGCTGATCTTGATGATGGCCAGGTCGTTGTCGACATCGGCGGAGACCAGTTCGGCGTCGAATTCGCGTTTGTCGGCCAGAACGACCTTGATCTGGTCGCTCTGCTGGACGACGTGGGCATTGGTGACGATGTAGCCCTCGTGGTGAATGAGGACGCCGGAGCCGAGGCTGCGGCTGACGCGGCGGCGCTCGACCATGTCGCGCGGCACGTGGCGCAGGAAGATGTCGGGCAGGCCGAGGAAGAACGGGTCGCGGTCGAGCGTCTCGCGCTGGGTGGCGATGTTGACGACGGCCGGCCCGCAGGCCTGGACGGCCCGGACGATGGGCGTGCGCCGGTCCAGGGGCACGGCGTCCTCGGCGGCAAGCAGGCGGGCGACCCCGACGGCCTGAACGGCCAGGACCAGCGAAGCGGCCAGGAACACTCTCTTCATGGTCACACGAGCCTCCAATCGAATGGCGCAGTGTAATCGTCTCGGGCGGTTCGGGCAAGGGTTGGCAGGCGGTTCCTGCCGGGAGATCCTTTCGCCCTTGTCAGACGGTACGAAGCCTCCTATACTCATGCCTGTCGCGTGCGGTCACGGCGCGACACGTCCTTGGGCCAGGCGGCGTGTCATGAGTGTTGAACCGACAATCCCTCACCAGGTGGACGAATCCAGCCTGCACAAGGTGCTGGAGATCGCCCGCCGCATGGGCAGCGAGCGGTCGCTGGACCCGTTGCTGGCGCTGATTCTGGACGAGGCGATCAAGCTGCTCAGCGCCGAGCGGGCCACCTTGTTTCTATACGACGCACGGACGGACGAATTGTACTCGAAAATCGCCCAGAAGAGCGAGATCGGGGAGATCCGTTTTCCGGCGGACAAGGGAATCGCCGGGTTCATCGCCCGGAACAAGGCGTGCGTGAATATTCCGGACGCGTACCAGGATCCGCGGTTCAATCCGGAGCCGGACAAGAAGACGGGGTATCGGACGCGGAGCATTCTGGGTTGCCCGATGCTGGACCTGGAAGGCCACCTGGTGGGCGTGCTGGAGGTGTTGAACAAGAGCGGCGGCCCGTTCACGCTGGCCGACGAGTACCTGATGGCCGTGCTGGGCAGCCAGGCGGGCGTGGCGCTGGACCGGGCGCGGTTGCAGGAGGAATACCAGGCGAAGGTTGAGATCGAGCGGGATCTGGACGTGGCGCGGCGGATACAGAAGGCACTGATGCCGCGCGAGGTGCCGCCGACGCCGGGGTTCGACATTGCCGGCTGGAGCGAGCCGGCGGACCAGACCGGCGGCGACATGTTCGACCTGTTTGCGACGGCGTGCGGCGAGGTGGGGTTCCTGCTGGGCGACGCCACGGGGCACGGCATCGGGCCGGCGTTGATGATCTCGGAGACGCGTGCGGCCGTTCGTGCGGTGGCGGCGGATTGCAGCAACCTGGCGAAGATTCTGGCCGTGGCCAACGAGCTCCTGGTCAACGACGCCTCGGATGGGCGGTTCGTGACGCTGATGGCGGGGATGATCGACAGCAAGACGAAACGGGTGCGATACAGCTCGGCGGGCCAGGGACCGACGTTTCTGCTTCGCCGCGAGGGCGAGAGGGTGGAGACGCTGGAACCGACGGGCCTGCCGCTGGGCATCATGGTGGGGCCCGAGTGGCCGGAGATTGCGTTGACGATGGCCCCGGGCGACCTGCTGCTGGTGGTGTCGGACGGGATTCTGGAATGCGCCAACGCGGCCAACGACATGATCGGCGCGGACCGCTTCGTGGCCGAGATGAGGCGACACCGCGACCAGCCGGCCAGTGAGATGGTGGCGGCCATCGCCCGGATGACGGAGGAGTTTGCCGCCGGAGAACCGTTCCGCGACGACCGGACGGCCATCGTGATCAAGAGAACCGACGAGCCATGACCGACCTGCCCCCGAACACGATCAGCGAAGAACCGGCTGCGCCGCGGGACGACGCGCACCTGGACCGGGCCGTGGAGCCGGAGTATGCCGCCGTCAGCGTCATGGCCATCCTGGCTCTGATTCTGACAGGCGTCGGGGCCCTGGCGATGCTGCCGCGACAGGCCTACGTCGGGATTCCAGGAGTCACGTACCGGGCGCCGATTCTGCTGGTGCTTCCGGTGGCTTCGTTGCTGTTCGCGCTGGTGGCGCGTCGCAAGATCGTCCGCAGCGAAGGAACCCTTGTGGGTCTTCGTGCGGCCACGGCGGCCGTGACGCTGTCGGCGGTCTTTGTGGCGGGGTCGGTGGCGCTGCACGGGTACCTTCAGCACCGGCAGTACTCGCTCAATCAGGCCCTCCTGACCGAGACCCAGGGGTACCTGGATCGCCTCCTGAACGGCGATTACGAGAGCGTGTACCGGGAAATGGCCGCCAACAACCCGGGTATCGTGAGCGAAGGGCTGTCGCCGACGGTCTTCGGCGAGATGGTCGGCAGCAGGTTGAAGGGAGGCGGCGACTACTACGGCCGCCGGCTCCAGAATCAGGGCGTCACGGTGCCCGACGATGCGGCGGACGGCGGGGAAATCCGTGGCTACGTGACGCACCGGTTCCTGTTCAAACGCGGCGCGGTGGACCTGAACTTCATCTTCGCCGAACAGGACGGCCGCTGGAAACTGATGCTCGTCAAGCCGAGCATGGCATTCGAGTTCCTTCCTCCGGACGCGAAGCCGAAGAAACGTTTCGAGCCGTAATGTCTCCTGCCTGTTCCCTCCGCAGACCACCCCCGTGAGCGAGCGTCGTGGGTGAGACCGATGGCCCATGAGGCGTCCTCGGGGCGTCACGTTGGAGGCCGGACGAAGTCCGGACCAGGTGTGCGTCGTGTTCCGCCCGGCACATTCTGGCGCCGGCTGCGCCGTCGCCCCAAAGTCGGTTTCTCTTGCAGTTCTCCCGGGCCATCGGACACAGTATGATGATACGCGCGGTCGCGGCGGTCCGCCTGGCGGAACCTGTGCGGGCATCGCCCGACGACAACGGCTATAGACTCAACATGACTTGTGACGACTCGAACATTCTCTCGCGATTGCGCCGCGGCGACCCCGACGCCATGCAGGCCGTCGTGCAGCGCCATGGCCGGATGGTGTGCAACGTCTGCCACCGGGTTCTCGGCAGGACCGATCTGGCCGAAGACGCGGCCCAGGCCGTCTTTGTCCTGCTCCTGAAGAAGCAGCGACTCCTCGGCGAGAAGACCCTGCTGGGCCCGTGGCTCTACCGGGCGGCGGAGTTCGTGGCCCGCAACGCCCTGCGAGCACACAGGCGACGGATCACACACGAAAGGGCGGCGGCAACCATGTCCAAGCCCGATACCACCCCGGCGACCGAGGAAGCGTGGGCCGACATCCGTCCTGCGCTGGACCGTGCCATGGCCGAGCTTCCCGAGCGGCTGCGAGCCCCGATCGTGCTGGTGCACCTGGAAGGCCAGCCGGGCGCCGAGGCGGCCAGACTTCTCGGCCTGCCGCAACGCACATTCTACGATCGGTTGGCCAAGGGGCTCGACCGGTTGCGACGCAGGCTGTCGGGCCAGGCACTGGCCCTGTCGCCGGCGGCACTGGGAGCCGTACTGTCCAGCCACGGAGCCGAAATGGCAGCCCCAGCGGCCCTGACAGGCGCCGGCGTGGGAGCGGCCGGCGGCACAACAGGAGTTCAGCTCATTCTGGAGGGAGTCATGAGCACGGTGTTCTGGTCGAAGACACAAGTGGTCGCGGTGGTGGCGTTGGCCATCGTGCTGTCCGTGGGGGTCACGGCGCCCGTGGCGGTGCATCTGGCCAGAACGCCGACGCCGGACAAGGCGGCATCCGGCGGCGCCATGGACCTGGCCCTCCTTCAGGGTTACTTGTCGGCTCTGGACGAAGAGAACCAGGCGCTTCGCAAGGCGCTCATGGCCGGCGACGCCGACACGACCCGGCAACCGATCGCGGCCCCTGCGACGGATCGGCCGCCCGAGGCCGAGGCGGACGTCGCGCAGCTCCTCGACGAGATGCCCTGGGACGTCATCGGCGCCGCGGTCGCCAAAGACGCTCGGGAACACCCCGACAATGCCGGCACGTCGGCCGAGCTGGTGGCTGCGCTGCTGCCGCACCTGCCCAAGCTCCTGGCGCTGCAAAAGGCTCTGGGCGCAGCGACGATCGAGGAGTTGTTCGATCACGACCTGGTTCAGGCCTATGTCATCCCGATCTACGCACGCGAGTTGGCGGGCGTCCAGCTCACTGCGGCCCAGGCCGGCGACGTCGCGGCCATCATGCGCAGCGTCCAATCGGTCCGCGAGCATCTCGACGAGGCGGAACTGCCGGTGTACGACTTCCTGGTCGCGGCGGCCGACGCCAAGGGCCGCCTTCGCGACGTGCTCGGCGAGGAAGCCATGGAGAAGCTGACGATGGCCCAGTTGGTGACCGTGACGCCGCCGCCGCGGCTGAAGACGCAGGTCTTCTTGGACGGGAGCAACACCCCGCTCCCCGATCGTGCCAGAAACATCGCCGCCCGGTGGATCAGCGCCTACCAACTGGATCCCAGCATGGAAACAACGTTGGCGCCGATCAGCGCCGAACTGGCCGAAGCCGTGGACCGCTATCCCACAGTCTCCACCGCGTCCTGGTCCCTGACGGACGACCCCGTCCAGACCGCCGCCCCTGCCCTGCTGGAGGCCTATCGCCAGGCCACGTCGCGGATACTCCGGGAGGTGCCGCTCACGGAGGAGCAGCGACAGAAGGTGCGGCACTCACTGATCTTCGAGGTCAAGACGCGGACGACGCCCGAAACCGGACCGTGAGACACGCAATCCGCCATGTCGCTGCATGGCCATGCAGCGCCGCGACCTGTGCCGCGCGATGAGCCTTGCCGCTCACATCTCCGCGAACGGGCAACCCGCGTTGTACTCCTGGATTGTCCGGACTTCGGGCCGGCGGGCCTGGAGGGCGCTCATGGCCGTCACCACGCTCTTGGCCGCCATCACCGTCGTCACCAGCGGCACGTTCTCGCTCACGGCCTGCGTGCGGATGCTCACTTCGTCGGCGCGCGGCGTCTTGCCGCTCGGGGTGTTGATGATCAGTTGAATCTCGCGGTTCTTCACGGCATCCAGAATGTGCGGACGCCCCTCGCGCACCTTGTTGATCCGGCGGCTCGGCACCCCGCACTGCTTCAGGAAGGCGTGCGTGCCGTCGGTCGCCAGCAGCGAAAAGCCCATCTCCACCAGCCGCTCGGCCGACTCGACAAACTCCTCCTTGTCCGAGTCCATCAGGCTCACCAGCACATTGCCCGAGGCCGGCAGTTTCATCCCGGCGGCTAGCTGGCTCTTCGCGAAGGCCATGCCGAACTGCATGTCGATGCCCATCACCTCGCCCGTCGAGTGCATCTCGGGCCCCAGGACGCAGTCCACGCCGCGGAACCGGTTGAACGGGAAGACCGACTCCTTCACGCCCACGTGCCCCAGCGGCGGCGCGCCGTCGCCCAGACCGAGCCCGCACAGCGTCTCGCCCAGCATGATCCGCGTGGCCACCTTCGCAATCGGCACGCCCGTGACCTTGCTGACGAACGGCACCGTGCGACTGGCACGCGGGTTCACCTCCAGCACGTAGACCCGGTCGTCGCGCGTCACGGCGAACTGTACGTTCATCAGCCCGCGCACGTTCAGTTCCAGGGCCATCGCCCGCGTCGCCCGCCGCAACTCCTCCAGCACCTGCGACGAAAGCCATTGCGGCGGCAGCACCATCGCCGCGTCGCCCGAGTGGACCCCCGCCGGCTCCACGTGCTCCATGATGCCGGCAATGTAGACGTCGCGGCCGTCGGCCACCGCATCCACGTCCACCTCCGTGGCGTCTTCCAGGTACTTGTCCACCAGAATGGCCGCGCCGTCGCTCACGGCCACGGCCTGGGCCGCGAACCGGTCGAGTTGCTCGTCGTCGTAGACGATTTCCATGGCCCGGCCGCCGAGGACAAAACTCGGCCGCACGATGACCGGGTACCCGAGCCGCGCGGCCGCCTGGCGGGCTTCCGCCGGCGTCGCGGCCATGCCGTTAGGCGGCTGGCGCAGCCCCAACTTCTCGATCATCGCCGCAAACGAGCCGCGATCCTCCGCCCGCGCGATGCTCTCCGGGCTGGTGCCCAGGATCGGCACACCCTCCTTCTGCAAGCCCTCGCTCAGGTTCAGCGGCGTCTGGCCGCCGAACTGCACGATCACGCCGTCGGGCTGCTCGCGGCGCACGATCGACAGCACGTCCTCGTGCGTGAGCGGCTCGAAGTACAGCCGGTCCGAGGCGTCGTAGTCGGTCGAGACCGTCTCCGGGTTGCAGTTGACCATGATCGACTGGTACCCGCACGCCTGGAGCGTCATGGACGCGTGGACGCAGCAGTAATCGAACTCGATGCCCTGCCCGATGCGGTTCGGCCCGCCGCCGAGAATCATGATCCGCGGCGCGTGGCTCGGACGATCCTCCGCCTCGGCCTCGTAGGTCGAATAGTAGTACGGCGTGTACGCCTCGAACTCCGCGGCGCAGGTGTCCACCAGCTTGTACACCGGCTCAACGCCTTCGCTCCACCGGCGGTGGCGGATCTCCTGCTCGGTTGTGCCCAGCAGATGCGCCAACTGCACGTCGCTGTAGCCCAGGGCCTTGGCCTCGCGCAGCGCCGAGGCGTCCACCGGCCGGCCCGAGCGGCCCAACTCCGCCAGACGCCGCTCGGCCTCGACCAGTTGCTCCATCTGGTCCAGGAACCACGGGTCGATGCCCGTCATCTCGTGCAGGTCCTCGACCGACCAGCCGCGAAGCATCGCGTAGCGGATGTAGTACACCCGCTCGCCGTTCGGCGTGATGAGCTTGTTGCGCAGCTCGGCGTCGTCGAGCGCCGCCGCGTCGAGGTCGCGCCCGTCGGCGCCGAACCCCATCCGCTTGATCTCCATACTGCGAAGGCCCTTCTGAAAGGCCTCCTTGAACGTGCGGCCGATGCTCATCGCCTCGCCCACGCTCTTCATCTGAATCGTCAGCGTCGGATCCGACCCGGGGAACTTCTCGAACGTGAACCGCGGCATCTTCACCACGCAGTAGTCGATCGTCGGCTCGAAACACGCCGGCGTCTTCTCCGTGATGTCGTTCGGGATCTCGTCCAGCGTGTAGCCCACGGCCAGTTTCGCCGCCATCTTCGCAATCGGGAACCCCGTGGCCTTCGACGCCAGAGCCGAGCTGCGGCTCACGCGAGGGTTCATCTCGATCACGATCATCCGCCCCGTCGCCGGATGCACCGCGAACTGGATGTTGCACCCGCCCGTCTCCACGCCGATCGCACGGATGATCGCCGCCGAGGCGTCGCGCATCCGCTGGTACTCCCGGTCCGTCAGCGTCTGGATCGGCGCCACCGTGATCGAGTCGCCCGTGTGGACCCCCATCGGGTCCAGGTTCTCGATCGTGCAGACGATCACCACGTTGTCCGCCCGGTCGCGCATCACCTCCAGCTCGAATTCCTTCCAGCCCTCGGCCGACTCTTCCAGCAGCACCGAATGCACCGGGCTGAGCTCCAGCCCGAGCTCGACCAGCCCCTCGAACTCCTCGATGTTGTACGCCGCGGAGCCGCCCGTGCCGCCCAGCGTGAACGACGGGCGGATGATGATCGGCAGCCCCAACGTTGCCGCCGCCGCCATCGCCTCCGCCTTCGTGTGCACCAGCACGCTGCGCAGCGATTCCAGGCCGATCTCGTCCATCGCCGCCTTGAACAACTCGCGGTCCTCGGCCTTCTTGATCACCTCCGCCGACGCCCCGATCAGTTCTACGCCGTACTTCTGGAGGATCCCGGCGTCGTGCGCCGCCACGGCCACATTCAGCGCCGTCTGCCCGCCCAGCGTCGGCAACAGCGCGTCCGGCCGCTCACGGTCGATGATGCGCTCCAGCACCTCCACCGTGATCGGCTCGATGTAGATCCGCGACGCCATCTGCGGATCCGTCATGATCGTCGCCGGATTCGAGTTCAGCAGCACCACCTCGTAGCCCTCCTCGCGGAGAGCCTTGCACGCCTGCGTGCCGCTGTAGTCGAACTCGCACGCCTGGCCGATGATGATCGGCCCGGCTCCGACGATCATGATCTTGTGTATGTCCGTCCGCTTTGGCATCGATGCCTTCCCTCTGTTCCTGCGGGCGGCTCGCGAGCCGCCCCTACGTCTGCGCCGGGTGCCATGCCTGCCCCGTCAGGCATGCCGAGCGGCTTGAACCCTCCGCGCGGCTGCCCCTCGACGGTGCTCGGCAACCACGTCAAGCAGCCACCCTACTTCTGCGCCGCCATCAGCTCCGTGAACATCCCGAACAGGTACCGCGAATCGTGCGGTCCCGGCGCCGCCTCGGGGTGGTACTGCACGCTGAACGCCGCAATGTCCTTGCACCGCAACCCCTCGACCGTCTGGTCGTTCAGGTTCACGTGCGTCACGTCCACCGCCCCCGCCGGCAGCGAGTCCATGTCCACCACGAATCCGTGGTTCTGCGAGCTGATCTCCACGTGGCGGTCGCGCAGGTGCATCACCGGCTGGTTGCCGCCGTGATGACCGAACTTCAGCTTGCTCGTCGTGCCGCCCATCGCCTGACCGAGCAACTGGTGCCCCAGGCAGATGCCGAAGATCGGCCGCTTGCCGAGCATCGCACGCACCTCGGCCACGATTCCCGGCAGCGCCGCCGGATCGCCCGGCCCGTTCGACAGGAACACGCCGTCCGGCTCCCGAGCCAGCACCTCGGCCGCCGCCGTGTACGCCGGCACCACGTGCACCCGGCACCCGTGCGACACCAGCAGCCGCAGAATGTTGTACTTCACGCCGTAGTCCATCACCACGACGTCGAATCGCGGCTCCGCCGGCGGCAGGTCCGGCAGTGGCTCGGTCCAGTCGTAGGCCGCCTCGCACGTCACCTCGCGCACCAGGTCGCGCCCCACCAGGCCGGGGCTCTCCCGCGCCATCGCCACCAGACCGTCGGCGTCCAGCACCTCGGTCGAGACCATGGCCTTCATCGCCCCGGCCTCGCGGATGTGCCGCACGAGCGACCGAGTGTCGATCCCCTCCAGGCCGATCACCCCCTGGGCGGCCAGGAACTCCGGCAGACTTGTGCGGCTCCGCCAGTTCGACACCCTCCGGCTGCACTCTTTGACGATGAAGGCCGACAGAAACGTCCGGCGGCTCTCGAAGTCCTCCGGCGTCACGCCGTAGTTGCCGATCAGCGGATACGTCATCGTGACCATCTGCCCGCGATAGGACGGATCGGTCAGCACCTCGACGTAGCCGCTCATGGAGGTATTGAAGACGACTTCGCCGGCGGCGGTGCCGACGGCGCCAAAAGAACGCCCTCGAAACGTGGTTCCGTCTTCGAGGGCCAGGAGAGCTTCACGGCTGGACATCATCGGCGTTCCGTTTCTTCAGACTGCTCGGGTCCGCTCTGCCACCGCCGGGCCGCCCTGATGCGGACGCCCGGCGAGGCGCATAAAGGCGGGGTCCACCGCACGCCTTCGGACCCAACCCCGGGAACTCTTGTCAAGTCCGACCGTGGCGTGCGTGCGGCAGACCCCGCGCTGAGTGCATAGAGTCCAGCGAGAGTCTATGAGCAACCCACATGCCAGCGGCGCAGACCTTGTGCGCAACCACCTCACCACACAGATCTTAGAGAATAATCCGATTCCGGCAGCTCGCCAATGGGCCAACAGTTTGGCACATTATTGTCGCCTCTTCGGGAGTCGAGCCACATTTCTGTCGCCCCAGCCCCGGCTTCCAGCTCCCTGCCGTCGCCATACAATAACATTCTCGCCACCAAAGGCAAGATCGCGCCCCAGAATTCGGGGGCATTGACGTTTTGGGGGAGCAGGGGCAAAATGCCCTGCCACTCATGGGCAGGATGCCCATGCCACGGTACGGCCCCCAAAACGTCAATGCCCCCTTTGCTTCCTCGAATTCCCCTGGCTTGACGCCTCGCCCCAAGGCGGCTACACTTCCGCCCTGACCATGAGCGACACGAACGACCGTTCTTCCGCTGCGCCCCCCAAAGGTCAGTACGACGTGGCGCGGATTCCGCCGCGATCCCTGCGCGGCCGGCTCTGCCCCGACACGTTCACCCTCGACGGAGCCGTCTACACCCTCGAAAAGCACCTCAAACACGATTTCTTCGCCTCGACGGCCCGCTACCGGGGCGACCACGGCCGCCGCGTCTGCCTCAAGCACTTCCACACCGAGTCCTGCCTGCTGATCCCCCTGGGCTGGGCCGGCCGCTATATGTGCAACCGCGAGATCGGCTTCTACCGCCACCTGGCCGACGTCGAGGGCGTGCCCGCCCTGGTCGGCAAGCTGGGCGAGAGCGGCATGGTCCACGAGTGGATCGAAGGCTGCGACCTGCTGGACTACGCCCAGGACGCCCGGATGGGGCGCCCCGAGCGCCGCGTGGCCGACGATTTTTTCGACCGCCTGGACCAACTGGCCCTGACGCTGCACCAGCGCGACGTGGCCTACGTGGACCTGAACAAGCCCGACAACGTCCTCGTCGGCGACGACGGGCGACCGTACCTGGTGGACTTCCAGATTTCCTACCGCCGCCCGCGCCGCCGATGGAACCTCCTCGGCCGCTGGCTCTTCGGCGTCCTGTGCCGCGAAGACCTCTACCACGTTCGCAAACTCAAACGCAAGTTCCGCCGCGACCTGATGACCGACCACGAGCTGCGCCGCAGCTACCAGCGGTCCTTCCTCCTGAGCTTCCACCGCCAGTTCGCCCACCCCTTCCAGCGCGTGCGGCGATGGGTGCTCACGAAACTCGGCGCGCGGTGATCGCTGGGACAGAATAGCGCCGCAGGGGCGGCTCGCGAGCCGCCCCTACGCCTCTGGTGCCATGGCGGGCATCCGTGCCCGTGCCCGCGCGCGTCCGCTTGGCCGCAGAAGCGTGCAAGTCGGGCCAAATCGGCTTGAGAAGTGTGCGGGGATGTGTCATATTGACATCAGGAAAGCCCCGCCGCAGCGTCGGGCGAGGCCCAATGGAAAGCATCGGCTGGAGACACCTCGGGAGTCTGCCATGTTCTGCATCCAGCAGTCAGGGTCATTCGGGTCGGGCCGGAAGCGACGAGTTGCCGCATGGTGCCTGTGCTCCGTTCTCGTGACGTTGCTTCCCTGCTTGCCGCAGGCGAAGGCCATACCGCCTATCCTCACGACGGACGAGCCGGACGTCATGGCCCAACGTCCGACGGAGATTCTGGTGTTGTCGCGGTTGCGGCCGCAACCGGCGGTGAGGCCGTCCTTCGAGGAGTTGAAGGCGGCGTATCCGTTGATCCAGCATCGCCCCTTCCACGAGTCCGGGTTCAACGCCCTGGCGTTGCCGTTTCTGTTCGTCAGTGAGGACGGGTCGGGCGATCCGGCCGAAGCGCTGTCCTTCTCGTTCCTGCTGTCGTACGCGATGGACTGGTCGCCGGGGTGCTATTGCTCGCGACACGCCTACTTCGTCTTCAAGCGCAGCCGGACGACGATGACCGCCTTGGCCGAGCGCTACGACGACCCGGCCATTCTCCGCGCCATCCGCCACTGGTCGGCGACGCACGCCATTGGCGGGACGATCATGGCCGCCAGGAACGGCTATAGCGGCACCTTGCTGATCTACAACCGCGGGGGCGTCGCGCACCGGAAGGAGTTTGTGGAGCCGCGAAACTACTTCACGCTGCTGGGCGACATGGCGGTCGAGGCCATGACCGTTCTGGACCAGGCGCCCGGCGAGGAGCTGGCCCACCACCTGCGTCGCACGCAGTGCCAGAATCAATCGTTGATCGACCTGGGAAGAGCCGCATTTCTGGAGGAGCGCAGCCGGCAGGAGTTTGGCCTGTACAAGGAGATACTGGATCGCGACCCGGACTTCGGGATCCTTCGCTACTGGTGGGCCAACCAGGCGTACTGGATGAACGGCGACGACGACGCCTACCACCGGAGCATTTACAGGTCTCTGGATTCGTTTCTTCTGCCGCATCTGTGGCAAGTTGAGCCCGACCCGAAGGATCCGAAACGGTTCAACCGCCTGCTGGAGCAGACCCGCCGTCTGACGGGGCCGGACAGCCCGCTGCTGCTGCGCAGCGAACTGGATGCGGCTCTCAAGAGCGACCAGCACAACGTCGAGTCGCTGAGAGCGCGAGTCATGGCGGCGGTGGCCAGATACCCGAATGATTACCGGTTGGCCGACGCGGCGGCGAACGCCATGACCAACGATATCCGGTTTGCCGACGCCAATGCAGCCGTCGCCCTGAAGATCGTGACACTGGAAAACCGTTTCATGACCGGCACCTGCAGCCGACGATCGGACTACTACGAACTGGCCTCCGAGTTGCTTCACGGTTGCGGTCGGGCTGATTGGGCGGCGGGCCTCGCTCCGGACGAATCCGACGAGGCGGGAGAGGCGCAGAACGCGAACCAGATGGGCATCAACCTGTGGCTTCTCGGTAACGCGCTGATGCAGTTGGGGCAATACGAAACGGCAGCGCAGACGTTTGCCAAGGCCAATAACCGCGTGAGGGAGAACCACAGGGCAGCCGTGCAGTTGTGTCTGGGGGTGGCGTTGGCGCTGTCGGGGCAGCGCGACCGTCTGGCGGAACTCATTCAGACCCATGGCGAGACGCTAGAGAAGGGCAAGTGCTTGTCCATTCTGCAATCCTACCTGGATCTTCTGGACGGCAAGAAGGTGGACACCTCGGTCGCGATTCTGGCCAGCCAGAAGGGAGAAGCGTTGGGTGCGTCGGGTCATCGTCGCCTTCTGCACGCGCAGGCCTGCTATGCGCAAAGCGACCTCGATGGCCGCGAGAGACTGGCGAATGCCCTGAGGTCCGACCCCGAGTTCCGGCTGCTGTGGGTGGCGTTTGACGCCTTCGACCGACGCTGGCCCGACCCGCGTTCGGCAAGCTTCTACGATGCGTTGGAGTGGGTCCATCCCGAGGACCCGTGGGTCAGGCAGGCGGTGGCCGACTTCCGCCGGCGCACGCCCAAGGGCGAAAGCTTGACCGCCGAGGAACTGCTCAAGATCCTGGAGCCGTACCCGCCGGAACGCTGGCCGGACGCCCTGCGAGAGAGCGACGCGAGGAAGCGTGACCGCGACGTGCGCAACAGCGTGCCGCCTGGGGCCTTTGCGGCGGCGATTGCCCGACTGTTGAAGGCACGAGACTATGCCACCGCTCGCGAGCTGGCCTTGCGGTACCACAACCTCGTCGCGGCAGGTCTGTACGCTGCGAAGCATGCCAACGACCTGATCTACAGGGTCGAAGCCGCGTCGCCTCAGCCTGCCAGGCTGCCGTAGCGCCGCTCGGTGAATCCGGGCCAGCGCCGCCAGATGGCATGCCTGCACCGTCAGCGTGTAGGTGGGTCCCCCGGACCCACGCGGAATGCGTTGTCACGGCACGTCGGGCATGACGACGCAGCCGGCGCCCAGGCGGTGCACCGGCGGGCCGTCGCATTCCAGGGCGATCACCGTCATGTCGGGGTCCGGCGGCGATTCGGGCAGATCGCCGAATTGCAGCCGGATCGTCGGCTCGAACGACTGCTTGAACGTCACCTCCTGCCCTGTGCTCAGAATCCGCGCCCGCAGCACCTTGGTCTCCATGCCGCCCATCGTGAGCTCCCGCCCGTACCATCGCGGCACGTGCCAGTACATCGTGTGGCCGCGCACCGTCGCCGGGCTCTGGCCGAACGCGAAGTTCATCCACTCGCACGTGGCCCGCTCGGTGCCGTAGATCGACTCGCCGTCGCCGTTGCGCTTCAGCCACGCGCCGATGCCCTTGAGCCGCGCGACCGCCTCAGGCTGCACGGTCCCGTCGCCCATGGGGCCGATGTTCAGCAGCAGGTTGCCGCCCTGGCTCGCGCACGAGACCAGCATCGACAGCAGTTGCGGCACGGTCTTCCAGTCGTGGTCCACGCGGTTGTAGCCCCAGGTGTGGTTCAGCGTGTCGCACGATTCCCAGTCGCGGTACGGCGGGCTGGCCTTCACGTGGTTCTCGGGCGTATCGTAGTCCTCGGGCATGAGGGTGCCGCCGCGGCCCCAGCCGCTGCGGTCGTTGATGATGATCTGCGGCTGAAGGGTGCGGACCATGTGATTCAGCCGCGTGGATTCCCAGCCGTTGGGCTTCAGCGGCCACGGCACGTCGTAGAACAGCACGTCAATCTGCCCGTAATTTGTCATCAGTTCGCGGACCAGGCCGTGGGTGTACTCGACGAACCTTTGCCGCGCGGCCTCGTCGCGGTAACACTGAGCCCCGTCCGGGTGCCGCCAGTCCATGAGGCTGTAGTAGAGGCCCACGCGGAGCCCCTCGGCTCGCGCGGCCTCGACGTACTCGGCCACCAGATCGCGACGTGCCGGCGCGCGGGTGCTCTTGAAGTCCGTCAGTTTCGTGTCCCACAGACAGAAGCCCTCGTGATGCTTGGTCGTCAGGACCATGTACTTCTGCCCGGCCTCGCGTGCCAGGCGGGCGTAGTGCCGCATGTCGCACTTCTCGGCCGTGAACCGGTCGGCCAGCCGCGCGTACTCGTCCACAGGAATGCGTTCGCGATTCATCACCCACTCGTGCCGCCCCAGCAGACTGTAGAGGCCGTAATGGATGAACATGCCGAACCTGGCCTGGCGCCACCAGGCCATACGTTCGTTCAGCGACGGAATGCCGTGTGCCATAAGTTCGTCCTTCCCAGCGTCGGACCCTGCATTGCGCGGCCGCCCCATCGACGAATCCGCCAAATCCTTATAGTCCCGCGGCCGTTGAGGGTCAACGCGATTCTCCGGCCCTTCGACCCGCGGCTCCTCGGCCGCTTGACAGAACGCCTGCGCAGCGGCTATCGTAACGGCCACAAGGAGCCCCTGTATGAGCGTTTCGGCGGCAATTCACAGTGTGGCGTCGGTCGGCATCTTCCCGTCGCGGGCGTTCGTCCCGGCGTTTCTGACATCGGTTCTGCTGCGCTGGGGCCACCAGATTCCGATCCTGTCGCACAGCGAGTTCGTGCAGAGCCTGAGTCTGGCCGGCAAGGGGACCACGTGGTTCACGCACGACATCACGATGGTGGTGCTGGGTCTGCTGGCGGCGGCGGAAATCTGGGCCACCAAGGACGCCGACGTCCGCCAGATGATGCAGGGCCTCGACCGGTACCTGAAGGCGGCCATGGCCGTCGTCACCCTGCTGGGCCTTCAGAGCGTGGTGGACGTCGAAACGGTGCAGGCGATCCAACAGGCCGGATTCGCCTCGACGGCCCTGGCGTTGGCCATCGGCGCGGGGGTGTTCGCCCTGGCCGGGCTCCGCAACGCGCTGATGGAGTTCCTCGACGACGCCGACCCGGACGACAGTACAGGCCTGATGAAACTGCTGAGCTGGGCCGAGGACGCCTGGGTGCTGGTCGCCCTGATCATCCTGGTGGCCTATCCGGTGTTCGTCCTGGCGGTCAGCGCGCTGCTGGTGCTGCTGACGGCCCTGCTGCGCAAGCTCCTGGAGCGTCGCGAGGAGAAACGCAAGATCGCCTGCGCGTCGTGCGGCGAGATGATCTACCGCACGGCCGTGACGTGTCCGAAGTGCCGCACCGGGAACCCGCACGTGGAGGCGGTGGGTTTTCTCGGCAGCGTGAAGCTCGGCCGCGCAGCCGACATGGCCGTCCATCGCTACCGCCTGGTCGAGTGGCTGCGGTGCCCGGTGTGCGCGACGCGCCTCCGGCCGCGCCTGCCGCGGCAGACGTGTGCGGCGTGCGGCCACCGCGTGATGGAGGACCGGGATTTCGAGGCCGGCTACGTGGCCTACGTTCAGCAACGGCTGGTCCGCGTTCTGCCGATTTGCTTCGGCATCAGCCTGGTGCCCATGCTCGGCGCCATGGTCGGCATCGTCTACTACCGATTCCGGGTCGTGATGCCGTACCTGCACTACCTGCCGCGATGGCGGAGCATCGCCGCACGGTGGCTGCTGAAGCTGTTCTACCTGCTGTTGCTGGTGCTGCAGCTCGTGCCGCTGGTGGGCGGGCTGATGGTGCCGCTGATGGCCCTGACGAGCCACGGCGTCTACCGCCGCGCCCTGAGGCGGGTCCTGGCCGACCCGAAGTACGACCTGGCCATCGAAGGCAACTCGCAGGCCGGACCACGGGTGTCCGACTGAACGGCAACAGCCGAAAGCCCGCCGACGCGCGGCGCCCCTACCCCACCGCAACCGGTTGCCGCGACTGGAGCCATGCCGCAAAGTCCTCGGCGGGCATCGGGCGCGCGAAGTGGTAGCCCTGCATCTCGTGGCACCCGTGTCGCAGCAGGAAGTCGATCTGCTCCTGGGTCTCCACGCCTTCGGCCAGAACCTTCAGCTTCAGGCTGTTGGCCATGGCGATGACCGCCAGGGTGATCGTGGCGCCGTCGTCGCTGGTCGTCAGGTCGTTGACGAACATCCGGTCGATCTTGAGCCGGTCCACGGGAAATCGCCTCAGGGCGCTGAGACTGGAGTACCCGGTGCCGAAGTCGTCGATCGCCACCCGAATCCCGATGGCCTTCAGTTCGCCCAGGCAGGCCGCGGCCGCCTCGACATCCTCCACAATCGCGCTTTCGGTCAACTCCAGCTCGAGCCGGTTCGGCTCCAGGCCGCTCTCGGCCAGGGCGTCCAGGATCATCCGGTGGAATCCGTGCCGATGGAACTGTGCGGCCGAGATGTTGACCGCCACGGGAACAGCCGACGACGGCGCTGCGGCCGGCCACGTCGCGCACTGACGGCACGCCTCGTGGAGAACCCATTCGCCCAACGGCACAATCAGCCCCGTCTCCTCGGCGACGGTGATGAAATGCCCCGGCATCAGGAGCCCGCGCTGGGGGTGACGCCAGCGGACCAGGGCCTCGGCCCCGATCAGACGACCCGTCCGGGCGTCCACCTGCGGTTGGAAGTGCAGGCACAGCTGCCCGTCCCGGATCGCCGTCCGCAGTTCGTTCTCCACCGTCAGCTTCTCCAGCACCATCGCGTTCATGTCCGACGTGAAGAAGCGGTACACCGCGTGGGCGCTGTCCTTGCAGCGGTACATGGCCACGTCGGCGTGCTTCATCAGCGAATCGGCGTCGGCCCCGTCGTTCGGGAAGACGCTGATGCCGATGCTGGCGCGGACGGCCAGTTCGCGACCATCGACAAGGATCGGCTCGGCCAGCGCCCGCCCGATGCGAAGCGCCACGGCCGCCACGGCCGACGAGTCGTCGGCGTCGGGCACAATCACCACGAACTCGTCGCCGCCCATGCGGGCCACCGTGTCGGCGTCGCGCACGACGTCGCGCAGCCGCTCGGCCACGCCTTGCAGGAGGTGGTCGCCGGTCCGATGACCCAGCGAATCATTGATGTTCTTGAAGCGGTCCAGATCCAGGAAGAGCACCCCGACGAGCGTTCCGTTGCGCCGGGCACGGGCCAGGTATGTCGCCAGACGATCCACCAGCAGCGTTCGGTTCGGCAGTTCCGTCAGTTCGTCGTAGTACGCCAGCCGCCGGATGCGGTCCGCCGCCTGCTTCTGCTCCGTCATGTCCGAGCCCGTCAGGATCAGGTGCGTGACGGAACCGTTCTCGTCGCGAACGACGCCCGCCGTCATCCACGCGAGAAACACGTCGCCGTCCTTGCGCCGCGTCCAGAGTTCGCCCTGCCAGATGCCCTTGTCGTAGGCCGTTCGCCAGAGGTTCTCGTAGAACGCCTCATCGTGCCGGTCGCAGCGCAGGATGCTCAGCGGACGGCCGACGGTTTCCTCGACACTGTAGCCCGACATCAAGGCGAACATGCTGTTCACTGAAAGAATTCTACGATCGGCGGCGGCGATTACGATACCTTCGCCGCTGTTTTCGAACACCTTGGCCGACAACACCAGTTCGGCCTGGGCCTTCTTGCGGTCGGCGATCTCGCGATGAAGCAACACGTTGTTGCGGTGAACGCGCCACGTGGCAATCAGGAACGTGGACGACAGGACCATCAGGAAGATCACGACGCTCGTGCCGAGCCAGCGGTACACGGCGATGGTTTCGCGCCACCGCGTGGCGTCGATGTCCAGCCCCAGCAGCGCCACCACGTCGCCCGTCTGCGGATCGCGGATCGGCGCCAGGCCCGAGACCCACGTGCCCCACTGGTCCTCCAGGGGCCCTTCGACGAACGCTTCGCCCGCCGTGCAGGCGTCCCTCATCCGAGCCGACGCCTCTTCGTACACGTCGCCCGGGGCCGAGTAGTCCTCGGAATCCGCCGGCTCGGCGTCCGCCAGAAAGACCACGTCCCCGTCCCGCTCGCGCACCAGGTACGCAAACCGCAAGCGCGGGTTGCCGCGACGGTACCGGACCAGCGTTTGACGGATAATGTTATAGGAATTGTCGGTAACGTCCTGCGGATCGCCGTGCAAGCGAGCCACATGGGACGCGTCCAGTCCGGCCGCCGCCGTCATGGCGACGGTCAGCAGGTTTTCCTCGGCGATGCGCCGCCCATGGCTCGCCAGCCAGCGGTCAACACTGCCCCAGAGCAGCAGGAACGCCGCCATCCAGGCGACCGCATAGATCGGCCACTTCCTCTCCGTACGGCATTGGAGCATGACAGCAGGTCCCGTGATCCATCCGCCCCCCGCATTGAGCTGCTGGACGCCGTGACAGGGACGCCGCTACCGCGGGTCCGCCCCGGTTCCCGTACACCTGTGACCCTCTGGACAGGAAATGCCCACAGCATGTCGCCCTGGACGATTCCCCCGGCGACCGTGCGGTTGGTGATGCACACATCCCTGCGCCACCGTCGAGAATCGACCGCCCAAGGCTGCCGGCTTGAGCAATTCGCCCCCCGCGCTCCATCCGACGGCAGCGGCGCGGGTATTGACCCCCGGGGCGTCCGCAGGGTACAGTGTGCCGGCTGGATGGCGATTCATGGACGCCGCAACACGCTGGGAGGATTCACGATGCACTCGATACGGAGATTCCGCTCAAACCGTCGCCCCTGCGGCCTCGACTTCACTGCGGCAATGTGTGTCGTCCTGGGCGGCCTCCTGGCGCACGAGGCGGCAGCCGCCCCGCCGCGGCCCGCGACCGCCAAGCCGTGGGCCGGCCCGGCAGGCGATTTTCAGCGTCAGGAGGGCCGCATCGTCGGCCCCTGGTGGCAGGGCGGCAGCCTCGGCGCCGTCTACTTCACCGGCCCTTACGCCCAGAAACTCGACGCCTTCGAGAACGTGGGGCAGACTGTGGCCGAGGCCCTCGGGCGACCGTACAGAGAGATTCACAAGGACGACCTCCTGCCCAGCGACGCAGACAGCAACGGAGCACTGGTCTACCCCGACGGCACGGCCCGCGTAGAGCTGTTCCTGATGCCGGGCGGCAACGGGCACAAGACGATGAAGGACATTGCCGGCGTGACCGATTCGCGGACTGAGATGAACAAGTTCGTGGAGCATCGCCGGACGCCGCAGGCCGCGTTCAAGACCGGCATGAACTACCTGGGGTGCTGCGGAGGATTCTTCGTCGCGACCTCGGGGTACCTGATTCCCAACACCCTGAGCGCCGGATGGGAACTCTGGCCCGGCAAGGTCCAGAACATCGGCCCGGGCGGCCGGCAGCCGTTTCCCGACGTCGTCTTCGATCCGGCTGACCGCAAGCACCCGCTCTTTCGAGCCACCAGCAATGGCGTCCTGAAGAACATGTTCTACAGCGGCGGCCCCATCGGCGTCCAGGGCGACGTGCCCGACACCGAGTACTTCGGCAAGTACGCCGGCGGCGCCATGAGCGAACTCGTCGGCGACTGGTTCTGCATCGCCTATCGCCCGAAGGACAACGGACGCTCCGGCCGCTGCGTCATCGCCACGGGGCATCCCGAGGTGAACCACAAGGACTTCCTGCTCGCCATGGCCCAGTACGCCGTCTATCACGACTACGAGGTCCCGCGACACGTGATCGAACCCGGCAAACCCATCGAGGCCGTCGCCGGCGACCAGCAGATGCAGTACTACTGCCTGCCCGTCGAGCAGGGCAAGAAGCTGACCGTCACCCTCACCGGCATGACCGAGAACTGCGACCTGTACGTCCGGCACGACCTGCCGCCCACCTTCCGCAAGAGCGACGCCAAGGGCACGCGCGGCAAGACCGCCGACGAAACCGTCACCGTCGCCAAGACGAAGGCCGGCGACTACTACCTCGGCGTCCACGGCAAGCACAGCGTCCTCAACGGCGCCAAGTACACGCTGACTGCTACGGTCGAGTGACCGGGGACGAGCGGACCCGTTGGAGGCCCATCCCGGCTCTCCTTCCTGAGTTGACCTTGCGGAAGTAAGGACTGAGTACATGACGGACCCGAGCCGCAACATCTGGGGCACCGACTACAAGATCCCTTGGAACGATCCCGACTTCAGCAGGCGGATGCTCAACGAACACCTGTCGCAGCAGCATGACCTCGCCAGTCGTCGCACCGAATGGATCGACAGGCAGGTGGCGTGGATACACGCTCGTCTGCTCGCCGCACAACCGTCACGAGTGCTCGACCTGGGGTGTGGGCCGGGGCTCTATTCGCATCGACTGGCCAGACTCGGCCACGCATGCTGCGGCATCGACTTCGGTCCCGCCTCCATCAACTACGCTCGACGGCACAGCCCCGAGGGCTCCGTGTGCGACTTCATCCTGGGCGACATCCGCCGCGTGGGCTTCGGCGGACCCTACGAACTGGCGATGGTGCTCTACGGCGAACTGAACGCGTTCTCTCCAGCGGAGGCGTCAGCCATCCTCAGCAGAGCACGGGCAAGCCTGTCTCCGCAAGGTCTCCTGATCGTCGAGGTGCAGTCCGCCGACGCTGTCGAGGCGATCGGACGCGGCGAACCGACGGAACAGGAATTCCAATCCGGATTGTTCTCGGATCGTCCGCACCGCTGTCGGACGGAGAACCAGTGGCTGCCGGATCATCAGGCTGCCGTACAGACGTTCATCGTGACCGAGACACGTGACAGCCAGGCGCGAGTCTTTCGCAGCACCACGCAGGCCTGGCCCGATGACAGTTTGGTCGGCTTGCTCACCGCAGCAGGGTTTGCGACGCCATCGCGTTGTGAGGCATGGCCCAGAAACACCGACATGTTGAGCCTCTGGACTGCCTCCACACGGTGACCCGGTCGCCACCGGCCCGCGGGGTGACCACTTGCCGCCAGATTCCGAGCCCATTTGAAAACCAGCTGCGCCGCAAGACAAGAACGCTTGCCCGCGTCTGAAGACCACGGGCACGGCGTGGCAGAGAGCCCTTCAACTGGCCAGCTGTCCTTGTCTGTCCCGAAAATGGTATACTGTCCCAGTGGTCGCTGTCCCCGTGGTCGCGGACCGCCCGCTGGTTTCGACGGGAACCCCCTCCCCTCGCCGGGTTTCAACTCGTAGCGGCGAGGCCCGGAGCGACGGCCGGAGCAACGCCTGGCGATTCACCCGTCGCACGGAGCCTCCCCCCATGGCACATCCGGTTCTGGCGGCAAGCCTGTTCGGTCTGGCCATCGCCCTGGCCGCGTCGCCGGCAGCGGCCGGCGACCCCGACGGTCAGAAGATGACCGAAGTCAGCCAGTACGGCATCACCTGGACCCTCGACAAGCCTGCCCTGGCCGGGCAGTTCGTCAACGGCGACTGGTGGGTCGTCGGGCCGGTCACGGTCCGCAGCGTCAGTCCGGCTCCCGGCAAGGCCCCGGCGGACGAGAAGGTGGACATCCGGCGCGACCAGTGGGGCAACACCAGCCTGCGCGACGACGACCGCATGCGCAACGGGTCCATGATCGTCCTGAAGGCCGGGCCCGCCCAGGGGTACGATTCGCGCAGCGGCACCTACGACGAGGCCGCCTCGGTCAAGTTCCCGCTGCGCCTGGAACCCAACCGCTCGCTGGTCTCGACCATCAGCCACCGGTCCATCACGAACCCCAACTTCGTCGCCCCGATGATGTGGGGCTCCGAACGGACCGAGCAGGTGGTCCTCCAGGCGGCCGCCGTGCTGACGTGCCTGCCGGCGGCGCCGCCGAAGGACGCGTTCCGACCGCCCTACGCCGGCGCCGAGAAGCCCATCCTCCGGGCCTCCGACATCCACTGGGACCGCCTCCTGGCGCTGAAGTCGCCGGGCGCCGCCCCCGACTGGGACCAGTTCGAGCGGTATTTCCAGCGCGTCTGGCTCGACCACATCCCGAGCTGGGGCCAGCGGTCCGTCTCGCCCAACGAGAACCAGCCGGCCTACGGGCGCGAGCACGGCCGCACGACCTCCATCGCCGCCCTCATGGTCCACCTCGATGTGCCGCGCCAGCGCAAGGAGAAACTGACGATCGGCCTCATCCAGCGCGGCATCGACCTCTGGGGCGTCTGCCAGACGGGCATGCACTTCAACCACGGCGGCGGTCACGGCAACGGACGCAAGTGGCCCATCCTGTTCGCCTCGCTCATGCTCGACGAGCCGAAGTTGGCCCGGCTGCCCGAGACGGCCGTCTTCCAGGAGGACGTTCAGACCTATTACGGCAAGGGCTGGCACGGACAGACCGTGCTGTACTGGATGGTCAACCATCACGGCCCGCGCGAGCGGTACGAGCACAAGCAGCCCGAGCAGTGGGAGCAGTGGGACAAGACGACCGAGGGCTACCGCGTTTCGAGCGTGGCCCAGGGCTGGATCGGCAACGCCCTGGCCGCGCGGCTCATGAAGGGCATCGACCTGTGGGGCCACGACGCCTTCTTCGACTACTGCGACCGCTGGATGCGACCCGACGACCCCTACGCCGAGGCGCGCCGCGAGCACAAACGCCCCGCCCAGGAAGGCAAGACCTACGACCCGTTCGTCGATGCCATGTGGAAAGCCTACCGCGCGACCGCGCCCGAACAGAAAATGCACGGGCCGCCGTACCGCCAGTGGGTCAATCAGGGCAGCGGCGGCCAGTGGGCGCCCAACAACAAGCCGTAGCCGGGCGGCGAGGGTCGCCCCGGAGGAAAACCCGTAGGGTGGCTGCTCCGCAGCCACGCGACGAGCAACCCCTCTCCCTGCGTGCAGGGAGAGGTGCCCCGAGCTTTCAGCGAGGGGCGGTGAGGGTCGAACCCCAGAAACCTCCCGTCCCCGCTCACTCCGTCCGCGTCCAAGCCTTCGGATTCGCCCACGGCTTGTCCTTGTACAGCTTGGCCATCTCCTTCTGGTACTGCTTGAAGTGCCGCGGCAGGTCCTTCATCTCCGCCGCCGCTTCGGCCATCGCCTCGGCGATCTGGTCGGCGTGGGAGGCCTTGAGTTGCTTGTTCATGCCCGTGTGCTGGTAGTCCTTCGAGAAGATCCACGGCGCCTGGGCCTGGCATTTCCGCAGCGCGCCGATCGACGGCACCGGAAACTCCAGCGGCCGGTCCGCGACGCACGACGGGTCGAACGCCCCGCCCAGCCCCAGCAGTTGCATCGACCCCAGCACCAGCCCCGGCTCGCCGTACGGCACGCCCCGGGCCTCCATCTTCTTGATGACCGGGTTGTACGGCTGGACGTGCAGCACCGCATGGCCCGTCGCCTGGAACACGTCGCGAATGACGCACTGCGCCATCGCCGCCAGCGGCCCGTGGCTGCCGACGATCACCACCCGCTTGAACCCGCCCTTCAGCAGCGACAGCACCACGGCCTGAAGGTAGTCGACGGTCGCGCGGCTCGAGATGTCCACCGTGCCCGGCCACGGACCAGACGCCCCGGGAAACGTGTAGTAGATCGGCGGCAGGCAGAGACACTTCCACTGCCGCGCCAGCAGCAGCCCCATCGCCCAGTCGATGAACGCGTCGCACCCCAGCGGCACGAGCGGCCCGTGCATCTCGAAGCACCCGACCGGCAGAACCACCAGGTCGCTGCGACGCTGGTACGCCTGAACGTCCCGCGAGCTCATCAGCTCCATGCGAACGTCCGCAAACGGTATCGACGCCTCGCCCGACTTACGCTTCGCCATGATCGCTCTCCTGTCGAACACTGTGCCGCCGCGCCGCCATGGCGCGCGTATCCCTTGTTGAACCGCCGGCGCCGGGAAACGTCTTGCCCTATTCTCGCGGCGCGTGGTACTACAACACCACATCGTGACATTGGCCGGGAACCCCATGGACGAACGGCGTGTTGCAGGGCCAGGATGGCCCTGCGACGCACGGGCAAGATGCCCGTGCCACGGCCGCTCGACGCAGTCCCCGAGTGCCGTCGAGGGGCGGCCATGCAAGGAAGCCTCGCCGCTCAGTGCCCCGCCGGAACCGGCTCACCCTGGGGCGCCGCGGACGGTGACGCCTTCGTCGGCGGCGCCTTGGCCGGCGCGACCGTGTCCGACGGCGTGGCTGGCGACTGCGGCGTTGCTGGGGCTGGCGTCGTTGGCATGGGCGCTACCGGCACGGCCGCCGGGGCCCTCACCTCCAGCTTCCGAGGCGGCCGGTCGTGACTGACCTCGCGGAACCCGTCCTTGTCGATCACCAGGCACGCCGCCGGACCGCCGTAGGCGGCACTCATGCCCACGTCGATGCAGACCACGCGGCCCTCGCAGCGCACGGCCACGCGCTCGCGCGTCACCGTGTGGCCGACGACCATGAAGCGCGCCCCGTGCCGCCTGAGCACCGCGTCCAACTCCTCCAGCACCTCGGGCGACTCGTCCAGGCTGTAGCGGCGATCCCACAGCGGCCCCGACGGATCGCCCGCCACGTCCTCCATCTTGCTCTCGGCCAGCTCCGACCGCACGGCGTCGTTGATCTCCTTGAGCGACTGGCCGGCCCACGACGCGCGGAGACCGCCGTGAACAAAGAGTACGTCGTTGAGCTTCAGCACCGCGTCGTGCGAGCGGATCCACTTGCCGTACTTGCCTTCCGGCCCGACGGCTTTGCGGAACTCCTCCTCGCCGCCGAACGAGTCGATTTCGTCCGCCGTCAGGTACGACCAGTTGCCGGCCAGAACCATCGCCTCGTGGTTGCCGATCAGGGCATGGACGCCGCCGCCGGCCCGGGCCGCCTCGCCCTCCAGCCGCATCAGCAGGTCCATCGCCTGGCGCGAGGTCGGGCCGCGGTCGAACACGTCTCCGGTCTGGACCAGGTGCGTCTTGCCGCCGATCCACTTGCCCTCGGCGTCGATCACCTCGGCGGCCCGCAGCGCCCGGATTAATTGCGCGTGGTCGCCGTGAACGTCGCCCACGGCGACAATGCGCTCGATGACGGCGGGCTGCGGTTGCGCCGCCGCGGGCGCTTCCGGCGGCGGAGGCGGAGGAGCCGCGCGATCGTTGTCCGCCGCCACCGCTGCCGAGGCGGTCGCCATGAGGACCAGCATCGAGGCCGCCCAGGGCCGCACCGCCGACACCCGAAACCGTCGCGTCATGCGCATCGGAGCTTCTCCTTCCAGTCGCCGGTCCGCCAGGCTACTCCTGCGGATTCGGCCGCGGGATGTCCTGATGCCGGTGCGGACCGTCCCTGTGCGGCGTCGGCGCCGGGGCCGGGCCGAAGTGCCGCCGCTTCTCCGGAATCGGGTCCTCGACGTACTCCAGCAGAATCGCCACGAACGCATCCACCCGGTCGTGGTAATCCTCGCTCAGGACCGACCGCAGCACGTTGGCCACCACCTGGCGGTCGGCCGCCTCGCCGAAATCGGCCGACGCCACACGGGCCAGGAACTCGCGGCTCGCTCCGACCTCCACGTCCTGGAGCCGGCCCATCGTGTCGCGCACTTCCACCGTCCGCGGCGCGCCGGGGTCGCCCCGGAAACTCACCCACACCGACGACCCCTTGCCCCACTCGGCCAGCTCGTCGAACATCGCCACCGCCCCGCTGCCCCATTCCGTGCGGGCCTTGATGAAGTGGAACCGGTACCCCTTCTCGGCCGACTCCTTGACCAGCGTCACGAGCTTGTCCTTGGTCTCGTCGTGCGGCGGCGCGTCGCCCACGGTAATCACGACGCGGTTGTTCGACGCCCAGCGGAGCTTCTTCACGGTCGTGGCGATCGCCTCGTACACCGCCTCAGGGATGTCGCCGCCGCCCTTGGCCTGCACGGCCGCTATGGCCCGCTGAAGCGCCTCCCCGTTGTCAGTCAGCGGCACCAGACGCGTCAGGTACTCGTCTCCCTGGTCACGATAGAACACCAGCCCGATCCGCGGTTCGCGGCTGATGCGGCCGAACACCTTCATCATCTTCGCCACGTCCCGCTCGATCCATCGGATCACGTCGGTCATCGATCCCGTGCTGTCCACGACAAACGCCACGTCCAGATTCTGCAATCGCAGTGCCCGCAGCTCCAGGTTCTTGCGCCACTGGGGATCGGCCGGATTGCGAATCTTCTTCGGCCGCGGCAGCAGCACCGAATCCTCCCCGTAGAACGGGCCGGCAAACGGCTGGAGCTTCGCCCAGTCCACCGTCTTGAACCATTCGGACCATGCCGTCTGGGTCTGACGCCAGATGCTCTGGGAGTCCTGCTGAAGCAGCGACCTGGACGACGGAACGCCGGCGTTCAGGTTCTGAAGGAGCGACTCGGCCCGCCAGCAGGCGTTGATGTCGCTCATGGCCTCGATCATCTGGCGGATGAGCTTTGGCTCTTTCCACCGGGCCAGGCACCGCCGCATCGCCAGCAGCGTCGGATTGTCCGACGGGTCCATCGCGTTGGTGTTGTCGAAGAAGTAGCGGAACAGCTTCAGGTTCTCGTCGGTCGGCCCCTCGTCCTGCATGATCTGAATGAGCCCGATGCGCAGGTCGCCGCGCAGGTGCCCCTTGGCGGCCAGATCCTTGCCGCAGGTCTTCCACGCCAGTTTCTGCTCGTCGCTCAGCGACTTGTGCCGCGAGAACACCGCCTCCCAGGCATACACCTGCACCAGCGGCGCCTCGTCCTTGAGCATGACCTCCACCAGTTTCTCCGAGACGCGCGGATCGTCGATCGCACTGAGGCCGATCACCGCCATCGCCCGGACAATCCAGTCCTTGCTCTGGAGGTGCTCGCCGTACATGGCCAGGAAGTGCTGAACCAGCGACTCGATGGCCTGTTTGCGGGCGGGATCGTCGGCCTGGGCGTCGTCGGTGGCTTCCTCGCCCTCGTCATACGAATCGGAGTCCTGGAATCGGTAGGGCGCAGCCTCCTGCGCCCGCGCGGCGCCATTCCAGAGCAGCACGCACGCCGCCGCCAGGACCCCCGACACGAACATCGCCGCCCAACATCGCCACCATCGAGTATCCATCACCGTTTTCCCTTCATCCTCACCACGGACAGCATTGCCAAGACACGACGACACTCGCAACTCTTGCGCCCGAACACGGTTGGTACGAGCGAAGCCGTCCGACGGCCGGAGAATTCCGCTGGGTGCCGACCTGCCATGGCTCACCCCTTCAACACCCCCAGCGGCACCATCCGGGCCACGCGGCGGGCCAGGCCGGCCCCTTCCACCGTGTCGATCACCGTCTCGATGTCCTTATAGGCTTGCGGCGCCTCTTCTTTGATGCGGCGCCGGTCGCGGCACAGCAGGTAGATGCCGTCCATGCTCCGGGCGAAGTCCTGGTCGCTGATCGCCGCGCCGCCGACCGACTTGCCGAGACGGCGGAAACGCCCGCGTCGCGCCCTTGCGGTGCACGCAGTAGCTCCGCCCGTCCATCTCCTCGATCTTGGCGATGTTGTGAGCCACGTCGTACACCAGCGGCATCGGCAGATCGCCCTCCAGCAGGTGCCGCACGTCGTGCCGGATCAGGGTGGCCATCACCTGGCGGTTGGCGTAGGCGAAATTGGCGGCGCATTTCATGGCCTCGTGGTACCGTCGGCCGAGGTCGCTCTCCAGGGGAACATAGGCCAGGTGGCGGCTCGGCAGCGGCAAGGCCAGCCGCTGGGCCTCGTCGGCGGCCTCGCGCATGAAATGGCCGCCGATTTCGTGGCCCAGGCCGCGGCTGCCGCTGTGGATCATGATGACGAACTGCCCGGCGAACAGGCCCCAGGCGTCGGCCGTCGCCGCGTCGAACACGCGGTCCACGCGCTGCAACTCGACGAAGTGGTTGCCGCCGCCCAGGGTGCCGAACTGGACGCGACCGCGGTCGGCCGCCCGGTCGGGCACGCACGAAGCATCGGCCGCCAGGGCGCCGCCGTCCTCCATGTGGGCAAGATCCTCGGCCAGTTCGTCGTCGCGGAACGCCTTGGCGAAACGCGGGTTCATGCGGCAGAGCAGTCCCACCGCCGCGGCGCCGCGAGAGAGCAGCTCGGCCATGCGGCCCCGCGGCAATTCGGCGTTGCAGCCGCCCTCGCCCAGGGGAATGTCGCGGCGGATCGAGTCGGCCACCGGCCGCACGTCCACGTCGGAGGCCTCCAGCGGCGTCGTCAGCAGCCGCATGCCGCAGTTGACGTCGTAGCCCACGGCCGCGGGCGAAATGTACCGCCGGCTCGCCCAGACACACCCGATCGGCACGCCGTAGCCCGTGTGAATGTCGGGGGTGGCCAGGACGTGCCCCTCGGGATCGATCGACGCCGCGTCGCACAACTGGTCCAGGGCGTCCGACTCCAGCGGAATCGACTCGCGGACGAACACCGTGGCGTCGGTCAGCATGCGCCCCTGACGCGGTACGCGAACGGTGTTCTCGTCCAGCCGCTCCAAGTCCGGCATCGTGTCGCCCCTCGTCCGGCGCGCCGCCCCCGCGCCGCCCAGCCCATCGCATTCCAGAGTCCGCTGCGCCACAGGATCATAGCACCCCCTCCGTACCGTGTCGAGCGGATGCCGCATCCCCCGCAGCAACGTCAGTCCATGTTTTTGATTGACGCCTGAGCCGCCGGGGTATACTCTGAACACCTGTTTTGTGTGGGCGCCGGGGACGCCGTTCACCTCCAGCGGAAACTCGATCCGAAGAACGCAAGGGCCATGCGCATGGAAACATTCAGGGGGCTGTCACACGTGTGTCGGTGGGGCATGGCGGTTGCGGTGGTGGCTGGGGCCCTGGCGTCGCCGCTGGCCGCCCAGTCGCCGCAGGCCAACCAGTTCTTCCAGCGGGAGCAGTTCCTCCGCGAAGACACCCGACGCCAGCTCGACGCCGACATGCCCACGGAGCAGAAGACCGTCGCCACCTGGGGCGGCTACATCATCCCGCAGTGGCAGCAGTACGACGACGTCCGCAAACAGTCCAATTTCCGCCAGATCGACCTGCGGCTCTGGGGCAACGTCGTCGTGGACGAGGTCCACCAGTTCTACGCCCGCATGAAGCTCATCCACACCAACTTCGGTCCCGGCGACAGCCCCTTCGGCTGGAACCAGGACCTCGAAGGGCCGAACCTCGACCAGGGCTTCTACGAGTTGCGGCTGTCGAAGGCCCTCAAGAAGTACTGGGGCATTGACCTGCCGTTCGATTCCCGCGTCACCGTGGGACGCCAGTTCGTCGAGTTCGGCAACGGCCTGTCGCTGTCGACGATCCTCGACGGCGGCACGTTCGCCGTGGAGACCGGCCAGTGGCGGGCCACCGGCCTGTTCGCCACGACGGTGCGCAGCGACGAGAACATCGACCACAGCCCCCTCGTGGCCGACCACATGGACCGGACCTTCGGCGGCATGCAGATTGATTACCTGGGTCTCTCGGGCCACCAGCCGTTCGCCTACTTCCTCGTCCAGCACGACTCGACCGAGGAAGAACCCGAGGACTATCGCCAGGAATACGATTACGACTCCAACTACTTCGGCTTCGGCTCCAACGGCGAAGTGGTCCAGAACGTGCGGTACGCCACCGAAATCGTGTTCCAGACCGGCACCAGCCAGCGGCAGAACAATCTGGGCAAGTCGCCCATTGCGGCCTTCGCGTTCGACCAGTTGTTCGAGTACTACATCCCGGTCAAGCACGATCCGGTCCTGGGCGTCGAGTACGCCGTCGCCACCGGCGACGCCGACCGCACCAGCGCCACCGACACGGTGGCCGGCAACAGGAGCGGCCGCGACAACGCCTTCCGCAGCTTCGGCTACATCAACACGGGCTACTCGTCGGCCTACGAGTTCACGAACCTCCAGTTCCTGCGGACGGGTTTCCGCTTCAAGCCGATGCCCGACTGCCCCGCCCTGGCCAAGCTGGAGATCGGGTCGGACCTGTTCTGGTACTGGAAACAGCAGATCGACGGTCCCGTGAGCGATTTCCGGGCCGACGGCGGCGGCCGCGAGCTGGGCACCGAAGTGGACATCTACGCTAACTACCGCATTTTCAGCGACTTGGCCGTTATGGTGCGCTACGGCCGATTCTGGACCGGCGAAGCCTATCGCGACGACGAAAAACGCGATTATCTGTACGCCGGACTGATTTACAGCTTCTAGCAGGCCGCGCCCCGCAGTCGCCCCCCGCCGGGGCGGTTTGCCTTCGTCGGCCAATCGTGTATAGTTCCCCTTGGGAGAGAAGCGGTGATGACAGGTTCGCGTCGAATGGTAATGGGCATGATCCTGGGTGGTGTCGCACTGGCCGCCGTCGCCGCGACGGTCCGGGCCGACACGCCGGGCGACACCGACGCCGAGTTCTTCATGGCCCTGTCGTACAAGCAGGGGGCCATGATGGACGACGGCTACAAGGCCGTGGCCCTGCTGTCTCGCGGCCAGTTCGACCTGAGGGACGCCGCGGCAGCCCGCGACTACCTCGTGGGCAGCAAGATCGCCCGAAGCGGCTGGCCCACGGCGGCCGACGCGCCGCTGACCAAGGGCCGGCTGGCCTACATGGTCTGCCAGGCCCTCGGCATAAAGGGCGGCGTGACGATGCGGCTGTTCGGGCCGAGCCAGCGCTATTGTCTGGCCGAGTGCCAGTACCTGGAGTTGATGACCGGCGGGGCCGACTACGAGCACGTGACCGGCGGCGAGCTGGTCAGCGTGATCGACCGTGCGGACCAGTACCGGCAGTCGAAGGGACAGGCCGCGGAGCCTCAACCGGCAGCCCAGCCGCAGCCTCCCGCCGCCCCGACGGCCGTGAACGCCACGGCGGAGGCGCCGAAGGCCCCAGCCGCCGAGGCTGCGACCACGCAACCCACGGCAGCGGCCCCTGTGGCTGCGCCGAAGACCGATCAGCCGGCAGCCGCCGACGCAGAGGCACCGGCCCAGCAGGTCGCCCCGGCCGCCGGGAGTCCCGGCGCCAACGAGAATCTGCCGCAAATGACGCCGGTCGAGCCGTAAACGTCTGCGTCTGTCAGTCGCCGCCAGGGGGTACCTTAGCATGCGATGGTCACGGGTGACGACAGTGCTGGCCCTGTGGGTCTGCGGGGCGTGTGCGGCCCTGGGTGCTGATGCGCCGGCCGCCGACCGCGCCGAGACGTCCGCCTCCCCGGCCGCCGCGACAGCGCCGGCAACGGACAAGGCCCCCGGGCCTCAGAACGCCCAGGCGACGCCGGCCGCCGACACGAAGGCAACCGAGCCGGCCGACAAGACAACGGCTCCCGACAAGACGCCGTCGGCCGACGCGGCGCCGGCGACCGCCGAGGCCGGCAAGGCCCCTGCCGCGGAGCCGGTGATTGCCTGCAAGGTCACGAGCGTAACCCGGACGGTTCGCTGGCGTTCGTCGGGCGAGGCCGTCTGGCAGGACATGAAGGTGGACGACCGCCTGCCGCTGGGCGCCGACATCTGCACCGGGTTGCGGGCGGGCTGCCGCCTGGAGTTCAACGACGCCTCCAGCGTCGTGGACGTGCAGCCAATGACCATCGTGCGGATCGGTGAGTTCGAAACCGTCGGCGACAAGGTCCGTACGCGGCTCTACCTGAAACAGGGCACCGTCCAGGCCGACGTCGAGAAGGCCCGGTTCCAGAGCGATTTCGCCATCGTGTCGCCCGAGGTCACCCTGGCCGTCCAGGGCACCAACGGGATCGAGTTCAAGCATTTCGGCGACACCGGGGCGCATTGCAGCCTGCTGAAGCGCGGCCTGCTCCTGGCCACCCAGAACGCCGGCGGCCGGTCCCGATTCCTGCGGCCGGGCGATTCCGTGGCCTCGGGCACGAACTTCCAGCCGCCGATCCGGATGGTGCTGCTGAAGAAGCTCGTGCAGACGTACGACCAGCGCGGCACGACGCCTCACGAGATTCTGAGCATCGTGAACCGGCCGCAGATCTTCACGGGGCCTCCGGGCGGTTCGGCGCCGGGCCCGGGCGGCCAGGGCAACGCCGGCGACCTGGGGCGCCGTCTCGGAGGCCGTGCCGAAGGGCTTCGTCAGTTCTTCAAGAATCATCCCGAGTTGCTGCCGGGTGGAAGTCCGCTCGCGCCGCCGGCGCCGGTCGTGGACGATCACGGCGGCAGCGGCATGTAGCCGGGCACCGGGTAGACGTGCGTCGCGCCCCGAGGCGCGACACGATTGGATGTCGTTTTTGCAGGAGAGGAAATGCTCATCATGCGCATGATCCCAGCGATGACCCTTGCGGCCGCACTGCTGCTTGCGGCCGAAGCCGTTCGTGCCGACGATCCGGCGGCAACCGAAGCCGCCAAGACGCCCGCGGCGAGCCCCGCGGCCGCACCGGCGACCAACCAGCCACCGGCGACGCCGGCCGCGCCTGCCCCTGAGACAGCCCCCGCGGCCGAGGCGACGCAGACCCCCGCGGTCTGCACCGTCAAGGACGTGCAGCGGTCGGTCATGTGGCAGCTCGGCCAGGACGCCAAGCCGCAGGCCATGAAGGTCGGCGACAAGCTGCCCCTGGGCGCCGACATCTGCACGGGTCTGCGCTCCTCGTGCCGCCTGGTCTTCAACGACGACGCCTGCATCGTGGACGTCAAGCCCATGTCCACGGTGCGTATCGGAGAGTTTTCCCGCGACGGCGACAAGGTGCGCACGCGGATCTACCTGAAGCAAGGCACCGTCCAGGCCGACGTGGAGCCGACGCGGTTCACGAGCGATTTTGCCGTCGTGTCGCCCGAAGCCACGCTGGCCGTCCACGGCACCCACGGCATTCATGCCACGCAGCACCGCGACACGGGATTCACCGGCCAGTTGCTCGGCGGCGGCCTGCTCTACGCGAGCAACAACCAGACGGGCCGCGGCCAGTTCGTCGGCGTGGGCGACCAGGTGGGCTCGGGCATGAATCCGCCTGTCCAGACGCTGCACAACGGAACGCTGGTGCCGCTGTACGCCCTGAACGGCCTGACGTTGGGCGAGACCGGCAGCGCCAACCGCGGCGGACAGACGTGGTTCGGCCCCGGCCAACAGTTCGGCCCCGGCGGCATGGGCGGCCTGGGCGGCTACGGTCGCCTCTTCAGCTCCAGCCAACAGGGATCGTCCCTGTTCTACCTCAACAATCCGAACCGGCTGCCCAACTACGTGCCGCCGCCGTTGTCGCCGCATTCCGGCCCGTGCGGCCCCAGTGTGGGGTGGTGACGGCAGCCGGGAATCTGGCAGACGCAAGGACGCCGATGCGGGCTTGACCAACCCAGGAATCCATGGATAATCCAGGGGCGGCACAGGACGTGCCGCCCCTGTCCTTTTTCCAGGAGCCGGTCGCGCCGCCATGGCCGAATCCCGCATCCGCAGCTTCAGCCGCTGGAAGGCCCTGATCGTCGGCCTCGTTCTGACGGCGTTCGTGACGGCCCTGGGCGGCGCGATCCCCAAGCTCCGCCTCATGGAGTCCAAGGGCCAGGACATCCTTCTGTGGGATCTGCGCGAGCGGCAGGACGTCTCGCCCGAGGTGACCATCGTCGGCGTAGACGACAACGCCCTGGAGATGATCGGCCGGTGGCCGTGGTCGTGGCGCGAGTTGGCCGGCATCATCGACAGCCTGTCGCACCTGGGCGCGCGGCTGATCGTGCTGGACATCACGTTTCCGCGGCGTCCCGATTACGAGATTCCTCGCGGGGCGACGCCCGCCGAGCAGGTTCATCCCGTGGATCCGGTGCCGTACCTCGAGGACGCCCTCCGCCGCAGCGGCCGCGTCATCCTCACCTACTCCGTTCATTCGAGCGAAGCCATCACCGATCCGCTGTACCACGGCATCGAGGAGGCCCTGTCGGCCGAGCCGGGCCTGAACCGCGCGCATCTGGCGGAGCGCCTCGGGGCCGACCCCGCCAGGATCGACCGTTTCTTTCACCTGGCGCTGCGCCGGGCGCTGGAACGGCACCTGACGGCCGCCCTGCCGCTGGAAGCCACAGCCGCCGACGCCCAGGCGGTGCTGGACAAGGCCTTCGCCGCCCTGTCGGACGCCGAACGGTCCGAGCGGGCCTTCTCGCGCGAGCTGGCTGTGGACGCCTTCCTCCGCCAGCAGGCCGTCCTGGCCGCCGGCTCCGTGCGCCTGGAGAGCGACGACCCGTCATGGCGCGTGCCCGAGGCGGCCCGCATCGACGGGCCCCTGGTGGAACTGACCCGGGCCGCGCGGGCCACGGGGTTCGCCAACGTGCAACCCGACGGCGACGGCGTCATGCGCCGCATTCCGCTGGCCATCCGGTTCGGCGACCGCACGCTACCGCAACTGGCCCTCCAGACGGCGATGCACGCCGCGGGCGCGGGCGACTTCACGCTGCGCCGCACGGCCGCGGATCGCATGGAGGTCCGCCAGCCCGACGGCGAGACGATCTCCGTGCCGGTCGGCCCCGACGGGCAGATGGTGGTCAACTGGACCGAGAGCACGCTCGTCCGCGGCAAGGCCTCCGATGTCGAGACGCAGTTCCGACGGCTCCAGATCGGCAAGGTGTACGAGCTGTACGATCTTCAGCGTCTGGAGAACGAGTACCACGAGATGATGCAGTCGGCCGCGGAGCGGTTCGGCCGCGGCGACGAGCGGCGCGCGGCCTGGCGTCGCGTGACGGAGGCCCTGGCCTCCGCGGCGACGCCGGAGAAGGTGACGGAGCTGGACGACCTGCTGGCCGACATCGACGCCGACGTGGAGATGCAGTTGCGGATGTCCCTGAGCGACGGCAGGCCGCCGGGCATGAGCGACGACGAGTTCGAGCGCCTGCGTAAGGTGGCCGCGAGCTTCCTGGCGTACCAGGAGACGCGCGACCGGGAACGCCAGCGGCGGCGAATCCTGGAGGCCGACCTGGCCGACTATGTCCGCGACCGCGTCTGTTTCGTGGGCATGACCGCCACGAGCCTGGCCCCGGACCTCAAGCCGACGCCCATTCACAAACAGTATCCGGGCGTGGCGGCCCACGTGTCGATCACCGACAACTTCCTCCGCCGCCGATTCGTCCGGGAGATCGGCATGGCCCCGGCCGTGGCCGTCATGCTCGTCGCCGGCCTGCTGGTCACGCTGCTGAGCGCGTCGCTGCCGACGCTGCGGGCCGTCGTCCTCAGCGTGGCCGGCCTGGCCGCGTATCACCTGCTCGGCATTCACCTGTTCCGCCACGACGGGCTGCTCGTGCCGATCCTGGGCGTGTGGCTGGCCGGGCTGACGGCCCTGCTCGGCGTCATGACATACCGCGAGCTGACCGAGGGCCGCAGCCGCCGATGGATCACGGGCGTCTTCAAGCAGTACACGTCGGGCAAGCTCGTGGACGCCCTGGTGACGAACCCCGAGATGCTCAGCCTGGGCGGCCAGCGTCGCGAGATGACGGTCTATTTCAGCGACATCGCCGGCTTCACGTCCATCAGCGAGAAGCTGGACGCGCCGACGCTGGTGGCGTTTCTCCAGGAGTATCTGGAGGAGGCCACCGACCGGCTGCTGGACCAGGACGCCACGCTCGACAAGTACGAGGGCGACGCGATTCTGGCGTTCTTCGGCGCGCCGGTGGCGATGATCGACCACGCCGCGCGGTGCCTGCGTGCGGCCCTGGCGCACCTTCGGGCCCTGGGCGACATCGACCGCCGCCTGCGCGACAAGGGGCTGATGCCCGAGGGCGTGAGCCTGCGGATCCGCATCGGCATCGCCACGGGGCCGATGGTCGTCGGCAACATCGGGTCGTCGCGGCGGTTCGACTACACGGTCATCGGCGACACGGTCAACGTCGGCGCGCGGCTGGAGGGGGCCAACCGTTTCTTCGGCACCACCGTGCTGATGACCGGCGAGACCCGCCGCCAGGTGGGCGACGAGTTCCTGTTGCGGCACATCGGCCCGGTCCGCGTGGTGGGCCGCGCCGAGCCGATTGACGTCTGGGAACTCCTGGACGACCAGCGAGGCGACGCCCGTGCCGGCCTGGACCTCTACGAAGCGGCCATGAAGGACTTCGAGGAGGGATGGCTCGCCGAGGCCAAGGCCAAGTTCGAGGACGCGCTGAAAGCCCGCCCCGGCGACGGCCCCACCCAGGCCTACCTCAACCGCATCGACGGCATGACCCGCGACGATGTCTCCTCACGCCCCGGGCCATGGGACCTGCTGACCAAGGGGTGACCCGCCGCCCCCGCTGCCCTTCATGGCCACACGAGCGCGGTCATGCCACGCGGGTGTGCCCAAAGGTTCTGGCATGTGCGGCGGTCGTTCGTTGGAGTGGACAGTCCTGCGCCTCGGGCTTTCTGGGTCAGCCCCTGGCACGCCAGCATCTGAGGCCCGAAGGGCCGACGAGAGCTTAGCCGGGGGCGAAGGCTCGACGGCCGTTTCGTCGAGCCGCAGCCCCCGGTCACGGTCTCCTTAAGAACCTCAAGCCCCG
>JAAYDY010000033.1 GCA_012729015.1 Phycisphaerae bacterium | reverse complement strand
CCAACCCGTACAGGTTGGTGACCACCGGCGATATGAGCATCGATTCCTCGAAGCGGTTGTCCCGGGCGCCGCGCGTCAGCCAGAGTGCGCGGTTGGTGGAGTCGGGCGCGCCCATATAATCGATGCCGCCGTAGGGTTGGTCGCCGCGGCATATGGCGTTGTACGCGGCCCATGCCTGGTAGGTTTCGCCCGTGAAGTCAGCCAGGGCGCTATCCGCAAACGGCCAAGACTCGAAACCAGCATAGTACACGGGGTACTCGGCTCTAACGACGCCACACAAAAGCAGCAAAGTGGAAAGCAGCTTGCGCATTACCATTTCCTCTCAGCCCGAAGTTCCGTGCAACCATAAGGCTTGTCTACGAAAATCGTTGTTCTCGCGCCGGCTGCAAAATTAGTATCGCCGATAAAGGCCGACAACGGATTAGACTCGATGGTGCCGCCTACTTCAGTGTAGATATCATACCGTATCACGGCGCAGCTTGCGGCAGGCCACTCGGACGTGCTGAAAACAAGCTGACAGAAGCCCGTGGGCGCCCAGTAGAAGGAAGACACTGCCGTATACGCAGAAGTAAATACAAGTGAATTGGGGTCAATCACAACCGTAGACAGCGCATAATCGAGGACGCCCTCCATGGCCTGCGTAGCTAAGCCCGGCACCAAGGCGGCGGAGACATCGGCAGCCGCCGCTGAACCAGAAACTGTGCCAGCCGCGGCGCCTGCGATTGCGCCTGCATTGGTAGACGCGTTAAATAAGTCGTTGGTGTACCCAGAGAATACGTTCGTTGCTATTACGAGTAAAGTGCCGCCATGCGCATTGACATCATTGGTATGACTGAACATCTCATTCTGCGCCGCATTAGTGCCCGCAGTCCCGGCGGAAGCCGCGGCAGCTTGGGCAAGGTCTTTATACCCAGAGGCGTCATCGGCATACCCCGAGGCCTGTCCTGCGTAAAACGAGGCATTGCCGGCTTCCGAAAACGCGTTCTGCCAAGAACTAAAGGCTTCTCCTGAAAAGTATGACGCATCGCCAGCAGACCAGGAGGCTTGTTCAGCGTATTGATAAGCGTCGCCAGCAGACCAGGAGGCTTGTTCAGCGTATTGATAAGCGTCGCCAGCATAACCAGACGCCGAGGAAGAGAATCCGCTGGCCTGGTCTGCCGCATTGGTCGCCACAATAGCCGCGGCTTCTGCTTGCGCCTTCGCGTTGGTCAACGCGATAACCGCGGCAGGGTTAAAAACGGTCCCGTCCTGAAACACAATGGAGTTCGTGGAGACATTGGTGATGGCATGATTACCCATGTTCAGATCGCCTGTCATGGCGCGGGAACCGTCCAACAAAAGCGTGGCGTTGGCCACGCCTTCCAGAACCGCCACACGGCTCGTTGCACTTATGCCGTCAGCGGAGGCTTGGTTCCAAAGCGAGGTGCTGCCTTCCAGCACAACGATGTCGGCGCGGGCCTCCTGATCCAGCATCGGCATGCTGATCTGCATGCCGTCGCCCCAAACAACTGACGCGCCCAGCGTCAACAACACGACACTCCAAATACTAAACAACCGAGCAAATTTCTGCATGACCGATGCCCTCCACACTCCGACCAGACTATACCCCGTTTGCGCAGCCACTGTCAAGATCAGGGCCGCAAATGGCGGCGTGAACCGCGGCTGACTTTCGAGTTGCTTTCTGTGCTGTCGGATCGCCGCCGCCAACGCAGGCCGCTCACTCACCAGATGATCTTCCGCGAGGCTCATCTCGCCCAACGCGAACACGTACTCCTCGGGATAACCGAGCCGCGCCTCGCCGAGCCTGATCTTGGCGCGCGCCAGGTGCTTGATCGCGCAAAGCGGGCAGTACTTGGTGAGAGGGGCCGTCATCGGTTAGTGCCCTCCCGGGCCTCGGCCACGCGGCGCAAGCGGTCGATCTTCGCCCGGGCTTCCTCCTCGGCCAACGCAAGCCTGCGAGACTGCTCTTCGGCGCGCATCGCAAGATCGTGCTCCAGCCGACGGCGCTGCGCCTCCGAGGACTCCGCGGCCTTCTGCTGCCGCATACTGACGATGGAGGCCTGCTTATCCTGCTCCATCTGCAGGCGGATCATCTTCTCCGCCTCGGCCATGCGGGCCTTGCGATCCAGCACCATGCCCTCGGCTTCCGCGACAAGCAGTTGGTCCTCCTGTTGCCGCTTCGCCTCGGCCTCGGCTTGGACCTGCTCGGCCTTCATCAGGAAATCAATCATGGCCTGCGCAGCGCGCAGAACCTTGACGCCCTCCGCCACGAGGGCTTCGTTGGCGTCATCCTGGCCGAGGTACTGCAGGTGCTGCGTGGCATGCTGGACACCGGCCTCGAGGGCGGCCCTGTACCGGCCCGGATTCTGCACGGCTCCGGTCTCCGCCTGTTGCTGCGAAACCTCCTTGAGCGTATTGCCAAGGAACTCGGCGACGAACCGGAAATGCAGCTGGTGCCGCTGGTCAGACCCCGCCATGACCATCTTGCCGTCACTCATGGCGGCGTTCTCCAAGCTGGCAATGGAGTGCTCGTTGCTGGCGATCTGGTCGCGGCTGCCTACGGCCTTGTAACGGTCGACATTCTGCTGACCCACCAGCGCCGACACGCGGTCCCGGATGGCGTTGACTCGGCCCGCCTCGTCGAACAGCCCGCGCATCTGCATGAGCTGGCTCGTGACATCGAGCCGGACGCCCCACGAGCCCATACCGATGGCCTGCACGATCTTGAGCTCGAGGCTCCTCGGGTTCAGGTACTTCGCCTGCACGCCGCGCTCGCGGCACCGCCGGAAGAACTCCTGCGCGCCCTCGCTGCCCGGATGCTCCTTGGCCCTGCGGAGCTCGGGATTCGTGAGGCGCCGGAAGATCTCCTTGTACAGCAGTTCGAGCTGCACGTAGTCGAACGCCACGTTGGCCTTCTCGAGGCGGGCTTCCTTCGTGCTGCGCTCGGCGACCTCGCGAGCCGTCATCGCGGGCTGATTCTCGGTCAGGCCCTCGGTGTGCTGACGCCAGACACCGCTGTTGTTGCGCATGATGGCGTCGCTGAGCTGCCGGACCCTCAGCAAACCCTCGAAGGACGGATTGAAATTGTTGGTGGGCTGAACATCCAGCGAGTTGGGGATGAACGTCATCACACCGGTCCGGACAATGTTGAGCCTGCGCGGATCGACACCGGCGCTGGTCGGCTTCACCATAAGCGACGCATTAAGCTTGGCGGCGTCAAGGATCATCCCGACGGTGCGGTTGCTGAGATCACAGTGCGCCTCCAAAATCGTGGCGAGCCCGCGGACGCTGCGGATGTAGCCGTCGCCGTAGTTGTACGGCAGCGTCCACACGACGTGTGACATCTTGTCGTAGCGGTCCCGCTGGACCTGCAGGAAGGCGTCCCTGTCGAGACCCTGCACTTCGTCAGGGAACGCCAAGATGGATATCTTGCCGCTCTTGGGCTCACGGACCGCGAGCTTGCGAACCCTTACGGGGTCGAACATCCGCGACATCGCCCAGCTGTCGTTGTTCTTGACGCCGACCAGGACGCGGTCCCACTCCTGGGCATGCGCGTATCCGGCGCCGCCGGGACCCGCCGTCTGACCGAGGCCGTCGTGGTAAAGCTTGATCAGCAACGACTGCACGGCCTCGTGGTCCCAGCCCTCGCTGGCGGCGTCGTCGGGATTCTCCGCGATCTCCAGAAGCTGGTGGACCCGCATGATGTCGATGTAGCCAAAGAGGTCCCACGTGTCGACGTCGAGCCTCGCATAGGGCTCCGGAAGAAAGGCGTCGCGGGGGATCGGGATGGGCCGCCAGTCCAAGGGGTCCGGCCACGTGCAAATGCCGATGTCAAAGGCATCGCTCTCGCGCCTGACAAAATCCATGAGCGGCAGGAAACCGGGCCATCGCCTGAGCGTGGCGGTGAACTCCTCCGCGACGACGTCCTCCCAACGCTCGCGGGGCTGCGCGCTGGCGGCTTCGGCGGGCAGCCCGCGGGCCAACTTGAACTCGGCCAGGTTCGGCACCTCCTGGAACAACTCGAAGTGGTAGCCCGCCTTCTGGTCTAGGATGGCTTTCATCGTGTTGTCGTTGATGTTGTGCATATAGCCCAAGTTACGGGCCTTAATGTCGCCCTCATTATAGGGCGGGTTGCCGTCCTTGATGCGGCGGATGCGGCCGTGGCGAATCGATGCCATCTTGCCACCCTCGACCAAGTCGTCAAAGACCGCCCGGGCCGTCTCGACGTTGGCGATGCACCAGGACTCTGGACGCCCCTCCGCGGTCACGTAACGCAGCTCGGTGGCGTCAGCCATGATTCGGAGCCCTCCAGCAACTCGCGGCCCGCGGAGTCACAACGGGCGGCGGCGGATCGAGAAAGATGACGGCGAGCGTCGGCAGGCGCAGGTCTCGACAGACCCCCATGAATTCCATGCCGCTGACGCGCCGGCCCAGCATCGCGGAGATCCGGGCCTGCATGCCCGTGCAGTCGCCGCACAGCGACTGGTCGTTAAGCCTGCAGGTGCGGCACACCAACGCGCGCCGATCGGCCTCGCGTTCGTCCACGGCTGTCGGATGCAATCGGGGCCGCACGGCCTCGAAGGCGTCCATGACGGCGAAATAAGAAATCGGAGCCAGCGAGGGGTCGGAGGGGTGGCCGCCAATGCAGGACCCCGGCGGCAGGCGCTGGCACATGTAGTCCTCGATCCGCAACCGCAGGTCGAGGGGGATCTCGATGCCCGAGGCCTCCATGTGCTCCACGACGTATCGCTCCAGAGTGGCAATGGACACCGACGACTCGAAGTAGCGGCCCGTAGGTTCCACGACGTAGAACCACTTGTCGCCAGGAGGTCGGAACAGAGTGTTGGCCAACCGCATGCCCACGGAACCCCCTAGCGTTCGAAGATACTGACGGCGCCGTCGGTCGTCGGGAACACGCTGATCTCCTCCTGCGGTACCGTGGGGCCCGTCCACGTCAGCGTGGCGCCCGCGGGGACCGCGATGCCCTTGCCGCTGCTGGCGGGCCGGCCGAAATTGACATAGAGGATCCCCGAGGCCGCGATGTAGCCGACGGCGAGCGCCGTTCGCGGCGCCCGACTCGACTTCGACGCCACCCACGTCACGGTGTCATTGGTCGGACAACGACCGGAGAGCGTCAACGCGGTCGCCCGACTCACCGACGCCGTCGAGGCGTTCATGTAGATGTCCAAGCCCGACGACACATAGGCGCCATTGGCATACAACGTGTTGGGGGCCCACGCCGGGGCCGCCGTCACGCCTTGGGCCGGATAGACGACGGCCGACACGTTCGATACGACGGCTACGCCGAAATCAAGAGCGCTTGCGGGGCGCGGCGACGCCATCCAGAACAGCGCGGGAACCACGAACAACGCGGTCGACAGACTCTTTCGCGGCTTCACAGAGATCTCCATGTTTGGTTTTGACATCGGCCAGCGGGTCGGGGGCCGGCGGCTTGCGCTCCCCCACAACCTCGAGTTCGTTGCGGGCAAAGAAGGGCGGCACGCCATTGCGGCTCGCCAGAAAGAAGTCGAGCCGGCGCTCGTCGTAGAACAGGCCCGTGGACCAGCAGCCCGTGTCGGTCCTGCAGATGGCCCGCCAGCCGCCCGTGGTCTTGCGTTTCTCGATGCTGCGGCCCGTGAACGGACACGTCGGATGGGCCAGCGGCGCCCGGGGCCGCTCCCACTCACGCTCCGCGCGCCGCGACAGGAACGCCAGGAGGGCGTCGCGGGACTCGAAGATCGAGGTCTGGACGGCGCCGAAGTAGCCCGCCGCGCGGGCGAAGAAGCCCGTGCCGGCTTCGAAGACCACGAACTCCTGGCCCGAAAACGGACACGTAATTCCAGATCGCGTGGAATGCGTCATTGCGGGGTTTCCTTTTTGGCCGCGAGGGCGGCGGCCGAAATTTCACCAGACGACTTGGGGCCCTGCACGCAATGGAAAGCAATATCTTGGGCGACATGCGACGCGTGCCTCATGAACATGTGGAACTCCGGAACCCACTCCGAAATCTGAAGGTCGTCCTTCATCTCGGCGGCCACCACAAGGGTGGAGAGCGCCGTATGGGCGCCCGACAGATGCTTGGACAGCGCGGCCATGGACGCGCGGGCCACCTCGACGACGGTCGGCGGCGACTTCGTTTCCTGGGACGGACTCTGGGCTTCGTCGGTCATGGGCAGTTCTCCTTTATTGGCACGAATTTTTCGCACAAAACCGTTCGCATGTCAAGAACTAAATATACAGGGCCGGCATGTCGTTGAGCTCGCGGGCGGCGTCTTCGAAGACGGCGTCCGTCGAGCCCGCGTAGCCGCTCTCGATAGGCCCGTTCAGACTGAACTCCGTGGCGCCGGGGGCGAGGCCCAAGCTGTCGCGCACCACGCCCAAGGCCACCGCGGCGCTGTCCATCTCGTTGGGCGACCCCAAGCCGGTGGCCTTCCGATAGTCGTCCTTGCTGAGCAGCTTGAGCCGGCCGCCGTGCCGGATGACCTCGCGCCGCGTGATCTGGGACAGCGTGACCTCGGGGACCTGCAGGATCTGGCGGTACTGGCCGTACTCGCGGAACAGGTACACGAGCTCCGTGACCTGGTCCGCATAACGGTCCGAGCACAGCCGCGTGTCGAAGTGGCTGACGGGCTTCTCGGACGGCTTGGCGCCAAAGCTGTAGCGCCGCACCGCGGGGCTCCACAGCCGGGCGAAGTAGTCCGCCACGCTCTGGGGGCCCGAGTCGTCGAAGCCGACGTGCTCGGGCCGCACGGCGATGGTCTGGAAGAGCGGCATGCAGTACTCGTAGATCTGGTCCAGTATCGTGCGGTCCTTCTTGCTGCCCATGATGGGCACCTTGCGGACGGCGTCGAACAGGATGGCCTTGCGGCTGTCGGAAAGCGTGCCGACCCAGACGACCTGGACGTCGCAGTCGTCGCCGCCGAAACCGGGGTCGACGCCGACGGCGGGCGTCGGCTTGGCAAGCCACCGCACGGGCTCCGTGGCGGACGCCGGCGTGATCGTCATGCCCCACTGCTGGGCCTCCGCGAGGGTCAGCGGGGTCGGCCGGCTCGACACCGCGGGCGGCCACGCGCGCACCTGGCGCCACACCGCGGGGGCGTCGGGGTTTCCGCCGTTCTGCCTGACGATGGCGTCGTACTGCCGGCGGTTCAGCAGGTGCGGGTACTTCTTCTCGCCATCGGGCTCCACGATCGCCGGACTCTTGAGCCCGTCGAGCCGCCGGACGAACCGGCCGCCGGCGGTGCGCCAGCTCTCGCTCTCGATGTCGACGGACTGCCAGCCGCCGGCGGGAACGCTGTGGCGGCCCGCGACGTCGTCGAAGTCGTCGATGTTGGTGAGGCCCGCGAAGCGGTAGAACTTCGCGCCCGTCAGCAGGTTGGCGTGGAGCTCGGGGGCCATGGCGGCCTCGGGGGCCTGCGAGAGCTCGTCGTAGATGTAGTTGACGTAATCCGCGTGGGCGCCCCGGATCTTCGACACGGAGTCCTGCACGGGGCCGTCCTTCAAAGCGACGCCCCAGATGCCCATCTTGATCGACTTGCCCGACGCGGGCCGCACCTCGTCGGTGCCGTCCTGCGTGATGGCCTTCGCGGACGCCGCCAGCTTGCCCTCGAAATTGAGGTCGCTCCTCGACTTGAGGATGCTGTGGTACCGCACGACGCTCTCGAAGGTGCGCTTCATGAGGCCCTGCAGTGTCGTCGAGACGAGCAGGGTGATCGTCCTGCCAGGATCGACCAGCCAGTCCACGCAGGCCATGAGGCCGTAGGTGTTGGTCTTCTCGCAGCTCGCGCCGCCCCACACGATGATGTCGTTCTCGTGGGTCCAGTCGTGGACGTGGAGCTCGGTCCACGGCGAGATCTTCCACTCGTCCGACGTGAGGAGATGCCGCATGGCGCGCAGGAAGCACTCGTGGGGGTCGACGACGACCTTGCCGCCGCCGTACTCGGGCTCCCGCCAGTGCTTCCAGCACATCAGCTCGGCCTGCCACCACGGAATGCGGGAGTCGAAGGGCAGGCCGTTGCGCGTCACGAAGGCCATGCCCTACTTCCCGGGCACCGCCGACACCGGGATCTCCAGCATCGGGCTCCCGCCGCCCTCGATCGTGGTCTCCGCGTCGCCAGTGTGCGACTGCGCGGAGCGCCAGCCGACCTGCACGGTGCCGTTGCCGGTCGCGCAGCCCGAGGCCACGACGGCGACGATGGTTGCAATCACGAGGACAGCCAGACATGCCGACAGCTTGAACATGAGGGATCTCCTGTTGACTTGACGCAGTTCGTCATTCACTTTTCGACACTCCTATCGCTTCGGAGAACTTGTCGAGCGCCCGCACGACCGCGTCCTCGATGTGCTCCCGGATAGCCGAGCGCAGCGCCTCCCGGTCTCCGCACCGCACGGCGTCCCTGCAAAGCACCAGCCTGATCGGAACATCGACTGTGACGATGTGTTCCTCAGGACCCACCGAGAGGGTCGCTTCGCCTTCGCTCAGTCCACCATTCATGCCATCACCTTATCCTTTCCACGGAGTTCCGTCAACCGTCATACCGATAGCTTGAACACGAAGGACCTCCAGTCGACTTGGCGTAACTCTTCTCTGTCAACTGCTGCGCCAGGGCATTCGCCCGGTCGCGGTGGCGACGCTCGGACACTACGAGGTTCTTGAGCCGCAGCGCGACCTTTTTCGCGTACGGGTCGGCGGTACCGGGGCCGCAGCTGTTGCGCCAGTCCTCGTCCTTGATCTCCGCCAGCGCGTCGAAGATACCGGAGAAGGCGCGCTCCCAAACAGAGACGCGCGGATCGCGGGGGCCGCAGGAGCCGGCTCCGTCGAGAGCAAGGGCGGCAAAGACATCGCGGGCCGCCTGAGATTCGGATATCTTGTCCGCCTGCTGCTCTACCTTGGCCCCGTTCAGCTTCTGTAACAGCGCGGCGTTCTCCTTCTCGAGGAGGGCCGCGCGCTCCTTGAGGGCCTCGATCTCCTCGATCCGCGCAGCCTGTTCGATTCGGGGTCTATCGTCCATGGCGCCTCGCTTTCGCGACGCCGTCGTTGATGTGACCCGCCTGGGCGTGCGCCCGGCGCGCAGACTCGTGGCCCCCACCGTCGCGGGCGTTGCCGAGCCTCGTCTTGGCGATGCGGCCCGAGGGCTCGCAGATCCGGTACAGACCTTTTTTCTTCAGGACTTTGACGGGCATGTAGTTTTTCTCCTTTAACATACACCAAGATGGAAACGTTGTCAATATAGTTTCTCTACTTTTTTCTATCTTTCTTTACTTTATCTGACGCTGTATTTGACCGTTTCCCTCTCGGCGGCTGCATAGTCGGTCATGATCTTTACGAGGAATGCATATATCACATGCAGTCCCCTGGGTGGAATGCTCTCTCCGATGACATCACGAATTGTCTTGTCGCTCACCTTTGTCCCATCCGGGCGCTTCCATTGATAGTCAAAGTCGGAGATTGTGTGTAGGTGGAACGCCTCATATAGAGAAAGCACCCTGTGCTGATCTGGGTGTAGTTTATGGTCACTGCACGCGTACGAAAGATTCCGGGTGAGAGTGCTCGCCGGTTTATCCCACGACATTCTCTTGTAAGCACTTGTAAAGCCGTTCATTAGCCTGTAGTCGCCGTCTTTCTCAACCCACGGTCGGGGCAGCAAGCGTCCACACTGAGCACAACGGATAGGAGTGTCGGTCCGCGCACGATTGATTCCGTGGTGATCTCGTGCAGTACCATGCGTGGGATTCGTGGTGCAGCCGCAATGGGTGCATTGGTTGTCAAATGCGCCGCGCTCTGGTGGAGTGTTGGACACCCAGAAGTACTTCTTCTCGTCAAGCACGGGAACATAGTGATACGGGATTGACGACTTGGCAGACGCCTTGCTCTTTGCATCAAGCGGAGGGAACCCACCTATCACATCAAGGAACATGAGTTCACGCAGTTTCCGCCCGCCACGTCCTTGTCCAGACCGTGCTTGTTGCCGTCCGTCGCGTGACCTTTGGCGGTTCTGGCGATCCTCCCGCTTGGCTCGACAAGGCGGTACGACCCGTGGCGTTTCCTGACAGTTCGTAAATGCCGTGTTTGTATAAAGCCGCCACAAGCTTGCCCATGACCGTGCCTACCGCCTCCGCCAGCGGCTCCTCTGACGTTAGTCCATTCCGTGTTGGTGCCAGCCAGAACCCGATGTGCGTTGCCTCGTGCGCCACCGTGTTGCTACCCGTGTACTTTCTGGCAAAGGCTACCGTCGGCACCCTGCCACGTGTCCGGTCAAAGAAGGCATACATCCTGCGCGTATCTGGATCACCGCGCAGTTTCCCCTCTCTCCTAAGCTCGATAAGCGTGTCGAACACCAGCACCCGCACCCGCTTTCGGCCCACGTTGACGTACAAGCATGTTTCCACCACTACCCCCTCCCCGACGACGACGTCCACAACTCGCTCATGGCCGGGCCTCGAGGCCGCCCGACTCGACGTCGGCGAGCAGTTTCTTCTCGTCAAAGCGGATGCACTTGACGAAAACCTGGAAGCCAACCCGCTCGCCCTTGGGGTCCGGCGACAGCACGAGCCCGGCGTCGATCGCGCACGACGACGCCTCGGGGCCCGACAACAGGCGACTGGACGCGCGGCGGTACGCGCGGAACAGGGACTCCGCGGTGGGATCGCGGGGCCGCAGGGCCCAGCGGATGCGGGCGCTGCGGGACGCGGTCGCACGGGCTTTCGAGGGACCGGTTACCCGGCCTCCCTGGCGACCCAGGGCTACGGCATGAGGATTCTTTTTCATGAGGGAGAGTATGTACGCAAGCAGTGGCGCAGTCAAGAGTTTTTTTTAATCTTTTCTCTGGAGAGGGGTGAGGATTTTT
>JAAYDY010000032.1 GCA_012729015.1 Phycisphaerae bacterium | reverse complement strand
TCGGTGACGCCCTGATCGTTGCCGGCATTGGCCACCGGCGCCTGGTTCGGCGCGGAAACCACGACTTCCACCGTGTCATCGTCGGTCGCCGACTCGTCGTCGGTCACCGTCAGCGTGATCGTGTGCGTGCCCACGGCCAGCGATACCTGGGCCGTCTCGCCTGTGGCGATCGGGCTACCGCCCTCGGACCACACGTAGCTCGCGATTGTCCCGTCCGAGTCCGACGAACCCGACCCGTCCAGCGTCACCAGTTCGTAGCCGCTGCTGTCGGTGTCCGTGACGTTCTGGTTGCTTCCGGCATCCGCCACCGGCGCCTGGTTGCCGGCGCCGCCGGTCGTGTACGTGATCTCCAGCTTGGCGCCGTAGGTGTGGTCGCCGTAGTCCCACTGACGGACCCGACGATAACCACCACTGTACCGGTCCTCACGCAGGCCCAGGTAGTTGCCCGTTGTGTAGTTCCCGCGGTCGATGAACTCCTGCACAATCGTCTTGATGTCCGGCGAGGTGTACCATGTCCCCTCCGTCCACTCTCCCGGCAGTGTCCAGTCCACGTAACCCGAGGTAACACTGTAGTAGTACGGGTTGGGGCTGTTCAACGCAGGACAACTGTCCAGGTCCACCAGTTGCAGTCGAACCACCGACGCCGTCGTCAGGGTCACATACGAGTTGACCTTCAGATAGGCCGAGGTGATGGTCGCTCCCGCGGGGACGTTGATGGCCCAGCGGAAGAAGCCCGGGCGGTTGTTCGGGTACACACCGTCGTAGGGGAAGAACATGTTGTCCACGTTGTACGCACTGCTGGCGCTGTAGGTCAGCGTGTCGTCCGCGGAAGCGGCCACCTGGTACTCCACGGTAACTGACGAACTGACCGTGATCTCCACATCGTCGGCGTCGGTCGCACTGTCGTTGTCGGTGACCGTCAGCGTGATCGTGTGTGTGCCCACGGCCAGCGACACCTGGGCCGTCGAGCCGATGGCAATCTGGCCCACGCCCTCTTCGGACCACACGTAACTGGCAATCGTCCCGTCACTGTCCGACGAGCCGGTTCCGTCCAGGGTCACCAGTTCGTAGCCGCTGCTGTCGCTGTCACTGACTTGCTGATCCGTTCCGGCGTTGGCCACCGGAGGCTGATTGACGGTGATCTGGACCGTGTCGTCGTCCGTCGCCGAATCGTCGTCGGTGACCGTCAAGGTGATCGTGTGCGTGCCGACGCTCAGCGACACCTGAGCCGTCGATCCCGTCGCGATCGGGCTGCCGCCCTCGGACCACACGTAGCTGGCAATCGTCCCGTCCGAGTCCGACGAACCCGTCCCGTCCAGCGTCACCAGTTCGTAGCCGCTGTTGTCGGAGTCGTTGACTTCCTGATCCGTCCCCGCATTCGCCACCGGAGGCTGATTGACGGTGATCTGGACCGTATCCTCATCCGTATCGCTGTCGTCGTCGGTAACCGTCAGGGTGATCGTGTGTGTGCCCACGGCCAGCGACACCTGGGCCGTCGATCCTGTGGCGATCGGGCTGCCGCCCTCGGACCACACGTAGCTGGCAATCGTCCCGTCCGAGTCCGATGAACCCGTTCCGTCCAGCGTCACCAGTTCGTAGCCACTGTTGTCCGAGTCGTTGACTTCCTGGTCGGTCCCGGCATCGGCCACCGGCGCCTCATTGGTCGTGTAGGTGATCTCCAGCTTGGCGCCGTAGGTGTGGTCGCCGTAGTCCCACTGACGGACCCGACGATAACCACCACTGTACCGATCCTCCCGCAGACCCAGGTAGTTGCCCGTCGTGTAGTTCGCGCGGTCGATGAACTCCTGCACGATGTCCTTGATGTCCGGCGAGGTGTACCATGTCCCCGCCGTCCACTCGCCCGGCAACGTCCAGTCCACGTAGCCCGATGTGACACTGTAGTAGTACGGGTTGGGGCTGTTCAACGCAGGACAGTTGTCCGAATCCACCAATTGCAGCCGAACCACCGACGCCGTCGTCAGGGTCACATACGAGTTGACCTTCAGATAGGCCGAGGTGATGGTCGCTCCCGCGGGGACGTTGATGGCCCAGCGGAAGAAGCCCGGACGGTTGTTCGGGTATGCGCCGTCGTAGGGAAAGAACATGTTGTCCACGTTGTAGGCACTGCTGGCGCTGTACGTCAACGTGTCGTCCACGGAGGCGGCCACCTGGTACTCCACGGTGACCGCGCCGGCTGGGCTGCCGGCTGCCCATAAACACAGTACCGCCACCAGACACACTGCGAGGAATCTCATGACGTGTCTCCTTGATACGATCCTTGATGAACGCCACACCGGATGCCGACTTGGGCCGCGACGTTCGCAACCCCAAGGGCTTGGGAAGCCCCTTGTCCGACCATCCGACAGAAATGCCAGGAACCAGCCACAGCGAACTGGACACCGCGCCCACCCGGTGGACCGGACGCGCCCGTCCCCTTGCTCTGGGGCCTGTCCGACGCACATGCAATCAGCGGGGTCACAACGCGCGAAGTAGATATGCGTCCCAACAGCGGCACAATGCGGCACCGAAGATACAGCACGGCACGTAAAAACATACTATCTCCGGCTGCGGCGTCAAGCAAAAAACGGCATTTTCTTCAGGCGGCTCGGGAAGGGCGCCGGACACCCCAGACAAGAGGATAGAAGGGAGACACAAGGGGGACACAAGGGGTTGACAGGGTATGCCCTGAGTGTTATTTATGAACTTTAAGTTTTCCCATCGAGTCTCATCGGACAGGAAAGGTCGGGCTTGGTCATGGCAAAGAAGATTCGTCTGGCGGTCAACGGTGTCGGCAACTGCGCGTCCAGCCTGCTTCAGGGCATCGTCTACTACGCGCGTCAGGAGAGGCAGAAGAAGCGGGAAGAGCATCTGGGGCTGATGCACTACCGGATCGGCCCGTACGCCCCCGGGGACATCGAAGTCGTGGCGGCTTTCGACATCGACCGCCGCAAGGTCGGTCAGGCCCTCGACAAGGCCATTTTCGCGCCGCCGAACTGCACCCAGGACATCGTCCGTCCGATGCCGAAGTCGAAGGTCAAGGTGCAGATGGCCGATGTGCTGGACGGTGTGGCCGAGCACATGAAGGAGTTCCCTGAGAATCAGCGGTTCGAGCCGGCGTCGGCCAAGCCGGTGAACATGGCCAAGGTGCTCCGCGACTCGGGCGCCGAGATTCTGGTCAACTACCTGCCGGTCGGCAGCCAGAAGGCCACCGAAGCCGTGGCCACGGCGTGCCTGGAGACGGGCGTCAGCCTGGTCAACTGCATTCCGGTGTTCATCGTGAGCAACCCGGCGTGGGCGGACCGGTTCGCCAAGAGCGGCATTCCCTGCGTGGGCGACGACATCAAGGCCCAGATCGGCGCCACGATCGTTCACCGGACGCTGACGCGGCTGTTTGTCGAGCGCGGAGCCGCCATCGACGGCACGTACCAGCTCAATGTCGGCGGCAACACGGACTTCCTGAACATGCTGAAGCGCGAGCGGCTGGCCTCGAAGAAGGTCTCGAAGACGGAGGCCGTGACGAGCCAGCTCGAAACGCCGCTCTCGCCCGACCAGGTGCATATCGGCCCGGCCGACTACGTGCCGTGGATCAAGGACAACAAGATCTGCTTCCTCCGCATGGAGGGCCGCGGCTTTGCAGGCATTCCGCTGAACATCGAGCTGCGGCTGAGCGTGGAAGATTCGCCCAACTCCGCCGGCGTGGCCATCGATGCCATCCGCTGCTGCAAGCTGGCCCGGGATCGCGGCGTGGGCGGGCCGCTAGCCAGCATCGCGTCGTACACGATGAAGCATCCGCCGCAGCAGTTCACGGACAACGTGGCCCGTCAGATGGTCGAGGCGTTCATCCTCGGGCAGCGGGAGCGTTGATCGCGACTCGACGCGGACGGTTCGGCCTGCCGGGCCCGCGCAGGTCGGCGGCCCCGTAATCCGAGGCTGCGGCAGAAGCAATGCGCATACACGTCACGGACCCGCGCAGCGGTCTGGGGGAGAATCCGCAGTTGAGGACGGCCTCAAAACTCATCGGCGACTTCTTCGTGTGGTCACGCGACCACGTGGCCCGCGGCCTGATCCGCCTGGGCGTCACCCCGAACATCCTGACGGTCATCGGACTGCTGGTGACCCTGGCGGCGGCGGCGCTGATCGGAGCCGGGCGCGAGTACTGGATCGCCGCGGCCGCGGTCATGATGCTTGCCGGAGCCTGCGACATGCTCGACGGGGCGGTCGCCCGCATTGGCGGCAAGGGGTCCAGGTTCGGCGGCGTCCTGGACTCGGCATGCGATCGCATCAGCGACGTGGCGTTGCTGACCGGCATGGGCTACTACTACGTGGTCGCCTGGCCGGCCGAGCACCCGGGCCCCGACGGCGAACCGGGTCCGGTCAACCTGACGTATGCCCTGCTGGCCGTCCTGGCGGTCACCAACAGCATGCTCATCAGCTATGTGCGCGCACGGGCCGAGGACGAGATCCCCGACTGCGACGTGGGGTTCTGGCGGCGGGGCGAACGGTTCGCCGGCACGGTGATCGCCCTGTTTGCCCTGAATCTGCCGATGCTGATGTGGGAACTGGGCCTGTGGACGGCCCTGACGGCCCTTCAGCGGTTGCTGCACGCCCATGCGGTTCTGACCACGGGCCAGGCACCCAAACGCAAGGGACTGCGCGGCCTCGTTTTGCGGGTGGTCTTCTTCAACGAGCGCCGAGGCAGTCTGGCCTATGACATCCACACGGGAACGGCCATCGCACTGCTTCTGTTCGCCCGGATCAGCGATACGGACCTCGTGCGCCAGTTGATGCACGGCCTGGGGCACGGATAAGATTTGACCCGGGAAAATCGGAGCGGTATCATACGGCTCCGTAGTGCGGCACGGATCGCCGGATGTCGGGACAAGAGGTCGGCCCACGAGAGTCAGATCGCGATTCCCAGAACTCGTTCATCCTCGTCCGCATCAGTTCCGTCGGGTTGCGTTGCCGCCGAGCATCGTCACATAATGTGCAGTAAGGACCATGGGGCATGTCGCATTATCTTGGGAGGATTACGATGAATCACAGAACAATGGCAACGATGGCTGTGGCGGCCGCCCTGATTCTGCTGGTCGGCGGGTGCCAGAAGAAGGACACTGTGACTGAGCCGCCGATCGAGATCGGAACCGCTCCCGGCGAGGTGACGGCGTACCAGGAGACGACCCCCACCACGACGACCAACGGGGATCCGGGCATGACGGTCGTTGAAGGCACCGGGCAGCCCCCGGTCGGCACCGAAACGACTACCGTGCCGCCGCGCACGTACACCGTGCAGAAGGGTGACACGCTCTTCAGTCTGGCCCGCCGCTTCTACGGCAACCAGGCACGATGGAAGGACATCTACAACGCCAACCGTGACACGATCCGCGACCCGAACACGCTGAAAGTCGGTCAGGTACTGAAGCTCCCGAGCCAGTAGCAGCTTCGGTTCCGGGCGGGCATCCTGTTGAACTCGGCGCACGAGCGGCCGCCTCCGGGCGGCCGCTTCCTTGTCCGACCGGGGCAAGCCCGCATGCCTCCCGGCTCTGTGCCTGGACAATGCCGAACACAACGGTTGACCCGGCCTGCCCCGACTGCTACTGTGCCGACGTTCGCACGTGCTGACCGTCAGGCCACTCACGGAGGTCGCCGCCGTGGCGCTTCGAATTGAGGACAAGGTCCAGTTCGTCAAAGGGGTGGGCCCGGTCCGGGCCGAGCTGTTCAGGCGCCTGGACGTCGAGACGGTCCGCGACCTCCTCTACCTGTTTCCGCGCGACTACGAAGAACCGACCGACGTCTGTCCGATTATCCAGCTTCAGGACGGCCAGAAACAGACCGTCGTGGCCCAGTGCCTGGAGGTCCGCATCGCCCAATGGCGCCACGTGGAGGCGGCCTTTGCCGACGATTCCGGCAGCGTCAAGGTCGTCTGGTTCAACGCACCGTACCTGCGCAACCAACTCCATCCGGGGCGAACCTACCGCTTGACCGGCCGCACGCGGCTCTACCGTCGCCACCTCCAGATGCAACACCCCAGCTTCCGGGAGATCGGGGAAGGCGACGAGGATGCCGGCGACGCGTCGATTCAGGCGACCTACCCCGCCACCGAGGGACTTCAGAGCCGCTCCATCGCCAGGGCCGTGCAGGCGGCACTGGACCAGTGTCTGGGCGAGTTGCCGGAACTGTTCACGCCGGCGACGCTGAAGCGTCTGGCCATGCCGAGCGTTCGCGCCGCCGTACGCGAGCTGCACCGGCCGACCAGCATGAAAGCCGTCGGCCGTGCCCGCCGCCGCATGGCGTTCGAGGAGTTCTTCCTGATGGAACTGGCCGTGGCCCTGCGTCGCCGGGGCCTCAAGCGGTTCCAGGACGCGCCGCGACTGGCAGTGACCCCGGCCATCGACGCGCATATCCGGCGACGGTTTCCCTTTGCCCTGACGGCAGCCCAGAACCGCGCCATTACCGACATCGTGGCCGACATCGGCGCCAGTACCCCCATGGCGCGTCTCGTCCAGGGCGACGTCGGCAGCGGCAAGACCGTCGTAGCGCTCTACGGCATCCTTGCGGCCGTGGCCAACGAGTGCCAGGCCGCGATCATGACGCCCACGGAGATCCTCACCGAGCAGCATCTGCGAAGCATCGAACGGTTCCTGGCCGACTCGCGTGTCCGGTGGCTTCTGCTTAGCGGTTCGCTGAGCGCTGCCGAGCGCAAGAAGGCCCTGGCCCGCATCCGCGACGGCGACGTGGATATTGTCGTCGGCACCCAGGCTCTCATCCAGCAGGACGTGACATTCAAACGCCTGGGCTTCGTCGTCGTGGACGAGCAGCACAAGTTCGGCGTGCTCCAGCGGGCCGAGTCGCGGTGGCGCAACGCCGAGAGCGACCAGCCCCTGCGCCCGCACTACCTCGTCATGACGGCCACACCGATTCCTCGAACGCTCGCCCTGACGGTCTTCGGCGACCTGGACATCAGCGTAATCGACGAGTTGCCGCCCGGCCGGCGGCCGGTGCGGACGGCGTGGGTGCGGCCGAGCGGACGCCCCGCCATGTACGAGCACATCCGCCAGGACATCCGCCGAGGGCGGCAGGCATACGTCGTCTGTCCCCTGGTCGAAGAGAGCGACAAGCAGGACATGAAGGCGGCCACGGAGGAGGCCCGACGGCTACAAAAGGACGTGTTTGCGGAGTTCCGCGTCGCGCTGCTGCACGGTCGTATGGATGCCGACGAGAAGCAGCGCATCATGGCCGATTTTCGCTCCGGGCACACGCATGTGCTCGTGTCGACGATCGTCATCGAGGTCGGCATCGACGTGGAAAACGCCACCGCGATGGTGATCGAGCACGCGGAACGGTTCGGGTTGGCCCAGCTTCACCAGCTTCGCGGTCGCATCGGCCGCGGCCCACACGAGAGCACCTGCTACCTGGTCGCCCAACCGACGACGGAGTTTGCCGAGCGGCGCATTGGCGTCATGACCGAGACCAACGATGGGTTCCGGATCGCCGAGGAGGATCTGAAGCTGCGGGGGCCGGGCGAGTTCTTCGGCACGCGGCAACACGGTCTGCCCGAATTGCGAGTGGGCAACCTCGTGGAAGATTACGACCTGCTGCAACTGGCCCGCCAGGAGGCCTCCGACCTGGTCCGCCAGGACGCCGACCTGGCCCGGCCGGAGCACCGGTTCATTCGGGACGCGCTGCTGGCCACCTACGGCCGCAAGATGGAGCTCATCGATGTCGGCTGAACGCACAACGGTCCACCCCGGCCGCACCTCGGTGGACGGGGAGTGCCCTGTCATTCTGGCGGTATTAGAGATGGCCCCCGCGATTGCCCGCATGGGTCCCATTCATTGTGCGGCGGTATAGTGTTTGACTTCGCCGCTCCGGCGCGATATAGTGTGGTGCTATGGTTTCTTCTGAGCGTGTGACCAGCCTCGTTTACAAGCCTCTTGTGGTACGGATGGTCCGCGCCCTGCGGGCCGTTCACTGGATAATCCCCCCTGCCCCTTCTGAGCGGCGGTAGTCGCCGTCCATCGTATGGCGCGTGTCGGCGGGTCGCTCCCGCTGCGTTCCCGAAGTGACCCACTCCCTGTAAGTCGTGAGGGCGTTATGACCCGAGAGAGTATTCGTAATGTGGCGATTATCGCCCACGTGGACCATGGCAAGACGACACTGGTCGATCAGTTGCTGCGTCAGAGCGGACAGTTCCGCCAGGGCGAGCTCCAGGGCGAATGCATCCTGGACAGCAACCCGCTGGAACGTGAGCGCGGCATCACGATTCTGTCGAAGAACTGCGCGATCGACTATACCGATCGTCACGGCGAGCATTTTCACATCAACATCGTGGACACGCCCGGCCACGCGGATTTCAGCGGCGAGGTGGAGCGTGTGCTGAAGATGGCCGACGGCGTGCTGCTGGTGGTGGACGCCTTCGAGGGCGTGATGCCTCAGACGCGGTATGTGCTGAGCAAGGCGCTCGAGGCGGGGCTTCGTCCGGTGGTGGTGATCAACAAAATGGACCGGCCGAACACGCGGCCGCACGAGGTCCACGAAGAGGTGTTCGATCTGCTGGTGGACCTTGGGGCGGACGACCATGCGCTGGACTTCCCGACGGTGTACGCATCGGGTCGCGAGGGTTGGGCGACGAGGGACGCGGACCGCCTGCCGCAGGAGGGCCAGGGCGACGTTCACGACCTGTTCGATGCAATCATCGAATACGTTCCTGTGCCAACGCTGGACGGGACGGCGCCGTTGCAGGCGTTGATCACGACGCTGGACTACAACGATTACGTGGGTCGCATCGGCGTAGGCCGCGTCTTCGCCGGGACGCTGCGTACAGCCACGACGGTGGCGGTGATCGACCGGCACGGAAACCAGACGCTCCAGAAGATCGGGCAGCTTTTCCGGTTCGAGGGCCTGGGACGTAAGGAAGTGGAGCACGTGGACGTCGGGGATCTGTGTGCGGTGGTGGGGCTGAAGCAGGTGGACATCGGCGACACGCTGGCCGATGCCGAGCATCCTGTGGCATTACCGACGCTGCCGATCGATGAGCCAACGTTGCACATGACGTTCCGGATCAACGACGGCCCGTTTGGAGGACGCGAGGGGCTGTGCGCCACGAACCGCCAGCTTCGCGAGCGTCTGGATCGCGAATTGCAATCGAACGTGGCGTTGCGCGTGGAGGACCGCGGGGACGAGTTCGTGGTGTCGGGCCGCGGGCTGCTGCATCTGGGCATCCTGCTGGAGACGATGCGCCGGGAAGGCTATGAATTGACAGTCGGCAAGCCGCAGGTGATCTACCATCACGAGAACGGCCATCGGCTGGAGCCGATCGAATTGCTGGTGCTGGACGTTCCGAGCGAGTTCGTCGGGTCGGTCATGCAACTGGTGGGCGACCGGCGTGCGGAGCTCGTGCGAATGGACACTCGCGGCAAGCAGACGCACCTGAACTTCACGATCCCAGCTCGTGGTCTGATCGGGCTGCGGAACCGAATGCTCACGGCGACACAGGGCGAAGCAGTCATGCATCATCGGTTCCAGAGCTACGGGGCGTACCGAGGGGAGATTCCTCACCGGACGAACGGAGCGATGGTGGCGACCGATACCGGCCAGGTGACGGCCTATGCCGCGGACCAGTTGGCCGACCGGGGTGTGCTGTTTGTGGTCCCGGGCGACCAGGTCTACGAAGGACAGGTCGTTGGCGAGCACTGCAAGGACGGCGACATCGGCGTGAACGTGGTTCGGCAGAAGAAGCTGACGAACATGCGAGCGGCAAGCAAGGACCAGACGGTGGTGCTGAAGGCGGCGCGTCAGATGTCGTTGGAGGTGGCGTTGGAGTACATCGAAGACGACGAGTTGGTGGAGCTGACGCCGAGGTCGATCCGGCTGCGCAAGCGTCACCTGAGCGAGACGGCCCGGCGCAAGCTGAGCCGCAAGGCGGCGGCCACCTGAGTCGGCGGGCACCCTACACCAAGCCCAGCCCGAAAACGAACTCTACCGTGGCACGGGCACCTTGCCCGTGCGTCGCAGGGCCATCCTGGCCCTGCTTGCTATGCCTTCCATGGGCTTTCCGGCCCGTGGCACTCGTGGGCAAGATGCCCACGCCATGGTTTCCAGACAGAGCCTACGGCTGGAAGAGGTCGCTGCCGGAGAAGACGGGGTCGCAGGTCAGGTTGACACCGAGGCGTCGCAGGCCGGCCTCGTCGCCGGGCCGCGGAATGTGGGTCAGGTGGGCCTCGCATCCCTGGAGGTCGACGAGTCGTTCCACAGCCACCTGGGCGGTGGGGTTGGTGGCGGCGCTGATGCTCAGCGCGATGAGGGTCTCCTCCAGGTCGAGGCTGACGGTCCTGGCCCTGAAGACGTTGGTCTTGAGACTGCTGATCGACTCGATGATGGCGGGCGACAGCAGGTGAATGGAATCAGGAATGCCGGCGAGGCGTTTGACGGCGTTGAGCACGAGGCTTGAGGCGGCGTGCATGAGCGGCGAGTTCTTGCCCGTGATGAGCGTGCCGTCGGCCAGTTCGATGGCCGCGCCGACGAAGACGCCCTTGTTGCCCTTGCCGGTGCGGCGCGCCTCGTCGCCAGCGTTCCTTGCGGGAGCGACAACGCTGCGATCGGACTCATCGGCGCCCAACTCCTCCATGAGCAATCTCGCACGTTCGACGGTGGGCCCCTCGACGAGTCCCATGGCATGCTCGCAGGCGTAACGGAAGTGGCGACGGATGACCTCCTGGCCGGCCGCCTTCCGCACAGCGGCATCATCCACCACGGCGAATCCGGCGCGGTTGACGCCCATCTCGGTAGGAGACCGATAGAGATCGTCGCCGCCCATAATGCGCGTGAGGATCCGGCGGACCACGGGGAAGACCTCCACGTCGCGGTTGTAGTTGACGGCGACGTTGCCGGTGGCTTCGAGGTGGAACGGGTCGATGAGGTTGAAGTCGCCGAGGTCGGCGGTGGCTGCCTCGTAGGCGACATTCACGGGATGCTTCAGCGGCAGACTCCAGATGGGGAACGTCTCGAACTTGGCGTAGCCGGACCGCCCCCCTCGCCGGTGGTCATGGTAGATCTGCGAGAGACAGGTGGCCAGTTTGCCGCTGCCGGGGCCGGGGCCGGTGACGACGACCAGAGGATGGACGGTCTCGATGTACTCGTTGGCGCCGTAGCCGTCGTCGCTGACGATGGCGTCCACGTCGGTGGGGTATCCTTTGGTGGCGCGGTGGGTGTAAACGCGGATGCCTCGGTTCTGAAGCTTGGCCTTGAACATTCTGGCGGCAGGCTGGTCGTCGAACCGCGTGATCACGACGGCTCGGATCGACAGGTCCCAGTCGCGCAGATCGTCGATCAGCTTCAGGGCATCGGCGTCGTAGGTGATGCCGAAGTCGGCCCGGAGCTTCTTGCGTTCGATGTCGCCGGCGTAGATGCAGACGATGATGTCGGCCCGGTCCTTGAGTTGCTGAAGCAGCCGCATCTTGACGTTGGGATCGTAGCCTGGCAGGACACGGGCGGCGTGGTAGTCGAACATGAGTTTGCCGCCGAACTCCAGGTAGAGCTTGTCTTCGAATCGCTCGACGCGCTGGAGGATTTCGGCCGTCTGTTCGCGGAGGTATTTGTCGTTATCGAAGCCGCACGCCTTGGTCATGGATCGTCTTCCCGGGCAAAGTGGCCGACCCTCGTGGTCGGGCCGGCGGCCAGTATAGCGAGGCGAGGCCCAGTGCAACAGTCCCGTTCTCGGGAATGCCGGGCAGAATAGTGAACGATGTGGACGGACGGTTGTTGACGTTCTCAAGGCGGCAGCTATAATGCCGTGCAAGCTGGCGGAGAGAGTTCCGCGAGAGCGGGACCGCCGAAGGGGCAAGTCCGAACAGGACGAAACTCTCAGGCACCCAGGACGCCGGCGGGCAACCTCTGGAAAGTCGCGAGACACCGACGGGGCAAGGCCGCAAGGCCAATCTCTCAGGTACCGAGACAGAGGCTGAACCACTGTAGGCTCGGCGAGTACACGGTTCAGGGGAGGTTGCCCTTTCCACCACCGCTTTCACTAGGGCTGGGTGCCTCACGCACCGCCTCCCCCACCGTTTTCTCCCCGAGGATTATCTGACGACAGCGCACAAGCAGACGACAGACGTCGGCGATGCGCGGGTACCGTTGCGCTTGTGAAACCCGTTGGAGGCGTCGTTCTCATGGACACCCTGTTGCGGACCCCGCTGTACGACCGGCACGTGGCCCTGGGGGCTCGAATGGTGGACTTCGGCGGCTGGGAAATGCCGGTGCAGTATCCCTCGGGCATCATCGCCGAGCATCTGGCCACGCGGAAACGGTGCGGGATCTTCGACGTATCGCACATGGGACGGTTCACGTTTCGCGGCACGCAGTCGCAGGCGTTTCTGCAGCACGTGCTGACCAGCAACGTCGCGGCGCTGGAGCCGGGACAAGCCCAGTACGCGATGATTCCGAACGCCGGCGGCGGCGCGGTGGACGATGTGTACCTCTATCGGTTCGTCCAGGACGAGTACCTGCTGGTGGTCAACGCGGCGAACCGCGTGAAGGACTGGTCGCACTTGCAATCGCTCGTGTCGGGTTTTCCGCACGTTCAGATGATCGACCGGACGGACGAACTGTCGATGATCTCGCTCCAGGGGCCGCAGTCGAAGGAGTTGCTGGCGTCGCTGCTCTCGTCGGGCCGGCTGCCCGAGCCACAGCGCAACGCCCTGAGCGAGGGCGTGATCGACGGACATCGTGTGCTGATCGGCCGTACGGGCTACACGGGCGAGCCTCTGGGTTTTGAACTGTTCGTCCCTGCCGCGGCGGCGGGCGGCCTCTGGGATGCGATGGCCACGCGGGGCGCGCAGCCGGTGGGCCTGGGGGCGCGCGACACGCTGCGTCTGGAAGCGGGCATGCCGCTCTACGGCCACGAGCTGGGCACGGACCCGCAAGGCCGCGAGATTCCGATCTTCGCATGCCCCCTGGCCCGCTATGCCGTGAGCTTCTCGCCGCTGAAGGGCGATTACGTGGGGCGTGCGGCGCTTCGCGAGCAATTCGCCGCATACAGCCGAATCGTGCACGGCGACTACAGCGATGTGCGTGCCCTGCCCCGGATGATCCAGTGTGTGGCGATCGAAGGCCGCGCGGTAGCCCGGGCCGGGGCCGCGGTCCTGTCGGCCGACGGCAGTCGCCCTCTCGGGGTGGTGACCAGCGGAACGGCAGTCCCGCACTGGCAGCTTGACGGCCAGGGACTGACCGGCCGCCCCGCCGATGAACACCAGTTGCGATCGATCTGCCTGGCGTATCTGGCTTGCGACACCGTCGTGGGCACTGAAGCGGTGGTGGAGATTCGCGCCAAGCAGGCCAAGGCCCAGGTGGTTCCGTACCATCTTCGCTCCGAGGCGCCGCCGTATGCCCGGGCGATTCTGGGCAGCACGTCCGAGGCAGCTGCTGCATCGTCGTCGCAAAGCGACACCCATCGCAAGGTGCGCGACCTGCTGGGCCAGGCGGCCGCCAATACGCAGTGGCGGCAGCACGAGTGCATCAATCTGATTCCGTCGGAGATGACGCCTTCGCCGATGGTACGGCTTCTGTCGGTAATGGATCCGTCGTTCCGGTACGCCGAGCACAAGACCGTCAAGGCATTCGATGACGCGGACGTGTTCTACTACCAGGGAACGGACTTCATCGGCGAGGTGGAACGGCGGCTGGAGGCGGAAATGTGCCGCTTCCTCGGCGCCGACGAGGCCGAGACACGGTGCATCAGCGGTCAGATGGCCAACGCAACAGTGTTCGGCGCGTTGCTGGACTACATCAACCGCGCGGATCGAAAGAGCGAGCCGCGGCGACTCCGCAAGGTGATGAACAACGACATCCTGAAGGGCGGGCACCTGAGCAGCCAGCCCATGGGAGCGTTGCGCGACTTCGTGGCGCGCGATGGCATGACCGAGAAACCGGCGGTGGTGAACTTCCCCGTGCGGGCCGACAACCCGTACCGGATCGACACGGCAGCGGCAGCAGAACTGATCGAGCGGCATCGGCCGGAACTCATCGTCCTGGGCAAGAGCCTGGTGTTGCATCCCGAGCCGGTTCGGGAGATTCGCGCGGTGGTGGACCGCCTGGGCCTGGACTGCACGGTGATGTACGACATGGCCCACGTACTGGGCCTGGTCGGGCCGCACTTCCAGCAGCCGTTCGCCGAGGGCGCGGACCTGGTGACCGGCTCGACGCACAAGACGTTCTTCGGGACGCAGCGCGGAGTGATCGCGGGCCGCTTCGCCCGGAGCGAGCCTGACTATGCGCTGTGGGAGGCCATTCGCCGCCGCGCGTTCCCAGGGGCCGTAAGCAACCATCACCTCGGCACGATGCTCGGCCTGCTGATGGCTGCGTACGAGATGAATCACTTCCGCGACCAGTACCAGCCGGCGGTGCTGGCCAACGCCAAGGCCCTGGCCCGCGCGCTGAAGGACCGCGGCCTGACGGTCGCCGGCGACCCCGCGGTGTCGTACACCGAGACACACCAGGTGGTGGTCGAGGTCGGATATGCCCGGGGCCCGGAGATTGCGCGCCGCCTGGAAGAGAGCAACCTGATCGTCAACTACCAGGCGGGCCCGAGCGAAGAAGGCTTCTCTGCCTCCGGATGCCTGCGGCTCGGCACGGCGGAGATGACCCGATTCGGCATGACCGCCGCCGATTTCGAGCACGTGGCCGACCTGATGGCCGACGTGGTGCTACGCGGCCGCTGCGTCGCCGAGGAAACCCGCCGCCTCAGGCAGCGGTTCGTCGATCTGCGATATTGCTTCTCGGAGAGCCAGTTCGAGGCCGCCGTTCAGCAACTCCACAGCCTCATCTGAGCAATCCGCCATGGGCACGGCGCCGATGCCACAGCACAATCCCCGGGCATTCCCGCGCCTCCTCGAAAAAGGTGCACTAACGTCTTGAACGCGGCAACGGACCCTTGCATTCGAGCGGCAAACGGGCACAATACTGGTTTACGCATGGCCGACCGGGCTGGAGGCATAGGCATGGCTCACGAGTTGATCATCAAGGCCGATTTCGGGGCGGCGCACCACCTGCGCCAGTACAAGGGCAAGTGCGAGCGTCTGCACGGGCACAACTGGAAGCTCGACATCTACCTGACGGCGGACCGCCTCAACGAGGATGGCATGGTCATCGATTTTGTTGACGCCAAACGCTGCATCCGGGAGGTTCTCTCCCGCTACGACCACTACTACCTGAACGACGTGCCGCCGTTCGACCGGTTGAATCCGACAAGCGAAAACATCGCCCGCGTTCTGGCCGAGGAGGTCCAGGGGGCCCTGCCCTCCGGGATTCGGGTGGTACGGCTGACGGCGTGGGAAAGCGACGGCTGCGGCGCGACGTACGCTCCCGACGCACGGTGAAAGGACGCATGATGAGCGACAGGGTCCGACTGCAACTCGCACTGGACTTCGTGGACATGAGCCGCGCCATGCAATTGGCCAGCCTGGCCGTCCCCGAGGGCATCGACATCGTCGAGGCGGGCACGCCACTGATCAAGAGCGAAGGCCTTGACGCCGTGCGGCAACTCCGGAAGGCCTTCCCCGACAAGACGATCCTGGCCGACATGAAGACCGCCGATGCGGGGCGCATGGAGATGGAGTGCGCCGCGAAGGCCGGGGCGCATATGGCCATCTGCCTCGGCTCGTGCACGGAGCCGACGATCCGCGAGTCGATCGAGGCCGGACACAACTACGGCATCGACGTCGGCGTCGATGTTCTGGGCGTCGAGGACTACGTCGGCCTGGCCCGCAAGTGCGAGCAATGGGGCGCTGCGTTCATCAACGTTCACCTGCCAATCGACGAGCAGATGCAGGGCAGGATCTCTTTCGAGAAGCTCCGCGAGATCGCGCAGGCCGTGTCCATTCCGGTGGCCGCGGCCGGAGGCATCCACAGCGAGAACGTCGCTGCGGCTGTCGAGATGGGGGCCCGGATTGTCATCGTGGGCGGCGCGATCACCAAGGCCGCCGACCCCGCCGAGGCCACCCGGCGCATTCGGCAGGCTATCGACACGCGTGCCAAGGTGCCGACGGAACTGTTCCGCCGCGCGGGCGAAGAGGGCCTCCGCGAGGTGCTCCTGCGGGTGTCGTCGGCCAATCTCAGTGACGGCGCTCACCGCCTGCCCTGCCTTGACGGGATACGATGCCGCACGCCGGGGGTGAAGCTGTGCGGTCCTGCCCTGACGGTTCGCACCGCGCCCGGCGACTGGTCGAAGCCGGTTCTGGCCATCGACCAGGCCAGCGAAGGCCACGTGATCGTGATCGACGCGGGCGGACGGCCGCCGGCCGTCTGGGGCGAACTGGCCAGTCAGAGCGCGGTCATGCGGAAGCTCTCGGGTGTGGTCATCGACGGAGCCATCCGCGACTGGGATGACATTCGCAAGCTCCCACTCGCCGCGTTCAGCAGGGACGTCTGCTCGCACGCCGGAGAGCCCAAGGGCCTCGGCGAAATCGGGCAACCGGTGCGGGTGGGCGGCCAGCGCGTCGAGACAGGCGACTGGGTGCTCGGCGACGACGACGGCGTGGTGGTGTTGCCGAAGGCGCGGGCCGTCGAGATGGCCAACCGGGCCCAGGACGTCCTGGAACGCGAGAACCGCATTCGCAGGGAAATTGTGGACGGACGGAGTTCGCTCGGCAAGGTGCTCGAACTCCTGAAGTGGGAAAAGCAAGGGTGACCACGCAGGCACACGGAAGGAACAGTCCATGCTGATCATCGCCGAAAGACTCAACTGCACCCGCAAGAGCGTTCACAGGGCCGTGAGCTCGAAGGACGCCCCGTTCGTCCGGGAACAGGCCGTGCGGCAGGCCGAGGCCGGCGCCGACTACATCGACGTGAACTCGGCCACGGGCGTTCAGACCGAAGTGGACGACATGAAATGGATGATCGAGCAGGTGCGGGCCGTCACCGACAAGCCGATCAGCGTCGATACGGCCAACCCGGCGGCGATGCGCGAAGGCCTTCTGCTGCACGGGCCGAGCCAGCCCATGGTCAACTCAGTCACCGGCGAACAGGCCCGACTCGACGCCGTGATGCCTCTGGCGGCCGAGTTCCAGGCCAAGCTGGTCGCCCTGGCCATGGATGACACAGGCATGCCCGAAACGGTCGATCAACGGTTCGTCGCGATCGAGAAGATCCTGAAGGCGGCCGCCCATCACGGCGTCAGGACCGAGAATATCTACATCGACCCGCTCATCCGGCCGGTATCGACCAACCCCACCCACGCGGTGGACTGCATGGAAACCGTGCGGCGGATCAAGGCCGAGTTTGCGCCGCTGAAGACCGTGGGCGGCCTGTCGAACGTTAGCTTCGGCCTGCCGCAACGGCACCTGCTCAACCATGCGTTTCTGACGCTGATGGTGCAGGCCGGCGTGGACGCAGGGATCATCGACCCGTTGGAACCAGGGGCGGTCGGCACGATTCTTGCGACCGAGGCCCTGCTGAACCGGGACGAGTTCTGCATGAACTACATCTGCGCCTCGCGCGACGGGCGTCTGGGCTGACGGTGCAGCAGAAGCGTGAATGAGACTCGACCGCTTCCCCATGTGCAACGCAGCTGTGCCGATGCGACGCCAGACGCAGCGCAAAAACACGACGCAAAGCGCGACGCAAATGCCTTGACGTACCAGCGGGACCGTGCTACCATGGTGTCATACTAGATCGCGGGGTGGAGCAGTCCGGTAGCTCGTCGGGCTCATAACCCGAAGGTCGCAGGTTCGAATCCTGCCCCCGCTACCAGCCTGAACAAGCGACACTCGGTCGAGGAGGAGTCCTCCGCCGAGTTCGCTTTTTTGGGAGCAATTGTGCCGTCCTCGCCGAGCAGCATTTCACCGACGAACTTGCCGAGGAACTCCCTCATCTGAGACGGAACGGTGATGTTGGTCCAGCTCTCCTTGGCCTCGGCCAGGGCACGACTCACGGCCTTGACCAGTCCCTCGGGACTCTGGCACGGATTGTTCTTCAACTGAACCAGCTGGGTCTGCATGAGTTCCCGCCGCGCTTCGACCTCGCCAATCTCCCGGATGACCGCCTTCCTGGCCTCCGGTGCCTTCGCGAACTCCGGATCCTGAACGAACTTCATCAAGTCGGCCATCTTCCGATCGCACTTGCCGATCTCATTCTGCAGGCGTCTGGTCTCTTCAGTCTCCGACCGCAGCATCTGTCGGGCCACCGGCAGGGCCTCGGCAATGATGGCCCGGGTGTCCTGGAACATCGACATGAACGTGTCGGTGACCTTCTTGATCAGCCGATCCTCCCGGAGCGATGCCTTGCTGTCACAGCAGTCCTTGCCAAGCCGCTGCCTGCGCCCGCAGACCAGATAGTAGTAGACTCCCCTGGCGTTTTGGGACCTTCTGGCGTGGCAGGGAGAGCCACACACGGCACAGAAAACCAGACCCGTGAACGGGCGGTTGCCCTTTTTGACCCGCAGCGTGGAGCCGGACCTTCCACGTTCCTTGATCTTGGCCTGGATGGCGATGAAGTCCTCGTCGCTAATGATCCGGAGCGCCTCATCTTGGCGGGCGACATGCTCTCCCGCGTCCTTCATCTGAGGCACCCGCCGGCCGGTGCTCTTGACCAGCTTGAACCGCCGCTGGTTGTAGATTACCTTGCCGATGTAGATCGGGTTGCGAAGAATCGACATGACGCTGTTGTAAGACCACGGTCTTCCCTTGCGGGTGGCCGTACCCCGCTCACGCAGACACCTGGCAAGGGCCTTCGATCCGATGGACTCCGTCCGGTACGTTCGGAAAACCGAGCGGACGATGTCGGCCTCCACGTCGTCAATCGCGAGCTTGGTCAGATCGCCGTCGTTGACCAGTTGATAACCGTAGGGCGGCGGTCCTCCCGTCCACGCCCCCTGTTCAAACCGTTGAAGAAGACCGTTGCGTGTGTTCTCCGCCAACAGTCTGGAGTAGTGTTCCGCCACCACCAGTTGCACGCCTCGGGCCAGCGAGTCCTTGCCCTCGGTAGCCGAGATCACCTCGACACCGCATTCCTCGAGTTGGGCAACGATCGCGTGGGTTTCCGCAGAGCGGCCCAGGCGGTCGTACTTGTAGACGAACAGGCGACCGATCTTGCCGGCTTCGGCGTCTTCCAGGAGCCTCAGCATCCCTGAACGTCCCGCGACGGAGCGGCCGGTGCGAGCCCGGTCGATATAGTCCCTGCATCGACGCCCGGATGCCCTATGGCAGGCGTCGATCTGAAGCTCTATCGAAGTACCCCCATCCTGTGCATGACTGGAGTACCTGGCATAGCAGGCATCATCCACGTTGCTGTTCCTCCTTCATAATGGCCGCCGCTCTCTCGGCGATCCTGGCCACCAGCCAACTTCGCAACTCGTCTATCAGCGGCGGTACGTCGATGGTCGAAGAGAGCTCCGCGGACGCACCGCCGGCCCCTCGTCGAGACCGGCGCGGGGGCGTTGACGGCGGAGCGTTGAAACGGAGCGTTCCGGTGCCCGATGTCATGGATGTCTTGTGGGAAACCAATGTGGTACGCCTCCCTGAGCGAAGCACACTACGGTGCCCCACTCAGCAAGGCGTTACAAACTGCGTAACAGATGTTACAAACGGTGCAACAACTGGCGGGAAGTCAGAATCAGCTGGTCACCCACCGAACATCGGCGGCGGGGCAATACTGAAGATTCCCGCCGAAGTCAATCTTGGCGTCAAGATGCTTTGCGAGAGCAGGACATTCCTTCTCCAGCTTCTTCAGCGTACGGCGGATGCGGGCGGCCACACGCGACCGGGCTCTCTCGCGAACATCGGCGAAAGAACGAGTCTTCCCGCTCAGGCCCCGGGCGCTCTTCAGGTAGTGCTCAAGCTGATCGATCTGGGTTTCGAGAGACTCGGTCTCCGTCACGTCACCGGACTGTTTGGCTTCCTCCAACTTACAACGGGCCTCGGTCAGTGCCGCCTCTGCCGCGCGGAGTGCATCCCGATCGGCCACTTCCTGGCAGTTGGGCATCTGGTCCGCGGACTCCAGCTCCTCGTGGTTCAAGTCGATTCTCTCCCGCGCTGCATGCTGACTGTCGCCGACCGCCTTGTCCAGGTCAATGGCGCTGACCTTCTTGTTCGGCCGCTCCAGCAGATAGGCGATGCTCGCTGGCCCCAATGACGTGCCCAATAGCACGATCTTCTTGCCGCCATCGTAACGAACCTCCCACCCCTCGCCCACACGCCTGAATACATTCTTCTCGTCAGCTTCTGGCCCTGGCCGATCATCTTGCTCTGGATCAGGAAGGGCGTCGATTGCGAATGTCAACGACTCCTCACCGTGAGCCAGGGCAATCGCGTCCAGAGTCAGCACAGTCAGGTAGGCCGGCCCAGGGCCGCCCTTGGTCGACCAGTAGCCGATGCCGTGTTGACGGCTTAGCAGGAACTCGGCCGCCTTCTGGGCCGGTCTCGTCCATCCCAGCGGCTTGTGAATCGCCAAGCCATGCACGGCCATGGCTGTGGTCTCGATGTCAGCCCCCGGTTGCCCCGCCCTTAACGGCCAGCCGCCGTCTGCCGCCGCCTCTTCGAGCAGATGGTTCGCGGCATCATCCAAGACGGCCTGGTCGATCCCACGCCCACCCAGTCGCCGGGAGCAGAAGAGTATCGAGGCCGCCACCAAAGGAAACGCTTGGAGTGTCATGCCGGTGTAGTGATCATGGGACACATACCAGGGGGGACGTCCTTGGATCTGCCCGGCGACGACCCGGGCGAGAAACTGCCTGAGCGTCCCGGGGAAACGACGGAGCGCCTCGTCAGAGCGGCAGAGGGCAAACAGATGCTGGGCCGCCTTCGGTCCATACACGCCGACGCCATCCAGGGTGAGCGATTCCTGGAGGTCGGAGTCGACCCTTTTCCACCAGTGGTCGAAGCCGCCGATATCGAACCAGCTGGCGGTGCGCAGCATCGTCGCGTCAATCGTGAAGCGCTGCGTCTCTGTCATGTCCCAGAAGTGCGGCAGGTCGCCGGTGCTCGCTCCTCGGACGACCGAGGCCTCGGACGAGAAACCCTCTTGGGAGGCCTCCCCGAGGAAACCAGTCACCACACGGGCCGCGGCTTCTTTCCAGTCATCTCGGATCACGTCGGCGACGGTGTCCGAGACTGTCCCCCGGCTGGCCAGATAGACGGCCGCTTCGTGCTCCGAGCAGCTTTCCGTCGTGTCAGCCACCGCCTGCAACCAGGCTGCGGCCTTCTCCTGCGGGCTGCACGGCCATTGAGCTATCCGTTCCCCAGCGGCTTCGCCCAACCGCTGGAGTGGAGGAAGGATGTCCGATGTCTTCGACTTGGCACCCAGCCCCAACCTCTTCACCAAAGACGACCTGAGCCCGCCGATGTCTACGGCCATGGTCGCTTCGACTTCAGCAACCGTCGTGCCCTTCAGTTCCTCGACTCGGATGGAGTTGCTCCAGCGGTGAAACAACCGTGTCAGGGCGACCATCAGGGTCTCAAGTTCCACAAGACATGACGAAGCCACAATCGCATCAATCGCGGCCTGCTGTTCAACCGACAAGCCAGCCCTTCGGCACTTCTCGCTGCTGGGGTCCATTTTCTTCCCTCGCTCATAACTGGTCTCCGCCTCACTCTCACTCTATCTCCAGCGTACCACAGAACCTCAGTCGGTCAAGGGCACTCACGCCCCCACCGGCTACCGCAAGCAGAGCGATGCCCCAGAGCCACTCATTTCTGCGATCCACATTCGTTCTGTCCCCCGAGGCTCGCCGCGCCCCTGCGGCATACCACCACCAACACAACCGCCGCGACCAGCGGGACCGTCACGCCGACGGCGACGGCCGCCAGCCGGTAACGGCCGGCGGCCAGGTACGCCGCATCGTTTCTGCTCTGCGCCTCGCGGGCCGTCTCGATCGCCTGCCGCGCCGCGCGAGCCAGTTCCGGATCACTCTCCCGCGGCGACTCACGCCACAGCACACCCGCCATCAGCCCCAGCAGCAGCAACCCCGCCGCCACCGTGGCCCTCCTCCACACAGCCGACACCTTCTCGTCATTCATCCTGTGCTCCTTCCGACTGCTGCATCGTCCCGGACCGCCGCTCCGCCAGCCGCCTGGCCCGAACCTGCCAGGCCAGCAGCGCCAGCGTGACCAGCAGGGCGATTGCTGTCGCCTGCCACAGCAGCAGCGCCGCCTCGCGGTCGGCCCGGGCCTCGCGCTCCCCAGCCACCAGCACGCGGCGGTCCCGCTCCCGTTCACTCCATAGCCTTCGTGTCTCCTCGCGAGCTTCAGATGCCCGCTGGTTCGCCTCCCGAAGCTGCTGCTCCATCAGGCGCGCATGGCGCGCCTCACTGTCGTCGCAGCCGGCCTGACTCAGCAGAACCAGAGTCAGCCACCAGGCCCACGACCTTCCCTTGCCACCCACAGTGGGGGTACTCCTTCAGACGGCAGATTCTCTAACCGCTCGGACATCACCTGGACGCCGCTCGAGCCGCGGGATAGCGGCCCGGGAGCGGCGACTGTGGGACTCGCGCCGCCTTCCCCGGTGAGAGTGGGGGCTTAGGTGCCGACGGGGGGCGACGGGGCAGCGCCACGATGACGGCCCTCCCGCATGACCCGACGGCGGACCTCGGCCCGGTCCACGCCGATGCCCGGAGGGCAGTCGATCGCCAGAACCGCCTGCCTGCCCCGGATCGCGACCACCTTCACTCGGATGCTCGGACCGATCCACAACTCCTCGCTCACACGTCTCGACAGAATCAGCACGCCAGTGCTCCTTTCAATCAGAACCATCCTGGACGGCGGACAGCCGTCCGCCGATGAAGAAGAGGGCCGGCCGGGGACTCCTTGCCCCCCCCGGTCGGCCCGACATAACGCCTGCTACCGTTTCCCGTCCCTTCGACTTCGCCCCCACGGGGCCGGCCGTGGATCAGCGCCGGTCCGCCCCGCACGGGCCGCCTCCAGCGGCCGGTGCCGCATGCTCCTTCTCCGCCCGGGCCTGAACAATGGCCCGCGCCACCAGCCTGAGGAAATCCAGCTGCGCCGTCGCCACGCGCAGTTTCAGCGCCTCCGTGGCACTCTCCTGCCCGGTCACCGATCCGCTGCCCTGGCCTGTTCCCTGCCTCCTGCCCTCGCCTGCTCCTGACTTCTCCATCCTGTCTCCCTTCGTTCCTGTCTCCCGGGATGCTCCCTTGGCCACACGCTAAGAGGCCCCGTCATCTGTTTATAGCGCGTCTCGGCCCGAAATTAAGCAGCCGCGCAGGGGGACGTCCTGCTCTTGACTCCAGGAGGTGGTATCATACAGATATCCGTCACGTGGAGGCTTGCGGTACAGATGATGGGAAGAAGACGAGGACTCTGCTGCATCTACAGGAAGCCCATCCTCGATGGTGCAGAAGACTGCTCGAGTCACGTGACTTGTCGATGACCTGCTTTTTTGGCACCTTAGGGCAGAAAAGAAGGGCACTCGGCGTCACGCCTTGTGCCCGTTGAACTTCGATGGTGCCGGAGGAGGGGCTTGCCGGAACAGCAAGCCCAATGTACCCGTTGGATAATGTGGAACCTTGGGTCGGGTATGGCTGGGAGGCGCGGCGAGGCAACCTCCGCACTTGCGCCAACGCCGCAGCAGACAAGAGATGTGCTGAACGACATGGCCGCATGGACTGGATGCCACGGCATCGTGGCCACGTCGCTTCAAAGCGGATGCCCGACGACAAAGAACGCGTCAACACCGACGTTTGTTCGCTGCGGCTGGAGGCCTCCGGCTCGTTGCCTGAACCCCAGCAAACGGCGTCACCATAACGCGTTGCCCTGTAATGGGTTATGCATTTGCCAGCGAAATGACTTTGGCCCCGGGTACCTTCAGGTACCCCGCCCGAAAGTCATGAGGTGGCCGAGACGCCCAAAGACTGGGGAGTTCACCGGAGAGAACGAACCTTCGGCCGCCACCACGTGCCCCGCAGGGCTACAATACTGCTCCCCTCGAAACCTGAAGACTTCATGACAACGCAGTCTCCAGGTCTATCCGGAACAGGCTGCCTGACCAGCCCAGGGACCACCTGTGATCCGAAGCGTGAGAGGCCCTTGACACCAACTGCCACGGGGTTCGTCCGTGCAACGGCACTGGAACACACAGAGACCACTGCAACCTACCTGCACTGGCACCTATGACCTTCCACGAAGACCGCCCACTCAGAACCTCGACACCTCCTCGTTCGTCCTGACGACGATGCGGCCCGTCAGATCGATGAAGGCGTATTTGTTGTCCAGGATGACCCGCGCTATGCCGTCCCGGAAATCGTAGACGTCCTCATAGGTGGGAGGAACGACGAAGTTGCCGGCCCGGTCGATGTAACCCCACGCGTCTCCCTGCCGCGCCCGTGCCAGCCCGCAGGAGAAGCGGCCGACTCGCACAAACTTGAATGGAATCACCACCCGCCCGTTGGTGTCGATGAACCCCCAGGCGTCGTCTTTCCCCGGGACCCACTCATACTCCGATGACGGATCGTCGTTGAATCCTGTCGTCGCGTTCTTGCTCACCGGAGCGAGACCCTCGGAGAAATCGCCCGCCTGACTGTAGATCGGCTCGACCACCACGCGCCCCGTCGTGTCGACGTAGCCGTAGAGCCCTTCGGCAAGAGGAGGCGAGAACTCGATCCGCACCAGCCCGTCCTCGAATGTGCTGCCCCCGCGTTCCCACCCAACGGCCTCGGCTCCCCTGGGAAGCTTGAAGCAGACCTGCCCGTTCAGATCGAGACACGCGTAGCGCGACTCATCGTATTCGGCCAGACACCGCCCGTCACCGTAACTGGTCAGTTGTCGGTAACGTGGAGGTACCATTACAACTCCATCGCGGTCGAGAATACCCCACTTGTCGCCGACACGGAACGTGCACCGCCCGTCGTTGACGCTGCCGACGACGTCGTACTTGCCCGGAGGGACAACCCAGCTTCCCCTGGAATCGATGAGGCCAAACTTGCCGTCGACGGCAACCGTCGCACGCCCTTCGTGGAATCGCGCCGCCCACTCGTACTGAAACGGTATCACCACGCGTCCCGCCGCATCGACATACCCCGCGGGGCTATCGTGAATCGTTTTCGAGGGCCTGTGAGCCGCGACCAGCCCCTCGGCGAACTCGGCTGTGCCTCCAGCGATGTCCAACGCCAGGCTCGCTATCGGCGTCGGCTGGCCTGTGTAGCGGTCGTAATACGCATGGGACTGGCCTTGCTTGTGGCTTCTGATGCAGACGACGCGGGTCAGGTCGATGCCCGATGGCGCGCCGACCACAGGGGACGGTGCGGCCGCATGATGCTCACACGACCCAAGCCCCAGACAGAGCAAGGCCATCCCTGCGCCCCAGACGGGACGAAGCCGCCCCGCCAGCTTGCTCATCGGTATACGGGATCGACTGTCCATGCGTCATCTCCTTCATGCGGTATCCTGCCCTCTTGCGGTTCCTTGTCCGGTGCCGGATCAGGAGGATACGGCTTGCCTTCGGCCGGTTTGCCGTAAGGATTCGCTTCGCTGCCAGGTTTAGCATTTGAGTGCCCGAAGCCGAGCTTCAACGTTTTCTTGATCTCATCGATGACACCTTTGGTCCTCTTCCTTGTTCTGTCGCAGCTGTTCTTGCTTGTGTAAAACGTGTTTGTCATCCGATCCATCGCGTTCACGATAGTCTGCCTGTGCTCGTTCAAGGCCGCTTCAACAGCCCGCACGTGTCTCTGCTCGTGTCCGTAGACAGTGTCGATCGTCGCCTCCTTCGCTTTCGTCGCGTCAACTTCCCCGGTGATCTTGTCAGCATTCAGGCTGATGCTCAGTTCCACCGTTGCGTCAACACTCGATATCCACCACTTCCTCTTGTCCTCGTCGCAGATGCAATCACCGACCTTGACGTTGTAGGCGGACCTCATCTGGCCCTTGGCGCCACTCTTGCTGCCGATGCGCTTGTCGTCAAACCATCCCGGCACTTTCGTGATGGTCAGCGAGTTCAGTCCAAGGCCATCTACGGCCTTGACCGGAGAGCTGGTCACGTACTCATACAGATCCATCCCATCCGCATACGGCCCCCTGCGGCCGCCGGGATCGCGCATGGCGAGAACCGGGCCTGCTGCAAGCAGAAGAATGGTCGACGTCAGGACAACCTTCCTCAGTATGATTCGTGGCATATGACGCATCCTCTCGCTCTGGTTCATGGTGCGATCGCAGGTTCCGATGGCTGAACGCGGTGGGGGCGTGTTTCATCCGGCACCACCCATCCCAAGTTGGCTCGCGTCATGGCGTTGATCTTCTCTATGTCAGCCAACGGATCAGGGTTAACGGCCGGTGCCGAGAACTCGTCCACGAACGCCCGGCCGGGAATGCTGTACTGCGTGGACACGGCGCGGCCCAGCCCCCTGGGCCGTGTGACACTGGCAATCTGCACTCTTCCCAATGGGTTGTGCGGCGCCAGACGGAAGCTGTGGACAAACGCAGCCCTGGCCTCGGAGAACCGCCCGCTGTCTATGAGGCAGTGGGCACGATTCTGAAGGAACACAGCGAGTTCCTCGGAAGGCGTCAGAGACTTCAGGTACCACCCCTGCTGCACCTCCTCGTCGCTGATCGGGTAAGGCCAGTTCCGGTAGTAACTGTCGGGATGAGCGTCAAATCGCGCGTTGGTGCCTTCGACGTTGAACTGCTCGCCCGTCTTCGGGTTGTCCCAACGGGCGAAAACGTGGGTCTTTGCCAGAACCAGCTTCATGGGATAGCCGAGCCGGCGGCCTACGGCCACGTACATGACCGGCATCGAAGCACACGTGCCGCCGTTGGCATCGTCGATCATCCCGTGTATGAAGGGATTCTTGGAGTTCGAGAAATCGCACGTCCGCTCGCCCTGCTCGTTGTAGTGAACTCCGTATTCCTTCTGCAGAACGGATATGAGCAGAAGCACGCGGAATCTCGCCTCGGAGTTCTTGAAGTCGTGTGGACGCCTGAGGAAGTCCCATAGGCTCTGCTCGGTGTAGTGCCTGACCCATTGGGCGTACTCATCGAGCCGCAAGAGGCAACGACCGACATCGAGTCCGTCCGCCCCCTTCAGTCCCGTGGCGCATAGCAGATTGGTCTCCGCAATGTCCACGCCGGCCAGTTCCTCAGGAGTCATGTTCACGAGCCTCTCGAGAGAGAAGGCCTTCTGATCTGTGGTAGGCAGAGGTTGTGCGGTGGCCGCCGCAGGCGCCGGAACTCGCGTGGGCAGGTCGGACGAACCGGTGAAATACCGCAAGAGGGCTCCTGTCATGACAGCAACAGCAATCAGCGAAAGCCAGAGGATCCGATATCGCCAGCAGAAAGAACATTCGCGCGGGGACAGGGAGATTGGCGAACACCTACTCGTGCGGCGGTTCCTGCATCTCACGGTGTGTCCCCCGACAACGATGCCGCGCCATATCAGGCGACGCCCCCCGATACCACCTGCCTGCTCGGCCCGTGTGTCAGCCGCAGGCATGCCGGCCCTGGCTTCCCGCCTAGCGGCCCACAGTGCCGTCCCGGACGTCGCCTCCTCCGGCCGGTCGCTCCAGCAGCGGCACCTCGGGCAGTAACACCTCGCCGGCAAAGGGCTTGTGTCGGAAACTCGGTCCATCATGCACGAAATACGTCATCCTCAGGTCACGTATCCCGCTGACGTTCGAGACCGCCAGTCTGCATCTCCGCCTGAAACAATCTCCGGCCTCCAGGTAGACGAAATTGACAGGACTATAGTCAAGCTGTGCCGGACGACGCTGCCCGCTCGCGTCCCGAGTCCGCACCCTGGCCTTGAGGAACCCCCATGGAGCCCCCTGGACGGTGTTCGAGATGTAGTGGCCGGAGAACTCATCCGGCTCCCGTGCAACAAGCACGCCTTCCCCGCCAAGACTGGTGACCTCCAGAAGCAGGACCCAGGCGTCTCCATCCGGGAAACAGAAGGCCGCAAATCTCAGGTTGTCTACTCTTGCTGCCTGGCCCTCCGCAGCGGTCAACGGCTGCCTCTCTTGGCCCTGTGAAGCAACGGGAGGGCAACGGACTTCTGGAACGCACCCGGAAGACACAACCAGGAGCCACGCCAGCAACAGGCCATCTGCGCCCGGCACAAAGGACTTCCTCATAGTGCGCACCTCCTCACAACGAGCTCGCGTTGGTGCGAGGAGCTCTCAGATACCAGGTGCCTCCGACAGCCCTCAGTCCTTCGCCCCATCCGACTGCTCACCTTCCGGGGGCCGGCGAAACGGCACAACTCCTCCGGTTTCTTCGTCATAGAGCGACTGCCTCCAATCCAAGTCACACGACCACCCGGTCATGTCCTCGTTCACTGCGTCTTCCACCAGCTCTTTCAGGGTGCTCTGTACCTTCTGAGCATCCCGCTCGCATGTGGTCAGCTCTATGTTGTGACGGTGCGTCCTGCCGTTCAAGTTCTTCGTCTCGCTCGTCGCGATATTCTCATGTCCATGCTCATGCTCACGTAGCCTCCCGATCCACTCGTCCCACTTGACACGATCCTCGGCACTTGCCTCAGCATACTTGGACCACTGCGGCATGTAGACCTTGATACTTACGCGGACAGTAACGGTCACCTCCGTGATCTCATAGAGGTCCGGCGGTTTGCCATCGCAACACTCTCCATCAGCCGCTTCCGCCTTCGAATATGCATCAATAGTGAAGTCGGGGGCGTCATATCGATGCTTTGTCTCTCCGAATCCCGGCGACGTGAGGTATGCAGTTTGAATATCCCCCGTGTAAGTCCCCGACAGTCCCTCAGCGGGATCCAAGGTTGCCGACGCCTTGTACCTGAATACTGCTTCTCGTCCCCAAGGGTCCAGCCCGACAACCGGATCCCCGCGCACGTACTGATACAGACTCATCCCGTCAGCGTGAGCCCCCGCGCGGCCGCCGGGATCGCGCGCCGCCAAAGCAGCGTCGGTTGCACCCAGAACCATGGTCAGAATTGGAGCCACTACCAGCATCGTCGTACACTTCATTCCGGGTCCCCTGTTCACTGAACAGGCCTGACGCATCGCGCCAACACCGCCGAGTTCATTCCTGCTGCAACTGCCCACCGTCGCGGAACCAGCTTCCTCCCGCCGCGGCCGAAATCGCTCTTGCTTGCGTACTGCCCACAGAAGCGCCGGGGCTGCGGCCAGATCATTGCCCCCGGCTGTCCACGCTGCCGTCGGCCGTCGTGTCGGCCTCGTAGCGGACCAGTTCGTCCAGGTACCGCCCGCCCCAGGTGTACCGCTTCCACGGCCGCTCCGACCTCAGAGGTGTGGCGCCCGGCTATCCCCTGTCTCTGATCCGGTGTCGAGACCTCGGAGGAGATGCCACCGACCATCGCGGAATTCCAGTTGACGCCGATTCTCGGCAATCCACTTCACCCAGTCCCTCCTCACCAAGTCATCAAGCGCATCGGCCTCATCGGTGACGCGCGACACGTCCACGAGCGGCGGAACGAAGAGCAGGCAGAACGACCCCATGTATCCGCGTCGCTCGGGTGAGTCAGTGGCAAGTTCCGCTGCTATCATCGCCAGCCCTTCGTATCTTCCTTCAATAGCCATGGCCAAACCGATCTGATACCTGTACACAATGCTGGGATCGTCCTTCGCATGTGCGATAACGTCCTCCGCCGACACGCGTCCAGCCCTCATCCGGGCGACCGTGAGATAGGAACGCACCCGATCGTCTGCCGGCACAACGCAGGCATCGTCCAAGACGGGGAGCAGCCATTGTTGGCCCGGTGATCGATCCATTGAAGTGCGCGCAAGGTACGTCTGCCCTGATGATGACAGCCGCGACCACAAGCCCCGCATCCCTGTATGACTTAGCCCTCCATCCTGCATCAGCCGCAGGCCCACGAGACCCTCGTACTCCCCGCCATCAATCAACTCGGCTGCTCTCCCCAGTGCAGAATCGCGTAAAGCATAGCAATCGACCAAGAACGCCGTGTTTGTGAGACGGGGCGCAAAGACGGGACCCAGGTCATCAGGCTCGAAGTCGATGCCGGTGGCCGACAGACGCCTTACCGTATCGAGGATCAAGTCATACGTGATCCCCATCCGCTGCGTGACACTCTCGGCATCGGCAAGAATCCTGTTAATGGGCCTGAGATGCGCTTCGTGCCGTAGTCGGACAACAAAGAAGCCGAGACCCGCCAGTAGCAGGACAGCAAGGGCCAACTGTGCAACGCGATAGCTACCGCCTATGTGCATCACGGGGTGCCTCCCATATGTCCACCCGGTGAACGGCCCTCGCCCCGCTCATTACTTGAACACATCGCCGGGCGAGAATCTAGGGGTGGCGTCTCTCTTTCGGATTCCCTCGAGCGCGTTGGTCACGTGGGGGGCCAGATCATCGAACGTAAAAGTCATGCCCCAGTTCAGATTGGACCTGCCAGACTCCTTCTTGACAAGAGTAACATAGTATGCCTCGCCTATGCGGAACTTCCACTTACAGTCCTCGCAGTCGAAAGGCATGACTATGACACGCACTCTCCTTCTTGCCAAAACCCAGACAGCAATTGCCTCCTTGACAGTCGGTGCATCTGTTGAGACATTGAGGCCTGCTCCCAACGCGTGTTCTGCGATTGGCACACCAACCTCGACCGCAGTATTCAGCAGTTCCCCAAGAAGATCGTAGAGAATGCCTGTATACGGATCATCACTTGACAACCCTGTGGTTGTCTGGTGGTAGGCCTCCCACTCTATGTCCCACACCACACGCACCCAGAACCCTTCATCGCCACTCGTACACTTACCGCCTATTTCTAGGCCTTTGGTTTCCTTCGGAATATCACCATACACATCGTCCCACCAACCGACCCGGTCTTCAGCCGTACCCATTGGATCTACGAACACAATTGGCTTGCCGCCAACGTAGCCATACAAGTTCAGCGACCCGGAGCCGTAACCCACCGGATCCTTGCTCGTGAACCGCCCCGTGTCCGCGTCGTAGTACCGGTTCTTGTAGTAGTAGAGTCCGGTTTCGCTGTCGCGGCGCTGGCCGGTGAAGAGGTAGTCCAGGCCGAGGGCGCTGGCTGCGAGGGGAGTGTTGTTCTTGTCAAAGAGCCGCGCGCGGCCGTAGGCGTCGTACTCCACACGCTCGACGACCAGCCCGTCGTCGTCGCCACCGTTGGCCACCACCGCCACCACATTATACAGCGCGTCCTGGTGAACGTAATAGTCCGTGTCCACGCTGCCGTCGGCCGTCGTGTCGGCCTCGTAGCGGACCAGCTCGTCCAGGTACCGCCCGCCCCAGGTGTACCGCTTCCACGGCCGCTCCGCCCAACTCTGCGGATCGTCGTCCGTGACCGTCCGCTCCTCCTCGCACCGCCAGCCGCTGTAGTAGAACCGCGTGTCCTGGTCCAGCGAGCCGCTGCCGGCCACCACCTTCCGCAGCCGCCGGTTCAGGCCGTCGTACGTGTACGACGCGATGACGCTGCCGAGTTTCGAGGCGCTGGCCGACTTCACGAGACCCGACGTGGGTCAGGGGAACCCACCTACCGACTCAATACTCCTCGATCTCAACTTCCAGCACCTCTTCGCGAATGACCCGGCCGCCGGGGGACTCGCTGGGATGTGCTGGGCTGACTTCTACGCAGAACGGGGGATCTCCATTCTTAATAGCGATCTCATTTGCCTTGGCCACGGCCTCGTGTTGCTCTGCGCCCCGGCCTTCCAACCAGTAGCGAAAGGACAGCGCCTTCCAGTACTCGCCCATCTGCCTGGAGTCTTCCTTCCAGTGCTTCAAGATGAGGCCGCGTGCCTCAGCTAAATGCTTCTCAGCGCTCTCGAAATCCTGCAGCAGCGACTCCCTCTTTGCTAGGACCAGCAGATCCGACACGAGCATCTCGTCGCATACACCCGGAAGATCTCGCGAGATATCGACAGCCCTCTGGGCGTGCGCCAGAGCTTCCTGAGGAGAATGGGTCTTGCCTTTCAGTCGCCGGAGCGTCTGATGGCAGGCTCGTACCTGCTCCAGGTTGGGCTCTGCGTCACGTCCATAGCTGGCAAGGAGATCCGTCCAGCACGTGATTGCTTCCGGATAATCGTTCTGTTCCAGCGAAACGCCTGCGAGCCTGAAGAGCAGGTCTCTCAAGACTTTCTCGTCCTGACTGCAATCCCGTGCCAGCACCAGAGCTTCTCCGTATCGCCTCTGCGCCGTCGCGAGGTCCCCGGCTTCATATGCTGCGTCGCCAGCGTCTCGAAGTTTTCCGTACTTGGCCCGGGGAATGGCGGACCAGAATGCCCAATATACGACGAGGCCTGTGCCAGTCGCCACCAACACCGCAGCAACGATCCCGAGGAGAACCCTCCGGTCACCGCGTCCCCTCTCTACGCCATCCTCATTCATGCCACTCTCCTGTCTCAGGAGGACCAGGATCCGGCATGCTATCAGTTGGAGACGGACACTTCCCACGTCCAAGACTCGTCTTCGTCTCACTGACCGGACTTTCAACTACTCCACCTGTTTCGGGGCCTTTTACTTGTCTCACTGTGAACCACCTCGTGACTACCGTAGGCACGGGAATGCGGACGGTCATGCCCGGCGGAATAAGCGGCGAACGTAGCAGCGTCCGAATCACCGTCGTTGATATAGGCCTCGTCGTGGTGAGGCTGATAGAAGATCGTTCCTCCTGCAGCGTCGTGAGCAGATACTGGTGTGTGTACACCACAGTGGACGTGCGCACGACCCTCGATATCTCGCAACAACCGTCATTTCCATTCTCCTCGTATCTGCGTATAATACGACTCCTCCGGTATTCCTCTTCCCAGTAGTAATATGTCACTATATTCCGCCGGCGTGGCCCAGTCGACACAAAGGCCGTCGGTCCCCGAGATGTGGGGGTGGTGGCTCCAATCATGATTAGTACCTCGCTCTCGACGACTTCTGTTGTCTGCAGTCCAAGCGGATCCGTCCCGTGCGGAATGAAGCTCGCCGCAAACAGATTGCAACCGTCCGCGTAGCCAAGTGGGTCTTTGGCGAAAAACCGCCCCGTGTCCGCGTCGTAGTACCGGTTCTTGTAGTAGTAGAGTCCGGTTTCGTTGTCGCGGCGCTGGCCGGTGAAGAGGAACTCCAGGCCGAGGGCGCTCGTGGCGAGGGGGGCGTTCGTCTTGTCAAAGAGCCGCGCGCGGCCGTAGGGGTCGTACTCCACACGCTCGACGACCAGCCCGTCGTCGTCGCCGCCGTTGGCCACCACCGCCACCACATTGTACAACGCGTCCTGGTGAACGTAATAGTCCGTGTCCACGCTGCCGTCGGCCGTCGTGTCGGCCTCGTAGCGGACCAGTTCGTCCAGGTACCGCCCGCCCCAGGTGTACCGCTTCCACGGCCGCTCCGCCCAACTCTGCGGATCGTCGTCCGTGACCGTCCGCTCCTCCACGCACCGCCAGCCGCTGTAGTAGAACCGCGTGTCCTGGTCCAGCGAGCCGCTGCCGGACACCACCTTCCGCAGCCGCCGGTTCAGGCCGTCGTACGTGTACACCGCGATGACGCTGCCGAGTTTCGAGGCGCTGGCCGACTTCACCAGCCCCGACGCCTCGAAGTCCGCCGACCCGTCCGCCGACCCGCACCGGGTCACCCGGCCCAGACGGTTCTTGTAGTCGTACTCGTAGTAGTAGACCCCGTCGAACGTCAGGTTCCCCGCGGGGTCGTGCACCAGCGTCTTCTGGTCGCTGGCGAAGCTGTCGGAGAACTCCGTCGTCGACCCGTCCGCCGACAGGATCCGGTACTCCCCGATACGGAGCGGCTCGTAATGCCCAAAGCCGCAATAGCCGTCCTCGGCGCCCCCGGTGAGAACGGCCGACGCGTTGATGCTCGTCGAGGTCCAGTTCTGGCCGTCGGTGCCGTGTTTGACGGTGAGGTTCTGGCCGCTGAAGGTGACCTGGATCCAGAACTCGGCGGTCATGGGGAGGTTGGTGTCGTCGATGGCGACCCAACTCTCGGCGCCGTCGGCCACGCGGATGCAACGCAGGTCCCCGTTGAGGGCGACAACCGCCCAGTAGTTGTTCGGACTCTGCCAGCGGAAGATCGCTCCTCCGGTGGTCGAGCCGCTGGTCTCGGCGATTTTGACTTCGATGCGGCCGTCGTCCATATGACAGCCGCGGAAGACCGCGCTGTTGCGGAGCGAGAAAGTGCCGGTGAGAGGATCCGTGTGGGCAAGGGTGTAGTAGCCGGTGCCGCCGGACCAGATGGTCCGACCGCCATCGACAGTCCAGCCGGGACGGAATCCCATGTCCCGGCGATGGTCCACGGCCTCGACATTGTCGAACCGGGTCGTCGTGTTGTTGGCATAGAGGCCGATCTTGCCGGAAGCCACAGTGGCGCTACGCGAAACAGTACCGCCTCCCGAACCATAGACATAGCCTTGGTTGACGTAGAGATAGAGAATGGTCGGAGCCGAGCCCGAGACGGCCCCGGTGGAGACGCTTCCGGCGACCCCGCCGCTGATCTGGACGAGTCTGAGCCTCATGTCCGATCGGTCGAACCAGCAGCGCCAGTAGTTCTGGTCGTCCTGCCAGGCGAAGACCAGGCCGGCCTGGTCGCCGGCGCCCGGGTTCTCGCCCCAATTCAGCAGGACCGAGAGGCTCATGTTGTGGTAGTCCGCCTCGCCGGTCAGGGTGATGCCCTGGCCGCTGTCGAGCGCCTGGCAGTAGTACGTGCCGTCGCTGACGGTCCAGGTGGAGCCGTCGGCCTCGGCCCAGCCCTGTTCGTCGGCGAACTCCTCGTAGATGAGCGTCTGGCTGCCTACGGCGTCGTCCATGTCGCGGAGGGTCAACTCGTTAGTCAGGCTGTGGGTGCGAATGTCCTTGCTGGCAGAACCGCCCCGGAACACCCGCTGGAGTTCATCCCAGTTGCCCAGCTTCGAAAGGGTCCAGTCCGTGTCATAGAGGATCGGCCGATAGCCGACAGGGCTGCCCGACGCATCGAGCTTCGCCTGCTTGGACTCGACGAGGCGGTGGAGCCGGTCGTAACTGTAGGCTTGAGAGCCGTCGGGATGGAGTTCGTCCTTGCGGTACGTGCGGTTGGAGTAGTCGTCGTAGCCGTACTTGATGCGCACCACGCGGTTGGCGTCGGCCGTCTGGGGGGCGCCGTTGCCGTCCATCGCGACAATGCGCTGGTCGGTCACGCGGCCGAAGAGGTCCGTGCCGTTGATAGAGGCGTCGGCATTGTAGAGCGAGAGCACGTGGCCGTTGGCGCCCGGCTCGGGGTACTTCTTCTCGGCCAGGCCGTAGCCCAGGTAGCTATAGACGAGGAAGTCGCTGCCCTGGTCCACCTTCAGGCCCGTCATGCGGCCGAGGTCGTCCACCGTGGTGACCAGATGCCGCGAGTCGGGGGCCGAGTCGCTGTCGTCGGGATAGTAGAGGTCGGTGCGGCGGCCGTAGCCGTCATAGCCGTAGACCACGTAGTCGCCCCTCTGACTGCTGGTGAGCGCCTGTCGCTCGTAGCGGAGCTGGTTGTAGAGGTTCTGCGTGCCGTTGGCGTAGCCGTAACCGACACGGGTCGTCTCGTCGGCCGCCTCGAAGTCCTCGTCGCCGTAGGTCACGACGGCCACCGTGCGGCCCAGGCCGTCGCCGTAGGTTTCCATGGCCTGGTCGCCCACCGGCGGCACCGTGCAGCCGGCGTTGACGGCCTCCAGGACGCAGAGCAGCCAGTCCCCGCTGCCGCCGAGCTGTTTGGCGACAATCGTGTAGTCGACCTGCGTGCCGTTCTGGTCGGTGCGACTGGTGATCTCGTCCCGCTCGTCGGCCCAGGCGGTGGTCACCTCGTCGGTGGAGGCTGCCTCGCCGGAGTGCGGGTAGGTCGCCTTGGTCACGCGCCCCCGCTTGTCGTAGGTGTAGTCGGTATCCTGGGTGTACCAAACGCTCGACTCGTACTTGTAGGCCGCCTTGATCTTCGTGAGGCGGTCGGCGTTGTCGTATTCGTAGGCAGTGTAGCGCGTGTCGGCGTCGCCAGCAGTGGCACCGTAGTTCTCCCAGACGACGACCGTGCGGCCCAGCCAGTCGACGTAGGTCCGCGTGGCAGGCTCCGTCTCCACGCTTTCATTCTTGGCGACCACTTCCGTGTACAGCCGATCCACGGGCGAGGCCATGCCGTCGGAACCGTACCCATAGGCGTACCTTGTGACCAGGACGACGTCGCTGTCGGCATCAGTCGGCGGGGAAGCGGCACTGTAGCTCGGGGCGACCGCGCAGACGCCATAATCAGCCACCGTCGTCGCCCGGCCCAGGTAGTCGTGCCAGGAGTAGACGTGGCTCTTCTCGAAGTCGCTCCCCTGGGCTCCGTCCTCCCCGGGCTTCAGCGCCCAGGAGCACCTTCCCGTGACCCGCCCCGCCGCATCATACGTCAGTTCCGTCCTGTTCTTCTCGTCGTCCTCGCTGTAGAGGGTTCGTCCCGCGGTATCGAAGACAGTCGTGCCGGTTTTGCCGTCGCTCCATTCCTGACTGCTGATGTCGTCGCCGTTGACCGTCGCGATCGCCAGGGCCTTCGACCACCGTGTCTTGGCACCCGCGTTATCCACGTAGTAATCGTGCTGCTCGGAGACTGCTCGCTTCGAGCTGTCTGCCGGATCGACGGTCATGCGGCGGAACACCCGGCCGTCGCTGCGGTAGTCGACCTTCGTCCATGCGTCGGCCGACGACGACGGGCTGCTCGGATTCTCGTCGCGGTTCCAGACCTTCGTCTCGGTCACCTCATCGAAATTGTTGTAGGTGTACGCGGTGGTGCTGAGGCACCGATAGGCAGGCGTCTGGGCGCCATCCTTGCGGTATCGCTTGACGTAGTAGACACGACCCCAGGCATCGTAGTCGTAGACCGTCTTGACCTTATCGGCCCCGTCCTCGACGTAATCGACCCAGGGCACGGTGGGCAGATACGTGTACTCGGCGGTTTTGTTGATCGAGGCCAGGCTTCCATTGTCCCAGGGTCCCCATGCCCGGTAGTCCACCAGATTGCGGCTGTTGTAACGCACCTCAGAACCGCCGCCGGTGCCGTCGACCTGGTACTGCACCCGACCCAGCTTGTCGTATTCAGTCTGTTCGCTACAGTAGTCGTTCGCTCCGGAACCGTAGTATCGCTTCGTGCTGGTCGGGCGTCCGACGGCGTCGTAGACCATCTCGGATTTGCCCACGGCGACCTCCGAACCGCCGTCGATTTTCGTCTTCTGTTGACCGACCACGCCGCCACCACCGGGGACTTCCAGCGTCTCGCTGAGGACGTAGTCATCGCTGTCCATTTCCAGGGCGCCCGCGCTATCCACCTCGGTGCCCGTCTTGACCATCACCTTGCGGAGCTGGTACTTCGTCGCGTGACCGTCCTCAGGATCGTCAGCGACGGTCCAACTGGTGTCGACGGCCAAGTTGAGTTTCCCTGTGCCTGGGTCGGTGACCACGCGGGCCAAGTCGCCATAGGCGTCATAGCGGTACTCGGTGACCAGGTTTCGGCCGCCGTAGTCGCGTGTCACCTTCTTGAGCTTGCCGTTGAAAGCCCAGTCGTCCACGTCGTTGGCGTAGTACTCATGATAGGTTGTCGAGTACGTTGTCCACGCTGTCCCGTCGGTCGACCACTGCTCCTTGATCTCCTTGACCTTCAGGTAGTAGTTGGCGCTGATATCGCCTGCGTCGCTGTAATAGGTGTACTCGGTCCGCCGCTGGACGAACGTCGCGTCGCTCGATCCCTGATAGCGGTCGCCGTTGCTCTTGTAGTCCTTCGGGTACGTCACGTACTGGAGCAACCCCTCAGCGTTGCCGGAGCTGTAGTACGTGTAATTCGTCTCACGGTCGTTGCGGACGTCGGCCGTCTGGTCGGCGTTGGCGTAACGGATGACCTTCTTCAACTTGCCGTAGGCCTTGCTCCCGGCGGTCTCCTCGTATTCGTAGTGGGCCAGATCCCGGGTATTGGCGCTTTCATCCGCCAAGCTCAGCGTGTAGCTCCACAGCTTGTCCGGATCATAGGTGCGGACCTCCTTGTATTCCCTGCCGGTGACGCCGGGATTGTGGGTCGTCTCGGTCAAGCGGCCCTTGATGTCATAGGTGTACTTGACCTTGTCGCTCTCCGTGCCGCCGACGAACGTCGACTCCCAGACTGCCTGGGTCTGGTCGTTCATCTCAATGTAGCGGCAGGAGCCGTTCTGCCAATCGGTCGGAGCCGGTGCCGTGCTGCCATAGGCGTCGTAGAATTTGTAGAGGGCTTTCGTCCCGCCGTTCTTCTGCTGATTCGGAAAGCTCCCGCTGGTCCCCGTACTATGCCTGTAGACGTAGCCCCCGTCGCTGCTGCCACAGCCCGAACAGCCTGCCCCTTTGAAGGCGATCACCTTGTCCAGAGGTCCCGTTGTGCCGTCCCCGTAGGTGAACTGCTCCTCGGCGTAGTCCGACCAGATCACACTCTCCGGATGGCTGGTCGTCGCGCCCTGCGACAACGAGAGGTCTGCGGCGCTGGCCTTGTTGTCGACGATCATCCGCCGCCAGCCGTCGGGGCCGACGACGTAGAGCAAGTTGTGCAGATTGGCACTGCCAGCACCACTCTCGGTGTCATAAACGTATTCCCAGGCCTGCAACACCTTGTTGCTCCGATTGTCGGGCTGCGGGACGCTGACCACCACCCGCACCAGATTCTTGTTTACGTCGTAGCCGAAGTGGACCGTCCGCCGCTCCGTGGCTTGACCGTCGGCATCCGAGAAGGTGATCCTCCAAGCCAAGTCCGTGTAGCCGGACAGGGTCATGTAGGAAAACGTGGCCGTCCGACCGCTGCGAACCTCGGTGATGCTGTTCAGGCGGACGTCTGTCCAACTCAAGGTTAGGACCGTCTCGCCCTCCTTGTTGATGACCGACTTGAGGAACCCCGCGTTATTGTCGGGGGGAGTCGGATCGAAGAAGAGATACTTGCGCCCTGATTCCTTGGTCAGAGTGACCTCCCCATTGCCGTCGTTGACCTCGAGATAGTCGCTTGTGAAAGGCGCGGCGTGGTACTTGTTGTCCTGGGCGTCATAGGTGAAGTCCAAGCCGTGGGCGGCGTTGAAGTGCACATGGATAGTTGTGTCGTCGACCTGCTTGACCCGCATGCCAAACGGTTCCAGGTCGCGGCGGCGGCCGAGGATGCCGATCCATTCCGCCCCGCTGTCGGTGTTCAGACTGTTGTGCCGCGAGGAGAGGGTCACCGACGTCCGGCCGCCGAAGTCCACCGAGAGATATGTCTGTACCGACTTCTCCTGACCATAGAAGGCGGCCATCGGACTACCACTGCTGCACTCTCCGTGGGCCTTCTTGCATTCGTCGCAGTCGCCCTCTGTATCGTCTTCGTGCTCGGTCGACGCAAACGCAGGCCGTGCGGCAAACCCTGAGGCCAGAACCAGCAGCGCCGCCAACCAGATGACCCACTCTCTCGCTTTCATGTTGGGCTTCTCCCTTTTGGACTTCAGCTAACGCCTGCCGCGTGAACCGTTCCTATCTCCGTGCGCGTGTCCGCTGCTTGTGTCAGCCGCGACCCCATTCCATCTCAGTAATGGACATGGGTGCCGTGTCTCATGGCTTGGCTCCGGTCGCCTTGAGCTTGCCATCGTACTCTTCTTTGGCGGCCGTGTAGACAGCCTTGGCCCGGTTGTACTGCGTCAGGAGCGTTTGGGCCGCCTGCTCGTCTGTCTTCAGCTTCTCCTCGTACTGGCCGTAGAGGTCCCGGGCCTCCTGGCGCCGCGACTCCATGCGGCCCCGCGAGGCCAGCAGGTCGTCATAGCCACCGAGCAGCGTCTGCCAACCGGCCTTGAGCTCGTCGGTCTCCGCCGCCGCCAGGAAGCCCTGGGCCTCCGTCCGGGCGGCGTCGAACTGCTGGCGACTGAAGTAGAGCGTGCGGAAGATCTGCCAGCGGAGCCTGTCGCGGCCCACCGGCTCCGCCGCACTCTGAATCTGCAATCTGAAGTGGATGATCTTCTTCGCATCAAGCTGGGCGCTCAGGGCCTCAAACGCCGCCTGCGACGCCTCGGCCTGGTCGGCCATCGACTTCTCGTGGGCCGCCCTTGTTTGCATCTGGAGCTGATCCACCTCCTTCTTAACCTCGATCAACTGGCGCTTCAGGTCGAACGATGCCAGCCAACCGTGCCAAGCCGCTCGCTGATCGTCCGTCGCTGCGGCGGCCAGACCAGCCTGAGCCTCGACTCGCGCCTGGTCGTAGAGACCCTGCGCGAACAGACTGTCGCAGAGCTGTCGTCGCAAAGCATCGGCCTTGGCCGGGTCCGTCGCCTTCGCCATCGCCAGGCGGGCTGCCTCCGCCTTGGCCGCCTCAAGCGCGCGGCTCAACTCCTCCCGCTCCTGCTGGGCCTGCCGCGCGGCGGCCGTCTGGCCAGCCCCGGTGAGCTTCATGTAACGGGCGTTGGCCGAACTGACCTGCTGCTGAAGCTCGATCGCTCGCCGACGGGCGGTGTCCAGCGTGAGCGCCCCCTCCGCCTTTTCCCGCTTGGCCGCATGGTCGTTGATGACCGCCTGCCATGCTGGCCTCTGCGATTCGCTCGCCTCGCCTTGCCCGGCCTGGGCCTCCGCAAGAGCTTCGTCGAACCGTCCTAAGCTCATCAGATTCTGGTACAGACCGTGCCGCGCGCGGTCCCTCTCAAGAGAGGCCGCTGGTGCCAACATGACCGCCCGCCGGTGGAAGGCCGCGGCCGAGACATAATCGGGGGCCTCCTCGGCGTTAGCCTGCATCTCGGCCCACATCATGTTGAAGCGATAGACGCTGTCAACGTCCGGCCGCTTCTCGTAGAGCCGGTGCAGGATGGTGCGATGCTCCCCGCGTCGCCGCGACGTCCGGTCCAGCAGGATATCGACATACGTCAGCACCGCATCCACATCGGGCTCTTCCTGCGCAAGCTCCTCCTCCAGCAACACCTTGGCTTCACCGAGAAACCGTTGGCCGACCGCAGCGTTGTTTGCGTGGTAGGCTACCTGCCCGGCGATGGCCCGGCAGATCAGCCGTTGAGGTCGGCTCGGAAACAATCCCGCCACCAGTTTCTCCGCCTTGGCCACGACGGCTGCGCCCATCTCACCGCAAAGGGCCGGGCAAGCCAGCAGGCGGGCACCGTGATGCACACTCAATTGCTTGCGAGACCCGAACATCGCCACCGCACGGTCGAGGTTCTCCAAGGCTTCTTCCGGCCGTCCCAACGCCGCCAGGGACGAGCCGAGTTTCAGACACTCTTCGTCCTTCCGCTGCGCCAGCGGCACGCGACTCATCACGGTGTGCAGCGTTGTCACCGCCGCCGCCTTGTCCCCACGCCAAGCCTGCGCGTCGGCCAGCCGCGTCCAGTGATGGATACTGTCGGGATGAGCCTGTGCCTCCACGCGAAGCGACTCCAGGGCGACCTCCACCTGCCCGGGCACCTGGCCCCATCCCACACCGCCTGACCACAGGACGACAACCAGGCCCACCAACGCAGCTCGCCTCATGACTCGGCCTCCTTCACGAAGGATGGGAATGAACAGACTCTCGGCAGCCGGACGGCCGCCCAAGGTCTGTATACGCAGATGCCTTTCTCTGACCAGCGAATGCTGCCACTTTCGTGATTCCTCTCGGAACATGCTTGGTCTCGCACGCCCGTCTCGGCATGTGAAATGCACTTCTTACTGTGGCATCACTAGCCCTTATTGTCAAGCGATTTTTATGGTCATCCGCCAGAACGTGCATGTGGGATTATCTAATTCCATTGTGCCGCGCTCATCTTATACTGCATGTGTGTGCTCAGGTGTAAGTGCGATGTTTGCTAAATACACATCCTGCACCCAGTACTATCCACTTGTCGTGGTTCGCATCCGTGGCTAATACGTGCTGAATATGCATCGCCCCTCGTTTTCTCTTGCATTGCACAACACACAGAAGTAACATCCACGGCGACCTCTGCGACCAGGCGGCCGGGCTGGCCTCCGCCACGCGGCACCGTCTGAACAACTGCCACCTCAGTAGTGCCGAAGGAGGGCAAACAACATGCCAGGGCGAGTCAACGCTGAAGCTATGGCAAGGGTTGCCCCTCCGTGTCAACAGGCTGGTTTGTCACTTCTGGTTCTTTCAACCATCGTTGTCATCGCCTCGTCAGCATCAGCCCAGCAGTCGCCTGCGTCACCCGACTCGGCCACCGTCAGACTGAGCTTCTCCGACAACGAGGAACTCAAGACGGTCATCGATTACGTAAGCCGGCGACTGAACGTCAAGTTCGTCTACGACGAGAAACTGGCTGGCAAACGGGTGACCATTCGCTGCCCCGTTGACATTCCCGTGACATCTCTTGTTGACCTGCTGCGGTCACTGTTGGCATACAAGGGATTGGCTCTCCGTCAGGACCGCGATGGCTGGTACGAGATCATCGAGGTCGACGAAGGCGTTCGGACTGCCGACGTACTGGGACCAGATCGCGAGTTGGAGGGCGATCGAGGAACCGTGGTGACACGGGTCTTCATGATTCCGGCGGCCTTGCTTCCCAAGGTACAGGCCCTGATGAAGACCTACCTGACGGGCATGGGCAACAAATCCGCTTTCTGTGACATGGGACCCGACAGCGCCATGCTGATCGTCACAGACTACACTTCATCCTTGAAGAAGCTTGAGACGCTCGTAGACCAGCTCCAGTCGACGCAGGCTGAGATAGTCTTCGCGAACTATCGACCGCAGGCGGTTCTGCCATCAGAGGCAGCCTCACGGCTGCAGGCCCTTCTGGACCGCAAGCGAAAAGCCGAGGGGCTGGAGCAAACACCGCAGCGCCTGCAATTGGTGCCGCAGGACGATGTTGGCGTGTTGATCCTGCTGGGAACAGCAGAGGAGATTGCGGCGGCCAAATCGCTTTTGGCCATGGTGGACTGCATCGAAGAGGTCGCGACCTTTGAAGTGCGTCTGAGGTACGTTGCCGCCGAGAGGGCGGCTCAGATGGTAACCGCCCATCTTGCCGGGCAGACGGCCTCCGGCCAAGTGCGATTGACGGTGCTTGAACAGCGCAACAGCCTGCTGATCACCGCGGCTGCCGAAGCCCGCCATCGCATCGAGTCGCTGCTGGAACGGATTGACGTAGCCCCTCAGGATGACGGTAAGACCACAGCCATGATCGAGGACGTTCGAGGCGTGCGGTTCTATGAAATACGCAATGCCAACCCGGCTGAACTGGCCCGGACGCTGAGCGAGCTGTTAGGCGGAGGAAGCATCGTCACGTTGGAGGCTGCCGAGAGGGAGCGGGCCGCGGGGCCTCCGCCGACGCCAGCCCCGGCCGAAGACGCCATCAACCGTCAACAGCCTGTGCCGGACCGGCCCCGCGAGACAACTGCGGCGCATTCGGCCAAGGTCTCTGGGGCGACCGGCCCGACGTTTCAGACGGCCGAGGGGCCGCGTCTGACCGTGGACCTCAACACGGGAACCCTCATCGTCAATGCCACCCGGCTGGAGCACCAGCGACTGGCTGAGATGATCGATCGCCTCGACCAGCGGCGGCCCCAAGTGCTGATCGAAGCGATGTTCATCGAGGTCAACGATACCTCAACCCTCGATCTCGGGGTGGAACTGCAGGATATCTCGCTCACACCGGGTACCAGCCATCTTCTGTTCACCTCGTTTGGCCTGAGCACGGTCGACGCGGCAACCGGAGCCCGCGTTGTCGGCGCCGGGCCGGGCTTCAATGCGGCGATCATCCGACCCGACGAGGTTCCCTTTGTTCTGCAGGCCTTGGCCACCAAGACAGATGCCACCCTTCACTCGGCCCCCCGGATTCTGGTCCGGGACAACGCCGAAGCGACCATCGAGAGTGTGCAAGAAGAACCTTTCGCCAGTGTTAACGCGGGGGCAACGATCTCGACTACCAGCTTCGCCGGATTCGCCCAGGCTGGAACACAATTCCGCGTCCGCCCGCAGATCAGCGAGGGGCGGCACCTCAATCTGGAGTTCGAGTTGACGATCAACAGTTTCACTGGAGCCGGCACCGAGACCACCCCGCCGCCTCGCTCCACGCAAGCTCTGAGCAGCGAGGTGACCATCCCAGACGGCTACGCCATCCTCGTGGGCGGCTTGGCCCGAACCAACGATTCGGTGACCGTCAACAAAGTGCCGTTGTTGGGGGACATCCCTGGGTTGGGCCTGCTGCTGCAGTCCCGTGGCGAAACGCGGACCCGGACGCGGTTGTTTGCCTTCATCCGGCCGGTCATCTTGCGTGACGACAACTTTCTGGACCTGAAGCGGATCAGCAGCGAGGACCTGCGGCAGGCCCGCCTCAGCGATCGGTTCCCGCAGAGCGAGCCGCTGTGGATGGCCGCCACCGAGGATCCGTTTTCGCATCGGGAGGAGGCCCCGCCTCAATGACCGTGGGTGAGGCCCCATTTTCCCCATGCGCTCTGGCCAAAAACCTTGGACCCCTGACGGGGCTCGACGAGGGAGTATGGCAACGGGTCGCCGAGAGCCCCAAACCGCCAGACGTCGTCATCCTGGACGAACTCGGCGCCGCAGAGTCCGACCTGCTGCCCCGGCTGGCGGCGCTTCTGAACGCGGAGTACCTTCCGCGAGTGGATGCCCGTTGCGTCGCCCCCGAGTTCCTCCGGAGGGTGCCGCTCTTCCTCGCCCAGCGGCTGGGGCTCCTGCTCATGCAAGGATCTGCGGGGGGCGAGCCGCGCCTGGTCATGTGCCGACCTCTGGACGTGTTCGCCCGCAATGAGGCCCTGCGACTCCTGGGGCGTCCGTCGTGTCGGCTAGCCGTGGCCCCGAGAACGGCTGTTCTGGCGACACTCAGCGCCGCCGCCGAAACCGACGGAGGACTGGCCCGCTCGGTTGCCTGCGTCATCGAGGAGGATGAGCACCTGCTCATCGAGGAGGTCGAGCGGCTGGCCGCCGACACGGATTTGCTGGACTTGGCCAATAAGGCCCCGGTCATCCAGTTAGTCAACCGGATTCTTCTGGAGGCCGTCCGCATGCGGGCCAGTGACGTGCATATCCAGCCATGCCCGGATCGCCTCCAGATCCGCATGCGGGTCGACGGCGTGCTACACAATGTCGTTTCGGCCCCTCGGTCGCTGCTCGACGCAGTTGTGAGTCGCGTCAAGGTCATGGCGGGCATGGACATCGCCGAGCGGAGGCTGGCCCAGGACGGTCGTGCCACCGTGACAGTCGGCCAGCGGGACGTCGACCTGCGTATCTCAACCGTGCCGGCCAGTTACGGCGAGCGGGGAGTACTGCGGCTCTTGGATAAGGGAGCCCGACTGTATCAGCTGGAAGAACTGGGCATGGGGCCGGAACATCTGTCGCTCTTTCGCAGGCTGATCAGCCACACACACGGCATCCTCCTCGTGACCGGTCCCACGGGAAGTGGCAAGACCACCACCCTCTACGCCGCCCTCCAGCACGTTAACGCCGAGGAGCTCAACGTCATCACCCTGGAGGATCCCATTGAGTATCAGCTCGATGGCATCAGCCAGATCCAGGTCGGCCGGCGCAAGGGGATGACCTTCGCCGGCGGCCTGCGGAGCGTTCTGCGCCAGGATCCGGATGTTATCATGGTCGGGGAGATTCGCGATCAGGAAACAGCCCGCATGGCTATTCAGTCGGCGCTGACCGGTCATATGGTGTACTCGACGCTTCACACCAACGACAGCGCCTCGGCGGCCACTCGGCTGGTGGACATCGGGGTGGAACCATACTTGGTGGCATCGAGCGTGGTCGGCGTGTTGGCTCAGCGACTGGTCAGGCGTGTCTGTCCCCACTGCCGCCGACTCTACGAGCCGGCCCCGGAGGTTCTCCAGCAGGCTGGCGTCCGGCGCGTGCCGGGGCAGACCTTCTACCGCGGACAGGGCTGCCAAGAGTGCCTCGGCGGCGGCTACCTGGAGCGGGTGGGCATCTACGAACTCTTGGTCATGGACGATCCATTGCGGCAACTCATCCTCGAGAAGGCCCCGGCCAGCCGGCTAAAACAGGCGGCTTTGGAGGCCGGACTGGTGACACTGCGCATGGACGGCGTGCGTAAGGCCATCGAGGGCCAGACGACGATCGAAGAGGTACTGCGAGTCACGCAGACTGATTCCTTCTGAGCCGTTCACGGCTGGAGGCGGCCAACTGATGTTCGATGCAGCAAGACGGTACAGGAGACGCCGACGATGCCGGTCTTTCAGTATCTAGGTATCGACGAGTCCGGGCACAGCCGACAGGGGCTGCTGGACGCCGCCACGCCTCGCGAGGCTCGCGAGGTTCTAGCTCGTCGCCAGATGGTCTCGGTGGCCGTGAAGCCGGCTGTCGAAAAGCGGTCGCTGCATCTTCTGCGGCGATTGTCGCGCAGACAGCAGCAGCAGTGGGCGATGGTCACCGCCGAGCTGGCAGCACTTCTGGGGTCAGGGACGGGGCTCGTCAAGGCGCTGGAGATAGTGGCCGCCCAAGAGCCCCGCCGCAGCACTCGCTGGGTTCTGATGGACGTGGCCGATCGTATCAGGGGCGGCGAGTCTTTCGGACAGGCCCTCGCCCATCACGAGCGGCACTTCGATATTGTGTACCGCAAGATGGTCGAAGCCGGCGAAAGGTCGGGCGAATTGGCATCCGCATTGCGCGAACTGGCGGCGCACAAGCAGCGGCAGTTGGACCTCGCCAACAGCGTGACGGCAGCCCTGACCTACCCGGCCTTCCTAGCCGTGGTCGGCATGGCGGTCTCGGGCCTCCTGATGGGCTTCGTCGTGCCCAAGGTAATCAGCGTCCTGGCGCTTCAGGGTCGGGCATTGCCGTGGCCTACACGAATCCTGGTGGCCCTATCGGAGACCATCGCCGGCTACTGGTGGCTGATCCTAACGGCTGTTCTGGCCATGGGCTTGGCGGTGATCCAGATTCTCAAGGTGCGGCGGTTCCGCCTGGCGTGGGACGCCGCCAAGCTCTGCATCCCACTGGTCGGCAGGCTCTTGCATCATCAGATCCTGTCCCGCTGGGCTCGGACGTTTTCGTCGCTCCTGTCGAGCGGTCTGACCGTCACCGAGGGGCTCCAGGTACTGCGCGATGCCTCGGGCAACGTAGCTTTCGGCGCCGCCTTGGAGAGGGTCCAGGGCCGTATCCACTCCGGAGGCACACTAGCCCGAGCCGCCGGCCAAGAGCGGGTCATCCCGCCGATGGTCGTGCAGATGATCGCTGTCGGGGAAGAATCCGGCGCATTGGATACCCTTCTGCTCCAGGCGGCCGAGACTCTCCAGCGGCACACGGAGGTGACCGTCCGCCGGTTGACAAGCCTGATTGAGCCGGTGTTGATCCTGGCCATGGGGGGTCTCGTCGGCTTCATTATTCTGGCCGTTCTGCTGCCGATCCTGGAGGTCCAGAAGGTTTTCTAGAGGAAGAGGAGGCATCGCCATGTATCCGCCAAGAACCGCAGGCGGCTTCACGCTGACGGAGTTGTTGGTGGCCCTGGTCATCATCGGCATTCTGGCCACCGTCGTCACGGTCAACGTCGTCGACCATGTCTCCCGCTCGCGGGTGGTCCAAGCCAGGGACCAGATCGCCGAACTCTCAAAGGCCTTGGACGTATTCCGCATCGAGCGGCACCGCTACCCGACGAACGAGGAGGGACTGGCCGTACTTGTCGAACGCACCTCCGACCATCCCAACGGCATCATCCAAGCTGTGCCGCTTGACCCTTGGGGCCGCAAGTACCAGTATCTTTGCCCGGGTGAGCACGCTCCGTACGAGGTCTATACGCTGGGGGCCGACAATCTGCCCGGCGGCGACAGCGAGAACCAGGATGTTTTCAGCTACGAGCTTGCAGGGAGCCAAGAGGCACCATGAAGCGACGAGGTTTTTCGCTCACGGAACTGCTGGTGGCTGTGGCGCTGGTGGGTCTAAGTGTTGGCGTGGTCATTGTCCGACTGGACGATCTGACGCCGGGCTGGCACCGGGACGAGGCGGCCTCGTTGGTCCTGGGGGCCATAGAACTGTGCCGTCGGCAGGCTGTGGCCACGAGAGATTTCTGGACCGTGTCGTTCGACTTCCCAGGCAATCGGGTCACCGTCCGTTCCTCCGACGCGCGGGATGCCTCCGCCGTCAGGGGATTCGCGCTGCCCGAGAGTGTCCGCCTCACTGAAGTTCGTCTGGGCGGCCGGCCGGTAACTGAAGGGTCGGCTGCCGTGGTCATGACACCAACGGGGGTGGCGCCGCCCTTCGTCGTCGTCATCTCATCGGCAGGCCATCGGCTGGAGATCGCCTCGACCGGCACTGAGGAGGAGGTGCACCATGAAATGCCGTAGAGTCCCCCAAGCGGGTCTGACTCTGACGGAGGTTCTGGTGGCCCTCTTCATATTGGGAACCGCGCTTCTGACCATGATCTTGGCCCACCAGAGACACTTGCGGCAGATCGGCGACCTTGCCGACCAGGATGCAGCCATCGAACAGGCCCGCCTGGTCATGGCCCAGGCTCTGTCCAGGGATACTCTGGCCGCAGGTGTCGAGCGCGGACCCGTCCCCAGCCGCCCCGAGTGGCAGTGGTCGATAACCATCGGCCACGAGCCGAACGCGACCGAGGCCGGCCTGTATCGACTCGAGGTCGTCGTCAACGGTCCGGAGTGCGACGGCGAACCAGTCCGCTTGGCTCGCCTGGCCACCGTACGCTGGTCGGACGAAGCGACCGCCAAGGAGAAACGGCCATGACCGCACGAGGCTTCACGCTCATCGAGATCTTGGTGGCCGTTATGCTTACAAGCCTAGTCATGGTTCTGACGTGCGCCGCGCTGTCAAGCACGCTGGACGCTCACACGGCGGTGCGCCGCGCGGAACGGGAAGGCAGGCAGGCACGGGCCTTGCTGGATCTGATCGGCGTGGACCTTGACGGAGCCATGCATGGCTCGTCCCCGCAAGGAATGCCAGCCGACACATCGTGGCTCTTCGAGGTCGATGACCAGGGCCTGCGAGCCTTGGAGTTTCCTGCGGCATGCAGCCTGATGAGCTACAGCGAACCGGCGGAGTTGGGACGGGTGCGGGTCCGCTATGAGTTCTCTGCGGCACCCGACCACACAGCCCCACAGAGCGTCAGCCGCTTGGCCTACACCGAAGGCCGCATCCTGCCCGGACGGGCTGTTTGCACAGCGGTCGGCCTGGTCCAGGCAGAGACTCTCAGGAGTGGCGTCTGGACGCCACTGGCGGCACCGACGATTCTGAATGATGCGCCGGCGGCCCTTAGGTTGGTCGTCCTGCATCCGGACAACCGCGGAGTTCTGGGCTGCCGTACCTTCTTGGTTGGAGGGCACGGACCGTGAGGACATGCCGCGGCATCGCCCTGGTCGTGGTGCTGGCTCTGCTCTCGCTGCTGGCCGTCGTCCTGGCCGAGGTAGCGTTTGCCGCCCAGATGCTCGCCTCGACAAGCCGCACCCGCATCGCTGCCGAACAGGACCGCTTGGCGGCCTTGGCGGCTGCCGAATGGGGCCGCGCGATCCTCTGTCCCCGGAAGGCAGGAGCCACGGCGGAAATCGATGACCGACCGAGACACTTTGTGATCGCCGACCGGGTGGTGAGTTTCCGGCTGGAAGACGAAAGCGCCAAGTTGAATCCCAGCCATCTGGCAGCAATGGTCCGTAGCGGCAACCCCGTGGCCACCCGGCTGGCGGTGGTGGACGCCTGCAGCGAGATGGCCGGCCTGCCTCCCGGTCTGGACAGTGCCAGTCTTCTGCCGCCGATGCACTGGGAAGAGAGGAACCAACACATCCTGCCGCCGACCAGCCTCGAAGCCTATCTGCAGACGCGCGGCAGTCCCGCGCTTAGTACAGGCCTCTGGACCTCGCCCGACTCTCCTGCAGCCAAGCGGCCGACCCTGGGTGGCCTGCTGACCGGCGACGTCACGGGACCGTTCAATGTGAACACGGCCTCCGAAGATGGCCTGCGGCTCCTGGGCAGGGCGTTCGACCAAGAGACACTTGTGGCGACTCTCCTGCGACAACGTCGCGTGCACCCCTTCGAGTCCCTGGACGATTTGCGGCGGCGAGTCAGCCAGATGCAAGACGCTCCCCCAGCCATGGCCTCGCTGATGGGTTTCGAGAGTCTCGCCGCCAGTGCCGTCATTGCCGTGCGACAAGACGAGAGGGTCCGTTACTACAGGACTCTTTTTCGGAGGCAAAATGAACATGTTCGCCTGGCCTTCATGGTTCCGCTGGGACGTTCGCAGGTGGTCGAATAGACGGCTGGCCTTGGCAGCGTCTCCGGCCTATGCCCTAGCCTTCTTTCTGCTTCTTGCTGCCGTCTGGCGGTTGACTGTCGCGGCCGACGGCAAATCCGAAACCGCGCCGCCAGTTACGGCAGTGCTCGTTGGAGAGACATCGACGGCGGCCATCCCCGTCACAGATCGCAGCCACAGGTCCACAAGCGATTACGACGCGATCTGGAAACGCAATCTTAGGGAGGCTTACAAGCCGCCGAAGACGGCAACTCCAACGCCAGCGAAAAAACGCCCTGAGTTGAAGTTGGTCGGCACCATCATCGAGCCGCCCAACAACTTGGCGGTGATCGTCGGCGCCAGCGGCGAGAAGCGGATCGTCGGTGTCGGCGAGTCGGCTTTCGGCGTGACAGTGAAGCGAATCGGCGAACTCAACGCGATCGTAGACGTCGAGGGAGAGGAATTCGAACTGAAACGAGAACAGCCATGAGCAGCCTTGCCCCACATGTTCTCCGCTTAGCTTCCAATGAGGTCGTCCGCCTCAGTGCGGCAGGCGACGACATCGGAACATCTGCCATGCATGATGGCACGGGTGCCGGCGCGGCCGAGGCCGTCGCCTCGCTACTGCCGCCGCGGGGATCCAGCGACCGTGTGTTGCTTGTCGTCGCGGACGACCTCGTTGTCTCGCGTTGCCTTGAATTGCCACAGGTCGCCGGTCGCCATCGTTCGGGAGCGGTTGACCTGGCTTTCGAGCCGTACATGGCCACTCCGCTGGAAGAAGCGCATGTGGCGTGGATGTCGATTGGCGACAATGCCTCAACCACCGTGGTCGCTTTCGGCATTGGCCGCGTCTGGATGGAGGATCTTCTGGCGGCTCTGACCATACGCCACCTGGAGTGCGAGCGTCTCCTGCCGGAGACGGCCGTCTGGCTCGCCTGGCTCGACACGGTCGCCGATGGAGAGGCTATGCTGGCGATTGCGCCCGCTGGCAGGGGATGCATGGTCGTGGGACGCCGTCCGCAGACTCGAGTCATCTGGGCGTGGGCCAAGGACGGTGGCGATCTGGAGATCGTCTTGCGGCAGGTGTTCCTGACCCTGGGCGGGTCGGCCCCGCCGGTCGTTCTGGCGGACACCGAACGGTGCCCACAGACAACTGAGGCCCTAGTGGCCCTGCCGCACGTGGAATACCGCCAGCAAAGCATGAACCTCCTGGAAGCAGTGGAGACGGCCGTGTCCCACGGCAACACCATGGCAGATTTCCGGAGCGGACTCTTTCGGTCCGGCCGCACGGTCCGGGTCGTAACGGTCCACGGAACAATCTTGGGGGCACTGGTTGCCGTCGGACTCATCCTCTGGTCCATAGGCAACTTGCGGGAAGGCCTACACTTAGCTGAGAATACCGAGCAATTGAGGGCGGCCCAGGCCCTGTTGTGGCATGAACTGTATCCGCAGCAGGACGTGCCATCTGACGTGTCGAGGCACTTGGCCAGCGAGCATCGCCGTCTCGAGACCATCGCGTTGGCCAAAGGACAGCCCAAGCAACATGTCCCTGCACTCGACCGGCTCAGGGAAATCGTCGCCGCCGTACCGGCCAACGTCCGCGTCGACGTGGGTCAGATCGCCGTGGACCAACAGGGCGTGACCCTTCACGGTGAGACAGAAGACCATCTGGCCGCCGAGGCACTTTCAAGATCCATCGACCAGTCAAAGCACTTGTCGTGTCCCCTGCCGCGAAGCGAGGTCTTGACGCCTCACCGCACAGCGTTCGTCATCCAAGCGGTGTATCGCGAGGCGGCCTCAGCCAAGGAGACCTCCCGGTGACCCTGCGGACATTGCGTCATCCTCTCACTGCGTCCCTGTCCGTCGTCGTTCTGGCCTTGGTCTTGCTGGGCGTGACCGCCCATCACGTGGCCGTCGCCCGGTACCAACATGCCGCCACGGAGGAAGGGCTCAGGAGGGCCGTTCCCTTAGCCCAATCCATCGTTCGACTGCGCCAAGTCCCGGCAACAGCTTACGAGGCTGCCGAGGACCTGAACCCGGCGGCCATGATCGCCGACGCGGCCAAGGAGGTTCAGATTCCGAAGGAGTCCGTCCAGCGCATCGAGACACTGCCGCCCAAACCCATTAGTGGAAGCGAGTTCTCAACGCTGGAGACCCGTCTCAGCCTTGGCGGCGTCACAATGCGTCAAACAGTCAGCCTGTTAGCCGACATCCAACGGCGACACTCCCAGTGGACTGTCAGCGAATTGCGGCTCCTTGCCGCCTCGAACGACACATGGAATGTCCAGTGCGCTCTGGTGGCCATCCTCTATACGCCGGGCCGGAAAGGAAATCACACACCGTGACCAAAGACTTTCGACGTTGTGCCGTGCCGCTATGTCTGGGACTGCTGGCAGCCTTGGTGGTCGCCGGCGGCTGCCGGTCGAAACCACTTTCACCCATCGAGCGCGTCCGCTTGGCCCGGCAGGAGGCAGAAACACTGACCGGGCAGGCGGCAACACTGCGTCACACCGACGACGAGAAGGCGGAGAGACTCCTGCTGAAGGCAATTCGCGTCGATCCTGCCTGCATCGCAGCGCGCAACAACCTGGGAGCCCTCTACTTGGATCGCGGCGACTTGTACCGGGCTGCGGTCGAACTGGAACTGGCCGTCTCGCTGGATTCCCAGAGAGCGGCACCGCACCACAACCTGGCCCTCGTCTTCGAGCAGTCCGGCCGCTACGAGGCAGCGGCCGAGGAACTGGAAGCGGCCCGTCGACTCGATTCAGGGAATACCGAGATCGAGAAGGCCCTCGCCCGGGTTTGGCACCGGCTGGGCCGCAGCGACGAGGCCATGCGCTCCCTAGTGACGAAGCTCAGGCAGACCGTTCACGACCCTGTGTGGGTGGCTTGGCTCAACGAGACGGCCGAGTCCCTGGGCCAACCGGCACCGTGACCGGTGGAGTTGCTTCTCCTTTGGTCCCGGCAGGCATGGCACTGGGGTGCGCAATGCGTCGACGGTACGCTGCGAAATCGAACCCTGGGCTGTCGACATAAGTGTGACAACTGAGGCACACCTCCTTGGTCGGCCGGGCTGCGGGCGGTTTCTTCCTGCGCTGTCCGTGGGAGATGTCGACTGCATGGCAATCTTGGCAGCCGACGGGTGTCGGCTGCGGCGGCTGCAGCTCCCCGATAAGCCCTTTGAGACGATCTGCTGGGTCCGCTGCATGGCAGAAGTAGCACGGTTCGCGGTTTGCGGGTTCCAGGGCCGCCAAGGACTCAAGGGATCTGCCGTGAGGACTCTCAGACCAGTTCTTGAACTGGCCCTCGTGACAAGCCCCGCATTGCGACGATGACGCCCTCAGGAGGGAGTCAGTCCTGTGCTCTCCTTCTCGCTTGCCTTGCCTGCCTCTCATCTGGCCTTCAGAACCGGAGGCCCCTTCGCGTTCGAACACGATTTCAGTGATCCGTGGATCGTCGGGCACACGGTCAGTGAGTGTGAGGAGTCGCTGTTCCGCGGCCCAGAGGCTCCCATCGTCCGCACGGCGAAGGATCAGGACTCCTAAACGGTCTCCGTTGGGACCGGCCTGAACGATCAGGGTCCGTTCGACCCTTTTCGGTTCCAGGAGCAACTTGCCGCTTCCGCCACAGACAATCACATCCAGCCCTGGAACGTTGGCTGCCAGTTCGGAGGCCTGGTGCCAGTCGCTGCCGTACAAGACCACCACCAGATGGGCCGACTCCCGCACTCGAGCTACGGCCGCTCGCGCTGCCTCTGCCATATTCCCAATCGTGTAGCCTCCGCCGTCCGGCGGCCGACCACCGCTCAGGCCGACAATCGCCACCCGCACACCGCCGCGTTGCACTGTCACCACGGCAGGCCAGAACAACGCTGCCTCGTCCGCGCTGCCCGTTCCTCCCGTCCGTGCCGGCCGGACGTCGGCGGAGGCAGCGGGAAGGTCTCCCGCAGAGTTCCAGGCAGCGACCCTGCTCGCCGGCCGACGCAGTTCGTATGGCCCCAGATTCACGGCGTCGAAGCCGAACAGACGGACCGCTCTCAGCACGTCTCTGTCTGTGCTTCCGTCGTTCTCGTTCTGCCTAGCCAGCAGGTTGCCGGCATGCACCAGCACCGAGGGCCGTCCCCCCCGCCGCCAAGCCGCTACAGCAGCCGACAGCCGTGTCAGCCCACCCGCTGGGCCGCCCGCACACCCACAACCGGACAGCGCCCCACCAGTGTCAGAGGTGAACAGCAAAACGATCTCAGCGGATGGACGCTCGCGTGCAGCGGCCGACGCGACATCGTCCGCCCCGCCGGCACTCCCCAGTGAGACGACGACCACCAGGGTGGCCATGACAACAGTAACCACGGCGACGCATCTCTGGAAACTCACGCAGTGCATGGTCATCGAGGTCTCCTGTGGCTGCGCCCATCCGACCGTTCAGCCGCTGCCATATGTGTCAATCAGCTTTCGACAGCCTCATCGAGCGGATTGACAGTGTTCTGACCTACTCATCACGTGGTGCCTGTAGAACCATACGGGGCGGATCGTGACCGACAACAGGTGCAAAGCCTCCTCATGTCATGAACCCATCCCCCTGGTTCACACGATCCGCGTTATGGCAAGGACCGCACATCATCGTTGAGGCCCAGTTCATGCAGGGCTGCCCTTGCCTCTTCAAGTCGTTGCGGCAGCAGGCCGTTTTCCGGGGATACCTCGAAGCAAATCGTGAGTTTGAGCCCCCCCGTGGTCGCGTACTTTGCCAACACCTTAGTGTAGAAGTTCATCCACTTCTGCGGCGGCACATCGCCAGTCCAGTAGAGTCCTTTGATCTCAGTGGGTTTCGACGGCTTAGGCGGCTGGACGATCTCTTCTTTCGTCACGACAACCGCCGTCAGAACCGCCACCTCTCCTGACAAGGCCTCGACCGTGTATTCGCCGACCTCTGACCCCGCTGTGAATCCTCCCTTTGCATCGATCTTGCCACCCGTGGCCGTCCATGTGACCTTGAGCCCGGTCATTGGTCGCCCGTGCTGATCGAGGGCCTTTGCCTGGAACTCCAGCCGTGCCCCGGGCCTCACAGTCGGGGCCTCGGGGGTGATCGTCAATGCTGTCAATCTGGGCGGTTCGACGTGCTTCTTGGCCTCCTCGGCCGTCATGATGAACATGTCGTCAGAGACCTCGACGTCCGCGGCGGAGAGGCTGCTCTCAAAGACAAATGGCTTGTACTGGTCGCCAACCTTGCCAAAGTAGGCCAGGATGTTGTTGGACACGCCGCGGGCTATGGTGTCCCTCACCGCCTCGCCGTCAAGCAGGCGTGGAAACTGCGGCGACGCGAAGAACGCGTCCCGCACGCTCTTCGTGCTCCACTCGGTGAACGCCGGCGGCCAGTTGCGAACGAGGAAGTTGGGGCTGATGCCCTGCTTTTCGACGATGCCGTCCTGCCCCAGCCGAGTCACAATCAGGCTGACCATGCCTCCCGTGGCCTGACTCGAATGGACCAGGCCGAGGTCTATCGTATAGACGCTGTTATCCTTGCCGAGGAGGGCCACGTTCTTGTACGTCCGCCAGACACTTTCCTTCAAGTCACGTTGGGCCTTCTTCAAATTCTCTGCAAGCTGAGTCTGCTGGCCACCATCCAGCTTGTCTTCCTCTTCGTCCTTGATGTCCTGCCAAGCCAGGAGTTTCCGGGCCTCATCACGCAGTCCGGCATCATCGTCCGCCACCGCAAACAGGAGGGCACTCTTGAACGTCCGACCGGAACTGCCGCTCTCGCGAACCATGGTCTCGACCATCGACATGGTCTTCTTGTCGCCAACAGCCCACTCCGGTGCCAGTACGCACAGACTGATAATCGGTCGATCAGCAATCTGGTTCGATTTCTCCGGAAACGGCACGACCTCCACGCCCGGCTGCTTCTCGAAGACCTTAAGAATCTCGGCGCGCACTCGCTCCTCGATTCTCTTCGAGTCAACATTCGCCCGCCGGTCGGCCAGCAGCTTGTTCAGGTTCGGCGCCAGCCCAAACCGGTACTTCTTCTTGTGCACTCGCAGGAAGTAGCACGATTCCAGTAGGGCGTCCAAGGCGGTCTCGATGTTGCCCACGTCCAGTCCCGGCTCCGCCACCGCCAGCCGAATCTCGGGCTCCGTGGCCTCGCCTTCCTTGGCCTGCCCGCCGTTGGACTCGAAGAAGATCGTCGTCGCCACCTTCCGGTGAAGCCGGGTCTTCTTGATGGTCTCCACGGCCTCCTCGTCGAGCCGCGTCGCGAACGCACCTTTCTTGCCGCAAATATCCGTCGTCACCGCTGCTTCCAGCTTCTGCTCGCCCAACTGCTCGAACACCGCCGTCCGGAATAGCGGGTCCTCCAGCGGAGCCGTTCCCAGGCTGATCAACGGGTCCTTGTGCGCCCCCTTGTAGCCGTCCTGGTAGGCACGCGAGACCCACAGAGCCAGCAGTCGAAGGATGCCACGGGTCTGCTGGAACCGGGGCAAGGCCTGCCACTTTCGGTCGAAGACCGAGAGCACAGTCGGATGGAACGGGTACGTCGCCTCGATGGCCTGCCGGGCATTGTCCGCCGAGAACCACTTCGGCACCATGTCCTTGTGCTCCAGGACCCACTCGGCATACTCTGCTGCCACTCGCCGCCCCTCGTCCGGCATACCGCCCCAGTCGAACAGCCGCCGTCGGATAATCTCCGAAGTCTCCTCTTCGGCCGACATGATGACCGCCTTACCGAGCCGGTCCAGGAGCTTCTTGAACCTTGTATAATCAGCCTGGTCCTCAGCAGTCATTTCCAGCTCAGACGCTGGAATTGACACAGCCAGTACAACGTTGTCCTCTCCACGGGCCGTCTCGCTCAAGTCGTGGACGAAATTGTAGAACTGGGCTGCCAGCCCGCTCTTGCGGCTGCGGCTCACGTAGTTGAGCAGTTCGTCCATCAGGATCAGCGCGGGCCGCCCCTTGGGCAACATCTTCCTGATCACATCACCACCGGGCGCCGTCAGCGACCGCTCGTGCTCGGCGATCACGTCGAAGACTTCTTGTCCACCCAGTTGCCAGGCGATCTCGCCCCACGGCGTCCGGCGGTGCGGCGTACCGTCGTCGCCGCCGCGGCCCGTGATCGAGTCGAACTCCGTCCCGACAAACGTCGCCACCGCCGCCTGTGGCACGTGCTCAACCTCCGCCTTGGCCAACAGCCGATCCACACCGTTCCACTTCTCCGCCTTGCGGCCGTTGGCCGCCAGATGATAGAGCAGCGTCAGGGCGTGGGTCTTGCCGCCGCCGAACTGCGTGGCGAGGTTGAACACCGCCGAGGTCTCCGTCTTGATCCCTGACAGACGCCGTAGCACCTCAGCCCCCAGACCCAGCAGGTTCGTTGTCAGATAGGTGCGGTCCATGAACCTCTTGGGGTCACGGTAGTCCTCCGGCGCCGTGCCTTCGCGCACCTTGTCTAAGTGCACAGCGAACTCCGAGGCGTCCAACGGACGACCTTCTCGTAGGTCTTCGCGCGGCTCGACAATCTTGTACCAAGGCTTCAGTGCCATTGAATTCTCCTGCGAAAACAGATGGTGGCTACGATTGCTTTCAACCCAGTGCTTCCCATCGGTCCTTGGGCAAGTACATTCCTTCGAACGGAATGGACACCTGCGCATGTTCGCTAGGCGGCTTCGCGAAGCCGGTAAAGCCAAGTCGACGGCGAGCCTGCCCCCTCTCGCCTTCATAGTAGACACTCAAGATTCCGCTCAGAGTATATTGGAGTCCCCAGTCTGCAGGACTTCCGTCGGCATAGGTAAGATGTGCCAGTGCGGCTTGCTGCGGCGCGTTCTTTCCTGGTGGACGTCTCTTGCTGACACTCCATTCTCTCAAGCTGCCAACATACCCAACGATCTGGTCGAAGTATGTAGCACCTGAATATGCCGCGAGCACCTCATTAAGCACGTCCTTGACAGTCTCCTCGGAAGTTTTCGGGATCTTCTTGTTGTTATGCTGCTTGGTGAATTCACTTTCCATTGAGACGATTCCCAAGAACGGTCCACGCGTTGGCGCACCCCGTTGGTTCTTGCATCGGCACAAGTCAGCAACGCGCTGCAACGCCGCGCACTCGCGTGTGGTATCGTTGGGCCGCAAATACTTCTTAACCGACAGCACTCCTACGACCCCCTCCGGGGGGGCAATCACGTTGTTCTCAAAGCGATGAAACACCGGGTAATGGGCGGTATCTATTACCAGTATGTCGAGCTGGGACGAATGGCAATCCTCTTTGCCACTCCTCTCGTCACCATCCTTGGCTGTGATCACAGCGGGGCGCAGGATGAAGCCAGTCAGGACCTCAAGATCACCTGGCAGATACTTCTGAAGATAGGCTCGCAGCAGTGCTTCGACGTACCGTCCGTCCTCACCCGGATGTGAAGCCCCGCCACGACCCGCCGCAGGCAGGAGTGTCTCGAAATGCTCATAGGACGCAAGGAGGCATCTCACCTCCGCATCCCAGAACTCCCTGACTCTCTTGCCATCTCCCTTGAAGTCCATAGTTTAAAACCCCAACCCTTTCTTCCTGGCCAGGACCCCGTCGGTCCAGCGTTTTTCGTCGGTGTTGGGCGGATAGAGGGCCGAGAGGGCTTGGGCCAGGCGCCAGAAGCGCTGGTCGCGGCCGTGGCCTTCTTCGGCCAGGAAGCGGCGCAGGGCTTCGCTGCGGCCGGCGGCGAAAAGGATCATCGCCTGGTGCAGGCGGTCCAGGACCGTGTCGCCGGCCTTTGGGGCGTTCTTCGCGCCCCAGCCGCCGGCCTCGGCCTCGGCGGCCACGACTTCGGCCATGAAGCCCAGGGCCATCTGGTTCTTGGCCTTCTTCTTGCGGGCCTTCGGGGCCTGGGCCTCGTCTCTGCCGAAGAGGTGCCGCGTGCGATCCGAGACCGGCAAGAGCCGCGCCGTGTCGCCCTTGACCTCGACCACGCTCGCGAGTTTCTCCAGGTGCGCCCCCAGGCCCTGGGCGATCTTACGTGCGGCATCGTATTCTAGCGAATAGCCGCCGCCCTTGGCCTTCTTGCCTGCCCCGAGCCCAGTCGAGGGGCCACCGGAGCCTTCCTCGTCGTCGGCTTCCTCGTCCTCGCCGCCTTCGCCCTCAGCAGCGCCGTTACCGGCCTTGAGGGTCCAGAGCCACATGGCCGTCAGGCGCGAGTCTTCCTCGAAGCCGCTGGCGTCGGCCCCGGTGAAGATCATGGCCAGGGCTTCCTTGGCCACGGCCGCCCAGACCTGTTCCAGGTACTCGCGCAGAGCAACCTGCTCGCCGTTGGCCTTTTCGACCCGCGAACAGCGGGAGAAGACCTCCAGGGCCGGCCCCAGGCAGGCGAAGATGGCGTCGGCCCCGACCACACCTTCCTCGGCCAACCGCGGCAACCACTCGTGAATCCGCTTCGGCAACTCGGACAGCACGTCCCGCCAGTCGCCGACTTCAGCCGTTCGAACCGAACCGTCGAGATTCTCGCGCGGACGGCAGACCAGGTGAACGCTCGATGCCAGGGCCGCCGAATCCATTGCTCGCAGCCGGGTGCTCATTTCAGTGTCGATAGGCCAGGAGCCCGTCATCGTCCAGCCGGCGTCCACCATCGCCTGAAGCTGCGCTTCCCATCCTGCCGTTGACTTGTGGGCAAAGACGACTACCCCCACGCCGGTGGGGGCCAGCACGCGCCGCCCCTCGGCCATCGCCTGGGCCATTGTCTTCTCGAAGTACGCTTTATCTTTGCCCTTGATCTCGTCGACGATGCACTCGTCGCCCTTCGGCGTCAGTTCATCAGCAAACGCACTCAAGAGCGACGTGGGAAGAGTTCGCTTCAGCCAGACATAGAAGAAATCCGACAGGTCAGAATACGGCACGGCGTCGTAATACGGCGGGTCGCTCACATATGCTGAGGCAGCATCATCCGGCAAGGGATGCTTTGCAGCGTTGGCTTGGTGGCTTTCTCCCGCGCGCGGCATCGACAGTCCGGTTTCGAAGGGGATGAGAGCACATTCGAGCAGATTCTCCCACGATCCGACCGAGCCGCCTATAGTGCTCGCCTCGCAGAAATCCCAAGTCATGGGTATCGCCTGCCGCCCAAAGGACGCTTGCATCTTCTGCGCCGACGGATTCCAACGGCACAACGATGCGAGATGCTCTGCCGAGCGACTAACAGGGCAAGCCAGAATCGCCTGCGAAGCCTCGGCAAGTCCCTTGTCTGCGTTCATCGCCATCTGCTCGCCGGCCTGGCGGACGAGGCGGGCGAGGGTCGTCAGAGCCAGCAGTTGCCGCGGGGCGAACAGGTCGCCCCATTGCTCCATGCCATAAAGCTGGACGCGGAAGCCCAGCGTGCCCTGCGGCGGCAGTGGCTCCTCCGGCACGAGGGACAATTCGCCCTTGTGGGCCTTCCGGCGGCGCTGGAGTTCGGCGGCGGCACGCTGGACGGCCGCGAGGTCGCGGTCGGTCGGCAGGCGGTAGAACCGGCCGGTAGTGTCGTTCCGCGTGGTCACGACGGCGAAGAGCCGCGCGTCGGCCGCGCCGCCCTTGCGGGCCTTGAACTGCACTCGCACTGAGGCTACCGGCGTGGTAAACCCGCAGCAAGGACAGGTGGCCGAGCCGCGGGCCACGGTGCCGCCCGCCACGTCGGAGGCCTTGGCCTTCTCGATGATCTCGAAATCGACGCGCTTGGCCCGCGGGCGCGGCACGAGCCGCAGAGCGACTGACTTCTTGCCCTTCTTGGCCAGCCACAGCGACCGCATGAGTGGCACTTCGGCCCCGCAGCCGGGGCCTTCGCACTGGATGGTCCGCGCCCAGAGGTAGGCAATGGGCGTCGCCCCGTCCGGGTCCTTGGGGTAGAACTCGGCCAGTTCCTTCTCGGCCTCCTCCTTGATCCACTGACCCCACTTGCGGACCTCGTCGGCCAGCCGCTGGCCGTACTTGGGGATGTATTCCAGGACGACCTTGTTGAGGAGCACGGCCACGGGGTTCAGGTCGCTGGCGAAGGCGTCGGCCCCGACCCGCAGGGCCTCCAGCGGAATGGCCCCGCCGCCGGCGAACGGATCGACCACCAGCGGCCGCGTACCCGGCGCGCCGCCCAGGGCCTCATGCGCCGCCTGCGTGAGCGCCCGGGCCGTCTGGAGGAATACTTTGTTGGTTGAGGCCTCCCAGGCGGCAAAGTCGGCGATGAAATCGAGCAGCAGCCCCTGCAGCCGCTCCAGGTCGGTCAACCCCTTCGCCTCGCCCTTGCCGCCGGCTATTCCCGCTGGCAGCGTCTTCAGGTCGAACGGCTCCTTCCGCTTGCTCAGCGCCCCATAGCGACCCCACGAATCCTTGTCGCAGATGTCAGCCACGGCCGTGTCCTGCTGCGTCGCCTTAGCGAACGCAGCCATCTCCTTGGCCGCCGCCTTGCGAAACGCCTGCGGGCAGAGTGGATCGGCGGGGTCCGGCCACAGCGCCCCACAGATCACCGCCCGGCAAGCCGCCAGCGGCCGCCGTGCCCACCAGATGTGCAGCGTCGAAATGTGCCCATGCCGAATCGACTTCTCCCGCCGCGCATGGGCCGAGATGCGTTTGATGGGCAGATCGACTTCGATAAGGCGTTTGGGATACCCTGTGGTCATCGTCGTCCCTGGGCTCTCTCCATGCTGGCCCACCAGACCCCGAAGCGGTCGTCCAGAATCTGATGGTTTTCCTCGGGCGAAGTCAGGCGTTTACTCGGCCGCACGGCAAACACGGCATCCCAGAAGTCCGCGCAGGCATGGCCCAGCGGCGTGTTACGGGCGCCCTTGTTCCCTGTCAGAAACCAGTTGCTCAGAAGCGCATACGCCTCCGACCTCAGCGGCCTGGCCACGTCCTCAAGCCACTCCTCAAAGCCCTCGACGGCATCCTTGCTGATCACCTTCCGCCCGCCGCCAGACGCCCGTTTGACGGTCTCGAACAGCCGCCTCAGTCTGATGGCGTCTGCCGCCCCCGGTTTCTCAAGGCGCAGCGCATGGGCGTCCTTTGGCTGCGGCGACCATTCCCAGATGAGATTCGTCATCGGCGAGACCTCCTTGGCATCCCGGACAAGACGGTCAGCCTTGTCCGGCTTCGCAATCCGGTTCAGTCTTCAACTGCTGTTCCTTCTCTTCCATCCGCTCCTGGAGTGGCGGAATCCAGCCAAGGGCCTCATGGACATCTTCGACATCGAGTCCCATCGAACCGGGCAACAATACAGCTTCGAACTCCTCTACGGGGTCAGAGGAGCCCTGGGCGTACTGGGCGGCAAGCCCCCGGACCTTGTCGCCGATACAATGGTGTTCGTACAGCAGCCGCTTCACTACCTCCAGCATGACCAGATCGGCGACGATGAGCTGCCCGACCCAGTTCTTGTACTGAAGGCGCTCGCATGTCACCTCGTCGCCGTGGGTGATGTCATTTCGCAACTTGTAGAACTGCCCAGCCCACTCGGCGGCCTTGCACACGCTGAAGGTTCCGCCGCCTCCGTCACGCATCCCGACCATGTACGAGTCCCGCAAGCGCAGCTTGGAGTCGACCTGGTCGATGAAGTATCGCCTCTTGCCCGACTCGGGGAAGTCCAGCAGGATTTCGTAAGCGGTAGCCATCATGACGACCTTGTGAAGCCAAGAGACGGCGGTTGATTGGGTGTGGGCGAACCGAAACCATTCAAAGGCACGGAACAGCCGTTCGCGCATGTCTCTTGGGAACTCAGCCGCGAACACACGGCCCAGGCCTTCGAGCAGGGGCGCGTAATTTCCGCTGAACGAACCGCCGACAGAGATGGGCCGGGTGATCTTGTACTCGCCGTGGCTCCAGAACTGGGTCGAGTTCTCGGTCTTGACGACCAAGCCGTCGTGGGCGGGCCAGACCCACCGGGCCGCGAGGTCAAAGCGGTCGGCCGATGGCGGGGCCATCGAGTAGTTGTCCGCGCAAACGCCGTTCTTCGTCCCCGTGGCAATGGCGGCGAATGTGAGACAGTCGACGGCATCGCTGATGGTCTGACCTTCCTCGGGGGTGAATTTTCGGAAGTCCACAGGGCCATAAGAACACGCCGCCATCGTCGTGACAGGCTTGCCAGCATTGTCGACGAAGGTCTCGAAGAAGCGCCTCAAGTCGGCCCGAACTTCGGCATCAGGTATCTTCTCCTCCATCTTGGCGTAGAACGGCCAGAACATGACCGGGCCGATGGCGAACTCTTCCCTGAGGTCCGCCCATGGCAGGTAGGCAATCGCGATCGGCTCCCGGCGTACCTGATTCATGCCGTCTTCTCCTCTGCGGCGATGATTGCGGGGACATCGACCGAGTAATGCTCGACCTTGACGATGGGCTTCCAGCCCAATCGGGCCGGGTCTCGAATGGCATGGACTGCGGGGGTACCGCCACAGTTGAATACGGCGTAGAGCCAGTAGTCCCCCTTGAGCCGCTCGGCGGTCTTGTACTCGTTGGACGTGAGGGCGATCTCACCCACGGCGGAGCGGCCTTTGACCTCGATGAACCGCACGTCGATGGCCGTGGCCGGGTCTTCAGGATGTGGACGCCTGGAAATCAGATCAAAGCCGCGGTTCTGGGCCTCGACGCTCTCGACCGTGCGGCCTTGGGCTTTCTCGTAGGCGATCACGGCCTGGACGGCAATCCGCTCGATCTCGTCGTCGCGGACCATCGGCTGGATAGCCGGAGAGGTACGCTCCGGGTGCGGCAGGACCCATGCACAGCCCACATGCTGGATGTCACCAATGGCACACTGGCACTCGCTCTCCAGTTCGGCCAGGCGCCGCTCGCGGCGGCCGTTCAGCTCTTCCAGACGGTCTTCGCTCTGCTTGAGACTCGCGGCCAACCACGGCGGGGTGCTGCCCAGCTTCTCCTGCTGTTCCATCAGGCTGGCGAAGGTGAGTTGGTGCCGGTGAATCAACTCGTTGAGGCTGATCTCGATGTGCCGGCGGATAGTGTTCGTCTCCTTGCAGCGCTGGCCGGCAATCTCGGCAAGGAAGGCGTTGAGGCAGGTTTCCACAAGGGTATGCTCACGTTGCTCCGGTGCAGGCAGACCGGCACCGTCCGGGGCGGCGGTGCCCGTAGGAGCAACGGCGAGGTCCAGAAAGACGGTCGGCTGCTTGACGGCCATGCGGCCGTCGGGGAATGACTGGACGGCAAAGAGCCGGCGGTGAAGCTCGTGGCCGAGGCCGTCCTTGACCGAGGCCGAGAAGACGTCCAGGTGGTACGGTTCCCTCGTGTGCAAGTCGTAGAAGACAGAGCCGCGCATCAGGCTGTCGCGGACCTGGTCCCAGAGGCTCTGGCGGACCGTCTCGAAGAGCGGATGGCCCGGCGTGACCCATTCAGAGGTTGGGTCCTTGGCCAGGAGCGTCTTGTCGAAGACGATCTGCTTGTACTCCTTACCGAGCTTGCCGAAACGGGGCTCCAGCCTCTCGCCCATCGGCCAGAGGTTCCGCGGCACGCGGCCCACGCGGTAGACGTGCGTGCCGGCGACGGATTCCTTTGGCATGACGCCGACCAGGGGGGCTGCGCTGATGAAGAAATCCTCGATGACCTCCGGCACGAGGCGCCGTTCCTTGGCCTCGGCCGACTTGCCGACGATGGCCGACAGGTTGAGCTCACGCTTGGCCAGGCCCTCCAGCGTCGAGTCGGTGATCTGGCGGAAGCGGGTGGTATCGACCTCTTCGACGATACGGCTCTTGATGCTCTCCTCCGTGAGGTTGCGCAGATACATCTCGCGGATCATCTTCTCGAGCTGGTTGGCCGGGAAGACGTCGCCGAGGACGTTGAAGACCTTGCCGGTGCGGCCGGGGTCGAGGTCGTCCTCGATGGCCTCGATGCGTTCGAACAGCTTCTCCATGACCCGGCCTTCGCGGGTGTTGGAGGCCACGAAGTTGAAGATGAGGCAGTCCTTCTCCTGGCCGTAGCGATGGATGCGGCCCATCCGCTGCTCAAGGCGAACCGGGTTCCAGGGGATGTCGTAGTTGATCATCAGCCAGCAGAACTGGAGGTTAATGCCTTCGCCGGCAGCCTCGGTGGCGACCAGCACCTGGGCGCCGCCGGGCTCCCGGAAGATGCGCTCAGCGTGCAGACGCGTGTTGGGCATGTCGCGGTCGCCGATCTTCATCCCGCCGTGAATCTGCGTGACGCTGAGGCCCCAGTCGGTCAGTTTGCCAACCAGATAGTCGAGGGTGTCCTTGTGTTCGGTGAAGACGAGTAGCTTGGTGGAGGGGTCTTTGAAGACTCCCTGGTCGGAAATGACCTCGCGCAGCCTCACGAGCTTGGTCTCTACCTCTCGCTGTTCCAGGGCGCGGGCCTGGTCAATCAGCCGGGTCAGCTGGGCGATGTCCTCTCGCAACGCGGCAGGATCGACGGAGGCGACAACCTCCTCCAGGTCTGAAAGAATCTGCTGCTGTTCTTCGTCCGTCAGGTCGTCATAATCCTCGGGAAGCTTCTTGGCAATCTGCTCTTCGCGATAGGCCTGGGGATTCTCCAGTATCTTCTGTCGCTTCTCCCGCATGCGCTCGAGGCTGCGGCGGGCCGCATAGACACTCGATGCTAACCGACGCTGGAGCATAGCCATCGTAAAGCCGATCGCCCGGCCGGTCGTGGCGTTGGCAGCCTGCGCCCGAATGGACTGATCCTCAACGTAGCGGCTAAGCGCGTCGTAGAGGTCCCACTCGTCATCGTCGATCTCGAAACGGCTCGTCCGGACAACCCGTTTTGTAAACAGCTTCTTGATCTGTCCGGTGTCGGGGTCGGGGAAGGTGACCAGGGCTTCCTTGGTGCGACGCAGGTAGAACGGTGCCGAGTTGCGTTGCATCGCATCTTCAAGACTCTTAACATCGCCGTACACGTCGGAATCCAGCAGCCGCAGGAACAGGCAGAAATTCCCCGGATCACCTTTGTGCGGCGTGGCGGTCATGAGCAGGTAGTGGTCGGTCATCGCCGACAACGCCTCGCCGAGCTCATAGGCCAGCGTCTTCTTGTCGCTGCTGTAGGCGCTCATCTTGTGCGCTTCATCGACGATGATCAGGTCCCAGGTGCTGCGGAGCAAGCTGTCGCGAGCGTCCTGGATACGAGAGACCCAGGAGACGGAAGTGATGACCTGATTCTTCTCCTGCCACGGATTGGTACCATAGTTGGTGCGGAGTATGTCGCCGCGGACGATCTCAAAGCTCTCGCGGAACTTGTCTTTCAATTCGCGCTGCCACTGGAAGGTCAGGTTAGCAGGTGCGACAATGAGCGTCCGTTTCACTAAGCCGCGAATCTTCAGTTCCTTGAGAAGCAAACCGGCCATGATCGTCTTGCCGGCCCCAGGGTCGTCGGCCAACAGGAACCGAATGCGCGGTAGCTTCACGAAGTAATCATAGACTGCTTCGAGTTGGTGCGGCAGCGGGTCTACGCGTGCGATGGATAGCGAGAAATACGGATCATATTCATAGGCGAGGCCCAGCCGCAGGGCCTCGACGCCCAGCCGGAAATGGAGGGGGTCGCCATCGAACGGCGGCTGCTCCGGGCTCACCTGCAGACTGGCAAGCTGGGTGGCGTCCAGAACCGGTTCATAGACCTTGCCGGAATCGAGCCCCTTGCCGATCAGCTTTGTTGACTGACCAAGGGGCGTGCAGACGAGCACCTGCACCGGCTCCGGGAAGAGTGGGCCACGCACTACGATTCCGTGTCTGAGATCGATGTTTGCCATGGGTGCCGTCCAAGCGTTCAAGTTGCCAGAGAGACCCAGCACAGGTGGCCTCAGTCTACCAGCAGGCCAAAGGATTGACAACATCAGACCGTCTTTGCGTGTACCGAGGGTGTGCCCGAAGATTCTGGCACGTGAGCCGCCTCCGCCAACTGGCTCTGACAGCAGCGTGGCCAGGGATTGCGTTGTTCGACGGCCGCGGGGCGGTCAAGACTTCGGCTCCCGTTTTGTCCCGGCACCGGCCGCAGCCGTTCAGGCGCCGCGTAAGCACCTTGCAGCAAGACTCCGTCGGTCCGCTACCAAGTCCAGCCCCCCATCCGAGCCAATCGTCAGTCCCAGGCCCTGCAGTGTGCGGTCAGCCATGGTCGTCATTGTTGCCCCCTTTCTGGTTCTCCAGTCCCCAAGCCGCTTGGCCCAAGGCCTTCAGGCTGGCCCGTTGTCGCCCCGGTGCGGCGTCGGCCCGGATCTCGAGCACCACGTCGTCTGCCAGGTGATATTGCAGGACTGCCTTTGAACGGTTCAATTGCTCTTCTCCTTTCTGCTGAAGGCATCTGCACACAGAGAGGATACCGGACACGCCTCATAGAACAGGTCTCAGCTGAACTGCAGCAGCGGACGGCCACTATCGGCTGAACCGCCGTCGCACCAGCGCATCGTGTGGCTGGGACGAGGAAAAAGGGGCGGCCTCGACGCACGTGTACCCCCTGCGCCGAGGCCGGAACTCGCCCCAATCACCGCGCTACGGACACTCCCGGCTCACCCGCAGGCAACTGTTCGGACCGGAGACAAGCAACCCGGGGCG
>JAAYDY010000031.1 GCA_012729015.1 Phycisphaerae bacterium | reverse complement strand
TTGCCTTGTCGCTGGCCCTGTTCGCCCGCATCGCGATCATCGTCGTGGCCGCCGCCATGGCCCTCCAGCGCATCGGCGTCGGAGACAACATCGTCCTGGTGGCCTTCGTCGCCATCATTGGCATGGTGGCCATCGCCGCCGCCATCGCCTTCGGCATCGGAGGACGCGACCTGGCCAAGCGCCGCCTCGAAGAGTGGGACCAGAAGCTGCGAGGGAAACCCTGACGTGCAACGGCCGGCCCACGTGCCGCTGTCCGTGTAACGCAGAGGGGGACGACGCCGGTGCCATCCAAGGCGTCGTCCCCCGCTTCATGCGCTCTGTCAGAAGTTCTCGCCGAACAGGTAGCACCGTGCCAGGCGACGGCACAGCTCTGCGTTTTCGTACACCAGGGGCAGAAGAAAGGCGAGGTTGGCGTTGGGCATCTGGATGTACTCGGCGAAGTCCTGACGCCAATCGAACTTGAATTGCATGAGGGCGTCCTGCGGATGGTCGGCTTTCAGGGCGGCCGTCAGGCACGTCGCCGCCACGCGGGCCGACCGCATGGCCGGGTAGATGCCCTCGCCCGTGGCCGCCGAGACGAAGCCGCCGGCGTCGCCGATCAGCAGCGTCCTCTTGCCGACGTGCCCTTCGTCCTCAATCGCGCCACCGGCCGGAGCCATGGCTGCCGTGGGTCGCGACACGTCCGCCGCATCCGGCAGAAGGCCCGCGCCGATCAGGTGCTCGACCCATGCCGCATAGACCGACTTCAGGTCCGCCCCGGCGTCCCCGCGGCAACCGATGCCGACGCTGACCGTGCCATGTTTCGGAAACGCCCACGCATATCCGGGCAATCCACCGTACTGCATCGCCAGATGAATCTTGCGCTGCTTGCCGTACAGGCGGTCGAGCGTCCGCGGACTGACCTTGATCTCCTTGAACAGACAGACGACCTGCCGGTCGCCGGCCCAACTGTCGCGCAGGCCCGTCACGGCGGCCACGGTCGACTCGGCGCCATCGGCCCCCACCAGCAAACGCCCTGCCGCCGTTCGCCCGTCGGCCGCACGAACGCACACACTCCCTTCCCGCACGTCCACGCCCGTCACGCGAAACCGCTGCAACACCTTCACCAGCCGCTTCCGCGACGCCGCCAGCGCCACCAGCGCCGCATCGAACGTCTCCCGCGACACCAGGTACCCCAGTTTCTGACGCGGCGCGTAGACGGCCTCGGCGCTCATGTCCGCTTTGTGGAACACCAGCCCGTGAAACGGCACATCGACCAGTTGCTTCTTCGGCGAGGACTTCTTGCGGAGAGTTTCCAGTTCGGGGAATTCATCGAACGCCGCGGCGTTGACCCACCCACCGCACGGCTTCTTGCGGGGAAACGAGGCCCGGTCCACCAGCACCACGCTGCATCCGGCCTGGGCCAGCAACCGCGCACATGTGGCCCCCGCCGGCCCGGCGCCCACGACGATCACATCGGCTTCACTGTCCGCCATGGCGGCTCCAGCCGGCTATGGGGCGGCCTTTTCCCACTGCTGCCACAGGGCGTCCTCCGCCTGGCCGTACTTGTCCAGGCTGGCGCGGACGCGGTCGAGCATCTCGAGGATCATCTTCTGATCCACCGACACGCCCTCGTCCTTCAGTCGCGTCAGAGACTCCAGGTTCGCCGTGGTGCTGCGCAGGTCGCCCGCCGCCACCGCGTAGTTCCGCGTGGCGTCGAAGATGTTCAGCGTGTCGCTCTCGCGGTCGTCCGGCCGGTGCAGCAGACGCCACGGCGCCCGGCGGATCTCGATGCTCGCCGCTCGAAGCTGCTCGCTCGTCTGACGCATGTTGCTGAACGTGTCCGCCAGGTTCATCCGGTTCGCCGCCACCAGGGCTCGCACGTCGCCGCTGGTCGCCGCCAGATTCTCGCCCACCGTCGCCATCTTCGCTTTCATGTCGCCCGTCAGAGCCTGAATGTTCCCCACGCTCTCGTCGATCTTCGCGCGGTTCTCCTTGATCATGGCCTGAAGGTCCGCCGTCACGTCCTTGATGCTGGTCATGCTGTCCTTCAGCTTATCACGGTTCTCGGCCAGGATGCCGTCCACCTTCTCCGTAATGGCGTCCAACCGGTCGGCGCTTTTCTGGATCGACGCCACCAGCGGCGGTATCTTCGTCTTCAGGTCGCTCGACAACTGGTTGACGTTCGAGATGATCTCGGTGATCTGCTTCTTCTGCTCGTCGCCGATACCGATGGCCTCGACGGCGCTGCCCAGGGCCGTGCCGCTGCGACCCTGGATGGGGCCCTTCAGGGCCGCCCCTTCGCCGACACTCTGAATGTTCACCGACGCCCCTTCGCCGATCAGCTTCGTCTCCACCGAAATCAACGCGTCCTGGTACAGTTCCACGTTCTCCGGCACGTCGATCGTCAGAAGGTAATGCGAGAACCGCTTGGCCTGGGTCGCCTCGTCCTGGCTCCACTGCGCGACCACCTCGGTCACCTGCCCCACCGGCGATCCGGCCAGAAGGACCGCGCTGCCCGCCTTCACGCCCGGTATCTGCTCGAACCGCACCTGGTAGGTCTTCGTCACCGTGCCGATCTCGTTCAGTTTGCCCACGAGTACCATGATGACCAGCAGGGCCGACAGCGCCAGCAGGATAAAGATGCCTGCCACCAGATCGTTGCGTTTGGAACGAGCCATGAGGGCCTCCAGAATGCCCGGGCCGCGGCGTCATGCCCGCGGTCGTAGAATGTCCTGTCCGCCGTCAAACCTGCCCCAGCAGGTCCGCGGCATAGTCCTTGCTCGACTGCCTCAGGGGGATGGGCCCGTCGGCCAGCCCCTCGATAAACTGTTTCACGCGGGCGTCGCCGCTGTTGCGGATCGTGTCGGGCGCCCCCAGCGCGATCAGGTCGCCGCGATACAGCACCGCCATCCGGTCCGCGATGCGAAATGCACTGCCCATGTCGTGCGTCACGACGACGCTCGTCACACCCAGCTTCTTCGACAGATCGCGAATCAACTCGTCGGTCACCGCCGTGGCGATCGGATCCAGCCCCGCCGTCGGCTCGTCGTAGAACAGAATCTCCGGATCCAGGGCGATCGCCCGGGCCAGCCCCACGCGTTTCTTCATGCCGCCGGACAACTGAGCCGGCATCAGGTGCTCGAAGTCCCGAAGGCCCACCAGTTCCAGCTTCATCTTCACCATGATCCGGATGACCTGCTCGTCCAGGTCCGTGTGCTCCCGCATCGGCAGGGCGATGTTCTCGCCCACGGTCATGGAGTTCAGCAGCGCACCACTCTGGAACAGGATGCCGAACCGGAGCCGCACGTCGTTCGCCTCGGTTTCCGACATCGTCGCCCACGACTTCCCGAAAATCCGGACCTCGCCCTCGTCCGGATGATAGTCGCCGATCATCATTCGCAGCGTCGTGCTCTTGCCGCAGCCGCTGGAGCCCATGATGACCATCGTCTCGCCGCGCAGGATCGGCAGCGTCACGGCATTGATGACCGTGCGGCCGTCGAAGCGCTTGGTGACGCCGCGAAGTTCGATGATGGATTCCGGGCTCTTGTCGCTCATTGACTCGGCCAGTAGTAATAGAAGATCACCGTCAGAACCATGTTCGATGCAATGATCGCCACGATCGACTTGACGACGCTCTGCGTGGTCGCGCGGCCCACGCCCTCGGCCCCGCCGCTGACGCGAAGCCCCTCGTGGCACGAAATCAGGCTCACCAGCACCGCGAAGCAGACCGCCTTGACCAGTCCCGACAGGATATCGCGATAGAGCAGCGACTCCAGGGCCCGCTCGTAGTACTCCAGGACCGTTCCGTCCAGGAAGAACGTGTAAACGGCCAACCCCCCGATCCACGCCACCACGTCGGCCAGGATCGTCAGGCACACGAGCATCACGATGCACGCCAGCACGCGCGGCACCACCAGAAACCGCACCGGATTCAGCGCCATGGTCTCCAGGGCGAGAATCTCCTCGCTGACGACCATCGTTCCCAGCTCCGCGGCAATGGCCGCGCCGGCGAAGCCCGACAGCACGATCGCGCTGAAGATCGGCGCCAACTGCGGGAAGATCGCCTTCACGACGATCGTCGCAATCTGGTTCAACATGCCGTAGTCGCGGAGGACCGGAGCCATCTCGAACGGCAGAATCATGCCGATGAAGAAGTGAACCAGCGCGATGATCGGAACGGCCTGCACGCCCACCCGGACCATCTGGAACGTCAGCGCGCTCCAGCCGATCTTCGGCTGCCCGAACACGCCGCGCAGCGACCAGCGCACGGTGTCCCACGCCAGGTATCCCAGGCCCCCGATATAGGAGAAGCCGTCGTTACCCAGTCCGCCAAGCCGCTCGACCGCTGTGCGCAGCCCCGCGCTCACGCCTTCAACGCCTCCTCCACCGTCGGGAAGATCGAAAACACGCTGTCCAGGCGGCTGATCTCGAACACGCTCCGCGTCTGCTGCCGCAGTGACGCCAGGTGGAGCTTGCCGCCATAGCGGCTCACGCCCTGAAGACACTCCACCAGGGTCGCCACGCCGCTGGAATCAATGTACGGCACGTCCGACATGTCCACCACGATCATGGCCGCCCGCGACGCCACCAGATCCTTCAGTTGCTTGCGAAGCACCGGACTGACGTTCAGGTCCACGTCGCCCTCCAGGTGGACCAGCGACGCCGGCGCCCGGTCTTCGACTGCGATCTTGAGCCGGTTCGGCTCCCCTGCTCTGCCCACTCGTGTCATGGCCACCTCAGTCTGTTGACGCGGGAATCGCCTTGCGAAGGCGCAACTGCATGCCCCCGCCCGGCGCATCGCCGTATTCCACCGAATCCATCACCTCGCGGATGATGTGAATGCCCAGCCCGCCCGGCCGCACGTCCGCCAGGTCCCGGCCCCGGAACAGGGCCGGATCACGCGTCGGCCCGTAGTCGCGCAGAACGAACTCCAGCCCCTCGTCCATGCACAGGCGCGTCTCGATGTCCAGCCGGCCGTCGGTGCGGCCCTCGTACTGGTGCCGGATGATGTTCGTGCATGCCTCGTCGATGGCCAGAACAATCCGGCTGCGCTGATTCTCGTCGAATCCCGCCAGCGACGCCATCTTGTCCACCAGCGCCCGCACCACGGCCATCACGGCCGCGTCGCTCGGCACCGAAAGACGAATCACGTTGTTCTGGTCCGCGTCACAGCCCATGCCTAGCTCGACGACCCTTCTCCACCCGGCGACGGCGCGTTGTGCTCCAGCGTCTTCATCCCCGCCATGAGCCCCTCGAACCGCGGGCCGGCGTCGGGATGTTTCTGACAGTACCACTGCACATACTGGGCGATAGCGCCCTCCCGCTCCCGCAGCGGCGCCTCGGCTCTGTACCCAAACCGCTCTCCCGTGCGCCGATGCAGGGCCGCCGCCGCAAAGAAGCGGACCGCCTCGTCCTGATCGGCCAGCAGATGAATGAGACGGATGTCGGTGTCGGGGGCATTGCTCTGGGCCAGATCGCGAGCCGCACCGGCCCGATCCTGGGGCTCCTCGCTGGCAAGTCGCTGCTCAATGCCGGCACGACCCGCCGGATCGCATCCGACCGCCGCCAGAGCCAGCGACATTGCGGAAAGAGCAGCCCAGAATGCATTTACCTTCACAATCGGTCTCCGTGCCGCAGGAGGTCCATGAATCGGAAATGCCATTGGCATTATAGAAATGAGGCCCCGCAATGCAACCGAAAATGCCGGGTTGCCCTTGTCCAGCCATCGCCGGGGGATATAATGGTCATTTTGGCGGGAGGACATCGTTATTTCATCGTGTTTCGCCCGCAACCGATCGATCCTTATCATTCTGGAGTCCCGTTATGCCTCTTCTTGTGACACGCCTTCTGTTTATTCTGGTGCTGGTGGCCGCCGGCCTGGCGGCTGCACGCATCGTCGCCGGCGATGATGAGCAACTCTACCAGCCGCTGCCGTTCTTCATCGGAGCGGTGGGCCTGGCCCTGGCCGTCATCGGCCTGGACATGCTGGTCCGCAAGAAAAGCGTCGGCACCCTGTCGGCCATTTTCTTCGGCCTGCTGGCCGGACTCATCATGTCGTGGCTGCTCAGCTACGTGATCGGCATCGTCCCCCTCGACTTCATGCAGGACGAGCAGAACGCTCAGGCCGTCAGCCTGGGCCTCTCGGTCGTCCTCTGCTACGTCTGCATCAGCGTCATCATGCAGACCAAAGACGACTTCAGGTTTATTATCCCATACACGGAATTCGCCAAGGAGACCAAGGGCGGGCGACCGATCCTGCTGGACACCAGCGTCATCATCGACGGCCGCATCGCCGACCTCTGCGACACGCAGGTCTTCGACTCCGAGCTGGTGGTCCCCCGATTCGTGCTCCAGGAACTCCAGACCGTGGCCGACAGCGGCGACCGGCTGAAACGCAACCGCGGCCGCCGCGGCCTTGACATCCTCAATCGCCTCCAGTCCTGCGGCAAGGTGGACATCCGCATCCACGACGCGGGGCCGACGGCCTCCGGCGTCTCCGGCGACGTGGACCAGATGCTCGTCGCGCTGGCCCAGGAGCTTGGCGGCCGGATTCTGACGAACGACTATAACCTCAACAAGATAGCCCAGTTCCGCGGCGTGTCGGTGCTGAACATCAACGACATGGCCAACGCCCTGAAGCCGGTGTTCCTGCCGGGCGAATCGCTCCGCGTCACCATCGTCAAGGCCGGCGAAGAGCCCGGCCAGGGCGTCGGGTACCTCGAAGACGGGACCATGGTGGTCGTCGAGGGGGCCCGCGACATGGTCAGCCAGGAAGTCACGCTCAGCGTCACCAGCGTTCTTCAGACCAGTGCCGGCCGCATGATCTTCGGCCGCATCGAGGGCCAGGGCAACGGCCCCCGCCGTCGCACCCGCCCCGGCGGCGGACACGACGACCCGCCGTCCAGGGAGGAGCCACAGGCATGAGAGCCGCCCTGCTCATCCCGGCGGCCGGACAGGGGCTCCGGTTCGGCAGCCACGTCAAGAAGCCTTACATCGAACTTGCCGGGCGGCCCGTGTTCCTGAGAACGCTCGATCGGTTCCGCGACGTCGAGGCCATTACCTGCCGCATCCTCGTCGTCGGCCCCGACGACCTGGACTTCGTCCGCTGCAACTACCAGCACGAACTCGATGCCCTCGGCGTCGCACACCTGGTCTGCGGCGGCCGCGAACGGTACGATTCGGTCGTTGCCGGCCTGGCTTGCGTGCCGGAGGCCTGCGACCTCGTCGTGGTACACGATGCCGTCCGCCCGCTGGTGCCGTTGCGCGCCATTGTGGAAGCCCTGACCGTGGCCGAGCGCATCGGCGCCGCGTGCGTCGGCATGCCCGTGCACGATACGATCAAGCGCGTGACCGACGGCGACATCGTCGAAGAGACCATCCCGCGCAAATCGCTCTGGGCCGCCCAGACGCCGCAAGTCTTTCGCACGGCCCTGCTTCGGCAGGCCTACGAGCGGCTCCACGCGTTTCCCGGCACCGTCACCGACGATGCCCAACTGGTCGAGGCCCTTGGTCACCCTGTCGCCATGGTCGAGGGCAGCCGCGCGAACATCAAGATCACGACGCCCGCCGATCTGCCGCTGGCCGAGGCCTACCTGGCCCAGATTCACGAGCCATAGCACAGCCCGGCCGCGACGCTCTCGGCCGCCGGCCGAGAGTCGGAGCCGTAGACGGCATCATTCGGGAGTCCCGTCCGATGGAGTTCCGCAAAGTCCGAGCCGAGGAAGTGCTGGAAGCCGCGCGGCTGCTCATGCCAACGCTTCCTGCCGACGACACGCAGGCCCGCCGAACCATCGACGCCGCCCCGCAGTCCCTGGGCATCGATTTTCGCCGGCAAATGGTCGCGGTGAAGGGCGGCCGCGTGCTGGCCGCCTGTCTGCACATCATGGCCCCCGGCCATTGCGCCACGATCCTGCCGCCGGGTGTGTCGCCGACGCTGAACGCCGACGCCCAATGCCGAACGGCCGCCGACCTCATTCGCGCCGACGTCGCCGCCTGCCGCGAGGATGGGGCAACGCTTATCCAGAGCCTGCTGGCGGAAGGGCCAGAGGAATTTCCCGCAACGGCTTATCTTGCCGCCGGGTTCCGCCACCTCACGGTGCTCGAGTATATGGAGTGCGACCTCGACAAACGCGCGACGGCCGCGGCCGCGGGGCCGTGGACCTGGGAAACCTACCATGACGGCCTCGAAGGCGAATTCGCCGCCCTGCTGGAAGCGACGTACATCGACAGCCTCGACTGTCCTGGGATCGACGCCCTTCGCACACCGCAGGACGCCCTGGACAGTCACCGCGCCAGCGGCCTGTTCACGCCGCAAGGCTGGTCGCTGGCCCGCTGCGATGGCCGCGCGGCCGGTCTGGTGCTGGTCAACCGCGTCGCCGCCCGAAGCGCCTGCGAACTGGTTTACATGGGCGTGGCGCCGGCGTTTCGTGGCCGCGGCCTCGGCCGCCTTCTCGTTCAGCGCGCCATGAACTCGTCGCGCTTGCTGAAAGAGCCCATGCTGACTGTCGCTGTCGATGTGGCCAACACGCCCGCACGCAAGCTGTACCTTCAAGCAGGCATGCACATCGTCAATCGCCGACACGTTTACTGCGTCCCCTCCCTATACTGAAAACGAGGTTCCGCGACAGCAGTCGTTCCGCCGTCGGGTTACGCACACTCTGTCCACAACATGGAATCCGCTTGGGGATAAGAATTTTCTAAAGTCCCGCCGCACCGCTAAACGGTTCTCCTGTGAGAGGTTCCTCGGTTGGCAGCAAAGTGGTCTTCCCTTCACACTTTTTTTGCTGTTGAACCCCCTTTCGGCGCGTTGTATATCACTAGCATGTCGCCGACGCAGGGTGCGTTGCCGAGCCAGGGACAGATCGCTCATTCGGCAGACTCACAACGGCGCTATCGTCATCACCGCAAGCCCGTCTGAGGCACGATCCATGACTCAGGGGGGATCACAACTCGGGAGGTCGCCGTGACCGAGGTCCAGCAGCAACTCGTCGCCGACATTCTGTGCCAGGTCGAACAGCACGTCGGAGCCACCAGCTTCAACGTCTGGTTCCGGAACTCCACGCAGTTCGCCATCGAAGACCGCGAACTGAAAGTGGGCGTGCCGAACCTGTTCGTGTCGGAATACCTGGAGTCGCGTTTCTCGAAGCTGCTGGGCGGCATCGCCGCCAAGGCAACCGGCTCGGACGTTGCCGTGCGTTTTGTGATCGATCCGCAGTTGTTCCGCCGCCGTCGGCAGGAGCAGATAGCCCAGGACGACGCCTTTCTGGCTCAGCAGTCGCAACCGGCATCCGCCAGACAGCAGGCCGGAACCGCCCTGGCTCGTCCGTCCTGCCCCGTTGACGAGGGCAATCAACCCCTGATGACCCTCGACCGGTTCGTCGTCGGCGATTGCAACCGCGTGGCCTATGCCGCCGCACGCGAAGTCGCCGCCAGGCCCGGCCGCTCGTTCAATCCCCTGTTCATTCACGGCCCGTGCGGCCTGGGCAAGACGCATCTGCTTCAGGGCATCGTCCACGAAGTCCAGCGAACCGTCCAGCGGGCCCGCGTGCTGTACATTACGGCCGAGGAATTCACCAACCGTTACATCATGGCGCTGAAAACCCGGAGCCTCGACGCGTTCCGCCACCGGTTCCGCAACCTCGACGTGCTGGTCATCGACGACATTCATTTTCTGGCCAACAAACAAGCCACCCAGGAAGAGTTCCTCCACACGTTCAATGCCTTCGACGTGTCGAGCCGCCAGGTGGTAATGGCGTCGGACTGCCACCCGAAACTGCTGACGTGCATCCAGGACAACCTGATCAGCCGCTTCGTTTCGGGCATGGTGGCTCACCTGCACCCGCCGGACCGGGCCACGCGGATGGGCATCCTGCGGAGCAAGGCCCGCCAGTCGGGGCAGATGCTGCCCGAAGAGGTGCTGGAGTTCGTCGCCGCGCACGTGACCGGCAGCGTTCGCGAACTCGAGGGGGCCCTGGTCCGGGTGATCGCCTACTCCACGCTGGACCACAAGCCAGTGTCACTCGACGTGGCCCGGGAGGCCCTCTCGGGCCTGATCCGCGCCGGGCAGACCGCCCTGAGCGTGGACACGATCGTCGAGGCCGTCTCGAAGTTCTTCAACGTGCCCGCCGCCGACATCGTCGGCCGACGCCGCACGCGGCTCGTGACCCTGCCGCGGCAGTTGGCCATGTACCTGGCCCGCCGCCTGACAACGCTGAGTTTCCCCGACATCGGCCGCATGATGGGCGGCAAAAACCACACCACCGTCATGGCCGCCTGTCATCGCACCCAGCAGATGGCCGACGCGGACGAGACGGTCACGGTGGCCGACGGCGGCCTGAAACGGCAGATGACGGTTGCCGAGATAGTCGGCACCATCGAAGACCGCCTGCGCCGCTGAGCTGTCGGGTACGATGCATTCAGCGTACTCACACTGTTACCGACTGCTTGCCGCACAGCCGTTGTTGCATGATGCCAATCACACACAGTCCTTGAGACTGCCGTTTGCCAACGCCCTGCTCGCCAAGGGTACATCAACGTCTTGGCGAAGCAGGGGCAGGATGCCAATACTGTCCGGTAACCGTATCGTCACACTTCTTTAACAGAACCTTAACTTGCGCCAGGGCCTGGGGTGCGGTATTTCATAGGCATGGAGCAGCCGACGCCCAGGGAGCCCTCGCAGGACGCC
>JAAYDY010000030.1 GCA_012729015.1 Phycisphaerae bacterium | reverse complement strand
TCGAGCAGCTCGACGGCAACGCCGTGAACGGCCTCGCCGGCAAGGCGGCGTCCAGCGAAGACCTGCTCGACGTGGCCAGCCGCGCGCCGGTGATCCAACTGGTGAGCCTGGTGCTGCTGGAGGCCGTGAAGCGCCGGGCCAGCGACGTGCACGTGCAGCCGATGGAGGACCGGCTGGTGGTTCGGTTCCGGATCGACGGCGTGCTGCACGAGGTCTTCGAGCCGCCGGCGGCGCTGCACGAAGAGATCATCAGCCGCATCAAGGTCATGGGCGGCATGAATATCGCCGAGCGGCGTCTGGCCCAGGACGGCCGGGCGACCGTCGAGGTAGGCGACCGCGTGGTCGATCTGCGCATCGCCACGTTGCCGACGAGCTTCGGCGAACGGGCGGTCATCCGGTTGCTGGACAAGAGCGCCCGGCTCTACCGACTCACCGAGTTGGGCATGCCGCAGGGCATCCTCGAAACATTCTACGCGCTGATCCGTCACGACCACGGCATCGTCCTGGTCACGGGCCCCACGGGCTCGGGCAAATCCACCACGCTCTATGCGGCCCTGCAGGAGATCGACACAAGGGAGTTGAACGTCCTGACGCTGGAGGACCCGATCGAGTATCGTCTGGAGGGGATCAGCCAGACACAGGTCAGCGAGAAGAAGGGCATGACGTTCGCCTCGGGTTTGCGGCACGTGCTGCGTCAGGACCCGGACATCATCATGGTCGGCGAGATCCGCGACGGCGAGACGGCCCGCATGGCCATTCAGTCGGCGCTGACGGGGCACCTGGTCTTCTCGACGCTGCACACCAACGACGCGGCCGGGGCCGTGTCGCGCATGCTCGACCTGGGCGTCGAGCCGTACCTGCTGGCCTCGAGCCTGCTGGGCGTGCTGGCCCAGCGCCTGGTGCGGCAGATCTGCCCGGCCTGCCGCACGGAGTATCAGCCGATTGAGGCCGACCGCAAGCGATGGGGCCTGGCCGAAGGGACGGCGCGACCGACGCGCTACTATGTGGGCAAGGGCTGCGCGGCCTGCCTGGAAACGGGCTACACGGAGCGGCGCGGCGTCTTCGAGCTTCTGACGGTCAGCGAAACGATCCGCGAGCTGATCCTGGCACGGGCCAGGAGTTCGAGCATCCGGGCGGCGGCCCTGAAGGAAGGCATGATCACCCTGCGGGCCGACGGCATCGGCAAGGCCTCGCAGGGCACCACGACCATGGATGAAGTCGTCCGCGTCACGGGACGCGAGGAGTTCTGACGCGATGGCCGTCTTTGAGTACAAAGCTATCGACCTGGACGCCTCGGGCCTCGCCGGCACGGTGGTGGCCGACACGCCGCGGCAGGCCCGCGACCATCTGCGCGAGCGCGGCCTCACGGTAACGCACCTGACGGAGTGTCGCACGGACCGCGCCCCGACCCTCCTGGAGCGGCGGCGCGGACGAGCGGCCGGACACGAGATCACCGCGTTCGTTCGGGAACTGGCCACGCTCACGGCCGTGGGCATCCCGCTGCACGGGGCCCTGGAGACACTCGTCGCGCAGCACCACCGCGGCCTGGGGACGGTCATCCAGGACCTCGGCGACCGGGTGGCCTCCGGAGCCGCGCTGGCCGAGGCCATGGAGCGGCACCCGACCTACTTCGACGCTCTTTGCGTCAGCATCACCCGCGTCGGCGAGAACACGGGGTCGCTGGACCAGGCCCTGCGGCGGCTGGCCCAGTTCAGGGAGAAGGCCCAGGGGCTGCGCAGCCACGTGACCACCGCCCTGCTCTACCCGGCCGTGGTGACGACGGTCGGTCTGGCCGTGATGGTGTTCCTGATGACCTACGTGGTACCGAACCTGCTCGATACCCTGGTGGAGGCCCAGCGCGAGTTGCCGGCCATCACGAGGATCGTCAAAGGGGCCAGCGACCTGTTGCTCGGCGGGTGGTGGGCCCTGCTGATCGGCCTGGCGGCCCTCGTCCTTGCCCTGCGAACGGTCGTGCGAAGCGAGCGCGGGCATGAAGTGCTCGACCGGCTGCTCCTGAAGGTGCCGGTCCTGGGCGAGCTGGCCCGCAAGGAGAACACGAGCCGCATGGCCGTGGTGCTGGCGGCGCTGTTGGAGAGCGGTCTTCAGTTCGTCGAGGCGGTGCGGATCACGCGCAGCACGCTCCGCAACCGCGTCTTTCGCCGGGCGCTGGAACGCTATGAAGAGGCCGTGCAGGCCGGCCGCGACGTGGCCGGTCCGCTGGCGGCCACCGCCGTCTTCCCGCCGATGGTCGTGCGAATGCTGGCCGTGGGCCAGGAGTCCGGTCGCCTGGAGGAAATGCTGGAGGAGCTGGCCCGGACGTATGACCAGGAGGTCTCCGTGGCCGCGCGGCGGTTGACGGCTCTGCTGGAACCTGTGCTCATCGTGATCCTGGCGGTGCTGGTCGGCTGCATCGCCTTCGCCACCATCCTGCCGATCCTGGAGGCAAGCAATGTGCTCTGACTCGAACTCCCCCCGCCGCG
>JAAYDY010000029.1 GCA_012729015.1 Phycisphaerae bacterium | reverse complement strand
GGCGTTGCAGGATTGCCGCTTCTGCGGCACCCACAACGCCTCCACTTCGTGGCCGGTTAGTTGTCAGGTACTTGGATTCGTTACAGTTACACGTGCTGGGGAGCCCAACCCCGTCGTCTCAGGCGCACACCTCCTCGACGGTCATCCGGAACGGAAGACCGCGCTGAATCTCGATGCAGGGGATCACGCCGTCGCCCAGCGCCTCCAACTGGGCGAACAGTTCGCGGACCTGGACCTTGAGCGCGAAGTCAGCCTTGGCCGACTCCGGTCGCGGCCCGTTCTCGCCGCTGAACTTGATCTCGCGGATGATGCGCGGCAGCGGGTCCATCACCGGTTCGCCACGGCGCACCGGCAGCCCCTCGATGCGGCCGTAGTTGATCCGCTGCATCAGCTCGATGAGCCGGACCCGGGCGTGGGACAGAGAGGACTTGGTGGGAACGGAACTGGCTTCCTGCATAACGATTCTCCGACAAGGGTGTCATTCGTGAGCAGCGCCCGTTGCGTTGCTCGACACCCTGGGGAGAAGTTGCAGGAAACGATGGCGAGAAATGTTCGTCTATCCGTAACTGGCTGCCATCAAGCCAGTTACGTGATCGGATTTCCGAATTGCAGTTGCAGCAAACGACGGCAACTGCAATTCCGCCGCCGTCAGCGACTGTACTTGCGGATCATGTCGATGCTCTCCACGGTCTGGAGCAGAATCTTCAGTTCCAGGTCCCCGCTCTTGGTGATCGCCCGTGAAACAGCCGGTGGCTTTGCACCAATCGCGTCCGCCAGTTGCTTCTGAGTCACCCGGGGCAGGTCAAAGGGTTTGTCGGCGTCGTCGGCGCTGCGGATGGCGCTCTTCAGCGACAGAATGCGCTCGTGCAGCTCGCGTTTCAGCGCTCCGACCGTGGCATCACGCGGCGTCTGCTTCTTCGTTTTCTTCGTGACCGGCGGCGCAGCGACATCTGACACCTGACGCTCAATGGCTTCGCAGTCGATCACCAGGTCGCCGTTCATCTGCATGACGGTGCGCATCTCAATGATCGATTCGCGCGGAACATCCAGCAGATCATCGTCACCCGCCTGGCCGAGGAAGAACAGGATGGGGGATCGCCCCTGGGGCAGCGATACCGCGATCTGCCCGGCGTCGGGCCAGGCCAGCCCCCGCGTCGCCCAGATGGGCTTGGACTTGCCCGCCAATGATGCCCGGCCCAGGTTCCACACACGTCTGGGCACAACCTCGGTGATCTGCCCCTGCGCGGACAGTGCCGTGGCCAGCGCGGTCAGGAGCGGCGTGTAGTCCACCGTCCATTGAAGCAGCCGCTCGCGCGGCACCTCGACCCGCCCGTTCTCCGGGCACCGGATGAAGAATCGCGTCTGGCCGCCGGGATACTTGATCGGTATGACACACTCGACGTGATGCTCATCGCACGCATCGCAGATCACGTGCGTTGCCGTCGACGCGAGTCGGAGAACGCCGAGTTCGGTCAGGCGCGTCACGACCTGCGGCGGCACCCCGGCAATGTCCTCGGCCACGAAGACCGGGTTCGAGTTGTCCGCCGATCGCCAGATGATGTCGAGTGGGTCAGACAACATCGATCCCCCAGCGCTTGAGGTACTTCTCACCCAGCAGACGCTGGTCATCCCGCTTACTCTTGAGGTCACAGCCGTTCGGGAAGGTGACATTGAATGTCAACGACCGGCCGTGCCCGTTGCCGTTGAGCTTGAAGTTCAGCGTGGCCTTGGTGACGTGCAGGATGGACTTGGGCAGGCGGCGACGGTTCAGGTCGTCCTCCAGCATCTCGTAGATGCGGTCGCGGCCGTCGTTCGGATCAGGTTCCAGCGTGATGCGCCCGCGCCTGCGCCCCAGGATCGACAGCCGCATGCCGCGAAGCACGACATCTTCGATCCCGTCCTCCGGATCGGTCGGGAAGGCAAAGTCTCGCTCCATCAGCCCGTTGAGCTGGTAGGCCTGTGCGCCCGGCTCCTCGGGCTCCAGCGGCGCGCCGAGAATGATCATCGAGAACATCTGCTGCAGCGGCTCGATGACCTTCTTCCCGCCCTTGGCGTACATCTCCAGAGTGCTCGACGAGCTGTCGTAGGCGAACACGATCTCGAAGGCCCGACGTTCGGGCGTGCGCTGGAAGTGCCCAGCATCGTCAAAGTTGATGTAGGTGTCGGCGTAATCGCTCAGGTACACGAAGAAGTAGTGGTGGTCGCTGCCGCGCGGGAAGTGCTCGACCTTGCAGTGATGGCCGCGCCCCTGGCGGTCGCGGTAGAAAGCGGACATGGCCTCCTGGAACGCCAGAAGCGTTTCGGCGTCGAACATGGGGCCGTCTTCTGTCGGCACGTTGCCGCGCTTGATCCACGAACGCCCGCCGCTGAGCGAGTCCGCCTTGGCGAAGCGCACCGCCGCGTCCCAGACCGCCGGACGATTCATGAACGTCCAGAGCGCCTTGTCGTACCGACTCTCCATCGGCTCGAGCAGGGGTGCGAGGTCCTCGCCGTGGTACTGGCCCTCTTCGATGATGACGCATGTGCCGTCCTCGTCGGCCATCTCATGCACGTCGTGAAACGCGATCTCCACGGCCTTGCGCTGGTCGTCGGGCAGACGCTGCCAGGCGTCGAAGATGTCGTCCACCTGCGTGTTGGTCAGCCGGTCCCAATCCACATCGAGAGGATGACCTTGCCGCTCAAAGAATTCCTTGAGCAGCGGATTGGAGATCTGCCGCAACACGCGCTTCGGATTGAACTGCTGAACCATGATTCGAGACTCCTTTCTCAAGCAGTTGTCGTCCGTGGCCTAAACACTAAACGCCTGCCTGAAAAAAAGATGCGGACCGAGTCATCCTTTGAACAGATCGGGCGCGGGCACCTCGGTCCGGATCAGCCCAAGCCCGATCAAACGAATCTGCATCGCCTGGCCCGACACGTTGAAAACGCGGGCCATCTCTTTCGCCACGTCCACAGTCGGCTGCTCGTCATCCGCCAGGCCCCACTTGGCCGACAGGTTGGCCATCTCGTCCTTGGCGATGTACGGGTCCAAGCCGCCGAAGCGCTTCCGCCATGCCGCGAAGACCATCTCCTTGGGCATGAGCAGGTAGCCCGCGAACATGTCGGCCTGCCACTCCATCGGCTCCTTGCGTGAGCTGGTGCGGCAGACGATAGACGGCGCGGGCTTGTCGCCGAACAGCGACGGTTGCGCGGCCTCGGCCAGGAAGCCGTGCCGGTGGAGTTCCCAGTGGCCCAGCTCGTGGGCGAGGGTGAAGCGGTAGCGACCTTCCTTGCGTGGGTTGTCGGTGGGATCGAGCGACTGATCGACGAGCACAACCTTGTCCTGAATCCACGTTGCCCCGAGCACGTCGGGCACGCCGATCAGTTTCGGCAGGTTGTCGAAATCGAACGCCAGACCCAGGTGGCCTTCAAGGATCGCGTCCACCGGCACGGGCGGCTCGATCACCTCGCCGTACTTGCGGCCGTACTCGGCCAGCAGGCACAGCGAGGCGTTTTCGATCTCGTCGTGTTTGAGAAACTTGACCTTGGCCATGTTCGCCCCGCGCGTCAGTCCTTTTGTTCCTTGCGTGCCCGTTCCGTGAGCTTGCGAAGCTCCTCCGCCGACATGCCGCGCACCGTGCGCAGCAGGTCCGGCAGGGCCGTCGGTTGTTCCTTGATGATC
>JAAYDY010000028.1 GCA_012729015.1 Phycisphaerae bacterium | reverse complement strand
CGTCGGCCTTCTCGCCGCCGGCGACGCTGCGTTTCTCGGCCAGAAGCGTCGTCACGCGACGAGCCAGTTCGTCGGCCTCCCAGTGCTCGACGGGCACGAACGTCAACGTGCCCTGAGGGGCAGGGGCATCGACCAGTTCCAGGAGCCGAGCCACGCGTTTAAGGTTGTCGGCGTAGTCGGTCACGAAGAGCAGCCGCTGCTCGGCCAGGGCGAAACAGGTTCCTCCCGGCGCACTCAGGAACGGCTTGATCGTGGTCTCGGCGTCGGCCGTGGCGATGTGGCTCAGGGCGAAGACCTGCGTCATGATCGTCGCGGCGTCGGCGTCGGCGAAGGCGCCGGGGGTCTCCTGGAAGCCCTTGGGGACCGACGGCAGGTCCTTGTCGGCGATGATGCGCTTCCAGCCCGGCTGGTCGGCGTCGACCATGGCCAGACCGGCGGTGCGCAACACCCCCTGCAACAGGCCCAGCAGCGACTCCTTCGGCACCTTCACCGGCGTGATCAGCGTAATGCGTTTTTTCAGCAGCGCCTCGTCGTACATCACGTTGATCCCCAGCCGCTGAATGACGTAGTCGATCAGAGCCTTGACTTCGAGATTCTCCGGGAAGTTCAACTGAATCAGTTCCTGCGGCGCGGCCGGGGCGTCGTCGCCCGTATCCGTCCCAGCGGGCGAGGCGGTTCCAGCAGGTGCCGTGTCCTGGGCCAAGACGGCCGGCGCCGCCGGATTGACGACGGCTGCGGCCTGGTCGGCAGGCGCCGCATTCTGTGCCAGGGCGGCGGGGGTCGACAGAAGCACGGCCAGCACGGTCACCGAACACACCGGCAAACAAAGGCGTATCATGGCCCAACTCTCCAAGTGCTTCGCGTGAGGTCCTGTTGGTCTGCCGCTACTTCTCCCCCGGGATTTCCACCGCATCCGTCGAGACCGCGGTCTTGCCGGGATCACCGGGTTCACCGGTGCGGACCAGACCGTCGATCAGTATCTCCACCGGCTGCCCGTGATCGGCCAGCGTCACCAGCAACTTGCCGCCCAGCGGCCCGGCTTCCGCGCCGGCGACCAGATCGCATGTGATAGTCGCCCGGTTCTCTGCATAACTCACCGTTGCTTTGCCCGACAGATTCTCAAGCTCTGTCAGTTCGCACGACCGTACGAAGTCGCGGGCCTGAGCGTCGGCAGCCGCGATCTCGAAGCGGCAGGTGCGCCGCTCCCCCGGGCTTGCCGAACCGAGCTTGGCCTCGCTCTGTGACAGGCAATAGGCTGTTGAGACCTCCCAACCCACCGTTGCATCCACCTGGCTCTGCTCGGGGCAATCCATGTGAATCGCGACGCTCGTCTTGCCCGGTCCCGATGACTGTAACGATGTCTCAAGAATGATCGGTATGGCCAGGATCCCGCCCGCCGGCGCCTCGGCGCGCGGCACGGCGGCATGGCAACCCGCGCTACCCGATGTCGCATAGACCGGTTTCACGGGCGTCCGGCCGTCATTGTGAATGACGACGTCACGGCGGCGAGTCTCGCCGGCGATCAGTGTGCCCAGGTCGAGGATCCTCGGCTCAACAGTCAAGGGCAGGCCCACCCTGGCCGTGAACAGGATCGGGAACTTCATCGGCCTGCCGCCCTCCAGCAGCAGCACCAAGCGCTTAGCATAGCGCGACGCCCTCGGTGGAGCATGGAATTCCACGGTTAACGTCGTTGCGCCCTCAGGGGGAATCTCTTCTGCAGCAGCTTTGGCCGTCATGCATGAACACTCTGAGCGAATCGCCGAGATCCGCAACATATTGGCCGAGTTGTTGCGGACGACCAGTTGACACGAGCGCACGGCACCGACCTCGACGTAGCCCAGATCATGCGCCGCCTCCGCTTCGGTGAGAGAGAACGCCGACATAGTCTCGCTGCGTGCAGTGGCGACAGGGTGCCGTTCCTTGGGAGAGTCTCCAGACGCCGCTGATGGCGCAAGCAAGACGTTGGCCGCGAGGAGGGTCGCCCACACCAGCCACGGCAAGACCGGTTTCTGTTGCATAGCACCCATCGAAAGAGTTGCCCCCAGGCCCTGCGTCCGCACCGCAGTCTACAGCCAGGGAAGCCGGTTGCTTGGGGTACAGATATACGTGGAAACCGTACAAATGTCAACTCCAAGGCCGCCGTTCTGTAGAAAATCCAAGGCAATAGAATACCGCATCAATAAGGGATGCGGTAATGGGCTATCATGAGTAATAGCGGAAAAAGTCCTTGACACACAAGGCCTTGTGGCGATATGAAAGCGTGTGTCGGTCGCGGGGTGTTGCGGTGAGGCCGTGGCCGACAGCAAGTCGTTGTACCGGGCTGGGTCCTCTGCTGGGAGGAACGTGGTGCAGTGACGACACGTCTCTTTCGACAATCATGTCGTTGCAGGAAAACGGTTCAAGCGGTTCGATTCCGCGGTGGGGCGGCACAGTCGGTCTGTGCGCCGCGGGACACACGCTTCGTCGTACGCTGAAATGGGAAGCAGTAGCTGACGCCAGTACTGTCGGTGGGCGCATATGCCTATGGCCACGACGGTGTCCACGGAGGGTGTGCGCACCATGCTCAGTCTATGCTCAGCGAAGGGAACCAGTTCTGTGCCTGATGAGGAGCAAGGGGATCGTTCCACAATGACTTTCACAGAATTACTGTCCAAGTGCCCCGTCGCTTGTCTGCCTAAGGAGATCGTCATGAAACGAACGCTCATCTGGTGTGTGGGTGCGGCCCTATTCACGGGGAGCCTACCGGCGCATGCTCTGGCTGATGACCCGCTCTTCTCGGAGCCGACTGTCCCGGTAGAGTGGCAGGGCAAGTCGGCGGGGCAGTTGTGCGACCTGGCTAAGGATCTGTCAGTCGCTGGCGGGGAGAAGGCCGCCGAACGCGGACTGCTGGCCCAGTATATCGGCTACCGGTTCCTGAACGACGCAGCCACCACAAGGACCCTTACGGTCATTGCCTGGCAGGACCTCACGGGTCGGCTGGATCAGGACATGTCGGATCAACAGAAGGCGTCCTGGCGTGCAGGGCTGAGAGCGGGATATGCCGCTTCGCAGGAGGCGGTGTGCAGTCTGGAAGATAAGGACTTCCTTGCACTGACCTATGCACTGACGGCATCGGATGATGATTCGATGGCGTCTCTTTGGGTTTGGCGAGTCAGTGGCAAGTACCTGACCGACGACGCCACGACAAGGGCACAAGGTGTGAACGGGTGGCGGAGCTACGTCCAGAGGAGCAAGAGCAGTCTGAGCGAAACGGACTGCAAACAGTGGCATGCCAAGCTGGTCGCCGCCTTCATTCCCACGCCGGAGGCCATGGCTGCAATGACCGACCAGGACTTCATGGCTCTCGTCTACCTCCTGCGGTCGCTCGACAACACAACCAGCGCCTCTCTGTTGATCGCCACCCGAATGACCGCCAAGGACATGGCCTCGACTGAGTCCGTGAGGGCCCTCGGGGTTGGGGAATGGTCGCGGCGAGTGATCGGTCACATCGCGACCATGTCGGATGATATGAAGACGCTCTGGCGAACCAGGATGAAGGCGGCCTTTGTCGATGATGCCGCAACCTTGGCAACCTTGACGCCCAAAGACATGCTCGCCTTGGTTGTCGCACTGCGGAGTCTGGGACAAGAAGAGGCGGAGTTGTCGTATGCTTCATGGATCGGCGCCTGCGACAACTGGAAGAACGGTGGGGGGGCAGAACTGGTCGCAATGGCTCGATCTCTCGGCAAGACCGGCGCAGCAGGGCAGGCCGCGCGGACAAAGGTCGCGGACTCCCTGGCGGCCCAGATGCAGGGGGACCCGACAAAGACAGCGGCAATTTCACTGAATGACTGGGATACGATCTCCCGGGGGCTGGCAGCGGACATGTCGTCCAGCACCAAGGCTGTCTGGGCCGATGGCCTGCGAACCGCTTTCGCTGGCGGACAAGAAGCATTAACCGCGCTGACTTGCCGGGATTACACACAGCTCGTGGCCTTATTGGGGCGTTTGGACGATGTCAACGTGCCTCTGATGACTAAGTCCTGGATGGCCGCCGGAGATGCGTGGCAGTCACTGGATACGGCCGCCCTCAATGCTCTCGCCTATCGTCTGGCCAAGCTGGGCCGAGACGGTCAGGAATCGCGGGAACTGTTGATCGATCAGTTGACGACCCGGCTCAAGGACGGCCCTGCAGCCGCGCGAACGGCGGGGTGCAGTGTCTGGGCAGGACTGGCCCGGGCCTTCACCAAAGATTCCGTGGCTGCTGGGAAACGCGCCGCAATGGCGGCAGCTCTGCGGTCCACGTTTGCCGGCAATCCGGCCGACCTGGCCAACCTCAAAGCAGACGATTTCCAGCGGCTGATCTACACACTGAAGACCTTGGGCGACACGGGCACCGACGAGTTGACCCGCCAGTACATGGAGGCTTCTGACGCCTGGAAGGCAGGCAATCTGTCCTGGTTCCTGCAAGCGCTGCCCGCGAGCGGGGCCGAGGCCGCTGACGCCCGGCGGAGCCTGGCGACCCAGGTGGAAGCCGACTACCTGGCGGACGCTGCCGCCATTCAGGCCGTGGGGGCGGGCACCTGGCTGGCCATTGTACGCGAGGTCCGGACTGTGCTGACGCCCGTCGCAAGCAGTCGCTGGGCCGGAGCCCTGCGGGCCGCCCTGCTTCAGGGCGAGGCCGCCGAAGAGCAGTCGGCCAGGGATTTCATCACAGTGGTTCAGATTCTGACGACGTTGGGTGATCCCGAAATTCAGGCTGCCACAAAGACTTGGCTGAACAACCACGAGGACGAATTCGTTGGCCTTCCCACGACCGACCTTCGGCCTCTCGTTTCGACCGCTTTCGGCGGCGACGTTGAAGGAGCGACTCCCACGATGTCGAAGGTCGATGAGGTTTGGGCGGCCAAGTTGACCGCCGGTCAGGCCACTCCCGTCGACTGTCGGAACCTGAGCTACGCATGGTGCGCCGCCGGGAGTCTCTCCCAGGGGCGGCGGTGGGCAACCAACATGTACCAGGCCGTTCTGGGCACCGAAGCCGGCCGCGAGGCTGCCGACATGCAGACGCTCAAGATGCTCGTTGGCGCCATGCACAACTCCGGCATGCTCGATTTCAACAACCAGGAGTTTCCCGGCTTTGCCCAGGTGGCCGCGCGGCTGGCCCGTGACGGCACACTGGACGATTTCGGCCCTTCCGACGTCTGCAGGCACTGGGGCCTGCTTCTGAAGATGCCGCAGTCGCGAGCGACCATTGCGGCAGAGATGACCGATAGCGAGGGGCTGCTGCGACTCGGCTTGAGCAAGATTCTTGCCTGGAGTTACGAGGATGCCGGAGAGATCGAGCAATGGCAGGCCGTCATTGACGCCAGGTTGGCGGATGCCGGGACGACCGGCGACCGGAAAGCCCTGTGGCTGTTGGCCAAAGGGTATGCCCGGGGCCTGGCGGTGCAGCCGACGAGCTTTCGTCGCGGCAAGTCTTGCCTCGACGAAGCCATCGCCGCGGCTCAGAGCGAAGGCGTTCGATTGCAGGCCGTCAAGCAGCGAGCAGAGTACTGCGTCAGCATAGGGCGGCCTGATCTCGGGATTCAGATGGTCGACAGCATGCGAGATCAGTTCTCCGACGAGATGGCCGACGAGTTGGATGCCCTGTGTGACGGGCTCCGCCAAGTGGAGGCTTCTCTGGCATCTGCGGCAGAACGGCGTCGTGCCGAAAGCGAGTTGCTGATGGAACGTGCGCGGCTGGCACGCTACCGCCAGCTCCTGGTCTGGGCGTCCGAGAAGGAGGACTTCGACGCGATAGCCAGACTACGGGAACAGATCACTGAACTGGAGGCCAAGTTGGGCTCGCAGGAACAGTAAGAGGGGCCTCTCCGGAGGCCGACGTGACCTGACACATCACGCAGCTCCAGACTTCAGAAAGGACGATTTCACCATGTCAGCCGATAGAGAAGCGAATGCCAAATGCTCTTGGGGCATCGTCATTCTGGTTGCCGCGGTCGCTGTGGCCCTACCGACGGCGTCCGTGTGGGCATGTTGCACGGGAGCGCCGGGCAGCAGTCCGTGCATGCGGCGGACGGCAATGCTCTACAATGGCATTAACTCTGCTCAGTATGGTCCCCGCGACCAATCACAGAAGGAGAAACCGGACTACCCGGCATTCGGTCAACCCGCTCTGGAGACGGTCCTGATCTACAACGCACAGCAGCAGCAGATGGAGCCTGTGGAACGGTATGTGATCAGACTGTACTGGGGCGTCGACGGCAAGAAAGGCCAGTCTATTGATTTCGTGCGCTGCTACTACAAGAGCGACGGTGTCAATGACGACGACGGGATCTACACCTATCTGCCTGGCAAAGACGAACCCCCGGGAGACCCGTGCCAGCTGAAGACGATTACGTTCTCTGAGCAAGACTCTATCAGTGGGCCTGGTCAAGAAGTCTACTTCAATGTCATCCAGGGCAAGGCGCTGAACAGTGAGTGGTATGTCTACCAGCACGGCACGGCGGCAGGAGTGTGCTGGCTCTTCACCGGGCCCTTCACCGACAGCCCCAAGCTGGACGGTGATGTTGCCGTGGAGACGGTTCCGGGCTACGCCAAGGTCAAGGCTCCGCCCGTCAGCGGAACTGCCGGACAGGAGGTTGGCGAGGTCACCTCGAACAGTCCGATCTCCAAGCTTGCCTTCGTACGGAACGTGGGCGGCAACGACGTGACGGTTCGCGCCCTGTATTGGCACTATGAGGAAGAGCCGAAGCGGACGCGCAAGACCGAGGTGTCGTACGGTTCCGATGGCGCAGCGATCGTCAAGACGTGGATGTACTGCTACAACGACGACGGCTTGCTCTGGTTCGTTCTCGATCCTGCCGCCGTGACTCGCTACCTGACGTCGAACGGGGCCACCACGTTGGCCTACGGCGTGAACATCGCAGACCCAGGGGCCGCTTGCGGCCTGGACCTTAACGGAACCGTAAGCGATGAGACGTTGAGGGGCTATGCCGTCGAGGAGTACGGATACGACGATGAGGATCGAATCAACATGGTCAAGTCCGGCGCCTGCTGCGGCGGCGGACAGGCGACTCTCACTTGCTATGGCTGGGACGAGGAAATCGGAACCGACTACAATACAGTTCACGGATGGCGACGCATCCAGCAGGTCGATCCGAGCGGGAATCCGATTGGCCCGCGCAAGGTCGAGATGTTGAACTCCTTCGGACAGACGATCTACTCAATCGAGCAGACCATGACGTACCCGTCGCAAGGGACTCCTACCATCGACAACGTGTGGATTACCCACACGCTATACTGCAGCGATGCCAACAACGCGGGCCGCGTAGAGGAAGTGCGCTACCCGTCGGCCTGTACCAGTGCCGGCAACTACAGCTACGGTACGACCAACATTGACGACGCCAATGATGCTTTCGACGGGTGGTGGGTCAGCAGCGTCACGCCCGGCACCGGGACAGTGGGGCTGGTTCGGATGTACGGCTACGACGCCACATGCAAGAAGTTGATCAGCGAGAAGCTCCGCCACGGGACCTCGACTTCGTCCAATGCGCCCTACTGGGTCTCCAAGTCCACATACACAGGCGAGACGCGAGGCGGCAACACGATCTACTATCTGACTGCCCACACGGTCTACCCTGAGGAGGACACGACGGAGAACGGCAATGGCGGCGATGAACTTACGACTACGTACTCGCGCACTTGGGCGAGCGCCACTTCGCACCGCGTGGTCACCAAGACCACCACGTATCCGGCGGTGGAGGACGACCAGAACGGACCAGACGAGAGCAAGTCGGTGATCGAACACTACCGGTACGACCCGGAACATTACCTGTACTACGTTGACTGGACCAAGCACGAGGACGGGAGCTACTCGTACACTGAACTCGGCACGGATTTCATGGACGGCGGGAAGGTTGTCACCACTATCGAGGATGTGAACACCAGTATGGTGAACCTGACGACCACGGGTTTCCCCGGCGGCACGCAAGGCGACGGCACTTGGCCGCTGCGCACGGGCGCCGTGCACCTTGTGACCACCTACGATTACTACCAGGGGGGCGTCTCGGGTACGGTGCCGAATGTGGGCCAGCTCAGGTGTGTGTCGCATCCCGACGGAGGCAGGACCATTCACGCCACGTCGCACCAGGAGCAGACGCAGGTGTCCGGTGAGACTGTTCGAGTGACTACAACAAGCCTGGTCACCATGGCGGCGCGGCACATGGACGACAGCGGAGACTACAGTTACGCCCCCGTGGACATTTCCGTCGGCGATCTGGCCGGCCGCACAACACACTCCATGGCCGTGGCCATTGACGACGACAGCAACACGGACGCCGATCTGACGAACGACTGGACCTACTCGAACACCAATCCTCTCACGGCTGTTGACCGCGACGACATCTACGCGCTGAGCGTGTCGGTCTACGACAACGCGGGCCAGCTCACGGAGACAAGACGTTACCACAACATTCCTTCTTCGGGCTACGGCAGCGAAGGGACGAACTACTACGCCACGGAGTACAGCTACGACGACTTCGACCGGGTCTACAAGACGGTAGGGCCGGACGGAACGATCTCGTGGACGACCTTCGACGGTCTTGGCCGCACGAAAGAGACGTGGCAGGGCACCAATGCCGCGTGCGCTGGAGACGAAGACCCCGATGATCCCACAGGCGGCAACTACGCCGGCAACAACATGAAGAAGCTCTCAGCCACGTACTACGACGAGAGCACGGCCGGCAGCGGCACGAGCGGGGTAGGCGACGGCAACGTGACGTCCAGCCGGACCTACTACGGCGACAGCGACTACTATTTGTCACTCTACCAGTACGATTGGCGAGACAGGCAAACCCATAGTCGGGCTCCCAGCGGCCTCACCACGGAGCGGACCCTCGACAACCAGGGACGGGCCACGACGGTGGAGAGCTACACCGATGCGGCCACGTACTTCACCAAGGCCGGCAGCGATGCCACCGTGTCGAAGAGCGAGACCCTCTACGACCAGCTCGGGCGCGCATACCAGACCATTGTCTACGATGAGACCTGCAGCAAGACCCTGACCACCAACATCTGGTACGACCTGCGCGGACGACAGGTCAAGACGGCGAGCCCCGGCGGCCTGTTCAGGAAGATCCTGTACGACACAGCCGGTCGCGTAACAGGCGACTACGCCTGTTTTCACGACAGCGAGTCCAGCTACAGCGATGCCCTGACCCTCACCGGTGACACCGTTATCGAGCAGACGCTGACGAGTTACGACAGCCGTGGCAGTGTGTGGCTGTCTCGGCATTTCCAGCGTAACGACACCGGAACCGGAACGGGTGCGCTGACGTCGAGCAATGCACGCATCAACCACACGGTCTACTGGTTCGACGACATGAACCGTACGATCAAGACCGTGTTCTACGGAACCAACGGGGGACTGGAGATCGACGATCAGAACGACGAGTTCAACCTGGAGATCAGTGGCGGCCCTCATGCCTACGATGATGAAGAGCATCCGCCCATGCCCCGGACGCTCTTCACCAGCGGCTGTCTGTACATCTGCACGCTCTTCGGCTATGACGGCGCCGGGCGGCAGAATTCGGTCATCAACAACATGAACCAGGAGACGCGGACCTATTTCGACGACCTGAGCCGCGTGATTCGAGTCGTCGAGAACTACGACGACTATGACACCAGCGGCGTCGAAGAAGACGACTCCGACAAGGATCGCACAACCGAGTATGAGTACGATGTCTGCGGGCGACTGGCCACCCTTATTGCCAAGAACCCGAAGGGCGCGGGCAACGGCGTCGAGGACCAGAAGACCTGCTACATCTACGACAACTCCTACAACTACTCCTGGCCGACGAAGGTGTTCTATCCCGACACCCAGGATGTCATCACGCAGACCGGCACGATCTGGTCGCTGGGCACAGACAACGGCGATCACGTGGTGTTCACCTACGATCGCCTGGGCCGCAAGGCGACGGTCACCGACCAGAACGGAACCGTACACACGTATGCCTACAACACGACGGACGGCGCGATGGAGGCCGACACGGTAACCTCGTTCGGCAGCGGCATCGACCAGGCGGTCAAGGCCATCACGATCGGGCGCGACGCCCAGGGCCGGCCGCAGAGGATCACCAGTCACGGCAACGCGACGAACGATCCGGACAACACAACCGACATTGAGAACCAGATCTACCTGGCCTATGACGAGTGGGGCAACGTGGCCACGAGCTGGCAGTCGCACAGCGATGAGGTCGAAACCAGTGGCGAAGATGAGAGCCCCAAGGTCCAGTACTCCTACGAGGACGGCGAGTCCGGCGGTGTGGCGCAATACGTGCGACTGGATTCGGTGACCTATCCCAATGGTGAAGTGGTATACTACAATTATGCCAACGAAACCGACAACCTGAACAGCCAAGAGGAGATCGGCTGGCGGCTGAACCGGATTCGCAGTATCGGCCTGGCCGCCGCTGACGATTCGCCTATGGCCGACTCGGAGAAGTACGTCGAGTACACCTACATGGGCTCGGGGACGATTCTTAAGGCGGCACACCCTGCGGTCTACGGGGGCCTGAACCTGTACTACGGCACGGGCGGCACTCTTGCGGGCTTCGACCGGTTCGGACGGATCATGGACCAGTGCTGGAAGAAGAGTTCGTCGACCAACAAGGATGCCTACACCTACTACTACGACTTCAACTCGAACCGGACGTGCCGCAGGAACGTGCTGAAGTGCACGCTGAGCGAGTTGTACCGGGAGGACACGGGACCCGACGACAGTACGTGGAATTTCAGCGGCTACGACGGCTTGAACCGCCTGGTGGAGTTTCATCGCGGGACGCTCAACAGCGAAGGCGACGGGATCGCGTCGAACCCGTCGCGCGACGAGGTGTTCGGACTGGACGCCCTGGGCAACTGGCAGACGTACGGTCTGGACAGCGACGGCAACGGGACGAACGACGTGGACCAGACGCGCAAACATAACGCGGTGAACGAGATCGCCGATGCCTCGGGCGCGATCGGCGAAGGCCAGGGGCAGGCCGCATGGCTTGACCCGCAGTACGACGACGCGGGGAACATGGTTTTCGCCCCGCGTCCCGGGGACGAGGCGACGCAGGCGTCAGGGTTGAACCTGGTGTACGACGGCTGGAACCGCCTGGTGGCGGTGTACGCCGCCGACGGGACGGCCGACGACGCCCTGGACGACGGCGACACGGCTCTGGTCACCTACGCCCGCGACGGCCTGCACCGGCGGATTCACCGGACGGTGGACCCGGACAGCACGGCGGTGGACTACGACGACTACTATGACGAGTCGTGGCAGCTCCTGGAGGTCCGCAAGGAGAGCGACGCGGACCCGCTGGATCAGTACGTGTGGGACCTGCGCTACATTGATGCGGCCGTGGTGCGTTTCCGTGACGGCAACACCGACGGGATCCATGCGGGCGAGGCGGGCGGCGACGCGTCGGACAACACGCTGTACTACATGCAGGACGCGAACTTCAACGTGACGGGCCTGGTGCGTCACCGTGTGGGTTCGTCGGCGGACACGTCGAAGGACGGCAAGGTGGTTGAGCGTTACATGTACACGCCGTACGGCCAGCCGACGGTTCTGAACGGCGAGTCGGGGATCGACGGCGACGGCGTGGTGACGGACTGGTCGGCCGACGCGTCCGGGGTGTCGGACTGGGACAACGAGCTGTTGTACTGTAGCTACCGCTACGATCCCGAGACCGGCCTGTACGATGTGCGGCACCGTATGTACCAGCCGACTGTGGGAAGGTGGATGCAGCAGGATCCCATTCGCTACAAAGGTGGGACGAATCTCTATGGCTACGCCCGCAACACTCCCCCAAACCGCACCGATCCTTCAGGACTTGAGTGTTGCGGGCCGGATATCACTCACTCCCTCCAGCGGCTGCGTATGAAAGTGGAAGGCGATTTCAAGAGCTGGGGTTACAAGGAACGCAATCGCCACTGCAATGCCCTAATCAACGTATTCCAGAAGTATCAGAATGTGGCAGTGGCTGCTATGGCTTGGGACATCGAGCAGCTGTTCAACCCTTTTGATCGGGATAGCCCAGAGAATGTGTGTCCTCTGTGCAGAGCTGAAGGCGACCACTGCAAGCACACAGTGGAAGTCAATGGGAACTGCTACTTCTCTGGTGATGTCAACTACCTCATGTTTGGGTGGGCTTGTGACCTGTGTGGCTTCCGACGATCATTTGCCGTGAGACTTGTCCTGACGTACAAAGCCATCAGTAACATGGGAAATCTCACAGCTCCTGGTACTGGCATGATTGCGGCCGGTGCTGTTCAATGGACCATTGCTGGCTACAATAATGAGTGGTGGGCCATCCCAACTCGCGACTGTGGAAAGTGCTCGTGTGCGTATGACAGGGACATGACGTACCGCTGGCTGGACACCGGCAACGCATGGGTGCGGCTCGGCAATCTGGCTCAATGGGTCACTACTGCGGACCCTATCGTTGACGGGGTGAGCTTAGTATATGATAGCGCGACAGACCCATGGAATCTACTGCCTGTTCCAGACGATGTTCTGGAGATGGCAGGTGAGGCCATTGGAGAAGTCATTGGCGATGCTATCACTCCGTAGGGGAAGAATGCAGCGTTACAGAACGTTGCCGTGAATGTGAGGAGGTGCGAGGGTGAAATCCTGGCGTCTGTGGAGATCCATCGTGCCCGACATCGGGGCCTTCTTGGTGTGTGGCACGGCTTCGTGGATGTTCTTCTCTGGGTGGGCATCCTACCGTTGTGGTCTCAGAAACAGCATTAACGCTCAGATGGTGTATTGCACGATAGGGATTCTTGTGGAGGTGTTGTCTCTCTCTGCGCTAGGCATTCGGTTTGGCATACACGCCGCGGCTGGCAGGCGGGTTCAAGGTGTAGCGTGCGTCGTTCTATTCCTGGGCTTGGTTGCTGTGTTCGTGACCTCGGTTGTAGGGCCGCTTCACCTCGCGGACTACTCGTTCGATCATGGTTTCAGAGACTGGGCGAGGAGCGAGGCGGATATCTCCGCCATTCGAGAATGGACGGGCCAAGTGCAGGTGGGCGTTTCAGGAAACGTTGCAGAATCAGAATGGCCATTGTCTGTTGTCACACTCCGGCCTCAGGGGGTCTATCTTCACGAGGAAGCTGCGGGCCATAGATATGTCGCTCTCTGGTGGGGGGGCGGCCACATCGGACGCCGCGAGTTGGTTGTCGGTTCACCGGACATGGAGATTCCCAGTCGACAGACTGTGCTCGCGGTGGAAGCTGGTGTCTTTGTGGAGCGATACCCGTGAGTGAAGAACCGGGCTGGGCTCTGTGAACGTTGACCTTGGACGTCTGATAAATGACCCAGAATGCGGGACGGTCGGGTGCCACTTTGGAGCGACGGCGCAGCCGGCGCCAAAGTGTGTCGAGGGCGGGTGACGGGTGGCGGTGAGCACGGATGCATCGCGCGGACTGGCGGAAATGCGCGATCCATAGCTGTTGCATTCTCGATGAGGAAAGCGGATCATCTCCTTGCGGGGGTGGTCCGCTGGTTCATCGGGCGGCGCGCGGGCGGTGGCAGGGTTGGCTCGACCGGCTGTACCGGAAGAACGAACTGGCGTCGTCGCTGAGCGAGCTGTATCGTGCGAACGACACGAGCGGCGCGGGGACGACGCACTACGACGGGTACGACGGGCTGAACCGGTTGGCGGCGTTCCATCGGGGGGTGCTGAACGCCGACGGGGACGGGATCGCGTCGGGGCTGGGGCGGAGCGAGGCGTTTGGGCTGGACGGCGGGACTCACCCAAAGGCAAATGGGGTGAACGCCCGGACAGGCTACAGTCTTGGGTCTACAACTGCGAAACGCCCAACAGGCGGGTTGACGTTTCCGAGTTCGTTGCTTTGTGCGAGGCGTGCGACATCTTGCCAGAGAATGGACTCTCCAGATTCCTTGCCCTGGCACGCAAGCATTCGCGTTCGTAGGTCTGTCCCCTGACGGAGCCCAGTATTTCTCTATGCGTGTCAGCAGGAAGGGCTGGGCATACCACTAAAATACCGGTACACCACGTAATAGAACAGACGTAAAAGGACAGCATTACTTATCAGGAATTATCAGCATTTCTCTTGACAGGGCGGCGTCGGCGGGATAGGAAAGGGCGGTCGGCGGGCGATCTTGCTTGCCGTCGGGCGGCACGGCATCTCGGTCATCATGGAGTCAGGCATCATGCGTAGCGGTCTGTGCCGAAGCGGGCGGCGTCCCATGCCCATGGGGCGTCGGCGGGCATTACGGCATTCCACGTTGACGGGTCGGGTCGTGCCCGGTGGCGGCGCGGCGGTCCGGCCAGCGAATCCCAGCACGATAGCGGCGTATCTTTGGCGGACGATCGAGCCGGTCGGCGACGACGGCGTATCGGCGGTCACTTCGGAAAGGTCCATGGCATGAAGAGGCGAGCAAGCGTGGCGGCGGCGGTGGCGGTGCTTCTGGG
>JAAYDY010000027.1 GCA_012729015.1 Phycisphaerae bacterium | reverse complement strand
TGCCCCGTCAGGCATGAGCGAATTTCCTTGCCCTTCCGCGTGGCTGCAAGCAGCCACCCTACGCCTGATCTGTCGTAATGCCCTGTCCTACAGCGCGTTGCGCATGCCGAATTGTCGGACAGGCTCGACGGGGCAGGCATGGCACCCGGCGACCTCGACGCGGTCGCGGCGCGCGGCGCGATGTCGGTGTGCGAAACGACGATCACCACGGGAATCCGAGTTGGCGCACGTCATCCGTACGATGGACGCGGCAGGCGGCCTGTTGCGCGGGCTGGATGCAACTGGTCAGCACGTCGATGTTGGCTTTCTCCCACTGCATCGCCTCGCCGTAGCGCGGATGCAGCCGCAGCCGCCGCCGGAACGCCGTTCCGTGCGGCCGCTCGCCCGCGCTCTGAAGCGCGTGCAGGCACTCGTGGTAGATCGTAAACTCGACGAACCATTGCGGGACGAGCCACTGGTCCAGGACGGGGCTGATGACGATGACGTTTTCGCCGCGGTAGTAGATGCCCAGGGTCCGGGCCTGGACGCGGCGGCGCGGCAGCCGACGGCCCCACGTGATGCGCACGCGAACTGTGTCGCCGAAGAACCGCCGGTTGACCCGCTCCAGCAGCGACTCGAGGTGATAGCACCGCCCTTCGGTCTTCAGGTCGCGACGGCGCGTGTGGACGCGCTCGGCCAGTTCCGGCGGCGGACAGTTGATGAACCGGTCCACCACGTCCGGGCAGCGGCGCAGGCGGCCGCCGAGCCAGCGACCGACGCCCACGAGCACCTCGTCCGGCGCGTCCAGAAACGCACGCTGAAGGCGCACGTCCAGCGGATCGCGGTCCGGGCGGAAACTGACGTAGCTCGACGCATTCGTCGTCAGCGTCAGCCGGATCGTCCGGTGAGCGATCTGCTCCAACTCCTGGCGAAGCTGTTCGCGCGTCAGTCGCGGCATGCGGCCATCATAGTCCGCAACGGCCGGCCGTGCAAGCCTGCGGCCCGTGTGGCGGGACGCCCATTGCGTACCGGGTGCGGCGGAGCTATGATGCCGCCAAGGGTCTCCTGCGCGCTGGGAGGCTCATGAGGAGGGTGTCCATGCGAGTTCCGCTGGCGACGCCGGAGCCGCAGTTCGGCCGGTTGCGGCAATCGCTGATGCTGGAGGGCCGACCCGATCGCATGCCGGCCATGGAGCTGTTCTGCGACATCGAGATCATGTGCGCCGTCCTCGGCAAGCGGCCCGAGGACTACGACAAGCTCGACTACGTCCGGTTCCAGCAGATCATGGGCTACGATTACCTCAATGCCCAGGTCCACATGCCGAGTGTGTTCGCGCGGCTGGAGATCGACGAGGCGAACCCGGCCAGCCTCGCCTCCAAGCGCGTCTTCCAGGACGAACACTCCGGGCCGATCCAGACCTGGGAAGCCCTCGAAGCGTTCCCCTGGCCGACCGTCGAGACGTCGGACTTCTCCGACTTCGACCTGTACCGCGAGCACTTGCCGCGCGGCATGAAACTGATCGCGTGGCTGGGCGGCTTCTTCGAGAACGTCTCGTGGAGCACGGGCATCGAGCCGTTCTGCTACCGGCTGGTGGACGACCGGCCGTTCGTCAAGCGGCTGTTCGAGGAGTGGGGCCGTTACGCCATCGAGGTGTCGCGCGTCGCCATGGACAAGCCCGACGTGGCCGCCTACTGGCTCAGCGACGACCTGGGCTTCAACTCGGGCCCGTTCATGTCGCCGGCGGACTGCCGCGAGTTCGTCTTCCCGGTCTACGCCGAGCTGGGCCGCATGTGCCGCCAACGCGACATCCCGTTCATCCTGCACAGTTGCGGCCGGCTCCACGCGATTCTCGACGACCTGATCGCCTGCGGCGTGAACTGTCTGCACTCGCTGCCGCCGAACCTGTACGACCTTCGCGCGATCAAGAGCCGCTGGGGCGACCGCCTGGCCTTCGCCGGCAACATCGACCTGAACATCCTGGGCCTGGGCACCCCCGACGACACGCGCCGGGCGGTGCGCGCGGTCAGGGAGGCCTGGGCCGCCGAGCCCGCCGGCGGCGTGATCCTCAGTTCGGCCAACACCGTGGCCAACTACTGCAAGGTGGAGAACTACCTGGCGATGATGGACGAACTGCACGCGCCGGAACCGTAACAACAGGGCGCCTCGCCCCTCGACGGCGCTCGGGAACTGGGTCAGGCAGCCACCCTGCGGGGTGCGCCCGGGTGTCATGACCATGCCATGTGGCCATGCCCGACGGTCTCCGCGACACATCATTGGGGAGAAACTGAGAACTTATCGGCAGTTGGTGCGTTTTCACCAGTGGCCGGCGTACGCCGGACGGCGCTTGGGTGGACGCCTGGCCGACGCCAGTCGGACGGCGGCAGGCGTCGCGCGGCCGGGATCGACCGCGTCGGGCGGGTCCGCACCATGGAACCGCGCCGCGCGCGGTGCGCGGCGGGTTGCACATGAATCCCGCTCGTCGCCGGTCGCCCGGCCGTGCCGCTCCGTTCAGAGCACGCAGCCCGGCCCGTCGCCGCGAAGCGCCACCGGCGGCGAGAAAATCTCGTGCAGCACCATCGCCCGCCGCGCCGACGCCGCATCGTCCAGCGCCACGCCGATGCCGCGCTCCGATGCCTCGGCCGTTTCCAGAAACCCCTCGGCCGACACGTGCGGGTGAACCGCCTCGACGTGACGCCCCGTCACCTCGCTGCGAAGCTCCGTCAGGCGACGCTGCCGCTCACGTTCTTCCTGCTGGAGCCGCTGCTGCTCGTGCTCCAACTCCTCGTCCACGCGCACGGCGTCGCCCGCGCCGCCTTGCGGCAACAGGATGATCGGCGCGACGCCGGGCTGCCGAACCGGCCGCCGAACGTTCTGTCCGGGCCTCCGGACGGACGCCGGACCCGCCGTCACCGCCCGGCGCACCGGCTGGGCCCGCCGAACGGGCGCGGCAGACCCGACGCCGCGCGCCGCGCCGGACGACAGCGACGCACTCCCAAGCGAAGCGGCCTGTCGCGCACGCTCCTGCCGGCGCCTCTCGGCCTCTTCCGTCGCCTGCCGACGCTCCTGCTCCTGCTTCCACTTCTCCAGAATCTTCACGCCGACCACCAGGACCATGACCACCACGGCCCCGATCGCCTCGAGCAGCCCGCCTTCGGCCAGAAGCATCGTTCCATCCATCGTCACACCCTCGCACCGTGTGGCACGGCCGCCCTCGGCTGTGCAGTACTAACTCTTGGGCCCTTCGTTCTTGCCGCCGCCGATGTTGTCGCGCATCTGCGTGTCGGCCTGGATGTTCCGCAGGCGGTAGTAATCCATGATTCCCAGGTTCCCCGAGCGGAACGCCTCGGCCATCGCCAGCGGAATCTCCGCCTCGGCCAGCACGACCTTCGCCCGGTTCTCCTGCGTGCGAGCCTTCATCTCCTGTTCCTGGGCCATGGCCATCGCGCGGCGCTTCTCGGCCTCGGCCTGGAACCGACGCTTGTCGGCCTCGGCCTGGTCGGCCTGGAGCTTAGCGCCGATGTTCTCGCCCACGTCCACGTCCGCGATGTCGATCGACAGAATCTCAAACGCCGTCCCAGCGTCCAGCCCCTTCTCCAGCACCTTCTTGGAAATCTGGTCCGGGTTCTCCAGCACGCTCTTGTACGTGTCGTTCGAGCCGATGGTCGTCACGATGCCTTCGCCCACGCGCGCGATGATCGTTTCTTCCGTGGCGCCGCCGACCAGTCGGTCGATGTTCGCACGCACCGTCACGCGGGCCTTGGCCTTCACCTGGATGCCGTCCTTGGCCACGGCGTCGATGGTCGTCTTGCCCGAGGCCGGGTTCGGGCAGTCGATCACCTTCGGGTTCACCGACGTCTGCACGGCGTCCAGAATGTCGCGACCGGCCAAGTCGATCGCCGTCGCCGTCTTCCATGACAGGTCGATGTTGGCCCGGTTCGCGGCGATCAGGGCGTTGACCACGTTCGTCGGCCGACCGCCCGCCAGGTAGTGGTTCTCCAGATCCTCCGTTGACACCTGAAGCCCCGCCCGGAACGCCTGAATCCGCGCGATCACGATCACCCGCGGATTCACCTTGCGGAGCTTCATGCCGATCAACTGCATGATGCTCACGCTTGCCCGGGCCGAGAACGCCTGGACCCACAGACCGAACAGCGATGCGGCGTACCCGACGAAGATCAGCCCGATCAGCCCGACCACGGCGATGACCACGTAGATCAGAGGATTGTGCGGCATGTCAGAGGTTCCTTTCTTCCAGAGAGTGTCGGCCCGGCCGACTTGTCGATCCGGCGTCCCGTCAACCGTCCCGCGGCACGACCCGCACGACGACGTTCATTCCCGAGCTGCGCACCACCTCCACGGCGGCGCCCTTGTCGATCATGCCGCTCTCGGCCGTGGCTACCAGGCGGCGACCGTCGATGCGGACCGCGCCGCTGGGCCGCAGCACCGTCTCGGCCGTGCCCGTGCGGCCCACCAGGGCCTCCAGGCCCGCCGCCTCGGGCGTCCCGGTGCCGGCGGTGTCCGTCGGCGCGCCGGCCAGGAAGAACCGCGCCGTGAGCGGCCATCGCGGCAGCACGCGCGGCAGCGTGTACAAGTACGCCGGCACCGCCGCCAGCAGCACGACCGTCAGCACCACGCCCGCCGTCGGCGACACCTTCACGAACGTCAGCACCACCGCCCCCGCCATGGACGCCAGCCCCACGCCCAGGAACAGGCCGAAGATCGGCGTCAGCAGCTCGATGGCCAGCAGCGCCAGACCGGCCAGAATCAGCACCGCGATCAGCAGGACCATCCAGGTCATCCGTCGATCCTTTCCACGATGAGCCGATTGCCCTCGCAGCGGGCCACGCGAACTCGAATGCCGGCCTCGATAATCGATCCGTCGCTGACGGCATCGACCAGGGCCGTGCCGATGCGCACCTTGCCCACCGGGCGGCAGACGCTCTCGACCACCCCCTGGTCGCCGGGACGAACGCCCCGGATGGCCGCACCCTCGGCCGCAGGGGCCTCGGCGAACGTCGGCGCCTCCGGCAGCACCAGCGGCGACGCGAACCGCGCCTTCGGCAACAGTTTCGACAACAGCCCCGCCGCGACCAGCGCCCCGACGCATCCCAGCACCAGCGACGCGCCCGTGTCGGCCAGCAGCCACCCGTCCAGCGACGTCTGCGGCCACGAGAACACGTCCGCGTTGCCGCCGCGAATCCCCGTCGCCAGCAGTCCCACCACCATCAGCGCGATCCCCGAGATGCCCAGCACGCCGAACCCCGGCGTCACGAACACCTCCACCAGCAGCATCACCAGCCCGATGCCGATGACCAGGATTTCCCAGTGGCTGGCCAACTCCAGGACGTAGCGGCTGCCGATCAGCGTCCCCAGGCACACCAGTGCCAGGACGCCCGCGGCGCCGAACCCCGGCGTGCGGATCTCGATGTACGCCAGAATCAGCGTCAGCGTGATCAGCAGGCTGCTGACGGCCATCGAGTTCAGGAACGCGGCGATCGTGTGGGCGGTGGTGTCCTCCAGGCGGATCACGTCACCGATGCGATAGTGCTCCCGCACCTGGTCCATCGTCTCGAACAGGTGTTCCGTGAAGCCCATCTCCAGGGCCTCGTTCGCCGTCAGGGTCAACAGGTCGTCCGGGTGCTCGACCGTCCGGAGGTACTCCCACACGCGGGCCGTCGCCGCCTCCGGTCCCGGCGCCGCGGCGCGGTCCCCGACCGGCGGCGCGCCCACCACCAGGTGCCGCCAGTCCTTGGCGTCCACATAGCGCAGCTCGCGCGTCGTCACGTGACGGACCAGCCAGACTTCCTTGCTGATCGTGATCAGGGCCTCGCACAGCGGCAGGCTGTAACCGTTCCTCTCCGCAATCACCCGCACCGACGCACGGGCCGCCGTCTCGAACTTCGTCCGCTCGGCCGGTGGCAGTTCCATGAGACCGTTCGGACCGATCATGATCGGCATCGCATCGCCGAACGTCGCCGCCGGATGCATCACAATTTCGTCGCAGGCCAACGCGATGATCGACCCGGCGCTCATCGCCTCCCGGTTGACGTACGTCACCGTGTACAGGTCCGCCAGATCCTCCATGATGAGCTGCACGATCTCGTCCATGGTCTGGCTGTTGCCGCCGGGGGTGTCCATGTCGAACACGATCATCGTGGCTCCGCGGCGTCGGGCCTCGGCCACCTTCTCGCGCAGAATGTCGGGCATGGGGTTGAAGATCGGGCTGCGAATCGGAATGACCGCCGCCACGGGCGTCTCGGCTGGCTGGGCCTGGCGTTTCGGCGCCACCCGCGACGCGAACCAGCCCTCGTCCGTCACGCGGGCCCCGGCCGGCGGCTCCGTCGCCGCAGCGACCGGTGCCGCCTCCGCCGTCTCGTCCGCCGAGGTCGCGGCCGCGATGTCCTGCGGCGCAGCGGGGTCCTGGGCACGGGCTGTGCCGACAAGCACGTCCCCCGCCGCCACGGCGACCAGGGCCGTCAGAACCGCCAACGCGCCGACCATCCACCGTTTCATGCGAACCGCTTCCCCCACTGAGGCCCGTCGTGACGTGACATCGGCATTGTACTGCCGCCGCCGACCCGCCACAAGGCCGCCCGACGCGACCGGATGCATTCACATCTTGGGAACTGTACCGTGGCATGGGCATCCTGCCCATGCGTCCCACGGGTATCTTGCCCGTGGACGAACCGCGTTGTGCAAGGCAAGAATGGCCCTGCTTCCCCAAAAGGTTAATGCGCCCTGGCGGCACCGGACGCATTCACACTTGGGAGCCGTGCCGTGGCATGGGCATCTTGCCCATGAGTGGCAGGGGCATCCTGCCCCTGCTCTCCCAGGACGTCACCGCATCCGACGGAACTCCCCACAGAGATAACGCACCACTCCGGCCGGTTCATCCGCTCATGGCGCCGTTCAGGAAACGGGCGGCCCGCTTTCGCTCGTCGCCGCGGCCGCTTTCGCCGGACCGTCCTGCGACGGCTCCGCCCCCGCGCTGATGCCCGCCGTCATCGCGAAACGCATCGCCTCTTCCACGCCCATCGCCACCGGACGCACCTGGTCCGCCGGCACCACGAACGTCAGGCCCCCGATCATGTAGCTCATCGGCACGTACACCGCCACCCTCTTGCGGCCGTCGGCGTCCTGGGCGAAACCCGTCACCTCCTCGCGCGTCACCATCGCCAGCGCGTCCAGTTCGCTTCCCGGCAGCCGCACCAGCACCACACGCGAAAACGACTGTTTCTTGCCCCCGAACATCCCGAGCATGTCCTTGATGCCGCCATAGAGCGTCTTAACGAGCGGTATCCGTTGGAACCACCCCTCCAGCCACGAGACCAGCTTGCGGATCAGCCACCACCGTGCCACGATCCCGATGGCCAGCGCCAGCACCAGCCCGGCGGCAATCCCCATCCCCGGAACGTAGTACACGCTTTCGATCCCAAGCCACCCGACCTCCGGTTCCCGGGCGTCCGGCGGCGTGCCCAGCAGGTCTTCCAGCAGCCCGCCGAGCAGCCCCTCGGCCATCTGCCCCAGCCAGATCAGGATCGACACCGTCACCAGCAGCGGCAGGACCAGGGCCAGTCCCTGGGCCATCAGTTGCAGCAATCGTTTCATGGCTTCAGTCTCCGGAATCGGTCCACCGGGATTCCCGCGGCGGTCCCGACGGTCGGTCCAACGGTATCCCGACAGCGGCGGTTTGTCAACCATTGCCGCAGGGCACTGCCGCAGGGCACGGAGGCGTGCCCATGCCTGACGGGGCAGGCACCCAGCAACAACGAACCACACAGCGAATTGTCGAACAGGCTCCACGAACAGGTATGGCACTCGGCGTTGCGCCGGCACGCGATGGTGCGCAGATTGCTGCTCGTAGCCACGAGGAGATGCCAGGGGCAGCGACATGGTACCCGCCGGCTGCGGCGGATAGCACAACCCATGTGCACTGGGTGGACAGGGCTTGGGCAGGCGGGGCGGGTCTGGCGGCGCGTGTGACGCCTCGGGGTGCCCGGACAGTACTGAAAACCCCCGTTTCGTTCATTCCCCAGCCGGTGTCTGCGGCGGCATGCTTCTTGCGCGCCATATGAACGCGCTCGCGCCGTGACATGGGTTTGCTTGCAGATCGGCGGCGTTGGTGCGTATAATGAACGGCCGCGCGGACGAGGAGCCATCGCGCGGCAACAAGGTCCTGCAATCCGGGTAGGTTCTAGCTAAGGAGACCGTCATGCGACGAATCGTGGTTCTGATGCTTCCGGTGCTGATGGCGGCTGGTGTGGTGGCGGCATCGTGTACGCGGGAACCCAAGCCGGCGGCGCCAAGCGCTACCGGCGGCAGCGAGACGTCGCAGCCGGCGGCCACTCCTGCGGCTGAACCCACGGAGGCTGCGCCGGCGCCGGCTTCGGCGGCCGATCCGGAGCATGTCGCGCCGGGCACCCAGGCGGCCATGGACAAGGCGATTGCGTACCTGCGCCAGACGCAGCAGGCCGACGGCGGGTGGTTGCCGATGGAGAAGGCCGAGGCCACGGAGATGGGCATTTCGAGCGTGGCGACGCTGGGGTTGCTGCGGGCGGGCGTGCCGGCGGACGACCCGATGATGGTCAAGGCCGTGAACTACCTGGTCGGATTCCAGAAAGACGACGGCGGCATCTACGACAAGGAAGGGTACCGCAACTACACGACGTCGATCTGCCTGATGGTGCTGAAGGCCACGGGGGACAAGAAGTACGACGAGGCGGTGGGCAAGGCCCTGGCGTTCCTGAAGGATTTGCAGTGGGACGAGGGCGAGGGCCTGGGAGCGGAGTCGGAGGACTTTGGCGGCGCGGGCTACGGGAGCCACAAGCGTCCGGACCTGTCGAACACGCAGTGGTTCGTGGAGGCGGTGCGGGAGGCGGGGCTGAAGCCGGACGATCCGGCGCTGAAGAACGCCCTGGTCTTCGTGAGCCGCACACAGGCCACGGAAGAGGCGAGGTTTATCTCGCTGCCGGACGGGAGCTTCATCTACACGCCGCACGGCGGCGGAGAGTCGAAGGCGGCGGAGGTGGTGCTGCCGAGCGGGCAGAAGGGGCTGAAGGGGTACGGGTCGATGACGTACGCGGGGTTCCTGAGCCTGATCTACTGCGGCCTGGACAAGCAGGACAAGCGGGTGCAGGCGGCGTTGAAATGGCTCGGCGACCGCTGGACGCTGGAGGAGAACCCCGAACTGGGCAGGCAGGGGTACTACTATTACCTGATGATCATGGGCAAGGCGTTGCGGGCCTACGGCGAGCCGACGATCACCGACGGCCAGGGCACGAAGCACCCGTGGCAGAAGGAGTTGTCGGCGAAGCTGATCCAGTTGCAGAACGAGGACGGCTCGTGGACGAACGACGTGGACCGGTGGCACGAGGGCTACAAGCCGCTGCTGACCGGCTACGCGCTGACGACGCTGGACGCGTGCAAGGCGAAGCTGTAGGTCCGAGGGATGGGCGGCACGGGCCGCCGAGGCGGAGTTTCTGGCGAAGGGAACGGATGCGATGCGGATTCGAGGACGGGTGACGGGATGGTGTGCGGCGTGGCTCGTCGCGGCATCGGTGGCCTGGACGGCGGCGGCGCAGGATCCGCCGGCCGGGGACGCGGTGCCTGAATCGGGCGCGAAGCCTGCGGCCGCGGAGCCTGCGACCGCGCCGAAGACCGCCCAGGGCGGCGCCGACACCGTCGGCGCGGGTACGGTGGTCACGCCGACGCTGGCGGCCGAGAAAGACGCGCCGCCGCAGTTGACCGAGGCCGAGAAGGCCGCCGACGTGATCCGCGCGGCCAGCCTGCCGCACCTGGTGATCAACCGCAAGGACAAGACCGTGACCATCGACGGGGCGATCTGCCTGCGCGAGGGGTACCTGGAGCTGTTCGCCTGCGGCAACCGCGTGCGGGAACATGAGGCCATCGTGAGCCTGAAGGCCCGTCCGTTGCACATCAACGTGGCGCTGATGCTGCTGGGTCTGAAGCCGGGCAACGCCGTGACCGTGGCGGCGGACGGAACGTTCCTGCCGCCGGCGGGGCCGCTGATGCGCGTGTTCGTCGAGTGGGAAGCCGACGGCAAGACCGTGCGCAAGGAAGCGCATGAACTGATGAACGACGCCTCGACGGAGAAGCAGGCTCAGCCCCAGAAGTGGGCGTTCTGCGGCGGCGTGATCCACGAGGGGCATTTCCCGGCGGACTACGAGGGCACGGTGATCTGTGTGTCGAACTTCGGCACGGCGATCCTCGACCTGCCGTACGAGTCCAGCGACAGGAACACGGAGTTGCTGTTCATGGCCCGGACCGAGGCGCTGCCGCCGCTGGGCACCGAGGTGAAGCTGATCCTTCAGGCGACCGGCGAAGAGGTCAAGGGCAAGAAGCTGGCCTGGACCTTCGAGATCGACAAGGACGGGTCGATGACGCTCGAGGGGTCGGCCTCGTCGCTGGAGGACCTGAAGGCGCGGCTCGCCGAGCGCGACAAGTACGTGCGGACGGTCTACATCATGGTCCATCCGCAGGCGCAGGTGGGCCTGGCGATGCAGGCCATGCGGACCGTGAGCGGCGAAGGGCTCAATCCGCAACTGACCGAGAAGGTGGCCATCCGGTCGCCCGAGTCGGGCGACACGCCCAAAAGCAACGGCGACGCGTCCCCCGACGGCGGCCGCGACAAGCCCAAGGAGCCGTAACGGGCGCCCGTCCTGCCGATAGACACTGCCGCGGCGCGGCCTCGACCCGGGGTCGCGCCGTCTGCGCTTCCGGGCAGCCCGCAGGCCGGTGGTGTGCGTGTGCCACGGCGGGTCTTGCCCGCCGTGGCACATGAGTTCGGCCGGGCCAACGCCTATGTCTGCGGATCAGCGCCGGAACCCGTCATGCGCTATGCGCCTTGCTTGACACTCGCGCGGGGCTGTGCTATCGTTGCCGCGACCGGAACCGTGCAGCGCAATGGGCAGGAGACTTGGCATGAGCGAACCCATCGTGGGATTGATCGGCGGCAGCGGGCTGGGGCAGGCGCTGGCCGACCAGTTGACGGGCGAGGCCCGCGACGTGAGCACGCCGTTCGGGCCGCCGAGCGGTCCGGTGCTGATGGGCGAGATCGACGGCCGCCGCATCGCGTTCCTGTCGCGTCACGGCGAGGGCCACATGCTGCGTCCGAGCGCCGTGCCGTATCGGGCGAACATCTACGCCCTGAAGAAGCTCGGGGTGACGCACATCATCGCCTCGGGCGCCACGGGGAGCCTCCAGGAAGAGATTCGCCCGCGCGACATCGTCATCTGCGACCAGGTGATCGACAAGACCTGGGCGCGGCCCAACACGTTCTTCGACGATTTCGTGGCCCACATCGAGTTCGCCGACCCGTTCTGCCCGTCGCTGCGTCGGGTGCTCGTCGCCACGGCCGAGAGCATCGGCCTGAAGGTCCACCCCGCCGGCACCTACGTCTGCATGGAAGGGCCGCAGTTCTCCACCCGGGCCGAATCGCGCATGCACCGCCGCTGGGGGGCGCACCTGATCGGCATGACGTGCATGCCCGAGGCCAAGCTCGCCCGCGAGGCCGAGCTCTGCTACGCCCTGGTCGCCATGGCCACCGACTACGACTGCTGGCGCGAGCACCAGGGACACGCCGACCAGCAGACCCTCCTGGCCGAAATCATCGGCAACCTGAACGCGGCCACGGCCGGGGCCTTGCAGCTCATCCGGGCCGCCGTTCCGCGCATCGGCGCCGGCGCGGCCGACGACGCCTGCTCCTGCCGCGACGCCCTGAAGCTGGCCATCTGGAGCGACCGCAAACGCATCCGCTCCGCCGCCGTCGAGAAACTGGCCCCCATCGTCGGCCGCTACTTCGACGCCTGACGCCCCCTGCCGCTCATGGGCAGAACGCCCATGCCACGGTGCCGCCCCAGAACGTTGAGGCATCCGCCCCCGCGCAATGGACATCGACCGTCCTTGACTTGCCGGCGCGCCGCCGATAAGCTGGCCGCCATGACGGCTTTGCAGCAACGGATCCAGACCAACCTTGGCCGCATTCGCGGCCATATCGCCGACGCGGCGGCACGAAGCCGACGCGACGAGGCGAACGTGCGGCTCGTGGCCGTGACCAAGGCCGTCGGCATGGACGAGATAGCCGCCCTGGTCGCCCTGGGCGTTGCCGACCTGGGCGAGAACCGCGTCGAGCAACTCGTGCCGCGCGCCGCCCAGGCCGCCGCCGCCGGCCTGTGCCCGCGATGGCACATGATCGGCCACCTCCAGCGGCGCAAGGTCCGCGACGTGCTCCCGGTGGCAACGATGATTCACGGGGTGGACTCGCTGCGCCTGCTGGAAGAGATCGACAAGCGGGCCGCCGCGGCGTCGCTCGGCCCGGTGGCGGTGCTGCTGGAGGTCAACGTCTCGGGCGAAGAGCAGAAGTACGGCCTGCGTCCGGACGAGACACCAGAAACGCTGCGCCGCGCCACCGCCCTGCCCCACGTTCAGGTGCGCGGCCTGATGACGATGGCCCCCCTGGCGGAGGATGCGGAGTTGTCGCGGCCGGTGTTTCGTGGGCTTCGCGAGCTGCGCGACCGCTTGAATGAGAGCGGCGCCTGCGGACACCCGCTGACCGAGCTGAGCATGGGCATGAGCCAGGATTACGCGGTCGCCGTCGAGGAAGGCGCCACCCTGATCCGCGTCGGAACCGCCCTGTTTCTATAGTGCGACAATCCCACATCGTGACATGGTCAGGAAAGCCCCACGAACGAACGGCGTTTTGCAGAGCCAGGATGACCCTGCGACGCACGGGTAAGATGCGTGCCACGGTGAAGAAGGCCTCGTGGCGTTGCAGTGGTAGCGTGCCTGTGGGGCATGCGGTGGCGTCAGCGGGTCTCGGCCGACGGGATGGGCGGAGGCTCGACGGTGCAGCGGACGATGTCGGGCAAGTCCGGCAACGGCTCGACGCGGACCTCGGGCAGGTCGCCGGGGGGGCGGCCCTGGTAGGCCGCCACGACGCGGCCGGCCATCGACGCCCGGGCCGTCGTGGCCGCAAGGTAGGCGTCGGCCTGTTTCAGCCGCCGTTCGGCGACGGCATGAACCGCGTCGGTGGTGTCCCAGACGCCCGGGGCGGCGGCCTGTCGCAGACGCTCGCCGTCGGCGATCCACCCGGCGCCGAACCGCTCGGCCTCGGCGAACCGTTCGCTTGCCAGGCGGAACGTCTTGCCGCAATAGCCGTACGACTGCTGCGCGGCGTTGAACTGGCGGGACCGATAGAGCTCGTCGGCCAGGCGGAGCTGGTAGGCGGCGGCGCGATAGGCGCTTTCGCCCTCGCGCGTCAGAGCCAGGGCGCGCAGGGCCACGGCCAGGGCCAGCGATTGGCGGTAGGCGTAGAGGCTGTCCACGTAGTAACGGTCCACCTGGACGGTGCGAGCGCCGATGAGCACGGATCGGTCGTCGGCCGGGATGGGCCGGGGACTGAGCTGGTTGCCCTGGCGGTCCTGGCGGCGGATTTCGGTTTCGATGCTGGTTTCGGCCGCCGAGAGATCGCCGACGGCGTCGGTGAGCTTGCCGCGAGCCGAGGCGTAGGCCTCGGCGGCCCGGTCGAAGTCCTGCGCGACCAGGGCCCGGTCGCCGCCGACCAACTGCTCTCGCCCGGCGATCAGGCGGCTGCGACCCTGGTTGTATGTGTCCAGCGGATGACGACACCCAGGCGCCGCCGCACAGAGCGTCGCCAGCAGACTCACGACCACGGCTGTCTTGGGCCCGTTCACAGGCGTTCCTCGGACATGACGGTCACGGCCGCACACCGGCCACCCTGTGCCGCCGATTGTACAGGACCCCCTCGTCGGCGAGCAACCCCAAAACCTGCCTCGGATCCCGCGTGCGTGCGGCTCAGGCGTCCCGGCGGTGGGCGGCGGAGAACTGGTCGTAGTCGGCCAGCATCCGCTTGAGGAGGTTGGGCGTGTCGAGACCGTAGGGGCAGCGGTCGCTGCATTGGCGACACTCGGTGCACTGTTCGATGCGGTGCATCTGCTCGCGCCACGCCTCAGTCAGCAGCGGCTCGCAGGGCGACCGCCTCAGCAGCAGGGCCATGCGGGCGGCCATGGGAATGGGGATTTCCTGGGGGCACGGCAAACAGTAGCCGCAGCCGCGGCAGAAGTCGCCGGCCAGGTCGCGGCGGTCGCGCTGGATGGCGTCGCGCATGGCGTCGTCCAGGGCCGGCGGATGGGCCTCCAGGCGGAGGAACTCGTCCAACTCGGCCTCGCGCTGGATGCCCCAGATGGGCACGACGTTACCGAATTGCCGCAGGAAGGCGAACGCCGCGGCGGCGTGGGTGATGAGGCCGCCGCTGAGGGCCTTCATGGCAATCAGACCGACGTCGCGGTCCCGGCACAGTTCCGGCAGCCGCAGGTCCTCGTCGCTGGAGATCGAACTGAGGGGGAACTGGAGGGTGTCGTAGAGTCCCGATTCCACGGCGGCGCGGGCGACGGTCAGGCGATGGTTGGTGATGCCGATGAAGCGAGTCATGCCTTGGCGTCGGGCCTCGACGGCGCCGGCGTAGGCCGACTCGGGGTCGTCCGGGTCGGGCGGCGACGCGGGATTGTGCAGTTGCAGGAGGTCCACGTAGTCGGTCTTGAGGTTCCGCAGGCTGACGGCCAGGTGGTCCAGGACGCCCTTTCGGTCGGAGGCGTGGCTCTTGGTGGCGATGACGATCCTCGGCCGCACATCGGCCAGGGCCAGGCCGATCTTCTCCTCACTGTCGCTGTACATGCGAGCGGTGTCGAAGAAATTGATGCCGGCGTCGAAGGCCCGCCTGAGCAGCCGCGCGGCCTCGGCGGCGGCAATGCGCTGAATCGGCAAGGCCCCGAAGGCGGTTCGCGTGACCTGAAGCCCGGTTCGTCCCAGTCTAACGGTTTCCATCGGTTTCGGTAACTCCCCTAGGGCGCGAGTGTGTCGACTCAGACGGACGGTGCGGACTCATCGCCGTCGGCGGCGCCGCGCGGTCGGCGCCGTTCGTCGGCGCGGGCCAGCATCAGGGCGATGGCCGGTACCAGCAGCGGCCGCACCAGGAACGTGTCCACCAGGATGCCCACGGCCAGGGCGAAGCCGAGCTGGATCATCAGGCTGAGGTTCCCGGCGATCATGCTGGCGAAGGTGCCGGCGACGATGAGGCCGCACGCCGAGACGATGCCGCCGGTACGCTCGAGGGCGACTCGGACGGCCTCGTCCAGCGGCAGGCGGCGGCGCTCCTGGGCGATGCGCGTGCAGACGTAGATGTTGTAGTCCACGCCGACGGCCACGAGGATCACGAGCAGGAAGAATCGGACTTTCCAGTCGAGCCCCGTTTCGCCAAGCCAGCGGACAAAGACCCAGTCGGCGGCGCCCAGGGCGGCCGTGAAACTCAGGACCGTGCCGCCGATGAGGAACAGGCCCAGCACCGGCCGTCGCAGCACAACCAGCAGGATGAGGTACACGGCGATGAGCACGGCGGCCGTGACGACGACGAAGTCGCGGCGGCTGGTGTCGCGGATATCGGCCAACGTGGCCGAGGGCCCGGCGATAGCCGTCTCCAGCGGCGCCTCCGGGTCGGCGGCGGCGAGCTCGGCGACGTGCCGCAGGCGGCCGGCCGCGTCGATACTCGCGTCGGCGTAGGGGCCTTCGCGCAGCAGGACGGTCATTTTCGCCGCCGTCCGGTCGTCGGTGTAGTAGTTGGCGCGGACCGCCCGCAGGATCAGGCCGCTGCGGGCCAGGTCGGCGGGCGTCGGGTAGCGGACCGTGTTGAGGCCGAGCGGCTGGCCGGGCCAGAACACGTTCTCGACCATCGGGTCTGCGGCCAGACGGTCGGCCAGGCGACCCATGGCGGACCACGCGGCGGCATCGTCGAGCAGGTTGCCCTTGCCGTCCGGCGCCCGGACCAGGACCGTCAGCGGGCCCATCGTGCCGGGGCTGAAATCGCGACGGAGAATCTCGAACCCGCGCACGCTGGACCAGCCCCCGGACAGCTCGTCGAAGATGTTGTAGCTCGTGGCGGCCGTGAAAGAAGCGGCGCTCGGCGCGGCCAGGATCGCCAGGACCAGGACGGTGGCGGCCATGGGGCGCCGGGTCACGGCGGCGGCCAGGCGCTGCCACAGGCCGCCGGTCAGGCTTCGGGCGGCGGGGCCTCCGCGGGCGGGCCAGAACAGCAGCCGCCCGGCCAGCAGGTAGAGCGCCGGGGCCAGGGTCATCGAGGCCAGGCAGCCGACGCCGAGGGCGACGGCGATGCTCGGGCCGGCTTTCTGGAACGCACGGAACTCCGCCAGGCACATCAGCGACAGGCCCGCCATGGTCGTCAGGGCCGAGGCCAGGATGGCCGCCCCCGTGCCGCGCAGGGCCGACGCCATGGCTTCGCCGAGCGTGCCTCCGGCCGCGGCCGCCTCCTTGTACCGGGCGATGATGAACAGACAGTAGTCGGTGCCGGAGCCGAAGAGAATCACGACGACGAGCATCTCGATGGCCGGATCGGCCTGAAGACCCAGCGGCGCCAAGGCGTAGAGCGTCCGCATGGCAACGTGGACGGCGGCGGCCAGCGTGGCCAGCGGCACGAGTACGGCCACCGGACTGCGGTAGACGGCCAGCAGGATGACCATGACCAGGACGACCGTGACGACGGTGGACCGCTCGACGCTCTGGGCGGTGGCGTCGTTGTAGTCGAGGTAGAAGCCGGCGTCACCGGTGATGTCGAACTGGAGGCGTCCGAGAGTTCCGTCGGCCTGCATGGCTTCCAAGTGCCCGCGCAGGGCCTTGACGACCGCCTGCGTGCGCCGGGCGGTGAAGATGTCGGGCATGCCGACGGCGACCAGGGCGCTGGTCACGACGCCGTCGTCGCGGCGGGCCGTCAGTTGATGGATCAGTTGCAGGTCGGTGGCGGTGCTGCGGACGGGGGCGTCGCGCAGCGCGCGGCGGACCTGGTCGGCCCGGTGCGCCGACACCGTGTCGGGCAGCTCGACCGGATCGCGGATCCAGCCGACCAGCCGCGCCACCGCGCCGTCGGGACCGATGAGTTGCCCCAGGTCGATGCCGTCGTCGCTGTGCAGCACGACCAGCGCGGTCGAGTAGCTGCACTGGCCGGGGAAGACCTCTCGGAGGCGTTGCTGGGCGGCCTGGCTGGGGCGGCTGTCGGGCAGGTAGAGCTTGGCGCCGTCGTCGGCGTCGGCATCGTTCTTGTGTACGGTGACGGCGAGCCCGACGGCCAGCAGGATCCAGGCCACAAGCACCAGAACCGCGGTGCGACGAGAAATGGAAGTAAGAGGCGCCGCCATGAAACTCCCCGGACGTCGATCGTGCTGCCGGAAAAAACGAGGCACACCCCCCCCGAGCAGGTGGGCATGTCACGTTCCCCGGCAGGAGCCGGCCTGCCCCGTCGTGTTGCGCGGCGTCTATCGCGGCTTCAGGAGCTTCTGCCGCCTCCGGGCGGCCTGGTCCAGCAGCCGCTCGACGGCGCCGGCGTCGCCGACGGCCAGGGCCCGCTTTATCGCGGCGACCGACGCCTCGAACGTCTCGATGGACGCCAGAAGCTCGTCGCGATTGGCCATGAAGATGTCACGCCACATGGCGGCGTCGCCGCCGGCGATGCGCGTCGTATCGAGGAACCCCGTGGCGGCCAGCGGCTCGGCCTCCGCCGACAAGGCCTCCACCAGGGCGGCCGCCACCAGGTGCGGCAAATGGCTGCTGGACGCCAGGAGCCGGTCGTGGGTGGCGGCATCCATCCGCTGCGTGCGCGAACCGACGGACCGCCAGAACGCCTCCACGGACGCCACCGCCGCCTCGTCGCTGCACGGCGTAGGCGTCACGAGCACCAGGGCCCCGTCGTACAGATCATCCGTTGCGGCGTCGATGCCCCGGGCCTCGCTCCCGGCCAGCGGATGCGACCCGACGAAGCGACATCCCGGCGGCACGTGCGGCAGCACGGCCTCCAGCACCGACCGCTTGGTGGAGCCGACATCGGTGACGAGGCACCCGGCCTCGAGCGCCGGAGCCGCCTCGGCCATCAATCGCCCGAACAGCCCGACCGACGTGGCCAGGACCACCAGCTCGGCCCCGGCGACGCCCTCGGCCGCCGAAAGCGTGTAGCGGTCAATCGCGCCGGCCTGGACCGCGCGGCGGAGGGTGCTGTCGCGGTAGCCGACGCCGACGACCGTGTCGGCCGCCCCCAGCCGCCGCAAGGCCATTCCCAGGCTCCCGCCCAGCAGCCCCACGCCAATGATCGTGACCTGTTTGAACTGCATCGCGACAGACCCAGTCGAGCGGCACCCTGTGGTCAGGCCCCGACCCGCCGCGCCGCCCCATGGCGACGCCCTTGCCGGCCGCAGCGCCCGACCGGCGGAAGTGTAGAAGACCGCCGGGGAAGGGTCAACGGTTTTCCGCGACGGAGGAGACCGGAGGGTGTGCCCGATTTTTCTGGCAACACGACAGAGGTCGTTTTGCCGCGGCAGGTGACGAGCCGAACGGCTGTTGTCGAGCGTGAGGACGGCCTGCGTTTTGCCAAACTCCGCACATGGACCGACAACC
>JAAYDY010000026.1 GCA_012729015.1 Phycisphaerae bacterium | reverse complement strand
TGCCCCGTCAGGCATGAGCGAATTTCCTTGCCCTTCCGCGTGGCTGCAAGCAGCCACCCTACGCCTGATCTGTCGTAATGCCCTGTCCTACAGCGCGTTGCGCATGCCGAATTGTCGGACAGGCTCGCCCCGTCAGGCATGGGCGCCGTGTCAGAGTATCCGCCGCGCCGCCTACTTCTGCGCCGTGGCGTACAGCAGGGCATTCTCGACGATCATCTGCGCCGAGGGAGCGTCGTAGCCGATGTTGCCGAAGGCCCTGAGGTTGGCCTGCCCGTACATCAGGTCGCGCGGACTGTAGACGCCGACGAGCCGGTCGCCGGCGTAGAGGCCGTAGAGCTCCAGCCGCAGCGGCGACGTTGCCTTGGCCAGGGCGTGGAACGTGAACTTGACGCCCTTGGCCAGATCGTGCCCGGTGGCGGCGCCCATCGAGCCGGTGACAATCGGATGATCGTCGGGCAGCCGCTTCACGGTCCAGCCCATGCTCTCGGCGAACGCCGTGAACGCCCTCTGGAACCGTTCGTCGCCCAGGCACGCGTCGGCCAGGACGAAGCCCCCCGCTGCGAGCCGCTGCTTCAGGGCCTGCTGCTCGACGTCGCCCAGGGTGATGCCCGTGCGGCCAGTGAGGTAGAGCAGGGCCGTCTGCGGCAGCGCGGCGTCGCTCGGCGAGGCCGGCTCGGCCGCCGTCAGGCTCGTGCCGCACCCGCCGTTGACCCGGGCCACCAGCTTCTCGACCAGGCGATACCGGGCACTGACGTTCCAGTCGCCGCCGTGCTTCAGCCGCGCCACCGCCAGGTCCTGCCTCGGACCGACGGCAAGCTGCTTCAGTTGCGCGGCCTTGTTCTTGCTCTGGGTCGAGCCCATCAGCCGGCTGCGGATCTTCGCCCGGTCCGTGGCGTAGGCGTAGAGGTTGTTGCCGAACTGGAACGCGTCCATGCGTTTGCCGATCTGGATGGTGTTCCATGCGCACGACACGTCGTTGAGGGCGAAGAAGATGAACGTCCGCACGCCGTCGGTCATCTCCATCAGCCCGGGCACCGACGAGGTCATCTGCGAGTCGGCGGTCCAGACGGCGTGGTCCTTCTCGATGTTGCGGAACTCGAACTCCGGCCAGATTTCCGCCGCCACGGTCTTCCACCAGGTGCGCACGGCCGCGTTGCCGCAGGACGCCTCGAAGAAGATCGTGCCGCCGTCGTCGGTGAACTTGCGGAGCTTCTTCTTGTGCTCATCGGTCAGGGGCACCGTGCTCTCGGGGCTGAGGTAGAGAATCGGCGAATCGTGCCACTCGTCCACCGGCGCTTCCAGGTTGATGATCTGCCAGGCGAAGGTCTGTTCCTTGATGTTGCCGACATAGACGGCCAGGTTCTTCAGGTCCTGCGGATGGAGGTTCCAGGCGCCCTCAAACTGGACCTTGTTCATGAGGACCGGCGCGCGGCCCTTGATCAGAAAGAGCATCGCCCAGGCCTGGCTCGCCGGCGTGTTCCAGTTGCCGTCGCGGATCACGTGGCCCCAGGCGCCGTTGGCGTCCTGCCGCGCGAGGAACCGGCTCGCCCCCTCGGCGTACCAGTTGTACTTGCCGAAGTACTTGATCCCTGACGCCAGCCCCACGCGCTCGCACGAGTACAGCCAGTAGTCCGGCCAGTTGTTGGCCTTCGGGTTCTCGTCGGGCGTGAACCGCTCGCCGAGCCACGCCAGGGCCCGGTCAATCGCCTTATCGACCTTGTTCTCCTTGTAGTTGCTGCGGCCGCCGCGGCACGGGCACCCCAGCCCCGGATAGAGGTAATCGCGCGTAATGAACAGCGAGGCCACGCCCGCGGCCGTCATCGACCCGTACGTCGGCATCGCCTGATCGGTGGTCCACGGCCACGCGTTGTTGACCTGCCGCCCGTAGTGCCACCCGCCGTCCTTCATCTGCTGGTCGATGTAGAGTTGCTGGGCCTTCAGGAACGGTTCCTTCGGCAGTTCCAGGCCGGCGTTGACCGCCTCGCCCAGCCCCAGCATGCAGATTTGCACGTTGGAGAAGTCGGCAAACTTCGGCCCGCCCACCAGGCGGTAGCCCCATCCCCCGTCGGTCGTCTGCCCCTTGATCAGGGCGTCGGCATCCTTCTTCAGACAGTCCAGCACCAGCTCGCGCGCTTCGCGGTCCACGATCTTCAGCAGCTTCGCGCACGCCTGCATCCGGAAGGCCGTCAGGTAGCTCTGCGAATCCGACTTGGTCAGGTCTTCGTCGAGCATCGCCTTGATGCCCTTCTTCATCACGTCGCTGCTCGGCGGATACTCGGCATACGCCAGGGCCAGCATGCACATGACGTTGTTGGCGTTGGCCTCGCGGCCCAGTTTGCCGATGGGCCACGAGCCGTCGGGCTTCTGCATGCCGACGATGTACTGGCACCCCTTGCGGATGGCCTCGTCGATCTGGTCGTCCGTAATCTCCTGCCCGCGCAGAGCCCCTGCCGCAAGAGCCAGCACGCCCACAAGCGCCACTGCCGGAAGCACTCGCCGTTTCATGATCGCCCCTCGAATCGATGGACCGGTTCGCGTGTCGTTCCCATTATAACCCGAGCCGCCGAGAGCACCAGACGCGACGGCCGCTCAGGACGACGAACCGCCGGCCTCGCGCCGTTTCCGCCGCTCGGTCCAGCGCAGCACCAGCAGGCCCGCCTCGTACAGAATCCACATCGGCACCGACAGAGCCACCTGGCTGAACACGTCCGGCGGCGTCACGATGGCGGCCACAATCACCAGGATCAGCACCACGTGGCGGCGATAGCGCGAGAACGTGGCCACGTCCACAAGCCCGGTCCTGCCCAGGAACAGCACCACCAGCGGCATCTCGAACATCAGGCCGAACACGAGCATCAGCACCATGACGAAATGCACATAGCCGCCCAGCAGCGTGCCGGGCTCGATGGTCGAGACGCCGTGGCCCCATGCGGCCGCGAACTCGTTGTACTGCCGGGCGAATCCGTACAGAAACGCGACGGCCACGGGGTAGATGAGGAAGTAGAAGAAGGCGGCCCCCGAGAAGAACAGCACCACGCTCACGGCGCCGAACGAGCGTACGTGCCGTCGCTCGTGCTCGTACAGCCCGGCGGCCACGAAGGCCCACAGGTGATAGAGGGACCACGGCGCCGTGAGAATGCAGCCGGCGATGAGCGACACGACCATCGCCGTGACGAATGCGTCGTAGGGCGACGCCAGATTGAACGTCAGCGCCGGCGCGTCCAGCTTCAGAAATGCCGGATAGCGCGGATTCAGGATGGCGTAGACCAGGTGGTCGCGAAGGAGGAAGAAGCAGACGGCGAACCCCGCCGCGGGGCCGAGCAGGGCCGCCAGTACCCGACGGCGCAGCTCGTCGAGATGCTCGCCGAGCGACATGCGTTTCTCGTCCGGTATCGGCATGCCGGTCTCTCCTGACAGGCGGCCCAGGGGCACACATCGTTTATTATGGCAGCCCGATGGCCCGCCGCCAAGCCCATCCAGAACAACGGCCGGCCCCGATGCTGTCGGAGCCGGCCGTCAGAGTCCTCTGGTCGCCCCATCGGCCCGGCGGCTCGCACGCGCGGCGGGCCAGGGTCCGAAGGGCGGAATCCGCGACTACCGGTACTTGTTCTTGTCTTCGCGGCCGTACTGGTGCTCGTTATCCTCCTCTTCCTCGTCGTCCTTGCTCTTGGCGGCCGCGGCCTCCTTGGCCTTCTGCTCGGCGATCCTGGCCTGGATGTCGGCGTAGGCGCTCTTGGCGGCCTCAACGCCCTTGGCGATGTCCGGGTGCGACGGATCGATCGCGCGGGCCTTCTTGAAGAGCTTCACCGCCGCCTTCAGGTTCTCCACCTTCATGCCGGCGGTGTCAATGGCCGCATTGCCGGCCTTGCACAGCATTTCGCACGCCTTGTTCTTGTAGACGTCGGCGTAGTTGCGCAGCAACGTCAGTTTCACGTCCTGGTCCTGGATCGGCCTGGCCAGTTTCTCGATGTCGCCGGAGGCCCGCAGGAAGATGCCCGAGGCGTTCTCGTAGTGACGGATGGAGGCTTCCTTCTTGACCCCCTTCTTCTCGCCCGACAGGGCCTCGTCGCCCAACTTGGCCATCTCGTCGCCCTTGTCGGCCGATTTCTTGATGATGTCCAGCCGCTTCGTCTGCGTCTCGTCCAGGGCGGTGCTCAGGTCCACCTCTTTCGAGGGAGCCGCTGCGTCCGGATCGTCTTTCTTCGGTTCCTCGGTCTTGTCACCCGTGCCCCAGTCGATATCGAGGTCCTTGTTGGCCTTCTTCTCGCTGTCGCTCGGGGCGGCATCGTCGGCCCACACGGGCCCCACCGACGCCAGACTCACCAGCAGCCCAAGAACCGCTACCATCACCATGCGGTGTTTCCGATCCATGATCCGTCCTCCAAAAACGTTCCCGCGCAGAGGAAGACCTCTGCACACTACTGGTTATAAACGTGCTTGGACCCCCGTTATTTTACCGAATCCGCTGTGGCGAGAGAAAGACAAAATCGTACTATGTCCTGGAGAGCGCCGGGGCGGATTCGCGACCTCCTGCGGCGGACGAACGGTGGAAATGCCTGCCGCGCGCGGTAGAATGGCGCCGCAGAACGTATTGCACAGGAGCTTGCCATGCCCCGATTGTCCCGACATCGCGCCGCGAAGGCGTGTCGCCCGGTCCTGCTGGCAGTGGCCGTCGTGGGCCTGGCCGCCGCAACGGGCCGGGCCGACGATCCGGCCGCCGAGGCCCTGCAACGGGCCGAGGCCAGCCAGCAGCAGCGCATCGACCTGATTCGCCGCCTCGAGCCGACCGTCGTCAGCATCTTCCGCGTCGATTCGCGCAACAACGAACTATCCCCCGGCTCCGGCAGCGGCGTCATCATCAGCAGCGACGGCTATGCCCTGACCAACTTCCACGTGACCCAGAAGACGCAGACCTTGCGCGTCGGCCTGCCGGGAGGCAAGGTGCTGAAAGCCCACCTGTGCGGCGTGGACCGCACGGGCGACATCGCCCTGATCAAGATCGACGCCGACGAGCCCCTGCCCTGCGCCGAGATGGGATCCAGCGGCGAGCTGGTCGTCGGCCAGTGGGTGGTCGCCCTGGGCAACCCGTTCATGCTCGCCACCGATTTCCGGCCCACGGTCAGCCTGGGCGTGGTCAGCGGCCTGCACCGCTACCTCGAAGGCGGCGGCCTCTTTCACAAGGACCTGATCTACGCCGACGCGATCCAGATCGATGCCGCGCTGAACCCCGGCAACTCGGGCGGGCCGCTGTTCAACCTGCGCGGCCAACTGGTCGGCATCAACGGTCGGATCGCCCCGCGCCGCGTTCGCGGCATGGCCGTCCGACGGGTCAATGCCGGCATCGGCTTCGCCGTCCCGGTCGATTCCATCAAGATGTTCCTCGACGAGATGAAGGCCGGCCGCGAAGTGGATCGCGGGTACCTGGGCCTCGACGAGGTGGTCCCGCACGACGGCGGCCTCCTGGTCAAGCGTATCGGCGAAGGAACCCCCGCCGAAATCTTCGGCATCGAACTCGGCGACGTCGTGCTGACCGTGGACGGCGCCGCCGTCCGCGACGCAGGGCAGATGCGGAATCTGCTGCGCCGCCTGCCCGCCGGCCGCCGCTTGAACGTGGAGCTGCGCCGCGGACACGTGACGCTCACGCGGAGTGTCCAGCTGGCCGGCATCCAGTCGGTGGCGGCGCTGCGCAAGGCCGAAATCGAGGCCGCCGGCCTGTTCTCGCGAAGCCTGTTCCGCGAGGGCAGACCCGACGACGAAGACGACGAGAATGACGACGACGAGGGCGACGACGAGGACAGCGACGACGCGCCGCCGCCACAGAAGGACAACGGGAACCCGGGCGACACGCCCTCGCCCGACGCGCCGCCGAACGGCAACGAACAGCCGCAGGACTCCAACCCGGGCGATGGAGCCCCGGCCCCCAACGGACCGGACTCCGATGGCCAGAGCCAAGGTGAACCATGACCGCAACCCGACAGCGATACTCTGCCGCGACAGTCCTTGCCTTGGTCGCCCTGGTGACGGCCGGGCACGCGCAGGCCGCTCCCGACGCGGCAACCGCCGACGCGGACCCGTTCGCCGTCCTCTATGCCGAGGTGGCCCCCTCGGTGGTCCGCGTGGTCGCCGACAATCACTACGCCAGCGGCCTGATTGTCTCCACCGACGGCCTCGTGGTCACGCACGCCGACGTGGCCGCCGCCAACACCGTCTCGGTGTATCTGCCCGACGAGCCGGAGGTCAAGGCGCGGCTCCTGGTGCGCAACCGCCGTCTCGGCCTGGCCGTGCTGCAACTGCTTTCCGATCAGGAGGGCGGCGCCGACGACGCCCCGGACGCCCCCGACGGCGCCACGGCAGCCGACAGCGACAAGGACGCCGCGCCGAAGCCTGCCGCGGCGGCACGCCTCTGGCCCGCCGCGGGACTCGGGTCTGCCGAGACGATCGAACTCGGACACTGGGTGGCCACGGTCGCCTATCCCCTCGGCTCGGATGAGAGGCAACTGACCTCGCCGGCCATCGGCACGGGGCTGCTGTCAGCCCGCGGCAAGTTCCCCACGCGGCTCAGGTACAAGGACGAGCTGCTGCTGACCGATGCGGCGGCCAATTCCGGCAGCGAGGGCGGCGCCCTCGTGAATAGCCGCGGTCGCGTGGTCGGCATCCTCATCCGGCCGCAGCACCACCGGCAGACCAATACGGCGATGAACCTGGCCTTGCCGGTCGAAGTGCTCGGCCCGCTGCTGAAGAAGGCACGCGAGAACCCCGATCCGCCGCGCGACGAATCCCGCAAGCCGGCGTTCCTGGGCATCGTCAGCGACCAGGCGGCCGAGCGGTGCCGCATCGCAGAACTCGTCAAGGACGGCCCTGCGGCCAAGGCCGGGATGAAGGCCGGCGACATCGTCGTCGAGGCCGACGGCGAACCCGTCGCGTCGTTCGACGATCTGCTGGACGTGCTCGACGAGAAGCGTGCCGGCGACACGATCCGCCTGACGGTCGAGCGCCAAGGCGCCGAAAAGACGCCGCAACGACAGGAATTCACCGTCACCCTGGGCGAGCGGCCCGAGCGCCCCTAGGGCAGGGTCAAGCGAGAGGAGTGGTGTGGTCATGAAACGTCGAATCCCGGCTGCCCTCGTGGCGATGGCCCTGGCCGTGCCGTGGTGCGCCGCCGTGTCGGCGCAGGAGGCGGGCGATTCCCTGGCCGACCTGGAACTGGTCATGGGGCGGGCGATCCGTCGGGTCGCGCCGTCGATCGTCCGGGTGAAAGTGCTCACCCTGAGTCGCGAGGAACAGAAGGCCGCCGAGGCGCTGCTGGAACAGGCGCCGGCCCCGGCGGCAACCGATACAGGCACACCGGCCGAGAAGCCGCAGACAGCCGAAAGCACGGATGCGCCGTCCGACGACGCCGGCACCGTGGCAGCCCTGCTGAAGACGCCGCCGAGCGACGATCGCTGCCGCACGATCCAGAGCGGCCTGGTGGTCTCGGCCGATGGCGAGATCGTGACGAGCCTCGTGAACGTCGGCGACCAGAAGGCGGGCCTGTTCGTCGAGTTGCCCGACGGGACCGTTTGTCCGGCTCGGCGCCTCGGCCAGGATTCGCAGCGCGATCTGCTGTTGCTGAAGATCGAGGCCCGACAACTGCCCGTGCCGCCGACCGGCGCCAAGGCCGATCTGGCGGTAGGCCAATGGGTGGTGGCCCTGGGTCGAACGCTGCCGGCGCCGACGCCGACGGCGAGCAAGGGCATTGTCAGCGCCCTGGGACGTCACGCAGGTGTGGCGATCCAGACCGACGCGAACGTGTCGCCGGTGAACTACGGAGGCCCGCTGGTGGACCTTCGCGGTCGCGTGGTGGGCGTGGTGGCGGCCGTGGGGGCCCGCGGCGCCGACAGCCGCGCCGACCAATGGAGCGACAGCGGCATCGGATTCGCCGTGCCGATGGACGACGTGCTCGCGCGGTTACCGGCCATGCGGGAAGGCAAGCGCCTGGAACCGCCGTTCCTGGGCATCGAGTTCAACATGGTGCGTCTGGAGGCGGGGGCGAAGGTGATGCGCGTGATCGCCGGCACGGCCGCAGCCGCCAGCGGCCTCGAGGCCGGCGACGTGATCGTCGAGTTCCAGGGACAGACCATCGAGACGCCGTTCCAGTTGCTGCACGAAATCGGATCGCGTGCCGTCGGCGACACGGTGACGTTCAAGGTCCAGCGCAACGGCGAGACACTGACCCTGACGGCCACCCTGGGCGCCCGACCCGAAATCTACCGCAGCTGACGTCAAGACCTGTTCGGCGGATTCACCCAAGCGCCCGACTGCCCCGCACTGCGACGTCGTCAGCGCCGGCGACGACGCCGAGGATTCCCCCCTGGATCCTCGGCCGTCGCCGCCGGTGCTGCGTCCAGTAGCGCCGAGACCTTGGCCTTGACCTCGCGCGCCATGGCCAGTTGCCAACTGGCCAACTGGACCAACCCGTCGGCATTCACTCGCAACTCGTCCAGCAGTTCCCGCGACCCTGACCCCTGCTTGTGCGTCCCCTGGCTCATCGCGCCAGCCCTCGACGGCGTGCCCGACCCTGAATCCTCGTGCAATCCTCTTGCAATTGGTCACGACCTGTGCTTAGATGCGAATGAAACGTTCGCAAGGACGAACGATATTCGCAATGGCGTGCGATGTCAAGCGTATTATTCGCACTTGCGACTATTTTTCGCCGGCCGCTTCGTTGCCGTTGGTGTCGCCATGAATGCAAGTGATTCCCCAAACTCGATTTGCGACCGACTTCGCGAGGCCCGCGAACGTGCCTTCGGACCGCGCGGACGGGCCGCGTTCGCCCGCGCCCTCGGGCTCAGCCCCTCCACGTACATCTACTATGAGAAGGGCCGAGTCCCGCCGCCCGACGTGCTGGCCCGGGCCGCCGCGGCGGCGGCCGTTCGCCTCGAGTGGCTCGTGACCGGTCAGGGACCACGCGAGCCCGGCGGCCGCACCGTGGCCGCCGATGCCGCAGCCGGTCTTCCAGCCGATTTCCAGGCCGCCGTCGAGCGGTTCGCCGACAAGGTCGGTCCGCGCGACGGGGCTGTGGCCGCCGTGCGAGGACTCGCCGAACTGCTCCGCTCGGTCGATGCGACCATGCCCAGGACGCCGCGGCCCGACTGGCAGCCGCAACGCGTAGCCGACACCGACGGGATGATTCCCGTCCTGGGCCGCACAGCCGCCGGACTCGTGGGGCGCTACAAGGATCTGCTCGGCGAGGCGCCCGCGGTGTCCGTGGCCGACCTGGCCCGGCGGGCCCTGGGCCTGGACGTGCACCGTCGCGCCGCCGCGGACGTGGAGGCCGACGAAGCTGCCCTCGAGCGCGACGCCGCCGACCCGGACCGCCCGCCGGCGCTGGTCCAGTTGAACGAGCCGCTGCCGTCGGGCGTGGTCGAGTTCGTGGACGCCCCTGCCCTGCGACGGCGGTGCCCAGCGGCGTTCGCCGTGCGCGTGGACGGCGAGAGCATGCAGCCGCGATTCCGCCACGGCGACGTGGTGATTGCCGCTCCGGGGCAACCGGTGCGTCCGGGCCAGGCCGCCCTGGTCCAGATTCGTGGCCGCGTGGGCCTCACGCTCAAACTCATCCGCCGCGAGGACGCCGGCCCCGGCGGCCCGCACATCTGCCTGGTTCCCATCAACGAACGCTACGACACCGAACGAGTGCCCGAGGCCGAGATCGAGTGGATGGCCCCGGTGCTCTGCTCCGTGCGGTTCTGACGGCCCGCGTGGGTCCGGGGACCCGCCCTACGTGCTGATGGTCCGCGTGGGTCCGGGGGACCCACCCTACATTCTTGTCGTAGACCCCGAGCCCGTCGAGGGGCGTGGCCATGAAGGGCGGCTCGCCCCTCGACGAGGCTCGGGACTTGCCGCGAGCCGCCCCTGCGAGCGCCGAGGCGGGAGGCCGAAAGTATCCTACAGAAACTCGGCCATCCCGCTCAGGAGGGCGACGGCGGCCGTGGCGGCGAGGACGGCGGCCAGGATGAGCCATTTCAGCAGCCGCAGGCGGCGGTCGTAGCGGCGGACCCGGTCGGGGCGGCCGACGGCGTCGTCGATGAAGCGCATCCGCCGCGCGATGCCGAAATGTCGCCAGCTTCGGGCCCGTGCGGCCATGCCGTTCAGCAACGCAATCTGCTCCAGCGACGACGTGAACGCCCAGGCCTGGTGGCCGCAGACAAGGTACGGGTCGTCCGCGGCGACGGACTCGGGACGGTGCATCGCACAGGCCCCCTCGAACCGCCGGCCGGGGCAGTCCACGGTCCGGGCGGCGAAGAGGTCGCTCTGCCGCTCGAATCGTCGCGACAGGAAGCCGAAGAAGCCCAGCCAGTAGCCCGCCAGGAAGACGATGCCGCCGCCGAGCACCGCCGTCTCCGGCAGCAGCAGGGCGTCGAGCGCCGCGGCCACGAGCGACATGCCCATGCCGCCGCCGACGGCGACCACGAAGAAGAACGGAATGTGGTGGAACCGGGCGTGGCCGAGTTCGTGGGCGAAGACGGCTTCGACCTGGACGGGTTGCAGCGACTCGATGAGCGTGTCGGTGAGGAAGACGTAGCGCAGGGGCCGCCCCAGGCCGGCGACGCAGGCGTTGACCATGAGGCCGCCCGTCCGCCAGACGATGATGTCGCGCACATAGACGCCCGCGCGGCGAGCGGCGGCTTCGAGGCGTTGCCGCAGCGGCCCGTCGGGCAGGCGGCTCGTGGACCAGGCCACCCGCAGCAGCCACGGACTGAGAACGTAGACCAGGATCATCGGCGCGGCGAGGGCAGCCGTTTCGGCCTCCGCCGACAGGCCGCCCCAGACGACGACAGCCGCATTGTGACAGGCCAGAACGAATCCGTAGGGCACGAGGAAGACGAGCCACTGGGACCGGACCTGGAAGACCAGGTACCGGCCGAGCCTGACCTGCGGCCGGCGGCCGCCCCAGCCGATCTCGGCCGCGCGGCGGACGGCGGACGACATGCGATAGCCGATCACCCAGGTGATCAGGACAAGCCACAGGTACGGCGCCAGGATCAGCAGCCGCTGCTGGAGCCACAGATCGGTGCCGCGCCATGGCGGCAGCCAGGCGAAGACGGCCTCGGGCCACTCGCCGACGAACACGACGGCGGCGTAGACGAGGATCGCCAGCCAGGCGTACAGGGCCATGGCCCGACCGTGCCAGACGAAGAGGGACTCGATGTCGGTCATGCGGCGGATGTGGCGGGCCAGGCGGCCCCACAGGCCGAGACCGACCGCGACGATGAGCACCGTGGCGGCCGCCGGCGCCCACAGGGCCGAGACGCCGGAACCGGGCGACGATTCGGCCGCAGCCGAGACCGACAGCGACAGCAGAATGGCCACAAGCACACGGATCGGCATGGGAGCCCCTCAGCGAACACGTACCGCACCGGCCGATCATACGGCATCGGCGAAGCGCGGACCACTGCAAAAGGGACCCTTCTGGGATTTTGGGGAACCCCTCTCCCTGCTTGCAGGGAGAGGTGCCCCGAGCGTAGTCGAGGGGCGGTGAGCCCGTAGGGTGGGTCCCCCGGACCCACGCGTCCCCCGCCAACCCGCGCCCGTAGGGTGGCTGCTTGACGCAGTTCCCGAGCGCCGTCGAGGGGCGGTGAGGGTCGGATTTCGTGCAATACCCTCCGCGGACAGCCGTTGTGATATCGTACCTGTGGTGGGTCCGGTCGATCCGGAGCACGGTACCATCTCTCAAAGAAAGGGTTTGGACATGAAACGCATGGGAGCAGTGGCGGTGATGGGCTTGTCGATGCTGTTGTCGGCGTGCATGGCAGCCGGACAGGACGGACCTCCCGGCCCGCGGCCGGAGGGCGAGCGTCCGGCCGGTGCGCGACGGGATCGGGTGGGTCTGATGGGGCCGCGGATGACCCCTCCCCGGATGAAGGAGTTGCTGGCGCAGCTTGACCTGAGCAGCGAGCAGAAGGAGAAGATCGCCACGCTTCAGAAGGCGCTGGAGGAGAAGACGGAGGAGCAGCAGAAGGCCCTGGCGGAGCTGCGCACGAAACGGCAGGAAGCGGACGGGGACCAGGAGAAGCTGGCGGCGTTGCGGAAGGAAACGAGCGACCTGTTCGCCAAGACGGAGACGGATCGCAAGAAACTGGTGGACGACATCATGGCCGTGCTGACGGAGGAACAGAAGAAGAAGTTCGAGGAGCTTCAGCGGCCGGCGCCGGCGGTGCCGGCGGTGGTGAAGATCATCGAGGACAAGGCCGAGGAACTGAAGCTGACGGACGAGCAGAAGGAAGCGGTGAAGAAGCTGGCCGAGGAATACAAGCCGGCGGAAGCCACCCCGGAGCAGCGTGAGGCCATGGAGGCGGCTCGCGAGAAGATGCGAGAGCTGCGCGCCAAGGGCGCATCGCAGGACGAGATTCGCAAGGCCATGGAAGAGATGCGTGCCAAGCAGATGGAAGGCGCGGCGAAGGCCGAGCAGCAGGGCCGCGAGTTCATGGCGAAGCTGGGCAAGATTCTCAATGAGGAGCAGATGAAGACGGTCAAGGACGCGGCGCAGGCTCAGGCCGAGCGGCGGCCGAGGCCGGAAGGCAGAGAGCGGGGACTTCGGATGCGCCGGCAGGGCGATCAGCCCGAAGGGTCGAATGCGGCTCCGAAGGACGACGGCGGCAACGGGGCCGAGTGAGTGTCGGCTGGATCCTGACAACCCCTCGGGCGCGACGGCCGGCAGCGGCAGTCGCGCCCGAGTCGTTTCTGCGCAGGAGCCACAGTGTGCGGCGCGGCCGGCGGCCCCCTCTTCCTTGAGGCATGACGGGCGGCTCCCGAGCCGCCCCTACGGTAACGCCACCGTAGGGTGGGTCCACCCCGGACCCACGCGGACGCTCGCGCTCGCCCCTCACCGCCCCTCGACTGCGCTCGGGAGTTGCTCAAGCAGCCGCCCTACTTCGTCGGTGCGACGGGGGCGGCGTCCTTGGCCTCGGGCATCGCCAGCCAATGTTTGTAGCCGGGCGGCGGGTCGTTGGACTTCTCTTTCACGTCGTGGTGATCGATTTCCTCGATGTCTTTCCAGAAGTTGAAATCCGGACTGGTCACAACGGTGTGGCACCGTTCGCAGGCCCGCTGATTGAGCGGGAAATCCGGATCGGACTTGATGCCGCGATCGTTGTGGTCGTGGGTCACGGGGTGACACGCCTGGCACGAGACGTTGGCCAGTTCGGGCGTTTCGGCCATGCTCTTGAAGCCCGAGGGCCGCCGGTTGCCCATGGTGTGGCAGCTCCAGCACTCGCGGTCCTCGGTGCGTTTGGCGTCCACGAGGGTCTGCCAGGCGCGGGCGTGCTTGGTGGTCATGTGCTGCTTGTAGATTGCCTTGTGGCAGGGTTCGCAGGTCTCGGACGACTGGAACACATCGGGGTCGTCCTTGGAGTAGACCTCCGGCCGCACGTTCTGTTCCTTGACGTAGCGGGCGTAGATGGCCTCGACGTCGGGGTCCTTGGGCACGGTGCCGCCGGCGACGCCGAACTCGTGGGCCAGGACGCGGACGTGCCGCCGCGGGTCGATGCCGAGCCGCACGATGCCCACGAAGTCGCCGGCGACGCCCGCGTTGACGACCAGGGTGCTGCCGATGCGGATCGGGTGCGTGATCAGTTTCTCGTCGTGGCCGCCGACAATCAGGTTGATCCGCGGAAACTCGTAGGCCAGTTTGCAGTCCAGGGACTTATCCTGCTGGCTGAGCAGGACCACGTAATCCACCTTGCCGTCCATCTCGGCAAGCACCTCGGCGACGGCCTGGCGGACCGGCCGCCGCGCGACGCCCTCGGGGAAGGCCGTCTCGTCGAAGACGTACCATCCCTCGCCGCTGTCGGCGACGATGGAGAAGATGCCGACCTTGACGCCGGCGAGCGTCCTGATGACATAGGGCGGGGCCAGGGGTTTGCCATCGGCGTCGCGGAGGTTCGCGGCCACGAACGGCAGACGGAACTGCGAGGCCAGGTCGCGGAACACGGGGACTCCCTCGCGCAGCTCCTGGTCGCCGACGGCGACGGCGTCGAAGCCCATGAGGGCGGCCGCTTCGGCCACGTAGCGCGACTTGCCGGGCAGATCCTTGTAGGGCATGAGGTCGCCGGGATGGACGTGCAGCACGGGGCGACCGCTCTCGCGGAGCCAGCGGACCACGGTCCGCTCCTTGGTCATGCCGCCGGCGATGTTGCCGTCGCAGCCGCAGGCCTCCAGGGTGCCGTGGGTCACGCCGCTGTAGACCAGGAGGGCCTCGGTCTCGCCGGGCTGAAGGCGGACCAGGCCGGAGCCGCCCATGTGCGGCTGAAGCTGCCGGCCGCCCTCGGCGGCGGCCTGCTGGGGCTCGACGGGTTGCATGGTATTGTCGGCGGCGCCGGAGCAGGCGCCGAGCCACACAGCGGCTCCGGCCAGAACGGCGGCTGCGACGACGACACCGATTCTTCCCCAGCAATAGATCATGGAGCACGCACCGTTCGTGGGCAGCCAGGCCGAAGCAGAGTCTCGCGGTCGGTCTCCGCACCGCCGTGTCACGGCGGCCGGCCGACGGCTGTCCTATGATACGCAACAACCCGCCGTTTGTCCTGCGCCTTGTGCGCAGAAAACGACCTGCGAGGCCGGCGACGGTCCCCGCAGGTCGTTATTGAATCATGCTCACTCGGCGACGTCAAGCGGCGGCAGCGCCACGTGCAGCACGCGATGCATGCCCTTGATGCCGTTCAGGGCGGCCAGCGTTCCGTCCTTCGGCGCGCTGTCCAGGGTGATGAAGAGCGTGGCCTCCTGGCCGCGTTCGCCCTGGCGGCCGCAGGTCATGTAGGCGATGTTGACGCCCTGCTCGGCCAGAACGGTGCCGGTGTGGCCGATGACGCCCGGCCGGTCCTCGTGGAACGTCATGAGGATGTTGCCCTCGGGAGGCACTTCCACGTCGATGCCATCCACGCGGACGATGCGCGGATGGCTGCCGCCCAGGAGCGTGCCGACCATCGAGTGGGTTTCCTTGTCACTCTCGATGACCGCCTCGACGGCCGTCACGTACGAGCAGTGCTCCTCGGTGAGCGTCTCGACCACCTCGACGCCCTTGTCCTTGGCCACCAGCATCGCGTTGACCATCGTCAGCCGCTCGTTCACGCGGCCGTGCAACAGGCCCATGACGATGGCGATGGTCGCCTGCCGGTACGGCAGCTCGCAGACGGCGCCGCCGTAGTTGACGGTGAGCTTCTTCATGCGTCCGCGGTTGAGCTCGCCCAGGAGCATGCCGAGCCGCTGGCCGAGTTGCAGGTACGGCCGCAACTCCCCGGCCCGGGCGAAGTCGATGGCCGGCATGTTGACGGCGTTGGCCATGCCGCGGCCGGTGAGGAAGTCGGCCATGATCTGCGCCGCCTCCTGCGCCACGAGCAACTGGGCCTCGGCCGTCTGGGCCCCGAGGTGCGGCACGGCCAGCACCTTCGGATGATCGGCCAGGCGACGGTCCTCGGGCGGCTCCTTGACGAAGACGTCCAGGGCGGCGCCGGCCACCTTGCCGCTCTCGAGGGCGTCGTACAGCGCGCCCTCGTTGATGATGCCGCCGCGGGCGGCGTTGATCAGCATCACACCTTTCTTCATCTTCCCGAGTTGCTCGGCGCCGATCATGCCCACCGTGTCCTCCGACTTCGGCACGTGGACCGTGATGATGTCGGCCTTCGTCACGAGGTCGTCGAGATTCTTGACGACCGTGATGCGCTGCTCGAGGTCCTTGCTGCCGGCGAAGAAGGGATCGTACCCGATGACCTTCATCTCGAAGCCCAGGGACCGCAGGGCGACGGCGGTGCCGATGCGGCCGAGGCCGATGACGCCCAGGGTCTTGCCGGCCAGTTGCGTCCCCTTGAACGACTTGCGATCCCACTGGCCGCCCTTGAGGCTGGCCGACGCGGCGTGAATCTTGCGGGCCAGGGCCAGCAACAGCGCCATCGTCAGTTCGGCCGTCGAGATCGTGTTGGCGTCGGGCGTGTTCATGACCACGATGCCCAGTTGCGTCGCCGTCGGCACGTCCACGTTGTCCACGCCCACGCCCGCGCGGGCGATGGCCTTCAGGTTCGTCGCCTCCTTGAGCACGTCGGCCGTCAGCTTCGTGCCGCTGCGGATCACGATGCCGTCGTACTCGCCGATGATCGACTTCAGCTCGTCCACGGACAGGCCCGGCTTGTCGTCCACCTGGAAACTCTTCTCGCTGGTGAGGATCTTCAGCCCCTCGGGGGGCAGGCTGTCGCTGACCAGCACTTTCAACTTTGGTTTTGCTTTCGCCATGGGGCGTACTCCCGAGTGCCGATGCACTCTATTTCGGATGCGTCCCGGCAGGCGCCGGGGCGCCGTCGTTGCGTTCAGCCCGCCGCCGTCACTAGGCGCCGGCGAGCACCTTCTGAGCGGCCGCGACACCGCGACCGATCTCGACCTTGGCCCCGAGATCGCGCAGAGCCATCTCCAGACCCGCCACCTGCGCCAGCGTGTCGAAGTTGTCCACGTAGCCCATGTGGCTGAAGCGGACGATCTTGCCCTTGAGCTGCGACTGGCCGCCGGCGATGCGCAGGCCGTAGTCCTTGGCCAGCTTCTTCGGCAGCGCCTCGCCGTCCACGCCGTCGGGAACACAGATGGCCGTCACGCTGTCGCTGGGATTGCGGCTGTAGACCGTCAGCGACAGGGCCTGGGCAGCCTCGCGCATCGCGCGGGCCCGCAGGCTCGTCTCGGCCCAGATGCTCTCCAGGCCCTGGGCGCGGATCATGCCCAGCGCCGTCTTCAGGGCCAGGATCAGCGTGTTGGCCGGCGTGTAGGGCGTATCGCCCTTGGCCAGATTCTTGGCATAGGCCGGAATCTTCAGGTAATAGGACGTGTTCTTCGTTTTGGCGATCTTGGTGGCGGCCTTCTCGCTGCACGCCAGCATGGCCAGACCCGGCGGCAGCATCAGCGCCTTCTGCGAGCCGGTGACCGGGATATCCACGCCCCAGTCGTCCATGCGCATCTCCAGGGCGCCGATCGACGTGATGCAGTCGGCCACCAGCACGGCCGGGGTCTTGCCGACGATGCCGGCAATGGCCTTCAGGTCGATGGCCGTGGCCGTGGACGTCTCGCTGTGCGTCACGTAGACGGCGACGATGTCGGGGTGCTTCTTCAGGGCGTCGGCGATCTGCTGCGGATCGGCGGCAGTGCCCCACGGCACGTCCATGGTGATGACCTCGGCGCCGACGGCCTTGCCGAGCTCGGACCAGCGTTCGCCGAACTTGCCGCCGACGACGGCCAGCATCTTCTCGCCGGCGCCGACGACGTTGACCACCGAGGCTTCCATGGCCGCACTGCCGGAACCCGTGATCGTGTAGACGTCGCGCGACGTCTGGAACACGTATTTCAGCAGTTCGGTGACTTCGCCCAGGAGCGATCGGAACTCGGCCGTCCGATGGTGCGTCACGGGTCGCGCCAGTTCCAGCAGCACCTCGGGCGGGACCTCCGTCGGCCCGGGGGCGTACAGCCTTTTCTTGTACACGGTCGTATCCTTTGCATCAGAGGTGTAACAGCCCGCTTACACTTCAAGCCAACCACTGGCTTGTTCCACCATAGCGGGCAGGGTCTCTCGCATCGCTACCAGATCCTTGTCGCCGACGTTAACGACCTCGCAGAGGGCTGCGACGTCGGCGGGCTCGGCCTCGACGGCCGACTCCAGAAATGTGAAGCCGCAGCCGTCGGCCACGTGCTCCGCCAGGGCCACGACCACCGGCAGCAGCCGGTGCTCATCGGCCAGGCGCATCGGCTTGTGGTGATAACCGGTCACGAACTGCATGTTCCGCGGGAACTTCCAGACCTCGGCCAGGGCCTGGCCGATCTGCTGGTGCGTCATCTCGAACACGGCCGATTCGGCCTGGATCAGCGACTTGCCGGTCCCGAGGCCCGAGGCCACCTGGGCGAACCGGTCGGTGGCGAACTGGTACTCCACCAGGATGCCGATGTCGTGGATCACGCCGGCCAGGAACGCCTCTTCGCGCAGGCTGCGGAAGCCCGCCACGTTGACCAGGTTCCGCGCCGTCACGGCCGTGGCGATGCAGTGAAGCCACAGCCGCTTGGCGCTGAACCCCGGGATGTTCTTGCCCTCGCCGGTGAACAGCGACGCCATCGTGGCCGCCACGGCCAGGTTGCGCACCGCCTGGAACCCCAGCAGCACGATCGCGCGGTCCAGGTCGCTCACGCGGCCGGGAAGACCGTAGAACGCCGAGTTGACCACGCGCAGCAACTTGGCCGACAGGGCCATGTCGTGCTTCAGCACTTCGTTCAGATCACGGGCGGAGGAGTCGGGGTCTTCCGTGATGCTCAGAATGCGCTGCGTCACTTCGGGAAGCGTGTTGAGCTCGGCGACACGTTCGAGCAGCCGGGCCACGTCTTGCTTAGCCATGCCATTCTCCGTAGAAGCAACGCCCCGGTCACAACGACCCCGATTATATGGAGTGACCCGAAGAATGCAAGAGCCGTCGCGGGCAATCCGGCCGATGGGGCGCACGTCACGTGTGCAGGCAACGGCGGACAGCGATGTAGGGGGCGCTCGCGAGCGACCCGCGAGGGTCAAGCCACGGCGAGGGCGGCTCCCCCCTCGACGAGGCTCGGGACTTGCAGCGAGCCGCCCCTGCGGTGGGCGTTGCTCCCAGACGAATCGCCTGTCCACAAACGTGACGTACCTCCCGGCCGATACGACTTTTGCTGTCCCACTTGACACGAAAACGCCGACCAGATAGGGTGTCGGCCCGACTCTGGAGCCGCTGCGGCGGCGCATCGACCCCTGGAAGGCAGCCTGAACCCTATGACGTCCATCCCTTCGGCGGACATTCTGGCACGGCTTCAGGCCGTGATCGACCGTGGCGGCCCCCTGCGCCGCCCCAAGCACACCCGCTACGACGCCGGTCACACCTTCGACGTCCAGGCCACAGGCGTCTGTCCGGCCCGCGCCGGCCGCGTCCGCATGACCGTCGAGAAGTTCGTCGGCGGCGGTTTCGCCGGACAGGTCTACCGCGTGCGGCTCGACGCTGCCGAGTTCGCCGACGGCCCCGTGCCCGGACTCGAGGTCGGACGCACCTACGCCGTCAAGATCATCATCCCGCCGAGCGGTTTCTCGCTGCTGTTCCGCAACGCCGTCTATCGCCTGGCCTACCAGGGCCCCTTCTCGGCCCAGGTGCATCCGGCGGCGGCACGCAGCGGCGTCCTCTGGCAGAAGCTCATCCGCCGCGCCGCCGAGATCGAGTTCGGACGCACCGACGCCGTCTGCGACACCTACGCCACGTTCTTCGAGCCGGGCCTGGGTTCCTATGCCGAGATCAACGAATGGGTCGCCGGCCGCAACTGGAAGTTCGAGCTGGACGACCGCTACTTCGACCGCGCCGACGCCGACCCGGCCGAGGCGTCGCCCGATTTCGCCGCGATGCCTTCGCCCGAGCTGGCCGCCAAGAAGTGGTTCATGGCCCGGTTCGTCCGCTTGCTGCACCGCATGGGCGCGCCGGAGTTCGCGCGGCAATACGAGTGGTGGACCGCCAAGAGCCAGCCCAACGTCCTGAAACGCCTCGACGCCGGCCACGGACCGGCCGACGGACTGTGCGCGATCGACTTCCGGGCCGGCCTGGCCCTGCTGCCGTTTCTGCCCATGAGCCCGGCCGACGTCAAGCTCATCCTGACCGGCCTGCGGCGCGGCGCCCTGGTGCAGTTCGATCGCGGCGACCTCCGGCGCCTGGCGGTCTTCGTCAATGAGCACGCCGACCGCTTCGAGGACCTGCGGCCCGCGCTGGACGAGTTGCAGCAGACCGATCCGGCCTATCGCGCCAGTCTGCCCGACGTGACGCATCACGGCCTGCGGCCCCTGTGGGACGGGCGGCTCCGGGCGTCCATCGCCGACGGCTTCGTCCGCGGCTGGCGCGTGCGGCACCTGTGCGACGAGAGACACGAAGCGAGCTTCCGCTCGTCGCGCGCCAAATTCCTGGCGTTCTTCCTCCTCGGAGCCATTCCTCTGCTGGGCCGGTTCCTGCGCGAGCTCTGGGCGGTGGACACGTACCGCCGCCACGTGGCCTCGGCCCTGACCAGCTGGACCTACTTCCGCAACGCGCTGTGCGCCCGGCAGGCCGAGGCGCTGAAGGACTGGCACCGCCAGGGCCGCCGCGGCGACGAGGCGGTGGCGCGCCTGGCCGAGCGACCGTGGCGCTTCTGGCCGCAGGCGGTCACGCTGGCGCTGTTGCCGCCGTCGTGGCACCGGTTTCTGGCCGAGCCGCGCTTCGCCTGGACATCGGTCAAACGGACCGTCGGCGGATTCATCCTGTTCATGAAGGACCCCGACTTCCGGCGCAGGTGGCTGGAGGAGATCATCGACGAAGGCCACCGCAGCGGAGCGCTCAGCGACCAGGAGTACGCCGAGTTGCGACCGAAGGCAAGCGATCCGTACATCCGCACCTACCTGCTCTGTGTCGCCGGACACCTGGCCACCCTCCCGATCACCCAGATCGTGTCGGTCCTCTTCGCCGTCTACGCCCTGTTCCACCTGGGCAAGACGTGGCAGGAATCGATGGCCTACGCCGTCGGCATCCTGGCCCTGTTCCAGGTCATGCCGGTCTCTCCCGGATCGGTGTCGCGCGGCCTGTTTGTCATCGGCGTCATGATCGCCAAACGCAACTTCCGCGACTTCTGGGTCGCCGCGGTCATTTCGTTCTGGAAATATGTCGGATACCTCGGGTTTCCGGTACAGATGGTCACCCGATACCCGGTGCTGGCGCGGCTGATGGCCGGCCGCTGGGCTGGCGGCGCCGTGCGATTCGTCCCCGTCTTCGGCGAACACGGGGCGCTGCTCGAACACGGCGTGCTGGACCTGTTCTTCAACGAGCCGATCTCGATCCGCCGCCGCATTGCCGAAGGCAGGGAATCCGTCGCCCGCCTCGTCGTCAAGGGCCTGCTGGCCGTCCTGTGGCTGGGCTCGACCGCGGCCGCCGTCGTCATGCTCGTCCGCCTGAAACCGGCCGAGGGCACCGAGACCCTGGTGCCGCGCGACCTGGTCCCGATCTTCGCGGCCGCGGCCGCCGCCGTGCTGGCCGTCGCGGCCTGGGCCGCGCTGGCGCCGCGCTTCGCCCGCGTGCGACGATGGTGGTGGCTGCCGGCGCTGGTGTCGCTGGCCGCCGCCGCGACCACCGCCGCCCTCCACTGGAACCTCGTGCGGACCCTCTGGTAACCCCGGCGTCGGGTCTGTTGACCCGACCTACGCGTTTGAATCCTCCGCGTGACCAGACCTACATGCTCGCCGCGCCAACCGTAGGGGCGGCTCGCGAGCCGCCCGCGCGACGGACGACAACGACCATGCCTGACGGGGCAGGCGTGGCGCCCAGTTGCCGGCAACGCGCAGGCAGAGCCTTTTCTTTTGACACGGACGCCAGTGCGTCTAGAATCGCAGTGTCGGGCCCGGCCGCCCGCGAGGCGGCAAGGGCCGACGGCGGAAATCCTGTGACAACAACTCACCCAGGCGAGGGCGTGTGACCATGGCCAAGAAGAGCGAAAGCTTCGAGTTCGTGCGGTTGGTGGAGTCCGAGCGGCGCGTCGGGCCGACGCTGGCGTCGGTATCGCGGCACTGGAACCCGGCGGAAGAGCGGTTCCTGTTCATCAGTCCGCACGACGACGACGTGGCTATTGGCGGCGCGTTGATGATCCAGGCGGCCCTGGCCGACAACGTGCCGGTGGACGTGGCTGTGGTGACCGACGGGGCCCAGGGCTACTGCTCCCTGGAAGAGAAGGACACGATCAGCGACATCCGCCGCCGCGAGACCTTCGCCGCCTACAAGCTGCTGGGCGTGCCCAAGGAGAACATCCACTGGGTGGGCTATCCGGACTGCCAGTTGTCGCGATACGTCGGCCGCCGCCCGGCCACGTCGAGTGACCCCGTGCAGAGTCACGGCTACACGGGCCTCCAGCACACGTTCGTGGAACTGCTGCGACGGCTGCACCCGAACCAGGTGTTCCTGCCGACCGTGGCGGACCTGCATCCGGACCATCGCATGGTGCACAGCGAGATGCTCATCAGTTGCTTCCACGCCAGCGGCACCATCTGGCCCGAGCTGGGCCCCCCGCTGAAGGCCGTGCCGTACATCCACGAGTTGGCCGTGTACTGCAACTTCCCGTCAACGCCGAAGCTGCGCGTCGAGGCACCCGACGCAGCCATGAGGCGCAAGCTCAAGGCCATCGCCGCGTTCAAGTCGCAGAAGCAGATCGACAAGCTCGTCGAGATTCTCGAGCGCGGCGGACCGTGGGAGTACCTGCGTCCGGTCGATTTCGCGCTCTACAACCCGAGCGTGTACCGCGACCAGTTCGACGAGCCCCCGCGCATGCGGACCATCTTCCGTTGAGGCCGCCACGGGCAACCATTGTCGTCCTGAGGAGGCACCGCGATGGACCGAGACGCCGAACACCTGAATCTGCTGTCGATCTTCACGTACATCTACGCCGGCCTGATGGCCCTGACGTCCTGTGTCGCGATCATCTACGTGGGGCTGGGCATTGCCATGATCGCGGCGCCGCAGACCATGGGCGGCCCTGGCGGTGAGTCGCCGCCGGAAGCCCTGGGATGGATCTTCATCCTTCTCGGCGGCTTCGCTCTCCTCCTGGGCTGGACCATAGCAGCCCTGATCGCCCTGGCCGGACGCAACCTTCGTCGGCGCCGCCGCTACTGGTACTGCTTCGTCATCGCCTGCCTGATGTGTCTGAGCGTGCCGATGGGCACGGTGCTGGGCGTCTTCACCATCCTGGTGCTGTGCAGGCCGACGGTCAAAACCGCCTTCGGCCTGGCTGCCTGAACGCCCCCGCGTCGCCGCGTGCGACGCACTCCAGGGTGCGCGACAGAATCGCCGTGTGTTCGACTCATCCGGCACCCCAGCACCAACCCCTCCCCCTTCCAAGCAGTGAACCCCTCTCCCTGCGTGCAGGGAGAGGTGCCCCGAGCGACCGCGAGGGGCGGTGAGGGTCGAACGCCAGAGTCCGCGTGGGTCCGGTGGACCCACCCTACGCCCGGGGTCACACCAACGGTTCACTTGCCCTTGCTGCGGCTCCGTTTGCCCTCTTTCGGGCAGGCGCCGAACGCCAGAATGAGCACCAGGAGTACTTCGCCCGCCGGCAGCAGCGCCAGCAGGCCGTAGGCCCAATGGCGGCCCACACGGGCTGCGATGCGGCAAAAACAGTAAACCCAGAAAAGCCAGAAGCCCAAGGCAAGGCAAACCCAGAAAGCATATAAGGCAAGAAATGCGCGAAGCACCTGCGGCAGGCCCTCAACCTGTACCGCAGCCAGAATGATTGCCGTCATGAATAAGCCTCCCGTGTCAATTCGCCGAAGCAGATCAGGACATCCCCGCCGTCCACCGCACCAGGTTCGTGAAGAGCCGGGCATACCAGGACCCGACCTCGACGTCGCCGGCCTCGGGCTGCGGCGCGCGGGCGGCCACGCGGCCATCGCCCCAGTCCACCAGGCCGCCCACCCAGTGCGGCGCCACGTCGCTGGCGAACGCCGCCGTGCGACCTCGGCCGAACGCGCCGACGACCAGCAGCGGCGCGGCCTCGCCCTTGGCGAAGGCGTACGATCCGTCGGCCGCCCGCGACACGGCGAAGTGCCGCGCGGCCAGAATCGTCGTCGCCTCGGCCCTGGCCGTCAGGCGGTTGTAGCCGCCGATGCCCGGAGGCCGGTCCAGCGGCAGGCCCGCCACGATCGGATGGTCGCACAGCTTCTCGACCAGACATGGCTGCGCGCAGTTCACGCGGTCGTCGGCCGCGGCAATGGCGACCGGCAGCGCCTCGGCCAGGGGCGTGCCGCCGTATTCGCCGGCCGCCCCGTGGAACGATTCCCAGCCGCCGATCATGAGCAGCCCAGCCCCGTCGCGCACACGGCCGACCAGCCGGTCGAAATCCGAATCCCGCAGGTTCTTGACAGGGTAGTCGCTGATGAGGTACAAACTGTGTTCTGCGCTGTGGAGAACGGCCGAAATCGGGGTGTCGCTGGCGACGTAGTCGAACGACAGCCCGGCATGGGCGAGGATACCGCCCAGGTAGGCCGCAGCCCCGCACAGCGACGTGTCACCCGCGTACAGGATTGGCGTATTCATGGCGACAGCCTACGAAATCGCGCCCCCGGGTGTCAAGCGCCGTCATCGACAAAGGAGAGCAGCACGATGTTGAAGGGCAACGCCATTGTCGGCCAGTCGGGCGGTCCGACCAGCGTCATCAACGCGAGCCTCGCGGGCGTCGTGGACGGCGCCCGGGACGTGCCCGGCATCCGCCACGTCTACGGCATGCGATGGGGCATCGAAGGCTTCATGGCCGGCAACCTCATCGACCTCTCGGCCGAGCCCGCCGAGACCATCGACGCTCTGCGACGCACGCCGTCGTCGGCCCTGGGCTCGTCGCGGCACAAGGTCAAGGAACCCGATTTCCCGCTCATTCTCCAGCGGCTCAAGGAATTCAACGTCCGGTACTTCTTCCTCATCGGCGGCAACGACACCATGGACACGATCCATCGCGTGACGGCCTATGCCAACAGCCAGGGCTACGACCTGATCGGCGTCGGCGTGCCGAAGACGGTGGACAACGACCTGTTCGGCACCGACCACACGCCGGGCTACGGCAGCGCGGCCCGGTACGTGGCCCTGAGCGCCCTGGAGGCCGGACGCCTGGCCCGCGACATGCAGCGCGTCGACCAGTTCGTCATCTACCAGAGCATCGGCCGCGACGCCGGGTGGCTCACGGCCGCCGCCGCCCTGGCCAAACGCTCGGAGGCCGACGCGCCGCACCTGGTGTACCTGCCCGAACGCGTCTTCGACCGCGACCGGTTCCTGGCCGACGTCGAGCAGGCTCACAAGCAGTACGGCTACGTGTCGATCTTCTGCGGCGAAGGCATCAAGTACGCCGACGGCACGCCCGTCTCGGCCTCCCAGACGCGCGACAAGTTTGCCAACGTCGAGTACGGCGCCATGGGCGGCTCCAGCGTCGCGATGAACCTGCACCGCATGATCGCCGACCGATTCGGCTGGCGCGGCGAGTTCCAGATCACCGAGTCCCTGTGCATGTGCGCCATCGACCGGGCCGTGACGCTCGACCTCGACGAGGCGTACGCCTGCGGCCGCGAGGCTGCGCGACTCGCCGGACAGGGCCAGGGCGGCGTCATGGTCACCCTGGTCCGCGAGTCGAACGCCCCGTACCGCTCAACGACGGGGACCGCACCGCTGGCCGACGTGGCCGTGCGGGCCAAGCCCATGCCCGACGCCTTCATCAACGAAGCCGGCAACATGCCCACCGAGGCGTTCGTGGAGTACCTGCGGCCGCTGGTCGGGCCGCTGCCGGAGTTCGCCGACTTGAACTACGTGCCGGCCCGCGCGGGGCAGTGACGCTCGCCGCGAGCCGCAGCTAACCAGGCTCTGAAACGTCAGCCCCGAACAAGGAAGGGATGCCATGAACAGCAAGTCCGAGAGGTACACGAAGTTCGCCCTGTGCCGCGAGATGATGGACGTGGTCGGCGTGGTCCGGAAGTTCGACGTCGGCCGCACGGCCGAGACGGCCGACGAGATCGCGAAGGTGGGTCGGCTGTTCCTGACGGGCGAAGGCTCCAGCCGCATTTTCCCCGCCAAGAACGCCATCCGCAAGGCCCTCGCCTGGGGCATGGACCTCCAGGTGGCCACGGACGGGTCGCGCCAGGCGGCCACGTACGACCTGTCGAAGTTCGCGGTCTTCGGGGCCTCGAACTCCGGCCGCACCAGCGAAGTCGTCACCCTGCTGCGGAACCTCGGACAGGCCGGCCACCGGCACCGCTACGGCCTGACGGCCAACGAGAAGACCGTCCTGGAGCAGGCCGCCGACCGGACGTACGTGCTGACGTGCGGCTGGGAAACGGCCGTCGCGGCGACCAAGAGCGTCGCCGAACAGGCCCTGATGTACCAGTCGATCCTGAGCCGCATCGCCGGCCGCGACATGGCCGCCGACATCAAGGGCCTGGACAAGAAGCTCGATGCGGCCCTGTCGGTGCGCATCGACCCGCAGATCGTCGAGGCCGCCTGCGCCGCCCAGACCATCTACTTCGCCGGCTACAACGACGGCGTGGCCGAAGAGTTGACGCTGAAGACCAACGAAATCACCCGGCGCAAGAGCGATTTCCTGGAAGGCACCTACGCCGTCCACGGCATCGAAGAGGTGATGAGCGCCAAGGACGTGGTCTTCGTGGTCGATCCGATCGAGGCCGAGATCGACAAGTTCAAGAGCGTCCTGGTGGACGGCGTGGGCCTGACCGTCGTCGCCATCGGGACCAGGCCGACGCCGTTTCCGACGATTCTCGTGCCGGACGCCGGCGAAATGGCGCCGTACGTGTACCTGGCCGCCGGATGGAACCTGCTGGTCGAGATCGGCCTGGCCCTGGACATCAACCTCGACAAGGCCGAACGCGCTCGCAAGGTGGGCAACGAAATCGCCGGCTGACCGAAGTGCCGCCGGCGTCGCGGCATGGCCTGCGTTGCATTCCGACACCCGCCCTGCCCGGCAGCGCGGGTGTCGTCTTTTTTCTCGGGATTCGGGCGGATTGCCGTGGACCGCCGCGGCGGCGCGCGTAGAATTCCCATGGTCTGACGTCGCGACGTCTGGAGAGACCCTTATGGCCGACCTGGTGCGCCTGACACTGGCAACCGATCCGGAAATCACCTGCAAGGACACCTGGCGGTTCGTCCTCCAGCCGCTGCCGGACGCCGACTACGTCATCATGGACCTGGAGATCCGCGGCCGCAGCGGCTGCGAGGGCCACCCGAAGACCATCGCCGCGCTGCTGCGCGGCCGCCGCATCAGCGAGATTGCCCTCGACGACCTGCGCACCACCGAGTGTTCCCGCCACCAGTCCTGCGGCCAGACCCTCGCCAAGGTGCTTGAAGATCTGAAGAAGGGCCTGGACATATCCTGACAGCGCATAGGTCGGGCCAACAGACCCGACGGAGCGTATAGCGCGTGGCCCGTAGGTCGGGCCAACAGACCCGACGGAGGCCCCTTGCAACCCGGCGCCATCGGCCCCGGAAACTCAGTCCTCCGCCGCGCGCTGCAAGGCCCGGTCGTACCGGCCGATCATCCGCGGCCAGTCGAACCGCGCCACCGACCGGCTCAGCTCCGCCGCCCGCGTCCGACTCAGCCGCACAATGGCCGACCGGAGCTTCACGCGCAACTGGTTCTCGGTCCGGTACAGGTGCTCGCTGTGAAACCGCTTGGGAAGAATCTCGGGATACGCCAGCCTCTCGGGCAACAGCGGCCACGCCCCGGCGGCGATGGACTCGACGACGCCGACGCCGAAGAACTCGTGCCGCGCGGTGCTCACGGCGATGTCCACGCGGGCGAGCAGTCGGCGATAGGCGGCGCGGTTGGTCACGTACCCGCCGTGGATCACGCGACCCTCTCGCACCAGCGGCGCCAGCAGCCCGGCGAACTGCTCCCGGGCCCGCTCGAAGTGCTCGCCCATCAGGACCAGGCGGAAGTCCAGCCCTTCGTCGCGCAGTTGCCCCGCGACGCGCAGAAACGTGGCCGGATCCTTGTCGGCCTCCCAGCGGTGCGACCACAGAACCACCGCCGATCCGCTGCGCCGTAGCGGCTCGCGCAGCAACGGACCCAGATCGCAGCCCAGAGGCAACACCCGGCTGCGGCGCCGCGCCCGAGCCACGTCGGCCAGCGGCCGGTAGTCGGGCATGCGCCGGATCAGCCGCTCCATCGCCTCGAAGAACTCGTCGCGGTGGTACGCCGAATTGAAGTACGCCGCCGTCGAGGCCAGCAGGCTCGTCAGGTGCGTGAAGGCATAGTGATAGTCCCGCTGCGACTCGTCGGCCACCGGATACGTGAGCTGGTTCTCGTGAAAATAGACCACGCGGGGCACGTCGCGCCACGGCGGCGGGAGCAGGCCGGCGAACTCGGCCACGTTCAGGAAATCATTGACCAGCAGCACATCGGCCGGACGCCTCATGCGTCCCAGGCGGCGGGCGAACTCCACGGCGGCATGACGCATCCGCCATTTCCATTTCCGCGCCGGAAGCGACACGATGCGGATCGCGTGGCGCGAATGTCGCGCCAGGCCGCGCAGAAACGCACGGTGGCTGCCGCCGTAGTACGGCTCCAGCGCCAGGACGTTCAGCCGCCGACCGTCACTCATGAGACCGCGCTCTTCAGGGCCGCCGCCCGTGCCGCAAACGCCTCGGCCTCGCGGCGCACCTGCTTCACGAAGCTGTTGTCGTCCACCGTGCCGACCACTGCTTTCATCTCCTCGGGCGTCGTGAAGTGCATCGTCCGGAAGTGGCTCTGGTAATCCTTGGCCCGCGACTGGTAGGTCCGGTCGGCAATCTCGTTCTGAATCGCGACGGCCCGATCCAGCAGCACGCGCCACCGCGCCGCGCTCAGGTCGCCGGCGGCCATGGCCTCGATGTCCAGCAGGCTCGCCAGCGCGTGCCGCGTCTTGTCCTCGCCGTAGCGATCCCACAACCGGTCGTACTCGGCGTGAATCTGGTTCCAGTCGCCCAGGCCAGGCATGCGGCCGATCAGCGCGTCGAGGTCCGCCTCGGTCACCAGTTGCCCGCCCATGTTGACCCACCGCGCGACGCGCGGCGCGGCCAGGCGCCGCACCGTCGCCTCGAACGTCCGCGACGGGTCGGCCTCCAGCCACGCCATCACCGTCTTGACGCCGTAGTAGACGATCATCTTGCGGTACTCGCCCCACGCCTGACGCGCCTTCAGGATCACCGTCTTGCGGCGCGTGTTCTCCACCTGCTCGCCGAGCACCTCCAACGTGTCCACCTCGGCGCTGTCGGCGGCCAGCAGGCGCCGGCCTTCGGCCCGCGCCGCCGCATCGTCGCACGACTGCTCCCCGGTCTGGCGCAGCGACGCCCGCCCCACCCACCGCTCCAGCAGCTCCAGCCCGGCGAACATCTCTTCCACCGTGTCCGGCGCCAGGTAATCGAACTCGATGTGCTGCTCCTTGTGCACGCGGCGGTCGCGGTCGTGGAACTTCCACGCGTTGCGAGCCAGGGCGTACATGTTGTACAGGAACCAGTAGCCCGGCATGACCAGGAGGCGGTTGTGAGCCTCGTCGTTGCTGACCAGGCTGAACGGCAGCCGCACGTCCAGTTCGGCCGGGTACGCCGCCTTCGACAGCAGCGTGAACGACGCGAAGCGGCTGTTGTGCTTCAGGCTCGTGCACAGCCCGGGCCAGAAGCCGCGGCCGGCCATCAGCTCGCCGTCGTTCGTGCGCGAGTTGTGGTTCGACCCGATGGTCGCCCCGGCTGCGATGTTGCTCTGGCCGAGCGTCATCGCCGAACACAGGAAGCTGTTGTTGTGGTGCTGCTCGTGGGCCGGGAAGATCAGGTTGTTCAGAATCTCGCAGCAGGACACGGTGCTGTTGTCGCCCATGTACGAGTTGATGAGCCGCGCGCCGTACTTCACCTGGCAGTTGCGACCCGTGACGAACCGCACCGCCTTGACGCCGTAGAAGATCTTGCACCCGTAGCCCATGATGCCGTTGACCAGCTCGCAGCCTTCGCCGATCTGCGACGGCTCCTCGCGGCTGGAATTGACGGTCAGGTTCTTCAGCTTGTTGGCGCCCTTGACGTAGGCGTGGTCGCCGATCTTGACGTCCTTGATAATGCGGCAATCCTTGATGACCGTCTCGCTGCCGATCGTGCCGTAGAAGCCGCGGCGCGGATCGAAGCTGCGCTGCGTGATCGCCTTGAAGTGCTCCATCAGCGGCCCGTGGCCGCGGTACTTGCACCACAGCATGGCGTCGGCGGCGATCATGCCGTCGAACGGCAGCACGCCGCGCGTGCCCGTCTCGTTCCACAGGTCGAGCCAGATGCGGACGCTCTCCGGCTCGCCTTCCTTGACGATGCCGTTGCCGAACTTCGCATGGTTGCTGGTCTGCATCTCGTTGATGTTCAACAGAATCGTCTGGTGGCCGACGATGTAGTTGGCCAGGTAGTTGACGTTGTGAATGGCCACGTTGTCGCCGAAGTCGCACGAGATGATCTGGCTGTTGTACAGCCCCGCCGCCAGGCGCAGCTCGTGGTACTCCAGGAAGACCGGCTCCAGCCGCCCGATGCGCACCAGGCCGCGGAAGTCGCACGCGTGAACGTGGTCGGGGCAGAAGTGGTCGGTCACCAGCAGGTTCGCCCAGTTGTCGCACGTGTTGCCGTTGCGGACCAGCACCTCGATTTCCCTGGCCGCCAGCGGCCGATAGTCCGACACCGGCCGCAGCGCCTGCTGGTTCCGCAGATAGTGCTCGTCGCATCCCTGGGGCAGGTGCGGCCCCTCGATGAAATCGAAGCCGATCTTCTCCATCGGCACCAGGCGAATCTCGCTCATCGGTTCTCCTTTCGCTGCGTCGCGCGTTGCAGTGCGTCGGACCCGCGCCGGCGGCCGGGCGCTCTATGGTAAATCGGACCGACGGCCCCCGTGTCTGGAGTCAATAGCCGGACGCAGGAACAAAGACGGGGCGTCTGAGTTGGCCTCAGACGCCCCGGGGTACGCCTGTGCGGCTGCGCAGCAACCGCACACTGCCACTACGCCTTACTATTCGATGTACTCATACGCTCCCATGTCCGGCGACTCATCCCGGTCGTTGCTGTCGTAGTCGATCCCTTCCGGATGTTCCTGGCTGACGGCGGGGGCGTAATTCGGGTCGCCCTCGTCGATGGCATACGAGCTGCTCGTCAGGTGGTAGTCGCCATTCTCCCAATCCGCGAAGCCCACCTGAGTCCGGGTGACCACGATGCTGTTGGCCCCCTCGCTGATCCCCGCTGCAGGCGTCGTCATCCAGCAGTTGTAGTCCGAATCGGGCGGCGTGGTATAGCCGGTATCCCAAATGGCGCCGCTGAAGATGTTGTTACGCAGCACGATATCCACCGGCGCTGCGACCGTGTAGAAACGGATGGCGCGAGCCGGATGCACCGGACCGGCGTCGATCGTGTTGTGAACCACCAGGATGTTGTCGCCGCCGCCTGGGTTGAACAGGTTGGCCGGCTCATCCAGTTGGGTCACCATCAGATTGTTCCGAATGGTGACGTTCAGCGGATTGCCAGGGATCCCGTTGGGATCAAGCTTGATCGACTGGCCGCCATACTCCTCACACTCGATGAGGTTGTTCTCGATCAACATGCCGTCCGTTGCGCCCTGGACGGCCATGGCGTCGGTGTGGGTGCAGTCTCCCTCGGCACTGGGCACGAAGTAGACGTTCGTCGGATCGCTGTCCAGACGCCACGTGTAGTACTGACTGCGGCGGGGAACGTTCTCATCATCATCGGCCAGAAGATAGAGCCTCTTTGAGGAATCAGCCATAGTACGCATGAAGTAGAAGATGGCCGAGGCCCCTGTGTTGTCCTGGGTGCAGGTCCCCCAGGAATAGTCCGCCGGCCACGTGCCGTACGGGGTTCCGGGCCACGAGAAAGGCGACTTCGCGTAGGTCTGGCCATGGAAATGACACCCGGCCACGACCAAGTCCTCGTTGCCGGTTGCCAGAATGCCATCCTCATTCCCGGCACCATTGAAATCACAGCCGAGGATTTCCCAGTGATCAGCCGACACACGGATCCCGTACGCCGAGTTCGCAAACGTACAGTTGATGACCGAGATGTACGTCCCGCCGACGGTGACGCCACTCGTCATGGTTTCACCGGGCTCCACCATCTGGATGGAATACGGCGCGAAATCTCCCGGAGGATTGCCAGCCAGCTTCGCACCTTCGATATCACAGCTGTCGAACGTCACGTGGTTGACCCCAGTGAGGGTGATGGCTGGTGGCGGATTGATGCAGGACGCGATGTAGCCAGGATCGAAATCGAACTCCTGGAACACCAGGTGCACATCCCTGACCGGCGAGGTGTCGAACGTCAGGGAGCCGATGTGCGGCATGTCGTGGCCGGACCACCGTGCATAGGTGATCGATGCCTGGGATGTGCCGCACGGATCCGCGCTGTCGATGTTCACGTCGCCGAAGTCGCCCGTGCAGTAGATAGTCGTGCCGGGATACAGCGGCCCCGTCTGGATCCGGGCGAACGTCTGCCACGGCAGCGACGACGTGCCCGGATTGCTGTCCGAGCCGTTGGTCGCGTCCACGTAGTACTCGTCAGCATACACTGTGACCGTCAGGGTGTCACTGTCCGTGGCGCCGTCGTCGTCGGTGACTGTCAGGGTGATGATGTGTTCACCGATGCTCAGGGACACCTGGGCCGTCTCGCCCGTGGCGATCTGGCCGACACCTGACTCCGTCCAGACGTAGCTGGCGATCAACTCGTCGTCGCTGGAGGCCGAGCCATCCAGGGTCACGGTCTCGGCGCCCGAGTAGTCCTCGTCCTGAACCACCTGGTCGGTGCCGGCCTCAGCTGTCGGCGGATAGATGCCGCCGTGGTAGGTGACGGCCAGTTTGGCGCCGTAGGTGTGGTCGCCGTAGTCCCACTGGCACGCCTTGCGGTAGCCGCCACTGGCGCAAGCCGCACGCAGACCCAGGTAGTTGCCAGGAACGTAGTTGGCCCGATCGATGAACTCCTGGACAATGGTCGTGACTGCCGGCGAGGTGTACCATGAGCCCGCTGTCCAGTCACCCACCGGCAACGTCCAGTCCACATAACCGACCGTATAGGTGAGGTTGAATGTGGTTGAACTGTTCAGCGCGGGGCAAGTGTCAGCGTCCACCAGTTGCAGCCGTACGACTGAAGACGACGTCATGGTCTCGTACGAATTGACCTTCAGATAGGCCGAATCGATGGTCGCATCCTGCGGAACGCCCAACGCCCAGCGGAAGAAGCCCAGTCGGGCCGTGCTGGTGTAGGGGAAGTACATGCTGGTCGAGTTGTAAGCGCTGGTTCCGCTGTACGCCAGCGTGTCGTCCGCGGAAGCAGCCACCTGGAACTCATCCTCGATCGGCTGGGCCTCCGTGACCACCACCTGAACCGTGTCGTCGTCGGTTGCCGCCATGCTGTCGGTCACCGTCAGCGTGATCGTGTGCGTGCCCACGGCCAGCAGTACCCGGGCCGTCTCGCCCGTGGCGATCTGACCCACGCCCGACTCCGTCCACACGTAGCTCGTGATCGAGCCTTCCGATCCTGAACCGTCCAGCACCACGTACTGGTCGCCGCTGTCGTTCAGGTCTTCCACTTCCTGATTGTCGCCCGCCTCCGCGGTCAGCGTCACGCCGCCCGCATAAACGGTGATCTGAACCGTGTCGTCGTCCGTTGCCGAATCGTCGTCGGTCACCGTCAGCGTGATCGTGTGCGTCCCCACGGCCAGGGAGACCTGAGCCGTCGAGCCCGTGGCGATCTGTGTCACGCCATCGGTCCACACGTAGCTCGTGATCGTGCCATCGGAGTCCGACGAACCCGTCCCATCCAGCGTCACCAGTTCGTAGTTGTTCTGGTCCGTGTCGGTGACGCCCTGATCGTTGCCGGCATTGGCCACCGGCGCCTGGTTCGGCGCGGAAACCACGACTTCCACCGTGTCATCGTCGGTCG
>JAAYDY010000025.1 GCA_012729015.1 Phycisphaerae bacterium | reverse complement strand
GCCATAGGCTACACTCCCATACGGATCCCGCTTCCGACGCATCGCTGCCTCCTTCCTGCCCTCGAGGGCCGTTGGTTACCCCACGAGGATAACCGGTTGGAGGCAGCCTTTCATGGGATTACGGCTGAGGATGGCTCGCAACGTCTGACCCCGGTCCAAGACGCCGCCACTGAAGACCGTAGGGGCGGCTCGTGAGCCGCCCTCGTTGTTCTCCAGGAATACCACAAGAACAGAAACCAAGCCCCGCGACCGTTCAGGCCACGGGGCTTGGCATTTTATCGGCATACCCAGGTCACTCGCCTGCGGCGGCCTAGTTGGCCATCCGCAGGAAGATCTCGACGCGGCGGTTCTTGGCCTTGCCGTCGTTGGTGTTGTTGCTGGCGATCGGCTGGCTGTCACCCATACCGCTGGTGGCCATGCGTCCGGCATCGACGCCGCCGGCCTGCAACACTTTCGCCACGGCCTCGGCGCGATGCTCCGACAGGCCCTGGTTGTTCGTATGCTTGCGGACGGTCTCGGGCTTGACCACCTTGGCATTGTCGGTATGGCCGACAATGACGATTCGGATCGGCTGGGCCTCTGCCTGGTTGAGGATCGCGGCCAGCTTGGTCAGCACTTCCTGGGCCTTGGCCTTGACAATGTCCTCGCCCGAATCAAACGTGATATCGGAAGCGAACCGCAACTGCTGCGAGGCCTCGTCGAACACGAAGAACTCGGGATAGGTCTGCTGAAGGGCGCGAAGCGCGGCCTTGGTCCCTTCGGGAATCTGTCCGCTGGCGGCGACCGCCCCGCTGCCGAGCTTGTCGATGAGGTCCCTGAGGTCCTGATCCTTCTGGGCCAGGGACGCCCTGAGCGCGGCGATTTCGTTCTGAAGCATGGTAATCTGGTCGCCCTTGCCGCCCATCATGGCGTTGAAGTCGTTGATTCTGGCTTCGAGGGAACGGATGCGTTCCTGCAACTCGCGAACTTCGGCCTTCTTGTCCGTGAGTTGATTCTCAAGATCGCGATTCATGATCCTCGCAACCTGAAGGTCTTTCTGACACTGGTCGCAACCGCCGGTCCAGGGGACCAGCAGCGCCACCAACAGGAACAAAGGCACCAGCTTGAGGACTGTCATGGGAACCGCTCCTTTCCTGGGCAAACCCCGCGAGACATGCCGACACTAGAATTCGTTCCGACTGGAGATGCGTAAGGCAGCGGCCCGGCCGCCCGGTATTGCCGGGCGGCCAAGTCGCCCTCGTTACAGGATCACCGGCGCCCCAACCGGGCGGCGGCCGCTTCGCTGGCGGCCTTCTGCTTGTCGAGCACGAGGCCGACCACGAACGCGATCACGGCCACCAGGACCGCACCGCCCACCAGGTACGACAGGTTCTGGATCGCCCAGTCCATGCTCCCGGCCACGGGCATTATGGCCGAGGCCGCCCCGTACAGGGCGAAGCCCAGCACGATGACCGAAACGACCAGCAGCGGCGTGAACGCCTTGTGCCGCGGTTCGGGCTCGCTGACGACGATCATGTGGGTGCGGCTGATGCCGGGGGTGGGCGACGTGATGGTCGCAATGCCCGACTCGGGATCGATGGAGATGACGGGCTCGTCGCCGGCCAGCGGCGCGGCGCCTTCCTCTTCCATCAGCACGGCGCCAAGGCTGGTGTCGTCGCTCTCGGGGCTCAGCGCCAGCGGCGCAGGCTGAATCTCCTCGCCCGCCGGCTGGGCGCCGGAGCCGTCGAGGCTGAAGTCCTCGCTCTCGAAGACGTTCTCCATGTCCGCGGCAATCCACGTCTCGGCGGCGGCATCGGCCGACTGGCCGCTGTCGCCCTCGGCGAACAGCGCGTCGCCGTCGATGCTCATCAGGGTATCTTCCTTGGGCTTGCCGCCGGCCAGGGCCGCGATGTCCTCTTCCTTGAACTTGAACGTGCCGTCGGCCATCATGCCGCGCAGCTTGCCGGCGTTCATCATCTCGCGCACCTGCTCGACCGACTTGCCCAACGTCTTGGCCGCCTGTTCAATCGTCACATATTTTGCCACAGCTTTCTCCTTGCGGTGGTTGCCAGGAACCCAGTCCGAACTCACAGCCCATCAGACGACCCCGGTGCGACGTATCATGGCTCAGCGGCGCCGGGACTTCCGTTGACAGCGTCTTCCTCTCCTGCATCAATCCGCTTGCGAATGTCCTCCGGCAGCGGCCGCTCGTTGTTGAAATGCGACAGCCGCAGGTCCTGGGACAGATCGCGCACGGCCGTGAGCTTCAACTGCCGCGTGTCGGTATTGACGGCATACACCAGGAGCCGCATCGTCTCGGCATCGACGATGAACACGGCCTGCCGCTTGTCGCCCAGCGGCGCGCTGGTCACGGTGAAGCGGCTCGCCGCGTCGTGGCCGAGCCCGGAGGCGGGGGATTGCGCTTCGGCCGACAGCGCGCCGAGCGACCAGGCGCCGAGGCCGACAAGCCCCAGAGCCATCACGAGAGCCAGAACCGACCTGGACCGCGAAACCGCCATTGATGCACCTCGCCGAGAACGCCGGATCGCACAAGTGGTTTACCCGTCGAGGGTTGAAACCGATCCCCGTCCGGCATCCTCGATTCTGTCATTATAGTCCCGTCGAAAACCGCTTTGCAACAAATATCTCGCATGGAATCGCTTTTTGGCCGCCTGGCGGGGCTGCGGCCGAATCCGACGCTCCGAGACACTCTCAGACCAGTCCCCATCGCCGCCGCAGAATCCACTCGGCGGCCAGAAGCCCGGCAAACACGGCCAGCACGGCACCATTGTCCCAGAGGCCCCGCCGCCGCTCCACCCGGACGATGTTCGGCACGTCGCGCGACAGCAGGTCGCGCAGAAGCCCTTCCATCCGACCCGCCGCCACGGCCGTCCCGCCCGACATCCGGGCCAGCGACCCGAGCAGTTCCAGGTCGGCCTGCGGCCGTTCCAGCTCCAGATCGGGCTCGAACACGACAAGGCGGGTCGAGGCCTCGCCGACCTTGCGACCGTCGCGAAAGGCGGCCATTTCAAGCCGATAGTCCCCTGCTGCGGAGACCGGGGCGATCGTTTCGTATGTATCGCCGCGCACCGCAAGCTCCAGATCGCGGACGTCGCCGGGACCGGGGCCGTGGAGCCGCAGGGAGCACGTGGCATCAGTCACAAGCCCCCCCTGCCCGTCCGGAACCCCGGCCGTGACCACGACCGATTGACGACGACTGAGAAGCTCCGGGAGCCCATATCGGGGACGCCCCGTGGCCACCCAGAGGCTGCTCTGGGATGCGGCGTCCTGCCCGGCCAGAAACAGCAGCAGTTGCCGCCAGAACCGTCGGTGATACTTGCCCGGCGGGTCGTCGTGGCCTTCCATGGCCCACCGCCACGTGGTATCGACCGTCAGGGCGGCCGTGCGGCCGCGTTGGTATTGGCCCACCGCCAGCAAGGTCTCGCCGCCGTCGCCTACGGCCAGGACCTCGGCAGCCGCCTTGGCCGGTCCGACCACGTTGGCGCCGGCGAGCGACGGCAGCGCGTCCCATGCCTTGCCGGAATCCTGGCTCTCCAGTTGCAGGATGCTCATCTGAAGCCCGGGAGCCGTGGGGCGGAACCGCACGGGCCGTTCGACCTGGCCCTGCCCTGCGGCCAGTTGCACGGGCAACACGGCGGCCAGTTCGGAGCCGGCGTAGCCTCCCGAGGCGAAGGCGTGCTCGCCGCCGAGCATAATGAATCCCGTGCCGTCGGCGACCGCGCGGACCAGGGCGGCGGCCTGCTCGGACGACAGGAAATTCCGCGGCACGTCATCGAAGAGGACGACCTTGTAGGCGGCCCACTGGGCGGGCGTTCGCGGCAGCCTGGCGGCCGCCTGGTCGGGCGTGCCCAGGACAATCGTGTCGAGGTCGAACTCGCCCGCCCGGCGCAGGGCTCGCGACAGGTGGGCCCCCTCGGGACGAAGGTAACCGCGAACCAGGAGCAGTTTCATGCCGCCCCTGACCACGTCCACGTAGGTCCAGATGCGATTGTTGGCGCCACTCTGTTCGCCCGCAACCGTGTCGGCGACGAGTTCCAGTCGCCGGCTGCCCGGGTCGGTGGCCTCGTAGGGCAGGCGGATCCGCTCAGCTTGGCGATGCGACTGTACCTGGACGGATTGCCGGGCTACGGGCTTGCCATCGGCCAGCAGTTGCACGGTCACGGTCTCGCCCTTGAGCCCGTGGAAGACGTACTCGCCGACGACGTCGGCGCGGTTGCCGGCGAACAGGGTCGCGGGGGCCTGGATGTCGACGGCTACACTGTCCCGGACGGCGCCGGTGGGCTCGGCCGCGCCGTAGGCGACGGAGTGGACGGGCACGCCGCGCTGGGCCAGCCGCCGCGCGGCGTCCTCGGGGCCGATCTGCGAGAGGCAACTCTGGCCATCGGTCAGCAGCACGGCGCCGAGCAGCCGCCGCCGCGGGTGAGCCTCGCAGGCTTCGGCCAGGTGATCGCCGAGCCGGGTGGCCTGGGCCTCGGGGTTCAGGGGCATGGCCACCATGGCCGCCACCTGGTCGCGGAGCACCTGCGGATCGCGCTGGCTGACGGGCTCGCTCAGCGCGTCGGCCACTGGCACCAGGCGCTCGCCGAACAGGTACGCCACGAGGTCGAACTTGCCTGCCAGTTCCAGCAGCAGCGGCTCATTGAGCTTCAACTCGCCCGCCAGGGCTTCGGCCCTGGAGACCATGGCCGGACTGCGATCGGCGGCTGCCGCCCTCGCGGGCGACTCGTCGCGGATGCCCATGCTGCGCGACGCATCGGCCAGGAAAACGACCATCGGCCGCTCGTACTGCGTGCTCACGTGGACCAGCGTCGGGCGCAGCAGAACGAAGACCACCGCCGCCACGGCGGCACCGCGCAGGATGCGGAGAATGCGTCGCCTGGGCAGGCTGAGGGGCTTGGCCAGTCGGGCGTAGCCCAGGACCGTAGCCAGCGCAAAGAGCCCCGCCAGCGGCAGGGCCAAGGCCCATCCGCCGAAAGGGTCCAGATTCAGATGCGCGGCCAGAGTGGCGGCAGAGATCATCGGGTCACGTCCAGTTTTCGAACAATGCCCAGGCTGCCTGGAACAGAGTGGGCCCGGTTCGCAGAGAGCTCAAAGGAGCGCATCGACCGCAGGAGAAGCGGTTGCCCGGTCCCGGCGGTTCCGACGTCGTCTCCACTGGCCCTGCTCGCTCCCCGCCCCTGCTCCACCTGAGCGCATTCTTTGCGACACACGGATTAGTGTACTTCGGCCCGGCTGGGCTGCAACGCAAAAACCGCGTAGCACGCCGGCCCGCTGATTGACTTGACCTGATCGACGCGCTTCAGTCCATCGGAGACCGTGACCATGGTGACGGGCTGACCGTATGGGCACACGTGTGATCCACCCGTTATTGTGCCGACACGCTTCGCATGTTTCGATGTGCCATCAAGACACGCAAGGAACAGCAGCAGCGCGGACGCGTGGCGGGAGTGGCACCTACGCCGTTTCAGGCAACGAACAGTTCGTGGTGAATCTGACGGGGGGCCACTCCTGCCGCTCGCAGAGCCCGTTCGAGCCCGCGTATCATGGCAGGCGGGCCGCAGAGCAGGTACTCGCAGTCGCCGAGCGGGGCATCCAGATGCTGCTTCAGGAGACTGGCCGTGAGAAGATTCCGCTTCTCATCCGTTTCCGGTTCGTCGGCCGCAAGGGGCACAAGCATCAGGTGCGACATGCTCGACAACTCGTCGCAGTAGGCCATGGCCGCCCGCGATGCGGCCGCGTAGAAGAGAACCGGCTCGCGATGGGCTTCGTGGGCCAGGTATTCTGCCAAACGGACAAAGGGTGTAATGCCGATGCCCCCGGCGATCATGACCACCCGCCTGTCGGTGGCGAGGGCCTCCTGGCCGAATACGCCATAGGGTCCGTCGACGTGGAACGTCTCGCCGACAGTCGTCCGCTGGAGTCGACTGCTGGTGTGACCGAGAGCCTTCACCGTGATGGCCACGCTGCCGGAGGCCTCGTCGTACCGCGACAACGTGAAGGGGCGGGCGAAACTGCCCCATCCCGGTCGCACATACGCGAACTGACCGGCCTGCGGGGCAATCCGGTCACGAGGTCGCTCAGGCATCATGGTGATCTCCGTGGTGCTGTCGGCAACACGGCGGACCCGTGTCACACGAAAGCGACGGGCACCCAGCCCCAACCGAGCCAGTGTGCGGCTGATCAAGAGGATCCCGACGAGGCCGCCGAGCGCAAGCCAGACGTACCAGAGCGCACCGGCGCGAATAGTGCCTCCGATGGCCAGCCCGTGGATCACCACGGCCGGAACCATCAGGTAGCTGGTCAAGTGGACCGTGTACCAGAGACGGTAGCCCATCTTTCGGCGGAGCAGGCTGGTGAGCACAATGGCGGCCAGAATGGCGAGGCCCCCGATGCCCACGGCAATAAACGCCCCGAAGATCGTGCCGTAGTCCACCGCGAACAGACTGACGCCGTACTTCTCGGCGTAGTAGGCCGTGATGAAGATCGGATGCAGGAGAATGAGTAGAATGCCGTACTTGCCCAACCGCTTGTGCAGGGCCAGCACCCACAGCAGGTCCGACACGACCCGTGCCGCGAGGCCTCGAAAGCCAAGCAGCATCTGCCAGACCAGCAGCATGGTGCCTGCCAGCGACCCCGTCTTGGCAAGCAGCTTGTAGAGCCGAAGCGCGCGGGTCGGCTCATCGAGCGACAGAAATGCAAGCGGCGCCAGCGCGGTGAGAACCAGCAGCGCCAGCAGCCAGGCTTTCCGCCTGCGCACCTGTCGGCGCGTCTGTTGCAACGACGGTTCTTGCTCGCTCACGGCCACATGACCCTCCCAGACACAGCAGAAGCGGCAACAGCTGGTCATTATAGTGAGGAACCGCACGCTGGACAGTCCCGAATCACGTTCAGCAACCATGCCGGGAATACGGCTCCTGTCGTGACGGAAATCCTGATAGACTCGATTCTGTGTATCGGGGCCTGTGCGACGTCCAGAACGTCAGCTTGCCTCCGGTGTCGGTGTCCCATGACGACCCGGTCGGAGAGACAATGGCAGAACAGTCGCATGATGCTGACGCGTCCTTGTCCGAGGTGGTCGACGGATTGAGAGAGGCCTCGGCAGGAGAACCGGCGGACGTGGCCGCACGAGTGGCCCTGATTCGTTCGCTGCGACACGCCATTGTCAAGCGACTCGAACCTGTTCTTGCGGCGGTGATGAGGGATGCAGGCAAGGTTCGTACCGAGGCTCTGCTGACCGACGTTCTGCCGACATTGGAACAGTTGCGGCATTATGAACGGGAGGCGCCCAAGGCTCTGCGGAGCGAGCATCGCAAGGGCTCGCTGCTCTTTCTGGGTGGCACAGCTCGGGTCGAGTACATGCCCTATGGCATTGTGCTGGTGATCGCGCCTTGGAACAATCCCTTTCAGTTGGCCATGGTTCCTGCGGCGTCCGCCCTGCTGGGCGGCAACGCAGTGGTCATCAAACCGTCGGAACGGACGCCCCGTGTTGCCGCGGAGTTGCGTGCCTGCTTCGAACAGGCGGGCATCGGCACATCGCTGGTCAGGGTCGTCGAAGGAGGACCGGAGGTTGTGCAGGGCCTCGTGGCCGGCAGGCCAGACCTCGTGTTCTTCACCGGCGGCACGGCAGGCGGACAAGCCGTCCTGCATCTGGCGGCCGATCACCTGATTCCCGCCGTACTGGAACTCGGCGGCAAGGATCCCATGGTGGTCTTTGCCGATGCGGACCTGCGAAGGGCTGCCCGCGCCGCCGTCTACGGCGCGTTCGCCCACGACGGCCAGCATTGCATCTCGGTGGAGCGGCTCTATGTCGAGGCCCCGGCGTATGATCAACTGGCGTCTGATGTGGCCGCGGGCGCGATGCAGCTGGCACGGGGCAGGGACATCAGCGACCGATTGCCTGCCCCGACCAGCGAACGCGTGCAGCGGCAGATTGCTTCGAGCCTGAAGGCCGGAGCCCGCCTGCTGACGACCTGTCCGAACGGCGTTCCCGCACTTCCGGCCGTTCTGGCCGACGTGCGACACGACATGCCGATCATGCGCCAGGAGTGCTTCGGCCCGGTCGTCGCGGTCGTGCCCTTTCGGGATGAAGCCGAGGCCGTGGCTCTGGCCAACGACAGCGAGTTCGGACTCAATGCCAGTCTCTGGACAGGCGATCGGAGCAGAGCCCGCCGTGTGGCGTCGCAACTCCAGAGCGGGTGCGTCTGCATCAACGATGTGCTCATCAATGCGGGGCATCCGTCGCTCCCGTTCGGTGGCGTCAAGCGCAGCGGCCTGGGACGCTACCACGGATCGGAAGGATTGCTGGCGTTCGTCCAGCCGAAAGCACTGTTTGAGCGCCGAAGGCCCGCACCGGAGGAGATCCACTGGTTCCCATACGATGACGGCCTGACGCAGATGACCGAAGACCTCATCCGTCTTCGATATGGCAGGTCGAACGGACTGCTCGGGTGGTTGCGTGGTTGGCGGCTTCTGAGGCAACAACGGGTCGCTCGCCTTCGGAGGGTGCGCGCGGATCGGTCGCAGGGCTCGAGTCACGGTGACTGGAGGCAAGGACTGTCATGAACACCGGATCGCCCAAGCGGGCAATTGTGATCGGGGCCGGCCTTGGCGGCGTCGGGGCCGCGGCGGCGCTGGCAGCCAAGGGCTGGCAGGTGACGGTGTTCGAGAAGAATGCTCACGTTGGCGGCAAACTGAATCTGCTCCAGCAGGACGGTTTCTCCTTCGACCTCGGCCCTTCGATTCTGACGATGCCACAGGTCTTCGAGCAGTTGTTTGCCCGGGCCGGCAAACGCTTCGCCGACTACGTCGAACTTCAGTCCCCCAGGCCGCACTGGCGCAACTTCTTCGAGGACGGCACCGTCGTCAATCTCTACCCGTCAGCAGCCGAGACGGTTGCTCACACGGAATGCCTGGGGCCGCAGGACGAGCGCGACCTGGAACGGTTTCTGGCCTATTCCCGGAGTCTCTACACAGCCTGCGAGCCCTCCTACTTCACACTCGGACTGGACAGCGTCTGGGAGATGGTGCGCCATCACGGGGGGATCGCATCGCTTCGCAGCTTCGATCTGATGGCGTCCATGGACACCGGTGTCGGCCGCCACGTCCGCCACCGTCACCTGCGCGAGGTGCTGGACTTCTTCGTCAAGTACGTCGGCTCATCGGCTTTCGACGCACCGGCGGTCCTGAATCTGCTGGCCCATGTGCAGTCGGCGTTCGGGCTCTGGTACGTCAAGGGGGGGTTGTACCGACTGGCCCTGGCCCTGAGTCAGTTGCTCAGCGACCTCGGGGTGGACGTTCGTCTTGAATGCGAAGTGGCCGAGATGCTACGACAGGACGGACGCATCGCGGGCGTGCGTCTGGCCGACGGCTCACGCCACGAGGCCGACGTGGTGGTCAGCAACATGGAGGTCGTGCCTGCCCATCGGCGGCTGCTGGGTGAGTCGGAGCGGGAATTGCGACGCTTTCGACGCTTCGAGCCGGCCTGCTCGGGGCTGGTGCTGCACCTTGGCGTGGACCGCGAGTATCCTCACCTGGCGCATCACAACTTCTTCTTCTCGGGCAATCCGAGAGAACACTTCCGCTCGGTGTTTCACAAGAAGCAGTTGCCCGAGGACCCCACGATCTACCTCGTGGCCCCGGTGCGCAGCGACGCGACACAGGCCCCGCCGGGATGCGAGAATCTGAAGATTCTGCCGCATATCCCGCATGTCCAGGATCCGCCATTCTCCGCCGAGCAGTACCATGCTCTGAAGGAACGCGTCCTGGACAAGCTGGAGCGCATGGGCCTTGAAGGTCTTCGGCAGCACATCGTCACCGAACAGATGTGGGTGCCTGAGGACATCGAGCGCCTTTACCATTCGAACCGCGGAGCCATCTACGGCGTGGTGGCCGACCGCTGGAAGAACCTGGGGTTCAAGGCCCCGAAGCACAGCGACCGTTTCGAGAATCTCTGGTTCGTCGGCGGCAGCGTCAACCCCGGCGGCGGCATGCCCACGTCGCTGCTGTCGGGCTTGCAGGCAGCCGACAGAATCATGGCCAGGCCGTCCGATTGAGGGAATCAACCATGCCCCAGAAACACGTTGTGATCGTAGGCGCAGGCCCCGGCGGGCTGACCAGCGCCATGCTGCTGGCCCACCGCGGGTGCAAGGTGACGGTCTTCGAGAAGGCCGACGTCGTGGGCGGGCGGAACGCGCCGATCAGGGCCCAGGGCTTCACCTGGGACACCGGCCCCACGTTTCTGATGATGAGCTACATCCTCAAGGAGATGTTCGAGGAGGCGGGGCATCGCGTTGAGGACTACCTGGAGTTCACCGCGCTGGATCCGCTGTATCGCCTGGCCTTCGACGATATGGACTTTCGGCCGTCGCCCGACATCGGCAAGACCCAGGAAGCCATCGCCCGCTTGTTCCCCGGCAACGAGGACGGCATCCAGCGGTTCATGGCCGTCGAGGGCAAGCGGTTCGAGCGGCTCTTTCCCTGCCTTCAGAAGGACTACATGAGTTGGAAGGCGTACCTGGACCCCATCTTCCTGAAGGCGGCGCCTTACCTGGGTCTCGGCAGATCGGTCTTTCAGAACCTTGGCAACTACTACCGGCCGGAGCGGCTGAAGCTCTGCTTCACCTTCCAGGCGAAGTACCTCGGGATGTCGCCTTGGCAGTGCCCGGCCCTGTTCACCATGCTGCCCTTTGTGGAGTACTCCACGGGCATTCTGCATGTTCATGGCGGCCTGAACCGTATCTCGCAGGCCATGGCGCAGGTCGTCGAAGAAGAGGGCGGCGCGATCCATTTGAACACCCCTGTGCGGCGGGTTCTGACCCGTGGCCGCACGGCAAGCGGAGTGGAGCTGGACAGCGGCGAGAAGGTCGAGGCCGATGCCGTCTTCCTCAATGCCGACTTCGGTCACGCCATGCAGACGCTGTTCGAGCCCGGCACCCTGCGAAAGTACACCCAGAAGCAACTCCAGCGGTTGAGAATCTCCTGCTCGACCTTCATGCTTTATCTGGGCGTCAACCGCCGTTACAACGACCTGCCGCACCACAGCATCCTGTTCGCCACCGATTACCGCAGGAACATCACCGAGGTGGCCGACGGCACCGTCCTCTCCGAAGATCCGTCGATCTACGTGCAGAACGCATCGGTCACGGACTCGACGCTGGCCCCTGAGGGCCAATCGACCATCTACATTCTGGTGCCCGTGCCGAATGGGCGCAGCGCCATCGACTGGAATGCCGAGGGAGACGCATTCCGCGACCGCGTGCTCGACCTCGTCGAACGGCGCGGGCGGTTCTCCGGGCTGCGCCGGCACATCACGTATGAGAAGCGCATCACCCCCACGGACTGGGAGGACCAGTATCGCGTCTTCCATGGGGCGACGTTCAACCTGGCGCACAATTTCGGCCAGTTGCTCTCCTTCCGCCCTCGCAACCGCTTTGAGGAGTTCGAGAACGTCTGGCTTGTCGGCGGCGGAACGCATCCCGGCAGCGGACTGCCGACCATCTACGAGTCGGCCCGCATCTCCAGCAACAACTTCTGCCGCGCTCACGGACTGCCTTACAGCGTGCCATCCAGCCTGGCCAACAAGACGGCAATCGCGTCGCAGCCCCCATCGCACCCGCAGGGCGAATAGCCCGCTTGCGCGCGATCAGACCACAAGCGGCCCCTGGATGACGCTCGAATGCGACTTCAGCGGAACAGAGCACACCCATCCTTGACCGCCTGCCACGTGGACCGCGTCGCCAGGTACCGCTGGTGCCGCATCTCCCCGTAGTCCACCGCCAGCGACCGCCCCGTCATCGCGTCGTACGGCACTCCCCCGACCGTGTACACCTCCGACGCCCAATGGTACTGACCTGCCCACGGTACGGCTACTCGAACGGACGGAAAACCATATGGCTCAGGCGCTCGCATAATTAGTATACTGTCCCCGGTTGATCCTGTCCCCGGTTGATCTCACGTTGGCCTTGGAAGCGGTCTCAGAACGTGTGGCCCGGCCGCCCTTGGTCGGGGGAATGGGGAAGAGGCCGCACAGCCGAGAGCGGCTGTGCCACAAAGGGCTGTTCTGAGATGGTCGTTTAGAGTCGTGGTAACCAATCGCCATGCGTAGGCTATTCGCCCTGGCCTACGTCGTTATGGCGTCTATGCTTATGATGACGTGAGGATTCTGGCAGTCCGGCAAGTCAAGTGGGCGGCAGGGTATTACAGGCGCCCGCCACCAGACCGGCCAGAGGCGGCGTTCTGGCCATAATACGAATGGTTCACAAGGAAGCCGGAGGCCAGCCCGCGGGAAACCACGCACCATCGAAGGTGCGATGTAGAATACCAATGCTCCAGCGGCAGATTTTCAAGGCCCGGCCGCTTGCTCCGGGGGGACGACGGCCGTATACTGAGCGTTTCCTGTGGAGGGACCCGAGGTGGAACATCTGGCGCAGCAGGCTGTGGAGTGGATGAAACGGTGCGGCGTCGCCTATGGCGACGTGCGTTTTGTGGCCGAGCGTGAGCAGGATATCGCCGTCAGTAACGGAACCGTCCAGACGCTGACGGACGAGCGGAGCTGCGGTTTCGGCGTTCGCGTTCTGGTCAATGGGGCGTGGGGCTTCCATTCGTCCTGCGAGGTGGCCGAGGCGGAGATCGAGCGGGTGGTTCGCCAGGCGTGCGCCATCGCGGCGGCCAGTGCCCTGACGGCGTCCGAGCCGGTGCGTCTGGCCGAGGTGGAGCCTTGCCGCGGCCAGTACACCACGCCCTACGAGAAAGATCCGTTCGAAGTGCCGCTGGCGACGAAACTGGAGACGCTGATCGCCGCCAGCCGCGCCATGATGGGCGAGCCGGTGGTCCTGGCCCAATCGTTCTTCAAGGCCTGTGAAACGGTCAAGACGTTTGCTTCAACCGACGGAGCCCTGGTGCGGCAACGGATCGTGGAGACTGGCGGCGGCATTGCAGCCACGTCGGTCCGCGACGGCCAGATGCAGGTGCGAAGCTATCCGAACAGTTTCCGCGGCAACTTCGCCACGGCCGGGTACGAGTATTTCGAGCAGATGGCCGTGTTGTCGCAGGCCGAGCGCGTGCGGCGGGAATCGGTGGCCCTGCTCTCGGCGCCGCAGTGCCCGAGCGGCCGGCGGACGGTCATTCTCGAAGGCGGGCAACTGGCCCTCCAGGTTCATGAATCCATCGGCCACCCGATTGAGCTGGACCGCGTCCTTGGCATGGAGTCGGCATACGCCGGCGACTCGTTCCTGACGCTCGACAAGCTGGACCGCCTCCAGTACGGGTCGCCGCTGGTCAACGTGGTGGCCGACGCGACGGTGCCGGGCGGCCTGGGCACGTTCGGTTACGACGACGAGGGCGTGCCGGCCCAGAGAACGCCGATCATCGCCGAGGGCCGCTTCGTGGGCTACATGTCCAGCCGCGAAACCGCGCCGCTCATCGGCCGCACCAGCAGCGGCACCATGCGGGCCAGCTCCTGGAGCCGCACGCCGTTGATCCGCATGACCAATGTAAATCTGCTGCCGCAGCAGGGAACGCTCGACGACCTGATCGCCGACACGGACGACGGCCTGCTGATGGCGACGAACCGCTCGTGGTCGATCGACAACAAGCGGCTGAATTTCCAGTTCGGCACCGAGGTGGCCTGGGAGATCAAGAAGGGCAAGCTCGGTCAGTTGCTGCGCAACCCGACGTACACGGGCGTCACGCCGGAGTTCTGGAACTCATGCGACGCGGTGTGCGGCCCGTCGGAGTGGAAGCTTTTCGGAACGCCCAACTGCGGCAAGGGACAACCGTCGCAGACCGCCCACGTCGGACACGGCGTGGCGCCGGCACGATTCCGCAACGTCGAAGTCGGAGTGATGAAATGACGACCGATCACCTGAACAAGGACTACCTGCTCGGCCTGGCCGAAAGCATTCTTGCGTTGAGCGAAGCGGACCAGACAGAAGTCGTCCTGATGACGGGCGAGGACTACCTGACGCGGTTCTCGAAGAACCACATTCACCAGAACGTCGGCAGCCGTCATGCGAGCGTCACGATCCGCGCCGTCACGGGCAAGCAGATCGGCGTGGCGCAGGCCGAGAGCCTGGACGAGGCGTCGCTTCGCGACACGCTGGCCAAGGCCCAGGAGATTGCCGGGCTGTGTCCGCCGGTCGAGGACTTCAAGGGGCTTCCCAAGCCCGGCAGGATTCGCCCCATCGAGGCATTCGACGAGGCGACGGCCCGGACATCGCCCGAGGAACGGGCGAGGATCGTCGTGGAGCTGGTGACCGCGGCCAAGCGTCGCCGCGGCGAGGCGGCCGGCCTGGTCCAGACCCAGGCCGGGGCCATGGCGGTGGCGAACTCGCGCGGCGTCCGGGCGTATCACCGGATGACCGGCGCCCAGTTCCAGTCCGTGGTGACCTGCGGCGACGGGAGCGGATACGCCGAGTCGCAAGGCACGGCGCTGGGCGACCTGGACGTGCGCGGCGTGATTCGCGACGGTGTGGGGAAGGCCGCCCGCAGCCGCAAGCCGCAGCCCATCGAGGCGGGTGACTACGACGTGGTGCTGGAGCCGGCGGCCGTGGGGTCGCTGGTGGACATGCTCGGCTACTCGGGCTTCGGCGCCAAGGCGTTCCAGGAAGGCCGCAGCTTCATGAGCGGCAAGATCGGCCAGAAGGTCACCGGCGACGCCATCACGATTGTGGACAACGCGCACGACGCGCGGCAGAAGGGGTTGCCGTTCGACTTCGAGGGCGTGCCGCGGAAGCGAGTGAAGCTGATTGACCGCGGCGTGGCGGCCGGGGTGGTCTACGACAGCTACCTGGCGGGCCGCGAGGCCGGGCGACGCGCCTCGACGGGTCACGCCCTGCCGCCGAAATACGCCTCGTACGGGGCCATGCCGATGAACCTGCTCGTCTCGGGCGGCGACCAGTCGCTGCGGTCGCTCATCGCCGGGACGGAGCGAGGGTTGCTCGTGACGCGGTTCCATTACGTCAATTTCGTCGAGCCGGTCCGCGCGGTGCTCACGGGCATGACGCGCGACGGCACGTTCTGGATCGAGAACGGCAAGATTGCCCATCCGGTCCGCAATCTCCGGTTCACCGAAAGCGTCATCGCGGCCTTTGAGCGGTGCGACGGCCTGTCGCGGATGCGTCGTCGCGTCGAGGGCGGCGCGGTCTGCCCGGCGATGCGAATCCGCGGTTTCCGGTTCAGCGGAAAAACTGAGTTCTGAGCAGTGCTTACGAGAGGAGATGTGCAGCATGAAAGCCGCCGTTCTGTATGCCAAGCGTGATCTGCGTGTGGAAGAGCGTCCCCAGCCCAGCCCCACGGGCACGCAGGTGCTGATTCGCGTTCGCGCCGTGGGCGTCTGCGGCAGCGACGTCCACTACTACACGGAAATGCGCATCGGCGACCAGTTGATCACCAAGCCGCAGGCCGTGGGCCACGAGTTCGCCGGCGAAGTGGCGGCCGTGGGCTCCAAGGTGGAGCATTTCAAAGTCGGCGACCGCATCTGCGTGGAGCCGGGGCTGAGCTGCGGCAAGTGCCGCCAATGTCGCGAAGGGCGGCCCAACTGCTGCCCGAACGTGATCTTCTACGGCACGCCGCCGGTCGAGGGCTCGTTGCAGGAATTTGTGCTGGCCGACCAGGAGCAGTGCACGCTCCTGCCCGCGGGCATGAGCTTTGCCGAGGCGGCCATGCTCGAGCCGCTCCAGGTGGGCGTCCACGCCTTCAACCTGGTGCCGTGCGTGCCGGGCGACTGGGTGGCCATCGTCGGCGCCGGCAGCATCGGCCTGTCGTGCCTGGCGATGGTTCGCGCCGCCGGGGCCACGAGGATCATCGTCACGGACAAACTGGACTATCGCCTTGCCCTGGCGAAGAAGCTCGGGGCGACGCACACGGTCAACGTCGAGCGCGAGGACGCCCTTGCCGCCGTGAAGAAGCTCACCGACGGGCAGGGTGCCGACGTGGTGTACGAAGCGACCAACAGCGTGAAGGGGCTGCCGCAGGCGGTAGCCCTGGCCCGCATCGCCGGCCGCGTGGCAGCCATCGGCATTCCGCCGGTGGACGAGATTCCGCTGCCGGCCTCGTTCCCGCGACGCAAACAGCTCACGGTGCAGTTCATCCGCCGCAGCGCCCACAGCATCCGCCAGGCGCTCGAACTGGTTGCCACCGGCAAGATCGACGTGAAGCCCTGGATCACGCACCGCTTCCCGCTGGCCCGCGTCAAAGAGGCCTTCGACCTGGTCGACGCCTACGGCGACGGCGTGCTGAAGGCGGTCATCGAGATGTAGGTGGTGACTGTCTGAAACCAGTAGAACGCCGCACATCGGAAGACGACGTGCGGCGTTCTTACATATCAACCATGTTACCTTGTGGAGAAGGACACCTTCTCACTCCCAATGCCACACGCGATCCCACTCGATGCCGATGAGCCCCCCTGGCCCGTGGCCGGGGCTATTCTTCCGCCGCCTTGGCCGGGGCCTCGGCGGCCATCGGGGCGAAGCTGTCGACGCACGCCTTGAGCTTGGCCCCGACGGCCTTCCACTGCCCTTCTGCCGCTGCAGCCGTGGCCAGGTAGACCTTGCCGTTCCTGCCGACGGCCTTGGCGCAGAAATGCAGATCGTTTCCCTGCATCGCCCCGCTGTATTCCATGGTGAAGACGCCCTTGACCAGTTGCTCGGAGACGATGGTGAGCTTCATATCCCCAAGCTGCTTGAGACTCAGCGTCCGGTAGTCGTCCATGGAGCCGGGGAACTCCTGCACCTGGACATTGACGTTGGGGGCGAATCCGTCCGACGGCGGCATGAACATGATCAGGGCCTGCCCCGTCCCCTGCCCCATCTCATCCAGCGGCGCAATGGAGAATCCGCTATTCGGGAACTTCAGCGGCTCCGACGGCTTGCCTGCCGGAGCGGCAACCACCACGGCCAGAATGCCCAGGCACACTGCGGACGCCACCAGAATGCGGTTCAACATGGGTTCTCTCCTCGACTCGGACAACGTGTTCGATGTGAAGCGGCCGCGCCACGGAGGCGCCGCCCGCCGGTTTCGTGGACCGCCACGGAAGCGAAGCACGCGGCTACTTGAAGGCGTCCATGTCCCTGGCCGTGACGGTGATCTCGCGGGGGCCGATGGCTTTGACCTCGCGTTTCTCGCGATAGTAGAAGAGCTTGTCGCCGCCCCAGCGGTCGAAGATCTGTCGCTGCTCGTTCTGGACCCAGATGGCCGCCGGCTGCGCCTGCGATCGCGTCAGGACGAGCATGTCCTGCGGCAGATCATACGTGAGCCGCGCGCCGCGGGCGTGATAGTCGCCGTCCTTGAAGAAGACCCGGTCCGTGGCGACAAGTTGCTGAAGGTCGATCCGGCGCTTGCCGGAGGCGTCGGCGGCGGCCGTCTCGGCAAAGAACAGCCGCAGATCCTGGCACCACAGGGTGCTGGTGCCGCTGAGGCGGCCGACGTCCTTGTCCTGCGGAATCAGGCCCTGGCTTCGCCCCACGACGCGCGCCACCACGTCCTCGCCGAAGTAGGCGACGGCGCGTTGCCGCTCGAAGATCATCTCCTTCTTCCACGCGACGCGCGTCGAGGTGCGGGCCGTCCGCTCGTGCGGCGGTTTGGCCGCAGGCGTCCGGTCCACCTCGATGACCGTCAGCACGCCGGCGCCCGGCACATACGCCTTCTCCTTCTCGGCGTTGTACTCCAGCTTCTGCGACTCGATAGTCGAGACGCTCACGAGTTTCGTCGGATCCTCGGGCGTCTGAACCACGCGAGCCACCACGTTCTCGATGGCCGTCAGGCGCGACAGGTCCTTCTCGCCGATGAGCTTCGACGCATCGTCCTCGCCGGCGGCATTGCTGCGCGCGGCGTCCTTGGGCCGATCAGTGAAGAAGACCCACAGGTCGCGGCAATCGACCGACGCGGCGGGCGTCCGAGCCCTGGCGTCGCCCATGAAGTGCGACTGGTTGGCCTTGCCGTCGAAGAACATGCTCTCGGTCCACGTGATATTCAGCGGCATCGGCTCCTTGAGCTTCTCGCCCTCGGGACCGCGGGAACTCAGAACGCTGAGCGACCCGGGGCCGGTCACGTCCGCCCGCTGGGCCGAGTTCAGGGCGACGATCTTCTCGCCGCGAAGCTTGTTGGCGCCCGAGGTTACCAGGGCCTGCCGCTGCCGCGTGCCGCGAAGCTCCACGCGCTCGCCGTCGTCGGTCATGTTCAGGGTGTCGGCCTCGGCGTAGTACCCCTCCTGCCGCACGCGCACGTCGGTCTCGGCCCTGACGGTCGAGGGCTTCGCGGACTTCGGATCGGTCGGGTCCTCTTTGAACGTGATCCAGAGCTTCTCGGCCTCGAGGTCGCCGGCCTTGGAAGATTTGTCCTTGCCTGCCCCGCGCACCTTGCCGCTGGCGTGCATGGCGCCCACACGACTGCCGCCGTCGGGCAGCCGCACGAAATCCGCGTCCAGATGCTCGCAGACCAGATCGCCGATGGCCATCGAACCGCCGCCTTCGGGCTGGCTCGCAGCCACCTGGCCGTCGGCCTCCAGTCGCATCACCGCCTGCGTTCCGTCGGCGGTCGGCCGGAAGAACCCGATGCGAATCCGGTCGCCGGCCAGCGTCTGGCGACCGCGCCACAGGGCCGCCTTGCCACTGAAGTCGGCCACCTGGATGAAGTTCCGCTTCTGCTCCTTGCCGTCCACTGCGACGGTGTGCGGCTCGTGGGTGATGCTCATCCAGTCGTTCCACCGGGCATGGAATGACTCGTCCGCGTCGCCCTGGGCCGCGGCGGCGCCAAGGCCCAGGCCGCGACCGCCCACCTTGCCCACCAGGCTTCCCCGGCCATCCACGCGGGCCGTGCCGGCCACCTGATCGAACGTGAACTGCCTGCCCGTGACGGTCGCCTCATTCTGAACGACGGTGGCGTCCCGCGCGTCGGAGCCGCGGAGCCGGCCCTTCTTCGATGTGTCGTCGTACTGGAAGTACTCGCCGCGTGCCTCCATGCCCTTGTCCACCAGGAGCACCGGGGAACCGGTGGCGGCAATCTGGAACTTGACGGGCGGCCCATGGACCGCCTGGGGCGTCAGCACCAGTGGCCCGTCGCAGACGATATCCAGGGGAACCACGTTCCGAGTCTTGCCGGGGGCGTCGGCGGGCGTCGACGCCGAAGCCGTCGTGCCGGGTTGGTCGCCGGACCGACCGGTCCGAGCCGCCGCCCCGGACGATTGCGCCGCCGGCGGACGTTCGGAAGTGGAGGCACCGGGCACTGGCGCGTCGCCGGCCTTGGCGTCACTGCCTTTTTTCGAAGAGGACTTGTCGGGCACGAGCAGGGTCACGCGGTCGCCCTCCAGGCGGCGGTCCCCCTGGACGGCGCGCACGTTTCGGACGAGCAGAAGGTGCATCAGTCGCTGATCCGTGTCGGTCGCCGCAGCGGAGGACACGGGACTGGGGGCGGAGGCAGCCGCCGACCGCCCGGTCGCGCCACCCGCGGTTGCCGGCCTCCCACTCGATCCGCCCCTCGACGGCGCACCCACCGGCGACGGCCGCGGCGAGGGGGGGGTGGCATCCCGGCCGCCCTCGTTCTCGTCCTCGCCGAGCAGGCTGACGCCGAACCGGTCGCTGCCGGTCCGCAGGACGACGTGGACCTTGTCCAGCAGCCGCAGTTGCCGCAGATCGCTCTTGCCGCGAACGAGGTACAGGACCATGCCGACGGCATCGACGTCGCCTTCGGGGCTTCGGACCGTGACGGGGTCGTCGGTAAAGAGCTTCGACAGCGGCGTGTCGCGCGGGACGGGGGCATTCTCGATGTCGCCCTCGCCGCCGGGCAGGTCGTCCATGGTCGCGACGCGGACGTAATCCATGTGGTCCAGGGTGATGACCACGTCGTCGGCGGGATCGGCGGGAGTGCCGCGATCGTGCCGCAGGACGACGCCGTCGGTCAGGCGGCCTCGGGAGATGTCGTCGTACCCGTTCAGCGGGCCGCCCACGGTATCGAAGTAGCCGTTGGGCGCCCTGACGTTGACGACCTCGCCCTTGTCCGAGTAGATGAAGAACTCGGGTTCGACCAGATGGGTGCGCGTGGTGCCGGGCTCGGGAGCCATCTTCCTGGCCCGGATGACATAGCGGAGGCGGTTGGTTTCGGGGTCGCGGACGATGATCTCGAAATCGGACTCGGCAATGGCGGTGCCGGCTTCGCCCACTTCCATGGCCCCCGAGGTCTCCTGGGTCACGTCCTGCGGATCGACCTTGAACAGGCCGACCACGCGACCGTACTCGAATTTCTGAAGGTGACGCAGCAGCAGGGCCAGGAACACCATGGCCAGCACGCTGATGATAATGGTCATCGTCCGTCGGAACATGAGACCTCTCTCGCCGTCAGGCGTCGGGCCGCGCGTAACGGGCCATAATCGCGTCCCAGCGGCCCTGAGCCTTGAGAATCCATTCAATGGCTTCGCGCACAGCCCCCTGCCCTCCGCCAAGGGCCGTCACACGGCGCGCCGCCGCGCGGACCTCGTCCACGGCGTCGGCCACGGCCACCGGGCAGCCCACCCGGAGCATGACCGGCAAATCGGGCAGGTCGTCGCCCACGTAGGCCGCTTCGTCGGCGGTGCAGCCGGCCGCCTGGAGGATTCGCTCCATGACCGGCCACTTCTCTTTGACGCCCTGTTCGACCAGGGAAATCCCCAATTCCGCCGCCCGTCGCTCCGTGGCGGCGCACGAACGCCCGGACAGCAGCGCGGCCACGTGCCCGGCCCGCAGCCAGTACTTCAGTCCCGAGCCGTCGCGAACGTGGAACTGCTTGGTCTCGGCCCCGGCCGAATCGTAGATGATCCGCCCGTCGGTCAGCACGCCGTCGACGTCGCAGACCAGAAGGCGGATTCGCGTAAGGTCGCTCACATCATCCCCTCGAAGGTGTTCGATAGACTACCGTGCGGCGCAGGCCGCTCCCCTGCGCACCCTCAGCCCTCGGCCAGCCCCACTTCGACCAGATCCTGAATGTCCACCAGGCCGACCACCCGGTCGTCGGCATCGACCACGGGAAGCTCGTCGATATGGTGCTCGTTGATGATGTGCAGCGCCTCGGAGGCCAGCCGCCCCGACTGGATCCGCTTCGGATGTCGCACCATGACCTCGGCCACCGGACGATCGAGCACCGAGGCGTCGCCGCCCTCGAGCAACCGACGCAGATCGGCGTCCACGAAGATGCCGGTCAGCTTGCCCTGGTCGTCAGCGAGTACGGCCGCGCCGCTGCGGCGTTTGATCTTCGTCAGCGAGCACAGCACCTCGCGGACGGTCAGCCGGTCGCTGGCCAGGGGCAGACGGTCGTCCTTGCGCATCACGTCCTCGACCTTCAGGAGTTTGCGGCCGAGGCTGCCGCCGGGATGGAACAGGGCAAAGTCCTCTTCCTTGAAGTTGCGCATCTTCAGGACCGTCAGGGCCAGGGCGTCGCCCAGGGCCAACATAGCCGTGGTCGTGACGCTCGGGGCCAGACCCAGCGGGCAGGCTTCCTGGAGGTCTCCCAGATTCAGGACCACGTCGGCGTAGCGGCCGAGGGTCGAGTGTGGCCGTCCGGTCATGGCAATGATCGGCGTGCCCATCTTCTTGAGCTGCCCAAGGAGCCGCGTGACCTCGTCGGTCTCGCCACCGTAGCTGTAGACCAGGGCCAGGTCGTTGCGCCGCACGCGGCCCAGGTCGCCGTGGATGGCCTCGGCGGCATGAAGGAAGATGCTCGGTGTTCCTGTCGAGCAGAGGGTGGCGCTGGTCTTCTGGGCGACGAGGCCGGCCTTGCCGATGCCCGAAAGTACCACATTGCCGCGACAGTCGTACACCAGTCGCACAGCCTCCTCGAAGGCGTCGTCGAGGCAGGCCGCAAGCCCTCCGACGGCGGCCGCCTCGGCGTCGATGACGCTTCGGGCGTACGCCAAGTCCACAGCCGGCATGGTGATACGGTCCATCGGGGCACTTCCCTCTCACAAAAGAAACCTGGGCCCGAGTTGCCGCCCGCACCCCCCGGTCGCAACCCTTTCCAGCCGACCAGTCTAATGCCGCAACCGCCGATTGGCAAGCGTTAACGCAGTGCCGAGAGCATGTCATGTCTGCGGACAGGGGCGGACAGCACCATAGGGGTCGCTCGCGAGCGACCCGCGAGGGTCAAGCCACGGCGAGGGCGGCTCCCGAGCCGCCCCTACGGTTGGTGTTGCTCCCAGAGCAAGCACCTGTCCTGCGAGGCGAGCGCCAATGTACTTACAGACGTGACGTGCACCCCGCCGCCGGTCGTGGGCGGCACTTCGAGTTGCGTTGGCCGCGACCTCGTGCTATATATGCGTGTGAGAGGACGGGTGCGGCGGTTTCCACGCAGACGGCAGATGAGGCACATGATGCGCAGACCTGTGGTGAAAGACAGAGTGCAGCGGTATCTCCTCCAGAAACTGGCCACGGGGGAATGGACGCCCGGACGGGTGCTGCCGTCGTTGCGAAAGATCAGCTACGAGCTTCGTGTGTCGCACCAGCCGGTGTATCTGGTGTGGCAGGAGGCGGTGACCCAGGGGCTGCTGACACGAAACGCCCGCGAAGAGGCCACCGTCACGGACAAGGGGCCCGACCTGGCCCGGGCGATGCTTGCCGAGCTGGCCCGCAGGAACGACCTGAAGCGACTGGCCATTCTTCAGCCGCACAACTTCAGCGTGCCTCCCAATCCGCAGATCGCGCCGCTGCAATATCAACTGGTTCAGGCGGTTTCGGCGGCCGCGGCGGCCTGCGGCTACGAGAGCCGCATCATCCCGATCCAGGAGACCGACCAACTCCACCAGGCGGCCGCCGTGGTCCATGCGTACGATGCGGCGTTCCTCGTGGAGCTGTCGCCGCAATACCTGCCTGTGCTGACCCACCTGGCCGAGAGCGGCCTGCCGACGCTCATGTACCAGCGAAAGATCCCGGGGGTGAACATCCCCTCGCTCACGACAGACGATTACGGGGCCGCCAAACGTCTGGTCGAGCTGTTTGTCAACAACGGCCACCGGAACATCGCATTCATCACGACGTTGCACGCCGACACGATCATGGACGAGCGCAACCTGGCACGGTTCGGATGGCTGGAGGCGCTGGAATCGACCGGGATTCTGCCCGATTGCGTCATGCCGGTGCTGTTCACCCGCGGCGACAGCGAGCACCTGTTCGACAAGCTGTTGGCCCTGCGGCCGCGAATCACGGGGCTGGTCGTCACGGCACCTCAGACCCTCGTCACACTGGCCCAACTGCCTCACTTCGCGGGCCTCCGGGTACCCGAGGATCTCAGCGTTGCGGCTATCAGCACCGTCGGCCACGTCAGCTTTCCGGCGGTCTTCCCGCCAGTGACGTGCTTCGACGTGGATTGGCCCCGGGCCGGACAATGCGCCATGGAGATGATCGACAAGATGATCTCCGGCCAAACCCCGCCAAAGAACATCCGCGTCCCGCTGCAACTGCGGCTGACCGAAAGCATCGGCCCCGCCCCGTCGCACGCCACAGCGTGAGTTCCCAGCGACCGGAGGTTCCTCTTTTCTGACGATTTGCAGCCGCATCCGGCGGCCACATCGCGTCCGGACCTGTCACCTGTCACTGTCATGGAATGCCACCGAGAGCCCACGCCACCCTAACACATTTCACAACAACGTGTTACATCGACCCAAAAGCCATTCGGTGTCATTGTCGAGTGTCATTGGGGACGCCAGGAGCGGCCGAAATGCACCACCGAACCGACCGAACTGCCCCCTGCCTGCGGCGCGCGGCAGCCTCTCGGCATTCGCCGAATAACACCTAACCCATTGTCCGCACTCACCTTCCAATCGGCACGGGAACCGCGACATGCACTCCCCTGTTCCTGACGCGGAGTTTGACGCAACGGTCTCGATCCAGCATAGTAAGGCACAGAAGACAAGTCGCTGTCATTCTGTCGTGCCTTGGAATGTGGCTGTTTGTGCAGGAGGGCCGCAGTTGGGGGGTGCCCATCGCGGATCCGGGCGCGCGACACCCTGGAGCAGGCGTCCGTCACGACATGCGCGGGGAGAACGCAACACCGAGCATGCAACTCTCTTTTTTGGAAAGGATCTGAGAATGAGCAAACGAGGACTGAGGATGAGTCTTGCGGGAGCCGTGGCAGTCGCCTTGGCCATGGTTTCCACGGCGAGTGCCGCCACGACCACGACGTGGACGACCGACCAGACGATCAACTCGCCGACCACGCTTCCTGGCGAGCCGGATGTGCAGCTTCGCATCAGCGCGGGGGCTACGGCGACCGTAACCAACGGCGGCACACTGACACTCACCATGGTGGGCACCGGTGCGACTGGCATTGGCTACTCTACTGCCGGTACGCTAGCGATCGAGGGAACCGGGCAAGTGGTTGCCAATTTGGGGATGTTCTACGTCGGGCAGAACGGCGGCACCGGACTGCTCCAGATGACCAGTGGCAGTTTTGCGAAGAACGGAGGATACTTCGTCGTCAATCGCGGCAGCGTAAGCGGAACCCTCGACATCAGCGGCGGCACGTTCACGTACACGAAGGCGTCTTCAAACGACTACTTCGCACTAGGCTTCGGGGCCAACGACGTTGCGAAGATGAAGGTGACCGGCTCGGCCGCGACGATCACCCTCGATGATCTGCAAACAAAGGGCAACTCCACGCTGGAGTTCGTTCTCGACAACTCGACGAATCACATTACCACGATCAACTCCAAGTCGGTGGTCTTCACGGCTAGCACCGCGAACGTCATCGACATGGGGCTTCTGGGCTTCACACCGACTCAGGGACAAGTGTTCAACCTGGTGACGGTGACCGGCACCGGCACATTGTCCACCTTTGCTAATCTGGCCCTGGCCGGTGACGACGTTGGCGTGTGGCAACTCGGCACGTCCACGGACAACAAGACGCTCACGGCAACCTATCTGGTGCCAGAACCCGCGACGATGGGGTTGCTGGGTCTGGGCCTGGTCGGGATGGTGCTGCGGCGTCGTCGCAGCCGTTAATCAGCCGGCCGCCGGGCCTTCGTCGCAAGGTTCGGGTCGGTTGAAAGCTTCGCAGGCCGGTCCTTCTGCGTGGGGACCGGCCTGTGTCATTTCACGCCACAGCGTGTTCGGACTGTCGGGGGCCGAGACGACAGCAATTGCGGAGGATTTGCGGAGGCTGCCCCTTGCTTTTCCCGCAGCCATCGGGTAGAGTGCGTTCTCCTGAGGCCCAGCGGCTGCTGGGCATCGCGAGGCAACCGGAGAGGTGGCTGAGCGGTCGAAAGCAACGGTTTGCTAAACCGTCGAGTGGGTTATTACCTGCTCCCAGGGTTCGAATCCCTGCCTCTCCGCCAGAGAATTCCCGGGCACCTGCGGCGTCGGTCGCAGGTGCCCGCTGTGTTTCCGGCCAGATCGTCCATCGGCGCCCCAGGTCGCCCCGGGGCCGGGCAGGACGGACTCGCCCGCGCTCGCCGCCAGTTGCTCGGCCTGTCGGCGCAAGATCGGCCAGCCAGACGGAGTCCGGCAGGCCATTCAACACGGCAGCCCAGCGTGCGACCCGTACCGGCTGGCCATGACTGAGCATCAGGACAAAGGGCAACCGTCAGAAGGGACAGTATTGCCCGAGGCGGCCCTTGTTGCTGCCCCGTGTTGCATCAACCGAAACGACCGGAGCCGAACGAGCCTTGATCCGGCCCCCGCTCCGCTTGAGGCTGATCGCCGCCGACATCGCAACAGAGACCCATCTTACTACTGCACAACAGGTTACACAACACTCCGATCCCGACACAGGGCCAACGCGTCCGGCCATATTGGCCAGACGGCGTCGGAGCGATCTCGATACAATAGTTGCCCGTGAAACTGGCCTGTGGCGGGCGCTGCCCCGCCAAGGCTCATCTCTCTGCCCGATGGCACCACGCGGCCGATCGGCCACGGGGCGGCGGAAGTCATGTCACATCCTCATTTCGGAAAGGACGAGCTATGAGCAGGAAATGGATCTGGTGGGTTTCAATGACGGTCGCTGTGTGGCTGAGCACACCGGCACATGCACAAGAGGATGTCTGCCTGTTCCAGGTGGACCTGAGCAACGCAGCCACGGCATCAGGCTGGGACTACTTCACCACGACGGCCCAGACAGCCGATCAGACGATCAACCTGACGGACCAGTCGGGGAACAGTGTCTCCGGCGTGACCGCTCACATCGGCGAGGGCTGGTGTTATGCCAACTACACCGACGGCACAAGCAATCCAAGCCCCGTCGACGGCGTGACGGTGCCGCAGAACGTGTATAAGGACCGGTACCGCTGCTCGAACTGGGGCAACCGCAATCCCTGGCTGCACAAGATCGAGGGGCTGCCGGCGGCCGACTACAAGGTGACACTGTTCACGGGGTCGGGCAGCGCGGCGGTGAACTGGAAAGCCGAGGTCTGGGTCGATAGCGGCGACGGCAGCGGGGAGACTCAGACCATCAATATCGAGTTCGGGGCGGGCGGCAGCGACTCGGCCGACGTGACAATCGACGCCACCAGCGACGTGCTTTGGATTCGTGACTACGGCTACGACTCCGATCCTCTAACTCACAATTTCCGCCAGGCGGCCTCCGGGTACGTTATTCGGGGCACCGACTCGAACGCGTCGCCGGTGGCCGACGCCGGCCTGGACGACGAGGTGATCGACGAGGACAACAACGGTACGGAGACAGTGACGCTCGACGGTTCCGGTTCGTCGGACTCTGACGGCAGTATCGTCAGTTGGGTCTGGACGGAGAACGCACAGCAGATCGCCACCGGCGAGACGGCGCAGGTGTCGCTCGCCGTCGGTACGCACGAAGTCACCCTGACCGTCACCGATGACGACGGCGCCACAGACCAGGATACAGTCACCGTGACGGTCAACGGCATCGTCTGCCTGTTCCAGGTGGACCTGAGCAGCACAGCCACGGCATCAGGCTGGGACTACTTCACCACGACAGCCCAGACGGCCGACGAGACGATCGGCCTGACGGACCAGTCGGGGAACGCCCTTGCGGGGGTCACCGCCCACATCGGCGAGGGCTGGTGCTCCTACAGCTACACCGACGGCACGAGTGACCCGAGCCCGGCCGACGGCATCACGGTGCCGCAGAACGTGTACAAGGACCGGTACCGTTGCTCGACCTGGGGCAACCGCAGCCCGTGGCTGCACAAGATCGAGAACCTGCCGCCGGCAACCTACCGCGTGACGCTGTTCACGGGGGCCAACAGCAGCGCGGTTGACTGGAAGGCCGAGGTGTGGGCCGACACCGGGGATGGCAACGGGGAGACGCAGACGACGAACATCGAGTTCGGGGCCGGCGACAGCGACTCGGTCGAAGTGACGATCAACGCCATGAATGACGTGCTCTGGATCCGCGATTACGGCTACGATCCCGATCCGGTCAACCACAACGGGCGGCAGAGTGCCTCCGGGTACATTGTCCGGGGCATCTCGAGCACGTCATCGGTGATCGCGCCGGTGGCCGACGCCGGCCAGGGCGGCATCGTGGAGGACGAGGACGGCACCGACTCGGAGAGTGTCACGCTCGACGGCTCCGGCTCGTGGGACTACGACGGAAGCGTGGTCAGTTGGGTCTGGAGTGAAGGCGAGACGCCGATTGCCACGGGCGAGACGGCCGAGGTCTCGCTCTCGGTCGGCACGCACGTGATCACGCTGACGGTAACCGACGACGATGACGCCACAGGCCAGGACACGGTGACCGTCACCGTGCTGGCGCAGGGCGCGCTGTGGGGCTACTTCGTCGATTACGCCACCGGCAATGACGCGAACGCAGGCACCTCCGAAGGAACCCCGTGGCAGCACTGTCCGGGCGACCCCAACGCCACCGGCGTGGCGGCGTCAACCAGCCTTGCCGCTGGCGATACGGTCTACTTCCGCACCGACACGACATACGTCATGTCGGCCGACGGCATCACGCTCAATGCCTCGGGCGAGTCCGGCCACCCGATCGTCTTCGACGGGTCCACCTGGGGCGGCAACGATCCCTGTATCCTGACAGGCAACAACGCTCTAGTCTCAGGCATAGGAAGAGGTCTGACCGACGGAGGCAACACCCGGAGCCATCTGGTCATCCGCGGGTTCGAGTTTCATGACATCGGCGGCTATGCCGACAACGACCCGATCTGGGAGACGACCGACCCGGTCACGTCGCCCCCCGGCGGAGTAGGCATCAGCCTGACGGGGAGCGGCGAGGACATCGTGGTCGAGGACTGCCGGTTCTCGGAGATCGGCCAGTGGCTCAACCTGGCGCCGATGACCGACACCAGCAGCGTGACCGGGGCCGGCATCTCGCTGAGGAACAACACAGACGTCGCCATCCTCGATTGCGACTTCACGCGAACGAGGATGGGCGTGTCGCTCAAACCCACAACGACGATCGAGAACATCCTGATCCAGGGTTGCAACTTCCACAACTACATGGTCTGGCTGATCGATGCGGCCCCGGCCGCCACGGGGGCCGCGTTCTCGAACGTCGTCATTGACGGCTGCCTGTTCCATGACCACTACGAGCACGACCAATCGAACTGGCAGGGCTATGGGGACGCGCCGCACACGGATGGCATCTTCCTCCGTACGACCGGGCTGAACTCGACGTGGGACGTCACGATCAGGAACTCGGTCTGGTATTCGGACCAGTCCAGCAGCGGCGGCACCGCCTCGATCTACCTCAGCCAGGGTTCCAGCGCCACGATCTACAACTGCGTGTTCATGAGCGACACCAAGTCCATGGCCGCCATCCTGGTTGGCTTTGACAAGCCTGTCGGCGCGACACAGACCGTGCGGGTTCTGAACAACACGTTCTATGGCGGCTATCGTTGCCTCATACTCGACGGCAACGCCGACGCCTACGACATCAGAAACAACCTGTTTTGCCGCACCATCGGCTACGAGCCGGTCTCCGTGAAGCTGTCGTCCCTGACAGGCCTGGCCATGGACAACAACCTGTTCTACGCCACAGACCCAGCTCGCTGTGTCTACTACAACGGGTATCGCACGTTGGCAGCCTGGCAGAGCGTCAGCGGCCAGGACGCGAACAGTTGCTGGGCCGATCCCCTGCTGACCAACGTCGGCGTCGGGGCGCCCTCCACGTGGGACATCACGCCGACGTCCAGTTCGCCGGCGCTCGGGGCAGGCTTCGACCTGTCG
>JAAYDY010000024.1 GCA_012729015.1 Phycisphaerae bacterium | reverse complement strand
CGTCGGCCTTCTCGCCGCCGGCGACGCTGCGTTTCTCGGCCAGAAGCGTCGTCACGCGACGAGCCAGTTCGTCGGCCTCCCAGTGCTCGACGGGCACGAACGTCAACGTGCCCTGAGGGGCAGGGGCGTCGACGAGTTCCAGGAGCCGCGCCACGCGTTTCAGGTTGTCGGCGTAGTCGGTCACGAAGAGCAGCCGTTGCTCGGCCAGGGCAAAACAGGTTCCTCCCGGCGCACTCAGGAACGGCTTGATCGTGGTCTCGGCGTTGGCCGTGGCGATGTGGCTCAGTGCGAAGACCTGCGTCATGATCGTCGTGGCGTCGGCGTCGGCGAAGGCGCCGGGGGTTTCTTCAAAACCCTTGGGGATCGACGGCAGGTCCTTATCGGCGATGATGCGCTTCCAGCCCGGCTGGTCGGCGTCGACCATGGCCAGACCGGCGGTGCGCAACACCCCCTGCAACAGGCCCAGCAGCGAATCCTTCGGCACCTTCACCGGCGTGATCAGCGTAATGCGTTTCTTCAGCAGCGCCTCGTCGTACATCACGTTGATTCCCAGCCGCTGAATGACGTAGTCGATCAGGGCCTTGACTTCGAGATTCTCCGGAAAGTTCAACTGAATCAGTTCCTGCGGCGCGGCCGCGACGTTGTCGCCCGTGTCCGTCCCAGCGGGCGAGGCGGTTCCAGCAGGTGCCGTGTCCTGGGCCAAGACGGCCGGCGCCGCCGGATTGACGACGGCTGGTGCCTGATCGGCAGGCGCCGCGTTCTGTGCCGGGGCCGCCGCGGTCAACGGCGGGGTCGCCCACAACAAGGCCATCGACAGGACAACCACGGCCAGTCTCGCATGGGCAGTCACGGGCGATCTCTCAGGATGCATGTTGCGGGATACCGCTTCGTTCACGGCCGGTTGCTCCCCGATTCTCTCGCGGTGTCGTTGTCCGGGGCCGCGACGGCCTCGACGGAGCCGCTGATCCACAGCTCGACCGGCTGCGGGTGATCCGCCAGGCGGACCACCAGCCTGCCGCCCAGCGGGCCGGTCGCGGGCCCGGCGACCAGGTCGCATGCGATGGTGGCCCGATGGCCTCGGTAGCTGACGGAGGCCCGACCCGACAGGTTCTCCAGAGCGACCGGTTCACAGGACTGTACGAAGCATCCGGCCCCGGCGTCGGTGGTCGCGATCTCGAAGCGGCAGACGGCCGTTGTCCCAGAACGCTGCGGGCCGAGCCGCATCTCGCCCTGCGACAGGCGATAGCGGGTTGAGAGAGTGTACGTGATGGACACGGACAGGTCCGGTTGCTCGGGACAGTCGGTGTGGACCGCAACGTGCACCGCGGCCGGTCCGGCGTGCTCAGCCGGGGCCTGGACGACGACCGGGATGCGTAGAGAGCCGCCTGCCGGCACCTCGGTCCGCGGCACGGCGGCGTAACAGCCGGGGCTGTCCGCGGTGGCGTAGACCGGTCGCACGGGCAGTGGTCCGTCATTGCGAAGGGTCACGCTGGTGCGACGGCATTCGCCGGCGACCAGCGTGCCCAGGTCGAGGGCCGCAGGCTCGGCCGTCAACGGCAGAGCCACCCTGGCGGTGACCAGGATGGGGAACTTCAACGGCCTGCCGCCCTCCAGGAGCAGCACCAGATGCTTGCCGTAGTGCGAGGCCCTGGGCGGGGCGTGAAACGTGATCGCCAAGTGGGTGTCGCCTTTCGGGGCGATCTCCGTCGGCACCGCCTCCGCCGACATGCAGGAGCATTCCGACCGGATGCCGGCAATCCGCAGGGCGTTGGACGACGGATTGTGCACGGTCAGACGCATCGTCCGGGTCGCCTTCGTCTCGACGTAGCCCAGGTCGCAGCAGGCGTTGTCGTTGTCGAGGGAGACTGCGGCGAGGGCGTTTTCGACGCGATGCGGCTGGGACGGGGCAGGGGCGGCCTCGGTTGGCACCTGAATCGACAGGACGAGCGCCCAGGCAAGAGCGGCCTTGCCAATTGCTCGCCGTGTTGGTTGTCCGTGTCGCGCGGGTGCCATGTCAGGGTTGTTCTCGGACACTGTGCGGCATGCGGCGGCCGCTTCTTCTGCCCAGTCGAAGGGCGAACGGGAACAGGTATACGGTGTTAAGGCATGCTTGTCAACAGTGAGGACTGAGAATGCTATGAAACTACACCTGCACCACATAGGCTAACCAAGACAAAAGAACAGCCATACTTATCAGGAATACTGCGTTCTTGCCTTGACAGGGCGGTGTCGGCGGGATAAGAAGGGCCGGTTGGCGGGAGAGGTGGTCGCGATCGCGG
>JAAYDY010000023.1 GCA_012729015.1 Phycisphaerae bacterium | reverse complement strand
TTCCGGTACAGCCGGTTCGAGTTGTAGTCGTACCGATACGTGTACCGGTCCTTCACCGTCGGCGTGCCGCCCGTGTCCTGCCACGTCTGGTCCACCACGCGGCCGAACCGGTCCAGCCCCGGATACGTGCCGCCCGACCCGTACACCAGATCCAGCCCCCCCGGCACCGCCGGATGACCCACCTTCACAATCGTCCCGGCGCCCAGGTACGTGTACTCGGCAAACTTCGCCGAGTCCGCCAACGCCGTCGTCCCAGCCTCCGCCGAAGCAATCGTCCGAACCCGGTTCAGCCGCCAGCCGATCTCTTCCTGGGCCGTGAGGCCGTCGGTGTCGTTCGCATAGTTGTAGTATACCTCGCGGCCGTTCGGGTAGGTGACTTTTTTCAGCCGCACATATTGGGCCACGCCGCCCGAGGCCCCGTCCTCGTAGGCGTACTGGACCTTCGGGCTCTCCGTGCCGCTCGTGACGGCCGCGCCCGTGTGGGCCTGCCAGCTCGTCTGGACGTTGCCCCAGGCGTCGTAGGCGTAGTAGACCTGGTTCTCGATGTCCGTGGTATCCGTCGCACTGGTCGCCTGGTTGCCGTGGCTCGTGATCTTCTGGGGCCGGCCCTGAGTATCGCGGCCGATGGTGATGGCCCGCACCGTGCCGTCCACGCCGCTCCCGAGCGCCGTCACCGTGTCGGCCTCCAGCGCCCCGTCCGTCGCGCTGTAGGCGTACGTGTGCGTCGTCTGGTTCTGGTCCGTCACCGTCATCTTGCGGCCCAGGCGGTCGTACGTGGTCGTCACGTGGTCGGAGCCGCTGGTGTACGACCAGATGTGCGTGCCGCTGTCCTGCGAGATACTGTCCTGCGTGTCGGGATAGAAGACCTTCGTCGGCCACGAGGCGTTGAAGGCCGAATCGTAGAGGTAGCACGTCTTCTGCGGCACGACGGTGCTGCCCGTCGGATTGTAAGCGATGAGGGTGGCCAACCGCCCCTTGGCGTCGTACTCGTACTCGGTGGTGCGGTCCTTGTCGTAGTCGGTGGCGGCGACGCCGTTGGTGTCGTAATCGTCGTAATTCTCCACCGTCCGGATCGCGCGGCCCAGGTCGTCGAAGTACGTCCGAGTCTCCAGGCCCATGTTGTCGGTCACGGAGTTCCGCCGCCCGGCGTCGTCGTAGTTGAACACGACGCAGATGTAGCCGCACCCCGTCAGGAACGAGTCACGAGGATACGGCGCGTCGCCCGTCGGCGGATCGTCCTCGTCATAGTCCTGGTCGCCGCTCTCCTCGGGGTTGAAATCCGACGAGGACTGACTGTCGATCGCGACGCCGTCGTTGGTGCCGTAACTGACGGTCTTGGTGGTGCGGCCCAGGGTGTCGAACCAGTTCACGGTGTAGCTGACGCGCGCATTGCTCGTGGTCAGTTCGCCCTCGCCCGTCCCGTTGTCGTTCCGCTGGAAGTGCCGCGTGAGCCACACGTTGCCGGCGTCGTCATACGACGGGACCGTCTGCTCGATGACGGTGTCGTATTCGAGCGTCAGCGCGGCGGCGTGGTTGGTCGTCGCCTCGTCGTCGTCGAAGCAGACATAGCTGCCGACCACGCGGCCGGCCGTATCGTATAGAGTCTTGCTGAACAGGCCGTTGGGACCGGCCGTCTTGACCTGCCGCCCGCGGGCGTCGTACCACGTGTTCGAGGTGAGGGTCTTGGTGCCGGTCTGGTCATAGGCGATGCTCCGATACGCCCGGCCGCGCTGGTCGTACAGCGTTTCGCCCTTGGACACCGTGGCGTCGCTGCCGTCCTTCTCGAAGTACGTCGCGGCGTCCGTGTAGCTCTCCACGACTGTCGCGCGGCCCTGGAAATCGAGCGTGCGCTCGGTGGTGATGCCGTTGGGCCCGCGGCTGTGCGTCTGCCGGCCCCGCCAGTCGTACTGGTAGAGCGTCGCGTAGTAGTCGCTGTCGCCATAGTACGTGCGGCTGGAGGTCAGGTTCCCGTCGCCCACGCCGCTCGTGCCGCTGCCGGGGGTGCTCTCGTCGTAGTACGCGGCCGAGATCTGCTTCATGTTGTTCGGCGACCCCGTCCCGTCGGGATCGGCGGCGGTCGTCCCCGTGGCGTCGGTGCCGCGCCACGTCTGGCTCGTGCGGCCCACGGCGTCGTACCCGGTCCACGTGATCGTCCCGTCCTGGCCCGTGGTCTTGTAGGCCCGGCCGAAGCTGTCGTACGCGAACTTCGTGGCGTAGTAGTTCGTCCCCTCGCTGCCGTAACCCGAGGACGGAATCGCATGGTAGCTGCGCGACTCCTCAAGCTGCCCGGCGGCACTGTAAACCGAGAGGCTCAGCGAGTAGATCGCATCGGCATCCACGGCCGTCAGCGGCTCGGTGTCGGAGTAGTCCCAATCATCCGTCAGATCCCCATCGGTATTGCTGCCGTCGTCAATGGCCACCGCCATGGAATGCGTCGTGCGGCCGTTCAGGTCGCTCACAGAGATGTCCACCGGCGCATCGCTGTAATCGCCGCCGGCGTCCATGTGCGGCGCTGTCAGCGAGACAATGCTCGTGGTGGTCGTCCGGACCACCTCACCGGCCACGTGCGTTTGCTCCTGGTGCGACGCGGCATAGACCGTCTTGCGGCCGTCGGGATATGTCGTGGACTTCGACTGGCCGACGTTCGGCACCGTGCCCGAGACGCCGCCGTCGTAGAAGTCATGCGTGGTCACCAGATGCGCGCCGCCGGTCCGCAGGGGCCAAGTCCCATCGCCCATGGTGCCCCCGGGGAAGCCCGTGGTCGTCAGGTTGACCTTGCTGGTATCCACGTCCTCGATCGACAAGACGACTTGTCCGCCGTTGTGAACGTCCGTGCCCAGTTCGGTATACGAGTAGCTGCCGTCCTCGTGCTTCGTCCAGTCGTTATAGTAGAGATAATACTCCGCTTCATAGCGATAGTGTTCAACAACGGACTTTCCCGTTCCGCCAGGACCATTCTTGGCCGCAGTCACCGACGGATACGTCGTGGTCTTGGTCACGATACGGTGCGAATCCACACCGGCCCAGGTGTACGAATACGTCGTGGTCAGTTCGCTGCCGCCATCGCCGTTTTCCGTCCGGTCTTCCTCCGGATAGTTCGTATGGCCGGTCAGATAGTAGATTGTGTTTCCGCCACGCGTCTCGCCCGTGTAGGTGTACTTGGTCACCCAGTAGGGCGCATTCGATGAAGTCGAGGTCCCATGGCGAAGCTTCTCGCTGATCAGCTCCTTGCTGGTGTCGTCGTAACCGTACATCCGCACCAGGCCCACCGTGCCCGTACCCGGCGTCACGGAACTGACCCACGGCCCATCGAACGCGTCTCCGTCACTCATATTCGCCGTACTGTAACTGTAATTCCCCGAACTCGTGCATGCCGAGGAATAGCGCACTTCCTGCACGCGGCCTGCGTGGTTGACGTCGCTGTAGTAGAGCGTGTGAGTGATCCAGACGTTGGTAATCGTCGGGGTCCCCTGCGACGGGTACGTCATGGCCTGCTCAATGGAATAGATCGTTTGTCCGAAGGAGTTCAGCAATTCGACCTTGCGCGGCCCAATCGGGTTGTCGTCTCCGTCAACTTGTTGAATCCGCCGCCAGCCATGAACGGTGTTGTAGTCGGTCCCACGCTCCTCATCCCAGTAGTACCTCGTAAGAGTCGCCCCACTACCACCGCAACAGGCACCCTTCTTCACAGAAATGACGAGGTCAGTCTCGTCGTCATACTCGTATTCCTCTGCCGCGAATCCCTTAAGCGTCTCCGCGCTCACGGTTCCATTCTGGTCAAGACCACAGGCCGCCGCGGGATCGGCAATATTCACGCCATGAGCCAACGTCGTGACGCCATTCGATGTCAGATAACGAACGACATCCGCCGGTTCGAGGATGAATGACAACCGCCCCTCGTCGTCATAGCAGTACATCCATGTCTTCACGACGGGCATGCCCGCAGAGTCATAGGACACCTCGGTCTTGCGAGTTCGCTTCGGCTCATCCTCATAGTGCCAGTACAATGTTCGAACCGTTAAGTCATTGCCTTGGACGTTTCGTTTGAAGATCTTCCTGGAAATCGGACTGTTCAGTACGGCTACTACTGACTCCTGTCCAGCGGTATCCATGTTTGGCATAACAAGAACCGCCGCATACATGTCATCGTGAATTATGACCCCGCACCACGAAATATCAGTGCGCTTCGAGGTCACTGAGCTGAATACCCCCTGCTGATCCACCTCCCACTTGCGATTGACTGTCATACCAGTGATTCTGCCGGCGTCATAGTGAATCACCCGAAGCTGGCATCCACCTGGTGGGTCAACGGATTCTGGTTGGTATACATAGTCTCCCGTTGCATCGCTGCCACCAACTTTTACGTAGCAGCGCACATAATCCACCAACTGCGTTGCACCGTCAGTGATTACGCCCTCTTGCCCCCAATACAGGCGGATGTACCACGTCTTGAGCGGTTCTTCCTGTTGTGGCCCTCCTTCTTCACCTTCACCGCCTCCCTCGCCCTCATTCTCACTCTCTTCCATGTGTGGTTCCGTAAACGCCGGGAAGTCGTGCTTGCCACTCGATGTGTCACACGGACCGTATCCCGTGGAAGGTATCCCCTCCCAAAGCACTTCTGTACGGAGCATGCACGGGCTCGTTCCCGTCTGTCCCTTGCAGCCGCAGGACCAGACCGACGTGGCAGAGGCAGTAATGACTCCTGCGCACACTGCTATTGTCACCACGCCGCGGTAGCATTGTCTTCTCAGTTCACAGATGGCAAGCATTGGCGTATTCATCCTTTCTGAGTTTAGGAGTACAAACGACACCAGACACCTCAGCTAATGGCGCTGTGGCCTCATTGCTCCCGCACGCCCAACATGGCCTCCAACTCTGTGATCAGCTCCTGCAATCTGGCTGTCGCAGTGGAGTTTCCCTTCGCAGATTCTCTGGCCAGCAATTCTTTGTAGCGAATCAACTCCGCATGCCGCATTGCCTGTTCGCTCATCGCTCGGCGACGATTGGCCGCTGCTTTTCGCGCGTCCTCCAGACTCCGCAGACGCTCGCATAAGGCATCCAACCTTCCGCTCATCTCGCTGGAGAACTGCTCTCGCACGCTCTCGACCACCTGAACTCCAAGGTCAGGTCGCCCAATGTTGGCACAGTATTCGGCTCGCTCCCCGAGGGCCAGCAGCCGAACGTTCTCTGTCTGCGCTGCGGCCATGGCCCCATCAAGGGAGGGTTTGCCGCGCCGGAAGTTCCACGGATCCACCGCGAGGCTGCGCGCGTGCCCTTTGGCAATGAGCCACAGGGCTTTCTGGTCGCCGCTCAGGCCGGTGTTGGCCAGGGTGGTATCCACAACGCCTTCCCACTCCTTGGCTGCCCCGCCTTCCCTGTAGGCCCAAGCGAGGAGTTTGCAGACGGGGAGTCTGGGGAGTCCTTGGGGGTCGGTGAGTTCTTTCTGGAGGGTGGCACGGGACTGGGGGGTGTTCAGGAGCATGCCCCAGTGGCGGTAGGTTTGC
>JAAYDY010000022.1 GCA_012729015.1 Phycisphaerae bacterium | reverse complement strand
TCGTTCCAGACAGCCATCTGGGCGCGGGCCTTCTCCTCGACCACGCGGCGGTCTCGGCCGCGGATCAGCCGGTACTTGTGCAGCCCCGGATGCCGCACTTCGATCTGGTACATGGGCAGAGGCATGCCTCGACTCCCTTGATGCAATCGGCCAGCCACGCAGTTGTCAGCCCGCATGACGTGACTGCCCCCTGGGGGCGATGCGAGCTCCGGGAGGATACTGCACAAGGGTGCTCTATTCAAGACCTTTCGGAATGAGCGACCCGGGACCCACGGCCTCCGTGATGCCCCCCCGGCATACTCACTCGGGCATTCAGACCGCTCAGGGGCCGGCTTCGGCCCCCATTGCCTGGCGGCCGCCGACCGACAGCCACCGGGCGGCCGGTGCCGCGTCAGACGGGGTCATTGCAGGCCCCGGAGGATCTCATGCGACATTCGGCATTTCTTTCCGGAATGCCCTTGCTCCGGTCGCATGCAGGCCGCTTAATGTGTGGAACGCAGGCCAGAAGATGGAGAAACGAATGCGAATCACGCGAATCGAGATCGAAGGACGCCAGGGTCGTTACGCCACCATCAGCAGCCGACGCGGCAGCCCCGACATCGAGGTGGTAATCCTCACGCCGAGGTGCCCAAACGGCACGACGCTGGAAGTCACCGCCGGAAGCGACGCCGACGGCGAGAATGCCCGCCGGCGCTTCGCACGCAACCTCCACCGGATACTCGAAGGTTGCGAAGGCACCCACGGCGACGTCGAGGAATACCGCCGCGAGATCGAACGCTTCGCGGACTGAGGAGAGACAGCAATGAACGCGGCGCAGAAACACAAAGCAATGGTGGCTGGCCGAGGCGCTGACATGGCCACGGCCGAATGGCTCCTCAGACAACTCGAACCCAAGGAGGATGAAACCATGAGCAAGCGCAAGAAGGACCCGGTGGTGGATACGCACCTCTGCCAGCCGCCGCGTCATGACGACGCGACGCCGCGCACCTACGAGGTGGAGCACAAGGGCCGCAAGGTCCGGGTGACCGTGCCGGGGGACGACGGTCCTGAGGACTGGCTCGACGACGCCCTCAAGGAGAGCCTCAGCCCCGAGGCTGTCGCCACGCTGGCCAACGCCGTCCGGGTGCATCTCAACGGCCGCCGCACCAACCGCGAAGTGCACGACCAGCTCGCGTGGCTGGCCGACCGCCTCGTGAGACTGGTCGGCGGCGAACAGGCATACCACGACCTCTTGAAAGAGGCCAGTCTTTGACAGGCTGCCCGGCCGCGAGCCGGGCCTAACACGAAGGAGATGAAGATGAAGAAGGACAATGTGAAGGTTGGCCAGACGTATGCAGCGAAAGTCTCGGGGAACGTGGTGCCCGTCAGATTGGACAAGGTCAACGTCCGCGGCGGGTGGGATGGTCTGAACCTCCGCAGCGGGAAGCCCGTGAGAATTCGCAGCTCCCAAAGATTACGGGGCCTCTGGCCGAAACGGACCATGCCGATCATCGCCGAAAAGGCCGACGACAAAGGCGTGGCCGAGACGGTCGCCGCCGTCGAGAAAGGCAACCTGGCTGAGGGCGTCACCGTGCCGGAGGCGAAGAAGAGCCGCGAGGCGGCAAGAGACGCGACCGGCGAATCCGGACGTGACACGGGCGAACGTGACGCCACGGGTGGCAAACAGGTACGCAACAGCCTGCTCAACCTCGCCGCCAAGGTGCTGTTCGAGGCGGGCGAGCCCATGACCTGCAAAGAGATGGTCGAGAAGGTGCTGGCGACGGGCCTCTGGCAGACCAAGGGACGGACACCTTCGGCTACGTTGTACAGTGCCGTGCTGCGTGAGTGCCAGAGCAAGGGTGCCGCTGCCCGGTTCCGCAAGGTTGGCAAGGGCAAGTTCGCGGCCGCCAGCAAGTAGCCCACCCCACGCCGCCTCGCGTCACATCGCCCCGGCCCCGCTCAAGGTCGGGGTGCTCTTCGGCTACCAGCAAGATCAGCTGTCGGCAAGGGAGCCTGCTACCAAGAGGGCCTCGCACCCGGAGTCTGCTCGCCATAGAGTCAGCGCTCCGCGAGGCCATCACCGATCCGTCCGTTGCACCCCAGGTCAGCTTCGCCGCCAAATGCACGTCCGTCGGGGCCCGAGGAAGATTCTCTGCAAATCCCGTGGCAAGTTACGCCAAACCGCGCGCCGTTCGGGTATGTTAATCAGTAGAGGACCACATCAAGGCCGGACGCAGACAGACTCCAACTCCGCAGGCGAAAACATCCAAAGACAATCCGGATTTCCCGGCAAATCCCCGTGTCGAGCGGCAAATAACCTTATGGAGGGACTCATGCTGCGCTCCGCCGGATGCCGGTGCCGGTCAGGCTTCGTTCTTCGCCCGTTCTTTGGCTACAGGGTCACCGCCGGCACTTGCCTGCTAAGGTTCTGGTCGCGACGGGGTATATAACCAGTAGGGGAGCGTGTCTTCTGCGTGTCCCGGCATGCCAGACATGCAACACTCCGAGAGAGGTCTGGGATTCCTGCCTACACGTTGGGCCGCCACGGGGTATGAAACTAACAGGGGCGCCTCTATCGGCCTCCGGTGGGCGGGCGAATGCGGGGCGGGTTGACACTTTCTGCCGCCACGGGGTAAGTAACGAATAGGGGGACTGCGAAGCAGAATTCGCGCAACAGATCGGACGGCTGCGCCCAGAAGTAGTAGTCGGGGGGCGGTGACCATGATCGGCGGGACAAACTCGGAATCAGCGCGACAGATTCGGCCCGACTGCAGATGTAGAGGGTGCCGGAAGCTGGAGGCGGTAATGCGTACACGGAAACTCAATTGCGTGGCACGGTGCCCGAAGCCGGCTTGGTCGCTGGCCATGCTCAGAAATGTACCAGATCTGTAACGATTTTTCGGCAGCGGCCAGTTTTCGTGTGCCAAATCGACCCTGTCCGGCAATAAGCATTGGGACAGCCGGGAGCAGAAGCTCTTTTTCTGGCAACCAGCGCGGCAATACCCTCGCTCGCGCGGATATAGCCGGTAGGGAGATGGAGGGACGGCCGGCATGGCGAGGCTTCTGGCAGCATGGCGACTGGCGAACGGCCCCCGCAATCACAGGTGCCGCCGGTGCATTTCCTGGAGAATCTGCGCGACGATTTGGGCGAACAAGCGGATGTAGCTTAATGGGGGCGCTGGAAGTCCCGGCTGACGGATGAGATCCCCAGAATCTACACGACAAAAGCGCCGTGACTGCAGATGTCGAGGGTGCCGGACCATAGCTGGCATGGCTCTCTTGCCTCTTGGCCTTGGGCGGGCGGAGACTGAACAGATTGCCCTGCACTCGGGTACATGGTGAAGGGGTGCGGCACGAGATTCCCAAGGAGTTGCCGCAGCAGTTCACTGTTTTTCAGCGGATATAGCGGTTGAGGAGGGGCACAGTCGCGAATCGGCCGCGCCGTCGCCCCCCCCGGGGCCCTGACGTGCTGGGCGGATGACATTAGTGGCACAATTTCACCCGCTTTCGATTCTGCGGGACCTCATTGTCGCGTCACGGTCGAAAAGGCTACGGCGGCGGAGCCCAGCGCGAGGAGCCAACCGCAGCCCCAGCCCGGATGGGGACCAAGCAGCGCAGGCCGACGGCCACCGCCTGCGCCCCAGAGCATGATACTGCGCACTGTGTGCAGTACGGGCCTTTGTCAGCGGGTCATACTGCGGAAACTCCGCAGTATGCGACGTGGCCACATGGATCGAGCGTGATCACAAAGCCGCCTGCGGGGACACATCAGGTCGGGAACCTTCTCCCTGCGGGCGCGGCAGATTCGGCCCACGGGCAAACATAGAGGGCACAGCCCCGCGATACGTCAGCCGAGTGCCGGGGAAGGCGTGTCGGCCACGTTGGCGAGCGGCCCTCTGGCAGCGGTCTCGCCAGCCACGACGCTCGGACGGAACT
>JAAYDY010000021.1 GCA_012729015.1 Phycisphaerae bacterium | reverse complement strand
CTCCGGACAAGATCCAGTCGATCAGCGAGACGCTGCTGCTCTCCGTGCTGCTCAACATCGAGGACCGCGTGCAGGCCGAGCAGACCCTGTCGCGGGCGCTCGAGACCGCGGCCAGGGCGCACGACGAAGGGTGCCTGTTCAAGAACAGCCGGTACGGTCGCACCATCGGGCTGGCGGTGATGATCAAGTGGCCGGTCGCCGTGGTGCTGTGCGTGGCCATGGTCACGAACAACGTGGATAAGATCATGGACGCTTTCGCCCGGTTTGTGTGAACGCGGGCGCGAAACAAGGAGGAAGACAGATGAAGAAGATGATCGCAATGTTCCTGATGGTCGCGGCTTCCGCCGCGTTGGCCGACGACGCGTTCGTCCCCAAGGACGTCGAGGCGCCTTCCGCGCTGCTCGACATCGTCGATTGGTTCGCCGGGAACCGCGTCGTGCAGATCGGCAGCCTGACCTCGGTCGTCGTGTCGGTCGTGTCGCTGCTCAAGGCGCTCGCCCCCGTGCTGGGCGCGAAGCTCTCGGGCAAGGCCGCCTACGTTCTGACCAGCGTGGTCGCGCTGCTCGGCGTGGTTGGCGCCGCGGCCGCCGACGGCACGCTGCAGGGCGGAGAGTTCGGCGTGATCGCCACGGCCATTGTCGCGGTGGTCCTGGCTCCGTTCGGCTATCGGCTCATCTTCTCGCAGACCGCGAAGAACGAGGGTGCCGTGCGGGCCGCGCAGACCATGTTCAGGAAGGGATAGACCGTGGAGACGTGGGCTGGCGCTCTGATCGCGTTCCTGGCCTCGGCCGCCTCGGTGGCCGCGTGGTTCGTAAACCGATCCAAGCAGAAGCAGGAGGACCTCGATGAGATCGACAGTGAAAGACGGGAGACCGACGATCCTTCTATTGGCTCTATGCGCCGTCGTCGCTGGTGGCTGCGCAAGCGCAAGGCATGACCTGAAGGTCGTGGTCCTCAACAAGGACCATTGCCTTCTCATGACGAAGGAGCAGGCCCCGGACGCCTACGCGCTGCCCGGCGTCAAGCAGGTGTGGCGCATGACCGACGTGTGGCTTGAGGAAGCCCACCAGATCCAGATGGAGGCCGCGAAGTGACCGACAGGACATTTGACAGACTCGAGCGTTTCGACGAGCGGAGCCGGGAGTACCCCATATCCGCCGTCGCTCCGCTTACCGCGCAGACCGTGGTGTGGCCGTGCCCGACATGGCTGAACCAGGGATCCGAAGGCGCCTGCGTCGGGCACGCGATCTCGCACGCCCTCGCATGCCCGCCGGAGCCGAGGACCGTCGACTCGCTGTTCGCCCGCGACCTCTATTTCGAGGCCCAGAAGATCGACCAGTTCCCCGGGGGCGAGTATGCGGGAGCCGACCCGCGCATGTCGGGCACGTCTGTCCTGGCCGGGTTCAGGGTGGCCCGCCGGGAGAAGTACATCGGCGCCTACCGCTGGGCGTTCGGCCCGGCCGAGCTGTGCAACGGGCTCTCCACAGGTCCCGCCGTTCTGGGTGTCCGGTGGCACGCGGGGATGTCGAACCCTGGCCGGGACGGGCTGGTTCGGCCCCTCGGCTCGGTTCTCGGCGGACACGCCCTCTGCTGCAGGGGGTACGACGCGCAGCGCAAGATGTTCATCCTTCGCAACTCGTGGGGTCGCGGCTGGGGCGCCGACGGCGACTGCCTCGTGACGTTCGACGACATGGCGTCGCTTCTCGCCGATGG
>JAAYDY010000020.1 GCA_012729015.1 Phycisphaerae bacterium | reverse complement strand
CCCCGCCGAAGGCTGAGTGGGCGTTCGCCTCAAGCTCTTCTCGCCAGCGCTTGACCTGCTGGGGCAGGACGTGGTGTGACTTGCAGACCTCGGCCTGCGTGTGTTCCCCGGCCAGCAGGGCGAGTGCGACGCGGGCCTTGAACTCCGGCGTGAACTTGCGTCGCTTCGGCATGACTGCTCCCTTTTTCGCCAGGACGGTATCCCGAGCTGAGGCACCTGTCCAGTTTCAGGGGTGCAGTGCACTTTTTTCCGCAGTGTGCCCGCCAGCTTGCTCTGCCCGCGACAGAAGACATTCGGGTTGAGCTGGTGCTCATCGCACAGATCGGAGACCGCGGCGCCCTCCAGGAGGCGCCGTCGGAGGATGTCGAGCTTCTGTTGCCGGGTGAACCGCCCTCGTGTGCTCATGGTCATCTGCCCGGGTCGCCGAGCATGCTGACCGGCGAGTCCGTGATGCCCATTGCCGTCTGAGCCGGAAGCGCGGGGGCCGCTCACGGTCGTGTTCCGTGCGCCCGCGTCCCTCCTTGCGGCTGCACCGGCACTGCTTGAACGGTTGCGTTCCGCCCGAAGCCGTCGGGGCACTCGCCGTCAAGATAAGTCTTGACTTGACAGATCGTGACTATATATTATTGGCCGCAGTTGCTGTGCGCGGCCCTGGCGGCCGCAGGAGGCGCCTTTTCCGTGGGTGTGCACGCTCGTTTCAGTGCGAAAGGAGTCGCCTGGTCCGGCCGTCCCGCCGACGGCAGGCGCGTGAGTACGATGAACAGTTGACGACGGGTGGCCTTCGGTGCCCGTCCTTCGCGCCAGGACGCGCGGAGCTGTTCGCAACAGCAGGGTTACGCCGGATGAGGAGAAGGGCGCAACCAGATGGCCAAGAAAGCAACGAAGAAGGTAGTGAAGAAGGCGGCCAAGAAGGTCGTGAAGAAGAAGGCCACGAAGAAGGCAGCGACCGCCGGGGCAGGCAAGAAGGTGGTCAAGAAGCCTGTCAAGAAAGCCGCGAAGAAGACGGCCGCAGGCGCCAAGAAGGCGGTCAAGAAGAAGGCCACCCGGAAGGTCGCCGCGAAGTGACGGCCCATATCCGGCTCCTCACGGAGCCGTTGCACCGTGTTGCGAAGAGGTGCCCGGCGCGGATCGCGTTGCGCCGGGCAGTTCTTTGAGGCCCGGGGCGGTCAGCCGTACAAGCGGGTCGGTCAGCGCGCCCACGGCGTGCCCGACGCCGTAGCCAGCGGGCCGTCGACCAGGGCGGGAAGGATGTCCTCGGCCACCCGCCCGCGGTAGTCGAAAAACACCAGACCGTCCGCCCCGCAGGTGCGGGCGGTGTCGACGAGCTGCGCCGTATGCCAGGCCGAAGGCGAGCGCCATGCGCCGATGCCCGACATCAGCAGGGCGGCCGGCCCAAGGCGTCGGCGCTGTTCCGTGACCGTCCTTGCCAGTTGCCGGACGTCCTCGGTGTAGTTCATCGGACAGACGAAGTCCACCCAGCCCTCGGCGACCCAGAGCGGCCAGTCCTGCGCGACGGCGTCCGGCGCACCTGCTGCAACGTCGGAGAAGACGGCCGCCGATATCCTGACGTTCGGGTCGATCTGACGCGAACGGCCGCTCACCTCGCGCACGACGTGCGTGATCTGATCCCGGCGGAAGTCCAGATAACGCTGGTGCAGTGCCCCGCCCCGGACGACGTCCTGCGGCCAGTTCTGCACGGGCGCCCCGATGCGCTGTTCGAAGCGCTCCCGACAGCCCGAGCAGAAGCAGGCGTGCGAGCCGGGGTACCGTATGTAGTCGAAGTGTATGCCGTCCGGGTGGAACCGGCGCGTCATCTCGAGCATCGCGTCGATCTCGAGCCGCTGGTTCTCGGGATGGGAGGGGCAGAGCGTCGCCGTGCGAGGCCCGCCGACGACCTGGCCCCGGGCGTCCCGGCAGACGCGGTTCTCGGCCGCGTACCGGCGCACGACCTCCTCTCCCGGATTCCACAGGTTGTAGTTCACGCGCCACAGGTGGACCTCGATGCCGTGCCGGCGCGCGGCGGCCAGCATTGGCTCGACCTGCGGGCCGTGCGTCCGGACGTACTCGGACAACGGCAGCAGATCGCTCTCGTAATGCGCGTAACCGGCCGCGCAGACGTTCGGCAGGAACGCGTTCAGGTGGGCGCGCTTCATGCCCTGGAAGAAGGCATCCCAGTCCTGCCCGGGCACCTGCACGTCGTGCATCCACGCCCCGCGGAATTCCGGCCCCACGCGCGCCGGCAGGCTTCGGACGGCCGCCAGCTCGGCCGCTTCCCGCGCCTTCCGGAGGAGCAGGAACGCCGCATCGGGGCGGCCTCCGCGCAGGGCCTCAGTGCCCTCGGCTGCCAGCCGCGTCGCCTCGGTCGCCGCGACCGCCGCCTGCGGGTTCGCGAGGCAGGCGGCCGCCAGGTCCTCCCGGCCGGTGTAACGGTCGAGTGCCCAGAGCGCCTGCAGCGCGTGCTCGGCGGCCATGTCGTAGAACGACTGCCCGGCAAGGTGGGCGATGCCTGCCAGCAGGAAATGCGACGTGCGCTTCAGATCGCCTGCACGGAGCAGGTACGAGAAGTACATGCCGGTATCCGCCAGGATGACGGCCGGGAAGCCCGTGTCCGTCCCGTCGGCCTCGTGCCACGTGGCGACAACCGCTGCGCCGTCGGCGGGAGTGGCGGCCATGATGTTGGCGCTGTCCTGCTGGAAGGACGCGGGGAACGTCCCCGGGGCGGATCGGTTGAACTGCACGACCTGGAACGGCGAGAGCGCCCCACCGGCACGGAACTGCGCGGCAGCCACTCCCACGAGCGGCCGCAGGCGCGGGTCGAGGCTGAAGCAGCCGATGACCTTGCCGCCCGCCTGCACGAACGCCTCCAGGGCCTCCGCCTCCCCTGCGTCCAGCCGGAAGTTGAGCGGCAGGATGGCGACCTTCCGTCCGACCAGTGCCCCGGCGCGGACAATCTCGTCGGGGATCACGGTGCACGCAATGCCCGCGGCGTCCAGGATCTCGCGGGTCTCGGCAACGATCTGCGGAACCAGGGCGCCGTCCGACAACCCGCTCGCCTCGCTTGCCGTTCCACGCACGATGACCACGTCCCGCCGCATTCCGCGCCGATCCGCCAGCCATTCCGCCACACTGCGGATCAGGAGGCCGGCCCGGGACACGTCCGCGTCGTCCTGCGGGATCAGGACGTGGGAGAAGAAGAACCCCGTCTCCGACAGGGTGGCGGCGGCGTGGCCCGATTCCCTGCCATTGGAGTCCAGCCAGTGGCAGAGCACCATCGTGCCCTCGGCCGGCACGGGCTCGTTGATGTTCCACGAGACCTGGGTGAAGCCTTCGGGGAGCGCCATCGGCGCCCCCTCCGCGCACCGGACACGGCAGAACCGGGTCCGGTCGGGCGAGGCGACGTATGCAGCGCTCCTGAGCCCGAGTTCGCGCTCCAGCCCGTACGTCTGATAGAAGCACATGACCTTGCCGCCGTCGCTACAGAAGCCCTGCAGAATGGCCCGGCCGGTGGCGCTCAGATTGGGCGCATAGGCGACGACCGCCACAACGTAGCGATCCAGTATCCCGCGGAGGATCTCCGATTCGTCGACGATGTCATACGGAAGCTCGGCGCGGTCCAGAATGACCTGCATGCGGTCGATGTACTGGGCCGCCCCCGAGGCATCGACGTCGCCTCCCGGGTCGACGATCAGGGCGACCCGCAGGCCGTCGGCGGATGCGTCGGCAGCCAGCCACAGCACAACCGCCAAAAGCACAAAGGAGCCGGTTCGCAGCATCGTCAGGTTCTCCCCTCTCGCTGTCCGCCTCAGGCGCCGCGCTCCCCCGGGAGCCGGCGAGTCAGGAGCACAACGTGCCCCATCTCCTCCCGGATGATCTCATCCATCCGATCACGGTCGGGGCCGGTCAGAACGTCGCGCACGCCGAGGTAGTAGAGGATCGTCTCCTTCTCCAGGTCGATGGCCGTGCGCAGCACGCTCGCCAACGTGGGGCGTGTTCCCAGCCATTCGGCCGGATCGGCGCGCAGCTCGAAGACGTGCCCGCCGACGACGGCTCGCACGTACTGCACGGCCTCCGCGTTGGGGTCCAGGGCCGTGTCCGGCCGCTCCTGGCCGCGCAACTCAGCGGCCATGGCGGCGAACGTCTCCTCGTGGGCGCGTTCCATCTCCGCCAGCGTCTGCAGCGTGGCGGCCGCCTCGCCCTCGGTCACCGCAACGGCCCGTTCGTAGAAGGCGCAACCGTTGCGTTCCATCTGCTGGGCCATCTCCAGGAGTTCGAACGCGCTGTATCCGATCGTCATGCGCGGCCTCCGCTACCAGTTCTCTGCGAGCAGTTCGAAATGGGCCTGCGGATGGTCGCACGCCGGGCAGACCTTCGGGGCGGACGTCCCCTCGTGCAGGTATCCGCAGTTGCGGCAGCGCCACACGACCCTCTCGTCCTTCTGGAACACCCTGCCCTCTTCGATGTTGCGGAGCAGGTCCAGGTAGCGCTTCTCATGCTGCCGCTCCGCCACGGCGATGGCCTCGAAGATGCCCGCGATGCCGGTCAGGGCCTCCTCGCGCGCCGCGGCTGCGAATGAAGGGTACATGTCCGTCCACTCGTGGTTCTCGCCCGCAGCGGCCGCCTTCAGGTTCTGGGCGGTATCGCCGATGACGCCGGCCGGAAACGCCGCATGGATCTCCAGATCGCCGCCCTCAAGGAGCTTGAACAGGCGCTTGGCATGCTCCTTCTCGTGGTTGGCCGTCTCCTCGAAGATGTCGGAGATCTGCACGAGCCCTTCCTTGCGCGCGACGCCGGCGAAGTAGCTGTATCGGTTCCTTGCCTGGGACTCGCCGGCGAAAGCAGTCAGGATGTTCCGGGCCGTCTGCGTGCCTTGCACCTTCATTTGTCCGCCTTCCCTTCCGCAAGAGTCAGCCGCGCGGTTCCGCGTGGCCCGCCTTCACACAACGGGGACAGTAGCCCACCAACTCGATCCCGCATCCCACAACGCGATAGCCGGGCACCCGAGAAGCAACCAGCTTCCGCAGATCGACACCCTCGACGTCCGTGTCGTCCACCCGGCCGCAGGCCAGGCAGCGTGCGTGACAGTGCACGTCGGTGCTCCGATCGTAGCGACGCTGGGCCCCACCGCCCTGCACCCGCCCGATCAACCCGCGATGAACGAGTTCCTCGAGGCTCCGGTAGACCGTCCCGAGGCTGATGCGCGGCAGCTCCGCCCTCACCCTGGCGTACACCTCATCCGCCGTCAGATGCTCGGGCGCGTCCCGCACTGCGTCCAGGACGGCCTGGCGCTGCGGCGTCATCCGGAATCCCGGTTGTCCCCCCATGGCGTCTGAACCTGATAACGGTTCCTGCATTCTAAGCGGCGGCCGGGCAGCCGGTCAAAATGCCGCCCCCTCCGCAGCGTCTACACGCCCTCCAGCAGCCGGTCGGGGTCCTCCAACAGGAGCCGGAGGTCGTGGAGAAAGCGCGCGGCCATGGCGCCGTCCACGATGCGATGGTCGCATGCGGCGGTGAGGCGCATCAGGTGCCCGACGTGCAGGCCGCCGTCGCGGACGATCGCGCTGGGCAGCGCGCTGGCCACGGCCAGGGTGACGGCCGACGGCGGGTTGATGATCGGCTCGAACTGCTCGACGTCGAGCATGCCCAGATTCGTGATCGTGAAGGTGGCATGGCGCCGCTCGGCGCCGGTGAGCTTGCCGCCGCGCGCCTTGTCCACGAGCGCACGCGTCCGTTCCGCCAGGTCCCGCAGGGACAGGCCCTGCGCGTCCGCCAGCACGGCCACGGTGAGGCCGGCGTCGGTGTCGACGGCCAGCCCCAGCCGCACGCTCTTCCAACGGATGATGCGGCCGCGATCGTAGCTGCGATTGATCTGCGGATGGTCTCTGAGCGTGCGCACGCAGGCGTGCATAACGACGTGCGTAAGCGTGGCGCCCAGTTCGTCCTTCAGCCCCCTGGCCCTCGCCAGCAAAGGCGTTACGTCCACGGCCCTGGTCACGTAGAAGTGCGGGATGACGTGCTGCGAGGCGACCACCCTGCGGGCCTGCGTCTTCAGGCGGAAGGGGGCCTCCTCGACGTCGGCCTCGTCCGGATCGACCTCGACGGGGGGCAGTTCGTCCTCGGACGGAGCCACGGGAGTCTCGGCGGCCGGCAGCCGGGCTGCGGGCTTCGGCTTCGCCGTCCCCTCCTCGCCGAGGGCCTCGACGTCGCGCGCGACGATGCGCCCGCCCGGTCCGGAGCCCTTGAGCGTCCGGTAGTCTATCCCCTTGTCCTGCGCGAGCTTGCGGGCATAGGGCGAGATGGGCTTCCGCCCGCTCTCGGGCCGCTCGGGCGGTGTGGCCGCTGCCGGCTCGCGAGGCGCGGCGGGCGCCGCCTCCGGTTCCGGGGCCTCCTCCCGTTCGACGGGCGGCTCCCCCTCTGCGGGTTCGGCGGGCGTGCGTTCCTCCGAGGGCTCCGCCGGTGTCTCCTCGCCTTTCCCGGCGATCCGCGCGATGACCTCGCCGATCGGCACCTCGGCATCGGCGTCGTGCAGTATCTCGGCCACGGTCCCGTCGCGGAAGCACTCCAGTTCCATGACCGCCTTGTCCGACTCGACCTCGGCCAGGATGTCGCCCTCGCGGACCTTGTCGCCTTCGGCGACTTTCCAGGCCACGATCCTCCCGGTCGCCATGCTGTCCGACAGCTTGGGCATCGTCACGTCGTACATGCCGGGCTCCTTCCCGCTCAGTCCAGCGTCGCGCGGACCGCCGCGACGACGTCGTCTGCGTGCGGTATGCAGGCCTGTTCCAGGTCCCGGGCGTATGGCATCGGCACGTCGGCGCCGGAGACCCGCCGGATCGGCGCGTCCAGTTCGTCGAAGGCCATCTCGTAGACGTTCGCGGCCACCTCGGCGGCGATGCCGCAGACGGGGCGCGCCTCTTCCACGACGACGGCCCGATGGGTCCGGGCGACGGACGCGGCCACCGCGTCCTTGTCCCACGGACGAAGCGTCAGCAGGTCGACGACCTCCGCGTCGACGGAGTCGTCGGCCAGTCGCCGGGCCGCTTCCAGAGCCACGTGCGTCATGGCGCCGTAGGCCACGATCGTCACGTCGCGTCCCTCGCGCACGGTCTCGGCGCGGCCGATCACGGCGGGCTCGACCTCCTCCGGCACCTCTCCCTTGAAGTTGTAGAGGCCCTCGTGCTCGAGGAAGACGACCGGGTTGTCGTCGCGGATCGCCGCCTTCAGGAGCGCCTTGGAGTTCGCCGGCGTCGACGGGTAGACGACCTTGAGCCCCGGGGTGTGGACGAAGTGCACCTCCAGGCTGTTGGAATGCTGGCTGCCGAGCTGATGACCGCCGCCGCCCGGCATGCGGATCGTCACGGGCAGCGTCACCTGCCCGCCGAACATGTAGCGCATCAGCGCCAGGTGGTTGCATATCTGGTCCATGGCCACGTAGGCGAAGTTCACCGTCATCAGTTCCGGCACGGGCCGCAGGCCGCCCATCGCGGCGCCGATGGCGGCGCCCACGATCGCGGCCTCGCTGATGGGCGTGTCGATGACGCGTTCCCCGCCGAACTCCTTCAGCAGTCCGCGCGTGACCTTGAACGATCCCTCGTAGAGCGCCACGTCCTCGCCGAACACGATGATCGAATCGTCGCGGCGCATCTCCTCGGCGAGCGCCTGGTTGAGCGCCTCCCTGCAGGTCATCTCCGGCATCGGATCCCCCTCCTCAGCGGGCGGTTGCGGCGGGTGTCAGTCGACGTAGACGTCTTCGTAAAGCCGCTCGACGGGCAGTTCCGAGCCGGCTTCGGCAAAGGCCACGGCCTCGTCCAGCTCTCTGCGCACGCGCTCGTCGACGACCGCGAACTCCTCCTCGCCGATCTCGAAGTCATGTCCGATGGCGGCCTTGATCCGCGGGATGGGATCCCGCTTCTTCCAGAACGCGACCTCCTCCGGGGAGCGATAGGTGGCGGGATCGGACATGGAGTGGCCGCGGTAGCGGTAGCACATGGCCTCGATGAAACTCGGCCCCCGCCCCTTGCGAGCCCGCCGGATGGCGCGCTCGGCCACGGACTGCATCTTGAAGAAGTCCATGCCGTCGACGACGTGCGTGGGCATGCCGTAGGCCTTGGCCTTGCGGACCATGCTCTCCTCGGCGCTCGAGCGGGCCACGCTGCTGCCGATGGCGTAGTGGTTGTTCTCGCACACCCAGATGACGGGCAGCTCGTAGAGCGCCGCCATGTTCAGCGCCTCATGGTAGACGCCCTGGTTGGTGGCGCCGTCGCCGAAGAAACAAAGCACGACGCGGTCCTCCCGGCGGTACTTCGCCGCCATGCCGAGCCCGACGGCGATCGGACACATGCCGCCGACGATGGCGTAGCCGCCCAGGAAGTTGATCTCGGCGTCGTACATGTGCATCGAGCCGCCCTTGCCCTTGCAGCATCCGTCCGCATGACCGAAGAGCTCCGCCATCGCGGTCTTCGGATCGCCCCCGCGCATCAGGAAGTAGGCGTGATCGCGATAGGATCCGACGACGCGGTCCTCGGGGCGCAGGCTCCAGAGCGCGCCGAGGGCGACGGCCTCCTCGCCCGCGTAGAGGTGGCAGAAACCGCCGATCTTGCCCTTTGTGTACTGCTCGGCCACCCGCGTCTCGAACGAGCGCGCGAGCGCCATGCGATAGTACACGTCCATCAGTTCCTTCTTGTTCATCGCCCCCGATGCCCCCGATGACGTCGTTCATGTGATCGAAACCAACGGGTACCTTATAGCATCGGCGCGAAGCCGCCACAAGTGCCGCCCGGCGGCCCGCGCACACGCCACGGGGACGCCCCCACGCCCTTGGCGGGGCCCGCGCCGTCCGTGTGGGTCCGTGCGCGTGTCCGTGCGACGAGGACCGCCCCTGACACTTGACAAACGTGCGGCGCACGTGTATACTCGAGGGCACAATGGATACAGCGGTCACCCATGTCGTCTTCGGCCTTGCACTACGCCGGCTATCCTGGGCCTGGCGCCGGCCCGGGCTGTGAGGCAGGTGGGGACCCTGCGTTCGCACTGATCTGGACATACAAGCGGCCCCGCAGCCTCCGAAGAGGTTGCGGGGCTTTTTTTTGACCAGGAGAGACGGCGATGGAGACCGACGACAGGATCATCATATTCGACACCACACTGCGGGACGGCGAGCAGGCTCCCGGGTGCTCCATGACGCTGGAGGAGAAGGTACGCGTTGCGGCGCAGCTCGAGCGGCTGAAGGTGGACGTCATCGAGGCGGGCTTCCCGATCGCCTCGCCGGGCGACTTCGAGAGCGTGCGGGAGGTCGGCCGCGCCGTGACTGCTCCCATCGTGGCCGGCCTGGCCCGCTGCATCGATGCCGACATCGACCGGGCCGGCGAGGCCCTCCAGGACGCCAGGAATGCGCGCATCCACGTCTTTCTGGCAACCAGCCGCATCCACCGCGAGCACAAGCTGAAGAAGGGGCCGGCCGAGATCATCGAGCTGGCCATCCGCGGCGTCCGTCGGGCGCTGCAGTACCAGAAGGACGTTGAGTTCAGCCCCGAGGACGCCTCGCGCACCGAGATGCAGTTCCTCAAGGACGTCGTCGAGGCGGTCATCGACGCCGGGGCCACGACCATCAACATCCCGGACACCGTGGGCTATGCGGTCCCGTCGCAGTTCGCGGAGGTCATTGCCTTCCTCAAGTCGGAAGTGAGCAACATCGACCGGGCCGTGGTCAGCGTGCACTGCCACGACGACCTGGGCATGGCCGTGGGCAACTCGCTGGCGGCGGTCAAGGCCGGCGCGCGGCAGGTCGAGTGCACCGTCAACGGGCTCGGCGAGCGCGCCGGGAACTGCTCCATGGAAGAGGTGGTGATGGCGCTGGCGACGCGCCGGGACTACTTCGGGGCGTCGACGGGCATCGATACCCGGCAGATCATGGCCACAAGCCGTCTGGTCAGCAGCGTCACGGGCGTGGCGGTGCCGCCGAACAAGGCGATCGTCGGGCGCAACGCCTTCGCGCACGAGTCCGGCATCCACCAGGACGGCGTGCTGAAGCAGAAGAGCACCTACGAGATCATGCGCCCGGAGGACGTCGGGCTCGACCAGGGGCGCCTGGTCCTGGGCAAGCACAGCGGGCGGCACGCATTCCGCACGCGCCTGGAGGAGCTGGGCATCTCCCTGGGCGACGAGCAACTGCAGCGTGCCTTCGAGCAGTTCAAGCGCCTGGCCGACAAGAAGAAGGACATCTACGACGAGGACATCGAGGCGCTCGTGCGCGAGGAGACCGAGGTCGTGCCGGAGGTGTTCCGGCTCGTCGACTTCCACACGACCAGCGGTCCGAGCGTCACCCCCACGGCCACGGTCACCGTGGAGGTGTCCGGCGAGGGAGTCAAGACCGACGCCGCCATCGGCGACGGTCCGATCGACGCCGTCTACCGCGCCGTCGACCGCATCACCGGCCTGACGTGCGAACTCCGGGACTACGGCCTCCACGCCATCACGGGCGGCAAGGACGCCATGGGCGAGGTGGTGCTGGAGGTCGCCGCCAACGGCTTCACGGAGCACGGCCGCGCCGCGCGGACGGACATCATCGAAGCCAGCGCGGTCGCCTACCTGAGCGCGGTGAACCGGCTGGTCATGCGCATGCGAAACGGCACCACTCCGAAGGAGAAGCCCCGCGGCATGTAACGCGGGGCGGGTGGTGCGCCGGGTCGGACGTCAGGACTCGTCGATGCCGGGCAGTTCGATCTCGTCGTCGGCCGGCTGCGGCGCGGGCGCAGGCTCCGCCGGCCCGGCCTTGGCGGGCTTGGGCGCTTTCGGTCCGCGCGCGGCATAGGCCGTCAGCACGGTGGAGACGATCAGGACCAGGCCGCCCACGACGGCGGCGCCGATGGCCAGCTCGACCTCAAGGTGGCCCTGCGCGCCCAGGTAGCAGAGGGAGGAGACGATGCAGACGGTTCCGACGATCATGCCGACGATGTAGGCCCCCATGCGCGGGCTCCTCGCTGTCAGAAGGCTGAGCGGCGCCCCGGCGGCCGCCCTGGCTGGATTCTACGCAAAGCCGGGGGCAGGCTTCAAGGGACGCTCTGAGACGCCACTTCTGCTGTCCGAACACTTGTGCGAAGGCCCCGAACATGCCGCACCGATACTATCCGGACTATGAGCAGTTCCAGGCGCTATCCCGTCGCGGGAACGTCGTTCCCGTGTATCGGCAGTTGATGGGCGACGCGTTGACGCCCGTCCTGGCCTTTCAGAAGATCGCCTCGGGCCCGTATGCCTTCCTTCTGGAGAGCGCAGCGGGCCCGGAGAAGATCGGCCGATACTGTTTCCTGGGCAGCTCGCCCTTCGCCATCTTCAAGAGCACGGGGCGCCGTGTCGAGATATGGGACGCCGATGGAACACGCACGATGGACGCGGAGGACCCGCTGGAGGAGTTCCGCCGCTACCTGGCCCGCTTCCGGTTCGCCGCCGTCCCCGACCTGCCCCGCTTCTCCTGCGGCGCGGTCGGCTACATGGGCTACGACGTGGTCCGCTTCGTGGAAGACCTCCCCGACTGCCCCCCCGACGACCGCGGCCTGGCCGACATCCACTACATGTTCTTCGACGAAGTGGTCATCTTCGACAACCTGAACAAGACCGTGAAGGTGGTCTGCAGTCAGCGCACGGACGGTATGGACCCGCACGACGCCTACCGGGCGGCCACGGGCCGCATCGACGCCCTCATCGAGCGCCTCCGCACGCCCGTCACGCGCTCCAGCGAAGACATCGAACCGGCCGGCAAGGTGGACCTTCCCTTCGAATCGAACTTCGAGCGGGCGGACTATCTGCAGGTCGTCGAACGGTGCAAGAAGTACATCGGCGCCGGCGACATCTTCCAGGTCGTCCCGTCGCAGCGCCTCAGCGCCCGCACCGACGCCGCACCGCTGGACATCTACCGCGTCCTCCGCGTTGTCAATCCCTCGCCCTACATGTTTTTCCTGCGCTTCGACCAGGTGCATCTGATCGGCGCCTCGCCCGAGGTCATGGTGCGCGTGGAGAACCGCACCGTGACCGTGCGGCCCATCGCCGGAACGCGACGGCGCGGCGCGGACGATGCCGAGGACGACCGGCTGGCCGCCGAACTCCTGGCCGATCCCAAGGAACGCGCCGAACACATCATGCTCGTCGACCTCGGCCGCAACGACGTCGGCCGCGTCGCCAGGTACAACACCGTCGAGCTGACCGATACGATGGTCATCGAGAAGTACTCGCACGTGATGCACATCGTCTCGGAGGTCCGCGGCGAACTGCGCGACGGCATGGATGCGCTGGATGCCCTGAAGGCCGGCCTTCCGGCCGGCACGCTCAGCGGCGCGCCGAAGGTGCGAGCCATGCAGATCATCGACGAGATGGAACGCACCAAGCGGGGGCCGTACGGCGGCGCGGTCGGCTACTTCGACTTCAGCGGCAACATGGACACCTGCATCGCCATCCGCACGATCATCATGGACGGACGCACCGCCTACGTCCAGGCCGGCGGCGGCGTCGTGGCCGACTCGGTGCCCGAGACGGAGTTCCAGGAGACCCTCAACAAGTCGATGGCCCTCCTGCGCGCCATCCAGGTCGCCGAACGGATGAGGAGCACGTAGCCTTCTGTTAACCGTTCACGGGTCTTCTGGTTGCTCCGGTTCAGACGGCAATGGGCATCACGGGCTCGCCGGGTCGTGTGTTCCGCGACCCTGTGAGGCCTACTTCCGCTTCGTCACGACGCCGGGTGCCGAGCCCACGAACAACCTTGCCGAGCAGGCGCTGCGGTTTGTGGTGATCGACCGGCGGATGACGCAGGGCACGCGGGGGGAGGCCGGACGGCAGTGGTGCGAGCGGTTCTGGACGGTGCGTGCCACCTGCGCCCAGCAGGGCCGCTCTGTCTTCGATTCTCTTCACGCTGCCGTCACCGCCCATTTCGCGGGCCAGCCGGCGCCGTCACTCCTGCCGGCTTGACCGGGAGACCCGTGAACGGTTACAGCAAAAGCACAGGTTCAGAAAAACCGTGAACGGTTACGCCGGAACACTCGATTCTGCAGAGTGAATCGCAACACGGTCACGTATCCTCAGTGTCCCTCCGCGTACCAATCCGCCATCGGCGCCTTAGATACATCTGCACCATTGTCAAGAAAGCAAGTAGTCCCAATCCAAATGCCAACTCGACATGATCCGAACGCTCTACTCGGCCTCCCCCCATCCCCGCAGCCCATCGATACGCCGCGGCGATCAGCCCACATAACCAGAACCAGATGAAAAGCAAACTGGGAGTGGATACTTTCGCCTCACGGTCAGCTTCTATCCAGAGCACCAACCACACAACGCTTCCGACTACACCCACGGCGGCAAGCGCCCCTACAGCGTATCTGTTCATTGGTGAAGCCCATAGCGCGTACCCTGTGACAGTAGCAAGACCCACCATGACTCCGCATGTAAGCACCACCAGCATCGCAACTAAGCGCATCTCGTAGCTCCCCTAACTTCAGCTCTTCTTTTCAGGCTGCCACTCACGTGCCCGCAGCCGATTACCCTCCTATCGAAGCAGGGAACCATAGCTCATGCAGAATCTGGGAAAACCCACTCCAGCCTTGCCAGGTCCCCCACTGTCACCAGAAGACAAGGCACGACAGCTTGCATGCCACGCCCCACTCTGCGTGACATGCTGCCACAGTGGCCGTGTACTCGAGCCAAGCCGCCTTCTTCGCCATCCCATAGGCAGTATCACATGCATGTCATCGGTCACCTAAAACCGGCCACGACCGAACACTTCAAAACCGGCCACCTTGAGGGAAAGGCGTGTTGCCGTCTACTGTCGTCTCCGAAAGGAGGCGTGGTGGATGGCAAACGTGCTCAAGAT
>JAAYDY010000019.1 GCA_012729015.1 Phycisphaerae bacterium | reverse complement strand
TCATCGAGCTCATCTCCTCGATGCTCGACGAGGTCTCCTCCAGGCTCGCCGCCTGCTCGCTCGAGCCCTCGGCCAGCGACTGGCTCGACGCCGACACCTGACCCGACGCCGCCGCCGTCTGCTCGGCGCCCGAGGTGAGGACCTCGACGATGGCCGACAGGGCGCGTCGGATGGCCAGGGAGATAATGGCCGCCAGAAGAATGCCGGCAGCCAGGGCCACCAGCGACACCACCATGACGGCCGTTCTCGTGGTCGAGGCCGAGGCAAGCATCCCCTGGTTCGTCTGCTGAACCACCGTCTTCAGCCTGCCGCACGCATCGTGAAGCAACTCGCGCGTCTTCTGGAGGTTGGGCTTAGTCTCAGCAATGTAGATCTGGTTGGCCTTCTGCATGCCGACCAGGCTCCTCTCGGCCTCGGCCTTGAGCGTCTCGATTCCGCTCAAGGTGGCGTGCAGCAACGGGATGGTTTCCTTGTCGAAGACGGTCTTGGCCGCATCCTGGGCGTCGAGGACCGCCGTCTCGGCCTCGATGGCCCTGTCGAAGCACTTCCCGACCTCGGCCAGCGACGGCAACGTCACCTCGCGGAACAGTCGCTCCGCCTCGGCCCGGCCCTCCGGTCCGCGACCCAGCGCCTGACCGATGGCCACCGCCGACTCATGCAGCTTCTGGTGGGGCTCCTTGCTCGCCTCGACCGCCTCGGCCAGGACCGCGAAACCTCTGGTGTGCTCCCGGCACGTGTCGGAGACAAGGAACTGGCCGTAAGCACACTTGTGCGGATCGGTCTGAACATCCAGCTTGCTGTCGCCCCGGATGATCGCCAGGCTCACCTCCTCGGCCCATGTCTTGTGGTCGATCAGTCTGGCCATGAGCTGTTGTCTCAGCCCTTCGTGCCGCTGTTTGTACTGTCTGGCGATCGTGGAGGCCGTGGCGTGCAACGCCCGGTGATCGGCCACCATCTTGTCCCAGGCCTGCCGGAACTCCGGACTTCCGCCGGCATAGGCCGCCCGGGCCTGTTCCGTGGTCAGCCACTTGCCCAGCGCGCACTGGTTCGGATCGGCTTCCGCGTTGACCTCGGACGCGTTGTGCAGGAAACAGTCGCGGATGGCGTCGGCCCATTTCATGTGGTCCACCATCCGCGCCCCGAGGAGCCCCGGCAGCCCCGCGTCGGCCTGACGGAAGTTCTCGCCGATGCCCACAGCCGACGCGTGCAGATCGTGGTGATACTGCTCGATTTCCTTGAGGATGGGAGCCAGCTCCGGGACAGCCTCCTCGGCCACACGGCGCTCGTCGCTGTAGAGCCACTTGCCGAAGGCGCACTTGTGGTCGTCGGTCTCCACCTGAAGGGTCGTGACCTTGTCGTCGATGAGCAGGTTCCCCACTTCCGCAGCCCAGTTCAGATGGTCCACTTCCCGCTGCGTCAGGACTTCGATCAGCCCGTTCTTCTGGACAGCGTCGACGGCATCGCCGCTCATGCGCGTGACGCCCTGGAAGGCGATCACCCCCACGACCAGCAGCAGGGCCAATACCGTGGCGAACCCGCACACAATGCGTTTGCCAACCGTCATGCCTTTGAACATCGCTTGCTCCTCCCAGAAAGCCTCGGACGCCCTGCCCTCGGATGCTGCCGGTTCGGCCCGCTCCGCAACAATGCCCCCCCAACGGGCAACGCTCTCGCCAGAGGGTGTGCCATACGCATGACACTCCGGGGGTTCTGTATCGCACGGCAGAGGCAGGAGCCACATAGGGAAAATACACCACCATAAACATTGTCGCCCATCCTTCCTGAGCCAGGCGACCGGCAGAATAGCCGTTTCAATGCTGAAAAACGCAATCAGTGCAGGTGGTTTCACCAGAGTCCCATCCGGAATATCACCAGGACCGAGCGTTTATTCTGATAAATTCCGTGTGGGCGGCCCGCTGGAGATCGAGTCTGGCCGATCTGCCGGCGGATTGTTTTCGTGGAACCGCGACAGCATACGGGCGTCTATGTATGCTGTAGGGCGCATGGGGTGCGCCCCGAAGGGCCGGCAGGAGTCCTCGCAGCGCCCCCGACCAGACTCATCCGACAGCATCGCTGCCGCACCGATCGAGTCATCCCGTTGAACCTGTTCGCGAAAGGATGCTTTCCATGATTCGCAGAGTAATGATGGCGTTGACGGTTGCGATCGTTGCCTCGCCTGCCGCCTGGGCCGGCGACATCGGGTTCGAGGAGGACTTCGCCCTGGCCAGGGACCGCGCCGAGGCGCTGAAACAGTTGATCCCGGGCACGGAGGAGTATTACTACTACCACTGCCTCCACTACCAGAACACCGGACAGCTCGACAAGGTGGAGCCGATGCTCCAGCAGTGGATCGAGCGGTACAAGTACACTCCCCTGGTCGAGCAGATCCGCAACCGCCAGGCGCTGCTGGCATACGAGAAGGATCCGGCGAAAGCCCTGGAGTTCATCCGCGAGCGGCTGAACGTGCAGTTCAACCACCAGCGGGAGCGCATGGACCGCAAAAGCGACCTGCCGACCAGCCTGGATTCGGCGAAGATCGGCCGCGAGCAGTTGGAGAAGCGGGCTCGCGACCGGTACAGCGACCTCCAGGGCTTCGAGGATGCCGCCCTGGAGTGGCTGGCCGCATCGTCGCTCAACGATACGGAGCGGCGCGACCTGCTGGGGCGGCTGACACGACCGGACTACGCGAATCTGCCGCAGTTGATCGCCGACGACCTGAAGTACAAGGGCAGCGGCGGCTTCGGCTCGATGGAGATTCACAAACGACTGCTGTTGCCGCAACTGGAAGAGTTGGTGCGGCTGGACGGAAGCCTCCTGAACAACACCCAGTTTGTCAGTGTCACCATGACAAAGCTCCTGCCCAGCGACGACGTCGATTGGCGGCACGATGCGAAGGAGCGGCAGGCGTACCTGGACCGGCAATGGGATTTCGTTCGTCGGCTGAACCCGGCCCACAACTCGCTGAAGGCGTGCGTGCTGTATCATCGGCTGGTTCACGACCGCGCCCTGGGGGTGTACGACCGCGATCGGTTCATGGAGTATGTGAAGCTGCCGCGCATGATTCATTACATGCGTCCGGAGTGGCTCAACCGGGAAGAGAACCGGCGGTACCAGGCGAACCTCGGGGCCGATTTCGGCGACTATGCGGCCTGGCCGGTCATCGGCACCGATGAGCCCCTGGTCCGCGACTACCTGATGCACTTCTTCAAGGAGGCCGACTCGGTCAAGCCGTTCGACGAGTATATCCGCGACGACTACCTGAAGAAGCTGTTCGCCGAAACGAAGATCGTCAACGGCCTGGGCGACCAGGAACAGTGGTACGCGATGCTGACGCCGGGCGAGTACCAGGCATTGAAAGACCGGATCGACCTGGACTTCGCGCCGACGAACAAGGACGTGTTCGCGGCCGACGAGCCGGTCGCCCTGGACCTGTTCGTGAAGAACGTCGAGAAGCTGATCGTGCGGGTGTTCGAGATCAATGCGGCCAACTACTACCGCACCCACGGCAAGGAAGTGGACACGGACATCAACCTGGACGGTCTGGTGCCGAACGAGGAACAGGTGATCGCCTACGAGGAACCGCCGTTGCGGCGGGTGGCGCGGCACTTCGATTTCCCGACGCTCGCCCGCCGGGGCGTATTCGTCGTGGACTTCATCGGCAACGGTCGCAGCAGCCGCGCCCTGATCCGCAAGGGACAGTTGCGTCTGGTGACCCACACCAGCGCCGCCGGCCAGGTGCTGACCGTGCTGGACGAGAAGAACGAGTTCGTCAAGGACGCCACGGCGTGGATCGCCGGCCACGAGTACAAGCCGCAGGAAGACGGCACGATCGTGGTCCCCTTCTCCACCGAGCCGGGCGAACAGGACGTCGTGCTGATGCGCGGCGACGTTGCGTCGCTCCAGCAGTTCAGCCATGAAGGCGAGCAATACGGGTTGATGGCGGGCATTCACGTGGACCGCGAGGCCCTGCTGTCGGGGCAGAAGGCCCAGGTGGTGATCCGGCCGGTGCTCGACCTCAACGACGAGCCGATCAGCCTGAAGTTCCTCGAAGAGGTGACGCTGGTCATCACCTCGACGGACCTCGACGGCGTCAGTTCGACGATGATCGTCAACGATTTCAAACTGCCGGAAGACCGCGAGGCGATGCACGAGTTCCGCGTGCCCGAGCGGTTGGCACAGATCGACTTCACGCTGCGGGCCAAGGTGAAGAACGTCAGCCGCAACAAGAAGGACGACGTCCAGGCCGCGGCATCGTTCAGCCTCAACGGCATCGACCGGACCGAGCGTGTGGAGGATCTGCACCTGGGCCTGATCGACGGCAAGTACGTGCTGGACGTGCTTGGCAAGACGGGCGAGGCCAAGGCCGACCGGCCGGTGCAACTGACGCTGAAGCATCGCGATTTCCGCGACCAGGTGCCGGCGTCGCTCCAGACCGATGACCGCGGCCGCATCCAGCTTGGCGCGTTGAAGGACATCGACCGCCTGACGGTCCAGGGGCCGGAGGGCACGTCGCACACGTGGACCCTGGCCCGGGACTGGCACAGCTATCCCAGGGTGGTGTGCGGCACGGCGGGCTCGACCCTCGTGTTGCCGTGGATGGAGTCCGACGGCGTGACGCGCGACACGGTGTCGCTGCTTGAGAAGCGCGGCGAGACGTTTGTGGCCGACCGGTTCGAGGCGCTGAGCGCGGCCGACGGCATGCTCCAGATCAAGGGATTGCCGGCGGGCGACTACGACTTGCTCCTGAAGGCCGCTGCCCGGCACATCGCCATCCGCCTTGCCGAGGGCGACGTGAAGGCCGGGTACGCGATGTCGGCGTCGCGGATGGTGCAGGTGCGCAACGAGAAACCGCTCCAGATCGTGTCGGTCGCGAGCGACAACGAGGCCGTGCGGATCAAGCTGGCCAACAGCGGGCCGCTGGCCCGCGTGCATGTGGTGGCGACGCGCTACGTGCCGGAGTACGAGTTGTCGAATCTGAACGTGTGGCAGCCGGGCCTGTCTTTCGTGAGACCCGCGGCGCCCGAGTCGGTGTACGTCGAGGGCCGCAACATCGGCGACGAGTACCGCTACATCCTCGAGCGGCGCTATGCGGCGAAGTTCCCGGGGAACATGCTGTCGCGGCCGGGGCTGCTGCTGAACCCGTGGGCGGTCCGCAAGACCGAGACGGGGCGTGAGGGCATCACCGGAACGACCGGGTTTGGCACTGGGCGTGGCACTGGCGGCACCAGCAGCTTCTTCGGCGTCGGCGGCCTCGCCAAACGTGACCAGGAGCAGGGCTTCACGAGCCTGGAGTTCCTGGCGGGTCCGTCGGTGGTGCTGTGGAACGCCGCGCCGGACGCCAACGGCGAGGTGGTCGTGCCGCGAGCCGCGCTGGGCGACCGCCAGCACGTCCACGTCCTGGCCGTCGATCCGCAGAACACGGCCTATCGCCAGGTGTCGCTGGCCGAGACGGCGCCGGAGCTGCGGAACCTGCGGCTCCTGACGGGTCTGGACCCCGCCCGCCACTTCACCGAGCAGAAGCAGATCAGCGTGCTGGCCCAGGGGCAGGCCTTCACCATCGCCGACGTCATGACCGGCAAGTTCGAGGTCTTCGATTCGCTGGACAAGGTCTATCGGCTCTACAGCGTGCTGAACCGCAACGACCACCTGACGGAGTTCGCCTTCATCCTGAACTGGCCGAAGCTCAGCGCCGAGGAGAAACAGAAGCAATACTCGAAGTACGCCTGCCACGAGTTGAACTTCTTCCTGTTCAAGAAAGACCCGGAGTTCTTCCGGCAGGCGGTGCAGCCGTATTTGCGGAACAAGAAGGAGAAGACCTTCATGGACCACTGGCTGACGGAAGCCGACCTGTCGGCGTATCTGGAGCCGTGGCACTTCGAGCGGCTGAACATCGTGGAACGTTCACTGCTGGCCCAGCGGATCGAGGGCCAGTTGCCGGTGATCGAGCGGCACGTCAAGGAGCTGTATGACCTGATCCCGCCGGACATCGAGCGGTTCAATCACCTGTTCACCACGGCCCTACAGGGCAGCAGCCTGGAGGCCGCAGACCGGCTCGGCGTGGCCGCCTTGAAGCAGAATCTGGGAGAGGTCGAGCAGCTTGCGGCAAGACTTGATGGGGTGAGGGCACGCGGTGCCGCGAAGCCGGCCGCGCCGCCGGCGACGGCAGCGCCAGCCGGCGAACCGTCGCCAGCCGAGGGAGTCGATGCGGCCTGGGCCGGACGCGTCCGCGAAATGGACGCCAAGAAGGAGGCGGCCGAGAAGGCCAAGGCCCAGGCCGGCGCGGCTGTGCGGCGGAAGGGGGACGCCGCCGACAAGAATGGCGAGGGCCTCTACGGCTATCCGGAGACGAAGCAACTGCGGGATCGCGCCCGGGCGCTGTACCGCAGGCTCGACAAGACCGAGGAGTGGGCTGAGAACAACTACTATCACCTGCCGATCGGCGACCAGACGGCGGCCCTGGTGACGGCCAACGCCTTCTGGAACGACTATGCGGCCCATGGCGGCAAGCCGGGTTTCCTGTCGCGGCACGTGGCCGAGGCGAGCCGCAACTTCACCGAGATGATGCTGGCGATGGCGGTGCTGGACCTGCCGTTCGAGGCGGCCGAGCACAAGACGTCGCACGAAGGAGCGGCGATGACGCTGACGCCGGGCAGTGCGGCCGTGGCGTTCCACAAGGAGATCAAGGAGGCCCGCGAGGCCGCGGAGAAGCTCCCCGTGCTGGTCAGCCAGAACTTCTTCCGCCAGAGCGACCGGTACCGCCACGTGGACAACGAGCAGATCGAGAAGTACGTGACTGACGAGTTCCTGGCGCAGGTGGTCTACGGGTGCCACGTGGTCATCACGAACCCGACCAGCTCGCGGCAGAAGCTGGATGCCCTGCTCCAGGTGCCGCACGGCGCCATTCCGGTGCTCGGCGGCCAGTACACCCGCAGCGTGCACGTCAGCCTGGAGCCGTACCGGACGGAGACGCTCGACTACTGCTTCTACTTCCCGACGGCCGGCCAGTATGCACACTACCCGGTCCACGTGTCGCGGAACGAGGAGTTGGTGGCTTCGACGGCGGCCGTGACGCTCAACGTTGTGGATAAGCTCAGCAACATCGACAGGACGTCGTGGGACTACGTGTCGCAGTGGGGCAGCGAAGACGAGGTGATCGAGTACCTGAAGACGAACAACCTGAACCGCACCGCGACCGCCCGCATCGCCTGGCGCATGGCCGACAAGGCGTTCTTCGAGAAGGTGCTGGCACTGCTGGATGCGCGGCACGACTACGACCATGTGCTGTGGTCCTACGGGCTGAAGCACAACGTCACCGCGGCGGCGCGGCAGTACCTGGAGCACTGCGACGGTTTCGTGAACCAGTGCGGCGACTACATCGACACGCCGCTGCTGACGATCGACCCGGTGATCCGGCGCAGCTACGAGCACCTGGAATACAGCCCGCTGGTCAATGCCCGCGCCCACCGGCTCGGGCAGCGGTGGACCCTCGTGAACAATCGGCTGGACGAGCAATACAAGCACCTGATGCGCGTGCTGGCCTTCCGGCCGGAGCTGGACGACGCGGACCTGATGAGCGTGACGTACTACCTGCTGCTCCAGGACCGGACGGAGGAGGCCCTGGCGTTCCACGGCCGCGTCAACGCCGAGAAGCTTGCGACGCGGCTCCAGTACGACTACATGCGGGCCTACGCGGACTTCTTCACGCTCGACCACAAGGTGGCCCGCGGCGTGGCCGAGAAGTACGCCGAGTACCCGGTCGAGCGGTGGCGCAAGCTCTTCCAGGCTGTCCTGGCGCAGCTCGACGAGATCGACGGCAAGGCGGCCAAGGTGGTGGACGACGAGGACCGCACGCAGAGCCAGACCCGGCTGGCCGAGACCGAGCCGGGATTCGATTTCACCGTCGAGGCGCGCAAGATCACCCTCAATTACCAGAACCTCGACCGCGTGACGGTCAACTACTACCTGATGGACATCGAACTGCTGTTCTCGCGACAGCCGTTCGTGCAGCAGGTGTCGGGCCAGTTCAGCACCATCCGGCCGAACCACACCGAGACCGTGACGCTTGCCGCCGACGCGAAGACCAAGGTGTTCGACCTGCCGAAGCAGTTCCACAACAGCAACGTGCTGGTGGAAATCACAGGAGGCGGCGTGGCCAAGTCACAGGCCTACTGCGCCAATTCGCTGGCCTTGCAGGTCATCGAGAACTACGGCCAGTTGAAGGTCGCCCACGCTGAGAGCGGCAAGGCCCTGCCGGCGGTGTACGTGAAGGTGTACGCGAAGATGAAGGACGGGCAGGTGCAGTTCTACAAGGACGGCTACACGGACCTGCGTGGTCGGTTCGACTACTCGTCGCTGAGCACGAACGAGCTGGACAACGTGGAGCGGTTCTCGCTGCTGGTGCTGAGCGAAAGCGACGGCGTGACGATCCGCGAGGCCGCGCCGCCGAAACGGTAACACCGTGGCGGCATGGGCTGTTGAGGGAAACGAGGAAGGCCGCTCGGCCCGTCGAGGTTGAGCGGCCTTCCCCTGTCATCTCACCTCCGACAACGAGGTCGAGGTGATTCGTGTCACTGTGTCAGTCGCGACGGCGCTTCAGCAGCCCCGCCAGACCCAGGCCCAGCAGGCCGAACGTCGCGGGCTCGGGCACCGGTCCCGAGACCAGGCCGCTGACGTAACCGAATGTGTAGCCCACGGGCTCTTCGCCGGTCCACGTCCAGACGGCGGCCGGCACGGTCACGCTGTGCGGCGTTCCGGCCGGCACCGCCACCATGAAACTGCCGAACGTCTGGCTCTGGAGGATGCCCCAGCCGTCGCCGACCGTGGCGTCTCCGTCCATGTTGATGTCCCAGCGCACGCCCTGGACGCCCGTCCACGGGTGGTTGGCATAGTTGGGCGCCCATACGCCCAGCGTCAGCAGCGCCGGAGCGATGGCCACACCGTAGCCGGCCACGCCGTGGCCCGTCTCGCCCTGCGGCGGGGCCGGGTTGTACGTCAGGTTCGTGATCGAGTAGACGTACAGGTCAAACGGCTGCGTCGGAACCGTGTCGCCGTTGATGGCGCCGATCATCGCCAGCATGGCCAGATGCGATGCGCCCTGGGCGTAGTCGTAGACGGTCTCCTGAATCTTCACGAGGGCATCCACTGGCGGCGCGGAAGGATTCATCACCACCACGGACGCGTCGCCCTTCCCGGGGACCCAATAGAAGATGTCTTCGTAGAGCACGTCGGCCGCTGCCTGTCCCGCCGCCAGCGTCACCAGCACAAGAGCCATCGCCGACACCATCCCCGCATGTCTGATCTGCATGTTTACCCCCGCAATCCAATGACGGTTCAAGAATCACCCCTCTGCCGCCTCGCAGGCCACGCGGCCGATGCGAGGATACGTCGCCTCTTCGTCTTCAGACAGCGGCGGCGCGCCTCCGCGGTTTGCCTTCCGCCGTCGTACTCCGCGCCGACCACTACTTCCCACGACGGCGGATCGCCAGGCCGAGCATCCCGAATCCGAGCAGGGCGCATGTGGCCGGCTCGGGAATGGCCGTGATGCTCAGGCTGTCGTAGTACATGGACGCGGCTTCCTCGTCGATGTAGTTGTCGCCTATCAGAATGATGTTGTCGATGCCAAGGCTCGGGTCGCCGAGAAGAGTGCCGGACGACACCGGGTTCCCGTCGAGTTGGACCACGGCGGTGCCTGCGGTCAGATCAAGGTCCATGGTCAGCGTCATCCAGGTCATCGGCGTCCAGTTCGTGCCGGTCGTCTGATCGTCGACCACGACGTTGCCGTTCCAGTCGAACAGAACGTAGTGGATCAGCGTGTTGCCGGCGTAGAGAGTGACGGCCCATGCTGCCTCGTTTTCGAGGTCGATCATCACATCCTGTGAAACGGTGATCAGATTGCGCGGCAGCGGGTTGCCGAAGTAGCGGCGTCCCATGACGAACATGTCGCCCGTGTAGCTGCCGTTGGCCGTGAATTGGGCCCCCTGCGTGCCGGAAGCGGCTGTGTTGCCCACCACGGCGGCGGCATTGCCGATCCAGCTCTGCTGGCCGTTGAGAGCCCCCAGGGTGAACCCCTCGGTCTCCTCGAAGCCGCACGTGTACACCTCGTCGGCCACAGCCGCGCCGGCTGCCGCCGTTACCAGGACTGCGCCCAGGAAAAGACGAACCGCTACCGGACGCATCCCCCTGCCCCCACGTTCACCTTGCATCGCCAAGCCCTCCGATGATCCTGTCCCCGCTTACCTGCCGACCGGCCGACCCTCTCGGCCCGGTCTGCTCGATATGGTGCCCCCCGAAGCCCGCATCCATACGGTGCGATCCCGATGCGACAACTGCGAAGGAAACAGACATGTTGCCTGCGCCGGTGAAGGCGCCCCTGCGGCGGCCGGTCCGCACCGAGGCTCGGCGTCGCGGCGCCGCACTCGGTCTGTTACGCTGTCTTCGGGAAAGAACAAATGCAAAGGGCGTGCCATCGGCGCGAAGTTGCCCGCCGCCCCGTGTTCGGCAGCCCCTAGGCCGCCCGACGTGACCGCATAGGAGCCCGTCTGAGGGGCTTCCGGTGTGGCGTGATGGCAAGGTGCGGGCCTTGCGCATTGTCCGGTTTCGTTGCTTTGCGTAAACACGGCAAGATGCCCGCAGAGTCCGACGCTGGCACAAGAGGCGGAGGAAAGGTGGGTTGCAGAAACGCGAGTTTCCGGCGGCGGCCTCGGTCCGGACGTTGCCCAGCCGCGACACATCACCCGTCGCGGCCCCCAGCGAGGCATGCTTCGCCGGCCTGAGCGACAGAACCAGTGGCCGTCGATCATTGACCGCAACGGGGGAGCCGACGGCGAAGAAATCTGCTCAGAAACATATCCCAGTTGACCGGTGCGACTTGATTATGACGAAAAGCGCGGGTAAACTCCCATATACGCGAATTGATCGGGGCGGTCGGAGGCGGGACCCCTGATCGAGACGCCGCAGAAGCATGTCGAGGCACCGCGTTCGGACGCCGGCCAGGGCGTCGTCCAGGGGGCCATCGCAGGGATTGACGGGGCCGTTTCGCGTTCGGTGTTGGCAGGCATCGAGCGTGGCAGCGAAACTCCGTTCTACGGGCGTGGAGCACTTGTGCCACCGATCAGGTCAGTCGGGCGGTCGGCGGGTGGTTCTGGTGAAAGGGGGATTCCAATGAGAACAGGGAAGGTCTGCGCCGTCTGTGCATTCGCATGGGCGGCCGTGTTTGTTGCGGCGCCGGTTGCCATGGCCGCCGTGGACAAGGTGATCTGTGTGCCATGGCAAGGCGATCCGGCCAAGCAGCACACGGCCGTGAACAATGTCGGCATCAAGCTCAAGGGGGTCGTCAAGACAACGGACACCACAACCGTCTGGTACAAGTGGGTTTACGGCGACGGTTCGGAGTCCGCGGTGTCCTCCCTGAGCGGCAGCACGTCGTACAATGTCGAGGCGGCGCACACCTACCTCGGTGCGGTCGGCACGCCGTTCACGGCGCAGTTGATGGTGGACCACGTGGACAACACGATGGTCAACGCGGTGATCGACAACTACAACGTCAAGATCGAGGCCGACGGCTTCGACGCCCGCGTGAACATGGCCATCGACAACGGCCTGTGGTACCTGCACAAGGCGCAGTGGACCAACACCAGCACGCTGAGCTTCAACGGGCAGCCGGTGACGGTCTGGTCGTCCTACGGCAGCTACTTCGCTTCGCCGACGGCCTCGGCCGTGCTGTCGTTCGAGATCAACGGCCACCACGAGGACGGCGACGAGACGCAGGATCCCTACGTGACGAACGTGAAGCGCGGCCTGAACTGGCTGTTCAACGGCTACTACGGCAATACCAATTACCCGATGCTGCGGGCCTACTCCATCGGCGCCGAGCCTGGCGGCGACCCCGACAGCCGGCCCAACGGCATCGGCATCGAGGTCCGCGACTACGACTACAACCCGTGCTACGAGGGCGGGATGATCATGGACGCGATCATCGCCACGAATACGCCGGGGAAGAGTTGCGGACGCGACTTCGACGGCGACGGACAGCCGGAGACCTATCTTGAGGTCATCCAGGACATGGTGGACATGTACTGCTGGGGCCAGTACGACTCGGCGACGTACGGCGGATGGCGTTACGGCTGGGAACAGGGCCCCGACAACTCGGCCTGCCAGTGGGCGGCCATCGGCATGATTCCCGCCGAGCAGGACTGGGGTTGCACCATTCCGCAGTGGGTCAAGGACTATAATAACGGGTGGCTGACGTCGAGCTACAACGTCTCGGGTCGCTACTTCGGCTACACCGGAACCGGCGCCGGCAACGACAGTTCGTTCGCCTGCCGCCCGTCGGGCATGGTTCAGATGGTCATGTCGGTCAACAGCTACCTGGCGGACTCGCGATGGATCGGCGCCGAGAGCTGGTTTGCCGATAACCTGGCGACGTTCCTGAGCCACCGCACGCACTACGGCTGGTACGCCTTTGTGAAGGCGATGCGGCTGTCGGGGCCGGATCGCATCGCCGCCGGCCAGAACGAGGAAGAGCTCAGCAACGGGCTGAACTGGTACCGCGGCACGACGAGCATCGGCTGGACCCTGATCAACACGCAGGAGAGTGACGGGTCGTGGCCGGCCGGCAGCCAGACGACGCACCCGGGCAACTACGGTGACACGTTCGTCACGGCCTGGTCGATCGGCATGCTGAAACCGGCCCTGTTCGCAGCTTCGCCGATCGCCTCGTTCACGGCCAGCCCCAACCCGACCTACTCGGACTACGACATTCTGTTCGATCCGACGGGATCGGGACACAGCGCCCCGGGCAAGAACATCGACAACCTGGTGCTCTTCCAGTGGGACTGGGACAACAACGGCGTCTACGACGAGAGCTACACCGAGCCGGAACTCGTCTACCATGCGTTCCACGCAACGGTGCTGCCGCAGGAGTTCCCCGTAACGCTGCGTGTGACGGACGACGACAATCTGACGGCCACGTACACGCTGATCATCCGGATCAGCAACCCGCCGCATCCGCCGGTGGCGAACGCAGGCGGTCCGTACATCGTGTCTCTGTCTCCGGGCGACACGATCACGCTGGACGGCAGCCGTTCCTACGATCCGAACGAGGGCACCCACGAGGCGGGCGCGCCTCCCGGAACGCCGAACGACACGATCATCGCCTGGGATTGGGACTTCTACGGCGCACCGTTCAACTACACCGACGGCAGCGGCGAGATCGTCCCGGCGGCCTACACCCTGCCGGGCACCTACAACGTGGGCCTTCGCGTGACGGACAATACGGACCTGGCGTTCCCGTCGAGCCCTGAGGGCAACCTCACGGACGAGGACTTCACGACGGCCAAGGTCTATGCCGCCCTGGATCCGGCCAGCGTGGGCGCCGCCATCGGGTGCCATTCGGTGGTGCTCTCGTGGGCCACGGACGGCACCTTCGACGTGATTCGCAGCACGTCAGGCGTCAACACGGGCTTCACGGTCATCGGGACGGCTACGGGCACGAGCTTCGCCGACGGCGACGTCGTGGAAGGCCAGACGTACCACTATCGCCTGGTGCGCGAGAGCGAAAACCGGATGTCGGCCCCGGTGTCGATCACCTACACGTTTGATTTCACGCGATGCGAATTGATCCACGACCTGGACGCCAGCGCCAAGGTGGGCGTGGTGCTGCTGACCTGGAGCGACGTGCCGGGCGCAGTCCGGTACCACATCTACCGCAGCACGGCGCCGGACGTGGCGTGCGAGGCCGGCAACGAGATCGCCACGTGCACCGAGTGCCTCTACTACGATACGGCCGTGGTCAATGGCACGCCGTACTACTACAGGGTCGGCGTCGAGATGGCGCGCATGGAAGGCGTGTCGAACGAGGCGACCGTAACGCCGCCGCTGCCGCCGCCGGAGATGCACTGCTCGGCAGCACTCGATTGGGACTGGGTCTACCAGAACCATCCCACAATGACGCAGAACCGGCACAAGTGCATCCTGACGATCACGCTGGACGATCCGTTGGGCCTGCCCGAGACGCCCTATGTCGTGACCGTGACGCAGAATGCGGCCAGCGCCGGCGACGTGGTCATCCAGCCGACGGCCGACAAGTTCGTGTGGGAGATCCTGGGCAGCCGCTACCTGGTGGGCCGCAGCGGCCACGTCGTGCTGGACGTGACGGTGCGGACGCTGTTCGGGCGCCGGTCGTGCCAGTGCACGGCGGAGTTGGACGTTGTCCGGCTCGCCGACATCGACCGTAACGGCGGCACGGAACCCGGCGACATGGCGATGCTGGTCAACAGGCTCAACGGCATCACGCCGCCCGGCTACGAGGTGCGCCACTTCGACATCGACGGCAACGGCGGCGCCGAGCCCGGTGACATGGCCGTCATGGTGAACATCCTGAACGGCATCGTGCCGTAACAGGATGGATGGATTCCGGGCAGTCCGCCGCGGGCGGCCCGGCATGTTCGATCCGAAACGAAGGCCCGGAGCCCCCAATGGGCGGTTCCGGGCCTTCCTGCTGTGGTGCGACAGAATCAGCGCAGGTTCTGGGGTGCCACACTCTGGAGCGACGGCCTGGCCCGAGCACAGTCGAGGGGCGCAGCCGGCGCCAAAGTGTGCCTCGCGGGACACGACCGAGGCCTGTGCCGGCGCGACCTCGGGCTTCCAGGAACGGAGCGACCGTCAGGCGATCACTTCAGTGCGGGATTTGAGGTCGTCGATCTGCCGCTGCCGCCACTGGGCAAAGTCCGCCTGGCTGAATCGACCAATCACACTGGCCACTTCGGCGGCTGCCAGCGTGCGAGGCACGATCACGTAGTCGGCCCCCTGCTCGTAGAGCGACAGCGCGTGGCGGATCGACTCGGCAATCACCACGATGCGAGCCCTGGGATTGGTTCGGCGGCAACAGGCCATCAGCCGCACGTTGTCCGTGCCGCGGAGGAAGTCGTCGGGCACGGGCAGGACGAGCACATCCGCCTGGTCAACGCCGGCGTGACACAGTGTGTCCAGATGCGAAATGTCGCCGTAGAGGCACGGGACGTTGAGTCGGTGGAGCCGGTCGCGCAGCTCGGGGTTGAAATCGATGACCGAAAACCGGCGGCCGCTCTTCAGGAGTTCGTGAACCAGGGAGGAACCCAGGCGGAAACAGCCGATCAGCATGATGGGCGCCGCGACGGCGCCGCGGTCCTGATCGTCGGCCGAGACGCGGTCGCACAGGGGCGTGTCGCGGGTGTGCCGCACGACCAGCCTGGTCATGGCATGGCTGCCCTGGATGAGATAGGTGGACGCGGTGGCCGTGACGATCATGAGGACGACCACGAGCGACACGACCTCGGAGCCCACGTGTCTGAGCGCGCCGGTCGGCCCGCCCAGAATCACCACCACGAGGGCAAACTCGCTGATCTGCGACAGGTGCAACGACGAGAGCATGCCGACCCGGTTGTCGTACTTGAGGGCCCGGACCATCGGCCAGACAGTGGCGAACCTGGCCAGCACGACCACCGCGGCCAGCAGGAGCCCCATGCCCCCCAGCTTGAGCCACGCCAGCACGCGCTCGCCGCCGGCGGCCCCGGGCGATGACGGATCGGCCAGCAGCATCCCCAGCGAAACGAAGAACAGCGTCACGAAGAAGTCCCGCAGTCCGCGAATCTTGGCCACCACGTCGAGCGTGTACGGATAGGCCGAGATCGAGGCCCCCGCGATCAGGGCCCCCATGGCCGGAGAGAACCCGAGCCTGACGGCCACATAGCAGACAAGGAAGCACCAGGTGACAGCCGACAGGAGCATGATCTCCGGCAGCATCGCCACCCAGCGGAAGAGGACGGGCAGGACATAGCGGCTGACGCCGACGGCCACCGCCACCAGGAGCAGCCCCTTGATGGCGGCCAGGGCCATCTGCACCGCCGGGGGCAGGCTGCCGGCCGCCGCGGCCCCCTGCGTCCCGCCGCCCAGCGTCGGCTGAATGGCCAGCACCACAATCGCCAGAACGTCTTGAAGCAGAAGCACGCCCATGGTCGTGCGGCCCGGCAGCGTGTCCAGTTCGCCGCGGTCTGAAAGCAGCTTGACGACGATCATCGTGCTGGAGAACGCGACCGCGATGCCCAGGTACACGGCCTCCAGGCTTCGGAACCCGAGGGCCAGGGCGGCCAGCCATCCCAGCAGCACGGCACCGACCACCTGTACCACCGTGACCGCCGAAGCCTGCCTGCTGCCCTGGACGAGTTTCTTGACGTCGATCTCCAGGCCGACGATGAACATGAGGAACGTCAGGCCGAGTTCGGCCAGTTGCGCGATCTGCTCGACGGACTGCTGGTCGCCCGCGGCACCGACGAAGCCCAGGCCGATCGGGCCGACGACGATGCCGGCGGCAATGTAGCCCAGCAGCAGCGGCTGCCGCAACAGGCGGGCGACGTACCCGAACACGGTGCCGGCAACGATGCACGTCCCGACATTCAGCAGCAGATTGGCATGCATAGGGCGGGAATCATACCCTCGCGGCTTGGGCCGCTCAAGCAGATTCACCCACGGGGGCCCTCCCTGCCGGCCCGGCCGTCCTGCCGTTGAATCGACCTTGCATGGCCCTTGGGGCTCTGGTAGAATCGCCGCGTTGTGGATTGGTGCTACTGTGCGGTTTGGGGACGAGGGCGGCCCATGAAAGTGGTCATCCTGGCAGGCGGTCTGGGCACGCGGCTGGCGGAGGAATCCGTCGTGCGGCCCAAGCCCATGGTTGAGATCGGCGGCCGGCCCATCCTCTGGCACATCATGAAGATCTACGCCGCCCACGGCATGACGGATTTCGTCATCTGCCTGGGGTACAAGGGCTACGTCATCAAGGAGTACTTCATCAACTACACGCTGCACTCCTCCGATGTGACGGTGGACCTGGCCCGCGGCGGCATGACCGTCCACCGGAGCGAGGCGGAGCCGTGGCGCGTCACGCTGATCGACACCGGCGAGCAGACCAACACCGGCGGCCGCCTGAAGCGCGTGGCCGACTATATCGGCGACGAGCCGTTCTGCATGACCTACGGCGATGGAGTGGGCAGCGTGGACATCACGGCGCTGGTGGCGTTCCACCGGCGTACGGGGAAGCTCGGCACCCTGACGGCGGTGCTGCCGCCCGGGCGGTTCGGGAGCATCAAGCTCGACGGCGCCGCGGTGACACAGTTCTGCGAGAAGCCGCTGGGCGACGGAGGATGGATCAACGGCGGGTTCTTCGTCCTGGAGCCCAAGGTGCTGGATGCAATCGACGACGACACTTCGAGCTGGGAACGCGACGTGCTGACTTCGCTCGCGGCCGAGGGCCAGTTGGCGGCTTATCCGCACCGAGGTTTCTGGCTGCCGATGGACACGCTGCGCGACAAGAACCAACTGGAGCAACTCTGGGCGAGCGGGCAAGCGCCGTGGAAGGTTTGGTGATGCCCGGATCCTTCTGGAACGGCAAGCGGGTGCTGGTCACAGGCCACACGGGCTTCAAAGGCGCGTGGTTGGCGCTGTGGTTGTCGGAACTCGGCGCGGAGGTCACCGGCTACGCACTTCCGCCGCCCACGGAGCCGAGCCTGTTCGTCGACGCCGACGTGGCGCGAGGCCTGAGGTCCGTCATCGGCGACGTGCGCGACCTGGATGCGTTGACCGCGGTCCTGAGGGAATGCCAACCCGAGGTCGTGTTCCACATGGCCGCCCAGGCCCTTGTGCGTGCGTCGTACCGCGACCCTGTGGCGACGTATGCCACGAATGTCATGGGCACGGTTCACCTGCTCGAGGCCGTGCGGCAGACGGGCAGCGTCCGCGCGGTGGTCAACGTGACGAGCGACAAGTGCTACGCGAACACGGGGGACCGCCGCCGATTCCGCGAAGAAGACGCCATGGGCGGCAGCGACCCGTATTCCAACAGCAAGGGGTGCGCGGAGCTGGTGACATCGGCGTATCGCGCGTCGTTCTTCGCCCAAGCGGGCGCCCCTGCCCTGGCATCGGCGCGGGCCGGCAACGTGATCGGAGGCGGGGACTGGGCGGCCGACCGATTGGTGCCCGACTGCATCCGAGCGCTTGGCGAGGGCGGCGCGGTCCGCATTCGAAATCCGGAAGCGGTGAGGCCGTGGCAGTTTGTGCTTGAGCCGCTCTCGGGGTACCTGATGCTTGCCGAGCGGCTGTGGTCGGACGGAGCGGCCTGCGCCGAGGGCTGGAACTTCGGACCGGACGAGGCCGACGCGCGGCCCGTGAGCTACGTGGCTGACCGAGTGGTCGAGCTGTGGGGCCGGGACGCCTCGTGGACGACCGACGGAGGCACGCATCCGCGGGAGGCGGCGTGGCTGAGCCTGGACTGCACGAAGGCCCGCGAGCGGCTGTCGTGGCGGCCGGCCATGACGCTCGACGAAGCCCTGCGGTGGACCGTCCGGTGGTACAGGGACCGGGCCGACGGCCGGGACGCACGAGAGAGGACTCTGGAACAGATTCGCCGGTATGCTGAGATAAGGGCGGCCATGTGATGCGTGAGCCAACGTGTCGTTTCTGCGGAGCGCCGCTGCGGGAGACGTTCGTCGATCTGGGGATGTCGCCCCTGTCGAACGCCTACCTGACGGCCGACAGGCTGCGCCGCATGGAACCTTTCTTCCCGCTGCACGTCTGGGTGTGCGGGGAGTGCTTCCTGGTGCAACTGGAGGCGTTCGAGACGCCGGAGGAAATCTTCGGCGACTACGCCTACTTCTCGTCGTACTCGGACAGTTGGCTGGACCATTGCCGGCGATACGTCGATGCCATGATGAAGCGGCTGCCGCTGGGGACGGCCTCGCTGGTGGTCGAGCTGGCCAGCAACGACGGGTACCTGCTCCAGTATTTCCAGCAGCGAGGCGTGCCGGTGCTGGGCGTGGAGCCGGCCCGGAACGTGGCCCAGGCGGCCATCGCCAAGGGCGTGCCGACGGAGTCGGTGTTCTTCGGGTGCCAGACGGCGCAGCGGCTGCTGGCCGAGGGCCGCGCCGCCGACCTGCTCATCGGCAACAACGTCCTGGCCCACGTGCCCGACCTCAACGACTTCGTCGGCGGGATGAAGATTCTCCTGAAGCCCGACGGCGTCATCACCATCGAGTTCCCGCACCTGGTGCGTCTGATCGAGGGCAACCAGTTCGACACCATCTACCAGGAGCACTTCTCGTATTTCTCGTTCCTGACGGTCGAGCGGGTCTTCGCCCACCACGGCCTGCGGCTGTTCGACGTGGAGCAATTGCCGACACACGGCGGCTCGCTGCGCATCTACGGCTGCCATGCCGAATCGCCGCGACCGACAACCGAGCGTGTGGCCGGGCTGAAGGCCGAGGAACGCGCCTACGGCATCGAGCGTCTCGAGACGTACCATCGGTTCGGCGAGCAAGTGCACGAAGTGAAGCGCGACGTGCTGTCGTTCCTGATCGAGGCTCGCCGCAGCGGCAAACGGGTCGCCGGCTACGGAGCGCCGGCCAAGGGCAACACGCTGCTGAACTACTGCGGCATCCGGACCGACTTGCTGGAGTTCACCGTGGACCGGAACCCGGAGAAGCAAGGCAAGTTTCTGCCGGGCACACACATTCCGGTCTACGCGCCGGAGAAGCTCTTCGAGGCTCGGCCGGACTACGTGCTGATTCTGCCGTGGAATTTGCGCGACGAGATTGTGCGGACGATGGGCGACATCCGCCGCTGGGGCGGGAAGTTCGTGGTGCCGATTCCTCGCGTCGAGGTGATTCCGTGAGGTTCGAGGAACTGCCGATCTCCGGGGCGTACCAGATCGAGCCCGATCGCATCGAGGACGAGCGGGGCTTCTTCGCCCGCACCTGGAGCCGCGAGGATCTGGCCGCGCACAACCTGGTGACGGAACTGGCCCAGTGCAGCGTGTCGTTCAACCGCCGCAAGGGCACGCTTCGCGGCATGCACTACCAGGTGGCGCCGCACGAGGAAACGAAGATCGTCCGCTGCACGATGGGAGCCCTCTGGGACGTGATCGTGGACCTTCGGCCTGGCTCGCCGACGCGCGGGCAGTGGACGGCTGCGGAACTGACGGCCGAGAACCGGCGGCAGCTCTACATTCCCGCGGGGTGCGCCCACGGTTTTCAGACGCTGAGCGACGACACGGAAGTGCTGTACCTGATCTCGGAAGTCTACCATCCGGAGTCGGCCCGCGGCGTGCGCTGGGACGACCCGAAGCTGGGCATCGCGTGGCCCCTTCCGGTAAGCGTGATGTCAGACCGCGACCGCGCGTTTCGTCCGTTGGAGTGAGAAGACCATGCTCGTCATCTCCAGAAGCGCGACCATCTCGAAGCTGGCGGACATCGAAGACTCGGTCCGCGGCTCGCGGATCGAGATCGGCGACGACGTGCGGATTGACTCGTTCGTCAAGATCAAGCCGGCCGGAGGCAACGGCGACATCGTCATTGGCAAGCGCTGCTATCTGAACTCGGGGGTCGTCATCTACTCGGGCAACGGCGTGACCATCGGCGAGGACGTGCTGATTGCGGCCAACTGCACGTTGGCGGCAGTGAATCACGAGTTCCGACGACGCGATCTGAAGATCGTCGAGCAGCGGTTTCAGGCCAGCCGCGGGGGCATCGTGATCGAGGATGACGTCTGGATCGGCGCGGGCACGGTGGTCCTGGACGGCGCGGTGCTGCGTCGCGGCTGCGTGGTCGGGGCCAACTCGCTTGTGGGCGGAGAACTGGAGCCGTACTCGATCAACGTGGGTAACCCCATCCGTCGCATAGGGTATCGCGAATGAGATTCACCGTCCTGGGTGCATCGGGGTTCATCGGCTCACACGTGGCGGCGCATCTGCGCGCTCGCGGCGCGGAGTGCTACATGCCCGGCAGGGACGAGCCGCTCGCGGATGCCGGCCACCTGGGCCACGTGCTGTTCTGTATCGGCGTGACCGCGGATTTCCGACGGCGGCCGCTGGATGCCGTGCGAGCCCACGTCTGCCGGTTGCTGGACGTGCTGGAGGGTGGCCGGTTCGAGTCGCTGCTATACCTGTCGTCGTCCCGCGTCTACGCCGGGGCCGACTCGGGATCGGAAGACGCGACGTTCCGCGTGTCACCCCGGAGCCTCAGCGACGTGTACAACCTGTCGAAGCTGACGGGCGAGGCGGCATGCTTCGCGACGGACCGTCCGACCGTCCGCGTCGCGCGCCTGTCGAACGTCTATGGAGGCAACTGGGACTCGGAGAACTTCCTGATGGCGGTGATCCGTCAGGCGGTGGACGCCGGCCGCGTCGTCCTGCAGACGGACTGGGAGTCCGCGAAGGACTACGTGGGCATCCATGAGGTGGCGCCGCTTCTGTGCGACATCGCCGAGCGGGGCCAGGCGCGTCTCTACAACGTGGCCTCCGGCGTCCGTGTGTCGAATCGCAATCTGGGCGACGCCCTCCGGCGAGTCACAGGCTGTGACCTCACCGTCGCCACAGGCGCCCCTCATGTGGTCTTCCCGCCGATTGACACGTCGCGCGTGAAGGAAGAGTTCGGTTTCCGCCCGGCGTCGGTACTTGACGCCGTGGACGATCTGGTCGCGGACTACAGGCTGAAGAGGAAAGCGTGATGATTCAGATTGACCTCGAGGGCGGCACAGTGACCGTGGACGGTCCCGACGGCCGCAAGACGGTTCCCCTGGCATCGGCCGAGGCATTCGCCATCGTCTCGGACGCTTGGCTGCGCGCCGGCTGGGACACGAAATATGTGTACAGCTTCGCGTGGATGGGGCGGCCGGTCATCCAGTTGCCGGAGGACATGGTGCGGATCCAGGAAGTCATCCATGCCGTTCAGCCGGATGTGATCATCGAGACCGGCGTGGCCCACGGCGGCAGCCTGGTTTTCTATGCGTCGCTCTGCAAGGCGATGGATCGAGGCCGCGTGATCGGCATCGACATCGAGATTCGCCCGCACAACCGCAAGGCCATCGAGGCGCATCCGCTGTTCCCGTTCATCACGCTGGTGGAAGGCAGTTCGATCGATCCAACCATCGTTGAGAAGGTTCGTTCGCTGGTCAAGCCCGGCGAGCGCGTCATGGTGCTGCTGGACTCCTGTCACACGAAGGATCATGTTCTGGCGGAACTCGAGGCGTACGCGCCGATGGTGAGCGTGGGGTCGTACATTGTGGCCACCGACGGGATCATGGAACAGGTGGCGGGCGGCCCGCGGACGCAGGGCGACTGGACGTGGAACAACCCGCGACGGGCGGCGCGCGAGTTCGTCTCGCGGCACCCGACGTTCACCATCGTCGAGCCGCAGTTTCCGTTCAATGAAGGCATGGTCACCGGCCGCGTCACCTACTGGCCCGACGGCTTCATCAAGCGGCTGCGTTGAGCGACAGGCGTCCGCCCACAATGTTGGGAGTGCGAAGCGTACACCATGGACCGATCTCCCCTGGTCAGCATCGGCGTCCCGGTCTACAACGGCGAACGCTTTCTGCGCGACACGCTCAACGGACTCCTGGCCCAGGAATTCTCCGACGTCGAGATACTGATCTCCGACAACGCCTCGACCGACGGCACCGAGGCCATCGCGCGCGAGTTTGCCGCCAGGGAACCTCGCGTGACCTACTGCCGCAACACCGAGAACCTCGGCGCGGCAAGGAACTTCGAACTGCTCGTTGAACGGGCGCGAGGAACGTACTTCATCTGGGCCTCGGCCCACGACCGATGGGATCGGCGGTTCCTGGCCGAGTGCGTCGCAGCTCTTCGAGCCCACCCAGAAGCCGTACTCTGCTACAGCCAGGCCACGGCCATCGACGAATCGGGGCAACCCAAAGGCCCAATGCCGCTCCAGCGCGACACCTGCGGAATGGCATTGCACGCACGGTACCGCACTGCCCTGTGGCGCACGCACAGCTACATCATCTACGGGCTGCATCGGCGCGACGCGTTGCGACAAGTCATGCCGGCGCCCAAGGTGATGGGCAACGACGATGTGATGCTTGCCGAACTCGCCCTGATCGGCCCCTTCGTCTGTGTCCAGGAGCGGCTCTTCTACTTCCGCGTCATGGACCGCGTCGGCGACATGCGGAGCAACCTGCGGCGGCTCAACCTGCGCGTCACCTGGTGGAACCCTCCCCTGCTGGTGACCGCACACGTCCGCCTGAAGCTGGCCGCCATACGACGACGAGTTCCGGACTTCGCGAGCCGTTGTGCGCTGACCGTCTCGGCGCTCGTCCGCGGCGCCAAGCTGCTGGTCGGCTTCACGCTCAGCACGTGGGCCGGCATGTGCTGCCCGCGGCTCTTCGCCAGCATGCTCCAGGCGCTGTTGCGACGCCGTGCCGCGCAGAGCGAGGCCGAGGAGTTGCAGCAGACTCGCCCGGCGGCAACCGACCATCCCGCAGAAACGGCGGACCGCACCTGATATGAACCTTGTCCGACGCAATCTCGTCGCCAATCTCGTCGGCAGCGCCTATACGCCGCTGGTCACCCTCGTGTGCGTCCCCATCTACAAGGGGATGCTCGGAACCGAAGCCTGGGGGCTGGTCGGGTTCTTCGTCACGCTCTATGCCGTCGTCGCCCAGTTCGGCACCGGGCTCAACCAGGCTCTGAATCGCGAGTTGTCGCGGCTCTCCGCCCTCGGCAACGCCTCTCGCCAGATGCGAGACACCGTCCGATCCCTCGAACTCGTCTACTGGCTTCTGGCGGCAACGGCAGGCCTGCTGGTCTTCTTCGGTGCGCCGCTCATCGGGCACTACTGGGTCAGCGCCGAGGACCTCTCGCCCGACCTCATCACGCGGTCGGTCATGCTGATGGGCCTGACGCTTGCGTTCCAGTTCCCGTGCGCCTTCTACGGGGGTGGCCTCATCGGCCTTCAGCGGCAGACGCTCCTGGCTGCCGTCAACATCGTCATGAACTCCGTGCGGTTTCTCGGGGCGGTCGGCGTCCTCTGGTGGGTCTCGCCGACCATCCACGCCTTCTTCCTCTGGCAAGCCGCCGCCAGCGGCGCCCATGCCGTCGTGCTCGCCGTGTGCGTCTGGCGAAGCCTGCCGCGGGCCGATGGTCGCCCCACACTCCAACGCACCATTCTTCGTGCCCTGTGGCGGTTTGTCCTGGGAGCCTCCGGCATCGCCCTGGCCTCCCTCGGCCTGACGCAGCTCGACAAAGTCCTGCTCAGCCACCTGCTCACGCTGGAGGACTACGGCTACTACATGCTGGCCCACATGGCGGCCATCGGCCTCTATGTCGTCACCGGAGCCGTCTACACGGCCTTCCTCCCCCAGTTCACGCAGCGGGTGAGCCTGAACGAGCAACCCCAACTGGTCGAGCAGTACCACCTCGGGTGCCAGGTCATGGCCGTCCTCGTCCTGTCGGCCGCGGCCACGGCCGCCGTCTTCTCACGCGAGTTGCTCCTCGTCTGGATCGGCGATCCGACGACGGTCGAGCGGGCCCACCTCGTGCTCAGCCTCCTGCTGATCGGCAACGCCCTCAACGGCCTGATGAATATGCCTTACGCCCTGCAACTGGCCAACGGATGCACGAGCATCGCCCTGACGATGAACCTCGTCGCCATGATCGCGATGATGCCCCTGATTGTCGTTATGACGATCTTCCTGGGACCGGTGGGCGCGGCCTGCGTGTGGGTCCTGCTGAACGTCTTCTACATGCTTGTCGGCACCCATATCACGCACCGGCGGTTCCTGCCCGGACAGTCGCGGCGATGGGCGATACACGACGTCCTGACCCCGATGGCTGCCGCCGTCGCCGTCGCCTGGCTGGCGCGGCTCGTGGCGCCGACCGACCTGGACCGGTGGCAGATGGTGCCATGGCTCGCCGCGGCCGGCGCCGCCTGCCTGACCGCCACAGCCCTGGCCACGTCCTCCGTCCGCCGAGCGATCCTCCTGCGGCTCCGCCCCCCCACCCGCCGCACATCATAGCACTGATGGTCGCAGGTCACGAGGCGGGAGCCATGGCGGCTACAGGGAGCCCACCGATGTCCTCACAGCAACGCAAAAAGCCGACGGCGACAAGGGTGTTCCCCTGCCGGCGCCATCGAGCGTTATGAATTGGCGGAGGGGAGAGGATTCGAACCCCCGGTACCCTTGCGGGCACAGCGGTTTTCAAGACCGCCGCCATAGACCACTCGGCCACCCCTCCGCATGGGGGAATCTGCCGCCGAAGGTCATCGATACAACACTGAGACCCTTCCGGCAGGAGTCGGCCAGAAACAGGATAGTCCAGTCGGCCTGAAAAGGCAAGAGTTCAGCCATAGTTCAGCCATACAGAGTCCGCCATACGGCTGTTCAGCGGCATGGCGGCGCGGGGGCGCGGCCCTGCGACACGGCGAGCACACCGACAGGCATGGCCCCGTGAATAGGGAGACTCCCCCACAGGTGCCCCCCGCTCGGTGTCATGAGACGCTATCGCGGGCAGGAATCATTTCGGCGGCTGCCGCACACGGATGCCGCGCGAGGCGAGGTAGCGCTTCAAGTCCGGAATCGAGATCAGGTTGAAGTGGAACACCGAGGCGGCCAGGAGGACCTTGGCGCCGGCTTCCACGGCCTCGGCGAAGTGCTCCAGTTGCCCTGCCCCGCCGGAGGCGACCACGGCGGCGGAGGTGGCGTCGGCGATCTTGCGGATGATCGGCAGATCGTAGCCGGTTCGCGCGCCGTCGCCGGCCTTGCTGGTGGGCAGAATGACCGGCACGCCCCATCCGTCCACGCGACGGGCGAACTCCACGGCGTCGGCGCCCGTGGCGGTGCGGCCTCCGTCCACGTAGACCTCGTATCCCGACGGCATCGCGTCGTTGCGGTCCACGTCGATGGCCACGGTGACCTTTGGCCCGCAATGGCGGACGATCTGCGGAACCAGGTCGGCGTTGCGAAAGGCCGCACTGCTGATCGACACGCGGTCGGCTCCGGCCTGGAGCACCTTCTCGGCGGTCTCCACGTCGCGGATGCCGCCGCCCACGGTGAACGGAACCGTGGCGACGTCGGCCACACGGCGAACCACGTCGATCATGGTCTGCCGACGTTCGACCGTGGCCGTAATGTCGAGCATGGCCAGTTCGTCGGCGCCGGCCGCGCAGTAGGCGGCGGCGCACTGGACGGGGTCGCCTGCGTCGCGGATATCGACGAAGTGAACGCCCTTGACGACGCGCCCATTCTGCATGTCCAGACACGGCATGATCAGAACTTCAGGATTCATCGCTGGCTCTCCGCAGTTCCTGGCGCGACACACAACACAGGTTTCGTACGGCCTCAGGGCGGCGCGACCTCAGACATACTCGACGGTGGCCGGCGGCTTGGGGGTCAGATCGTACAAGCACCGGTTGACGCCGGGAATCGCAACGATGCGTTCGGTGATCCGGTGGAGCGTGCTCCAGGGCAGTTCGGTGACGGTGGCCTGGCGGGCGTCGGTGCTTTCGATGCAGCGAACGACGATGATCTGGCCGAACTCACGTTTGCCGTCGCGGATGCCGGTGGCGCAGTCGTTGAGCAGCACGGCCAGGTACTGAAACGCGCCACAATCGGCAAGTTCCTGCTCGACCACGGCCGTGGCGGCGCGGACTGTGGCCAGCCGGCTCTCGGTCACTTCGCCGACAATCCGGGCGGCCAGGGCCGGACCGGGGAACGGAATACGACGCGTGATGGAATCCGGCAGGCCCAGCAGCGACGCCACGGCCCGGACGCCGTCCTTGCGAAGCGTCTTGAGCGGCTCGAGCACGTGATAGCCGTAGGCCTCCTTCGGGTCGATGCCGAGCTGCGACAGAATGTTGTGCTGCCGCTTGATGCCGGCAACGGTTTCCTCGATGTCGGTGAGGATGGTGCCGTGAAGGAGGAACTTGGCGCCGGTCTGGCGGACGATCTTGCCGAAGACCGTCTTGTAGAACGTGTCGGTCACGGCGTGGCGTTTCTGCTCGGGGTCGGTCAGCCCTTTGAGTGCATCGAGGAACGCCTTGCGTGCGTCCACGAGGTCAACGCGGATTCCCAGGTCGGCGAACGTCTTGACGACGCTCTGCGGCTCGCCTTCGCGCATCAGGGCGCTATCGACGAAGACCGTCTTCAGTTGCGAGCCCAGGGCCCGGTGTGCCAGGGCCGTGACGACGGAACTGTCCACGCCGCCGCTGAGGGCATTGATAGCCACCTGATCGCCCACGGTGCGCCGCAACTCGTCCACCTGCTGATCGATAAACGCCTGATAGTCCATGGTTCGTTGTTCTCCCGGGCCTCACGGTTGTCAAGTGCAGGGCCAGATTATCCCCCCGCGCCGTGCGGCTGACAAGCGTTTTCCGCAGGCGGCATGCCTGGCGGGGCGTTGCATGCCACCCCGCCAGCCGTAGGGGCGGCTCGTGAGCCGCCCTCCCAGCGCATAGGGTGGCTGCTTGACGCAGTTCCCGAGCAACGGTCGAGGGGCCGTCAGGTTCTGAGCCTGTCGAGGGGCATCCACCCACAGGGGCTCAAGCCATTCGCGTGTCGCTCTCGAGCGACCCCTACACGCCTTCCCCCCACTGCCCACAAACATGACATGCGTACCCAGAGCGATACGGTGCCTCGCTTCGGATGCGGTCATTTCCCGGGCGATCCTGCGGGCGCGGCCCCTCCCTGGCGACGGAAACGACTCGGCGACGTGCCGCAATGCTTCTTGAATGCCTTGGAGAAATGGAACGCATCGAAGAAGCCGGTCTGTTGTGCAATAACCTCCATCTTCAGCCCGCGCAGCAGGAGGCTCTTGGACAGTTCGATGCGCATCGCCGCCAGGACCGCCATGGGCGACCGCCCCGTCAGCTCGCTGTAGCGGTGCGAGAGTGCCGAACTGCTTGCGCCCAGATGGCTTGCGACATCGGCCAGGGTGATCTTGTCGGCCAGGTGGGCCTGAAAGTAGTCGTCGGCCCGGCGGACGAGGTCCTGAGTCGGATCGGCTGGCGGCTCGACCTGGGCGGTCAGGAGCAGCGTCATATCGTCCTGGCGGACGGCGCGACCGAGCAGGTCGATCACCCCCGCCAAGGCGGCCTGTCCCTGCCAGAAAGCGGCCTCGCCTCTGGCGTGTCCGTTGAGGGCCATCTCGCGCAACGGCTCGTCGAGCAGACCCGCGGGGTCAGCCAGATGCGCCCACCGACGGCCTCGGTCGAACAGGCGTCGCAGTCCGGCTTCGTCGCCGCCGTCGAAGATCACCCAGGCTTCGCGGATCGGCCCTCTGACGCCGGTCGTGTCCTCCCAGTAAGGCGTGCCGGGGGAATAAAGATGAGCAGTTCGCGGCTCGCGCGTGCGCCAGGCGGCTCGCTGCGACCCGACGCGCACCCGGCCACAGGGCGACCGCGCGTAATCGAGCACCCAGAACTGGTGCAGACTTCGGCCGGTCATGCCCCATGGCGGCCGCTCGACGTAGTGTGCCGAGACGATGCGCGGCGCGACGCCGGGTCGCAGCGTTGTCCATGAATGGCCGACCCAACTGCGTGTCATGGCCTTCCCCCCGCAATGGTTGAGTTCCGCAGGCCGCACCGCAAGGCCGATACCAGCCCGCCCCACAGCGTGCATGATTATACATGAAATCGGCGGCTTCGTCCATTCTTTCCCGCCACAGGCTGTGCTAATACTATCCTGTCGGAAGTCGGCGCGGCTGGGCACTCCAACCGTGCGAGGCCACAGCGAACTCGAATGCAGGGGAACAAGACCATGGCGAAACTGGCGATTGACGGTGGCAGGAAGGCGTTTGCGGCAATGAAGGGGGCGGCGCAGCCCAAGATCGGCGTCGAGGAGTTTCTCTCGGTGGCCGAACGGTTCGGATTCAAGCCCGACGCCCTGGCGCGGCTCAGGGCGACCGTGTCGAACGACGACCTGGTGCCCGGGGCGGCCCACCTGGCCCGCTACTACTGTGCCCTGCCCGACCTGGTAAGCGGACCGAAGTTCGAGGCCCTGGCCCGCGAGGTCTTCGGCGTCAAGCATGCCCTGTCGGTCAGTTCCGGCACCGCGGCCCTGCACAGCGCGTTCGTCGCGGCCGGCGTCGGGCCGGGCACGGAAGTGATCGTTCCGGCCGTGGGGTTCATGGCCACCGCCGCCGCCGTCATGCTGGCCGGAGGCGTGCCGGTCTTCAGTGACGTGGACGACTCGCTCCAGATGGACCCGAAGGCCATCGAGCTGGCCATCACGCCGCGAACGGTGGCGCTGGCCCCGACCCACCACTGGGGCGGCGTCGCCGACATGGACCCGATCATGGCCATCGCCCGCAAGCATTCGCTGAAGGTGATCGAGGACTGTGCTCAGTCGCCCGGTGGCCATTACAAAGGACGCCACGTCGGCACGATCGGCGACCTGGGCTGCTTCAGCATCTCCTGCTACAAGATCATCGGCGGCGGCGAGGGCGGCCTCGTCCTGACCAACGACGAGCGGCTGTACGAGCGGGCCTGCCAGTTGGCCGAGTGCGGCGGGCTGTGGCGAAAGGACCGGTTCGCGCCGCCGCGGTACGACGGCGAGCTTTTCGTCGGCACCAATTACCGCATGTCGGAGCTTGAAGCGTCGGTGGACATCGTCCAACTGCGCAAGCTGAGCGGCGTCGTCGAGCGGCACCGCCGCGTCAGGAAGCACGTCGTGGAACGGCTGAAGGGCTATCGGGAGATCGTGCCGCAGCGGGTGAACGACGTGGAGGGCCAGGTGGGCTACCTGCTTCGGTTCTACCCCGAGACCGTGGAGCTGGGCGAGAAGATCGTCGCGGCACTGAAGGCCGAGGGCGTTTCGTGCTCGATGCGCGGCACGAAGGCCGGCCCCGACTGGCACCAGTATTCGGACATGTTCCCGATCACGCTCGGGGCGCCCATGGCCGCCAACGGCCTGCCGCAGACCGACCCGCGCTACATCGAACGCGGTGGCAAGGTGCGGTACCACCGCGGCGACTGCCCGGTCGCCGACGACCTGTACAACCGGAACGTCATGGTGCATCTGAATCAGTGGTACTCCGACGAAGACTGCGAGTCGGTGGCTGCGGCAATCAACAAGGTGCTGTCGGCGTACTGTACGGAAGACGCGAACGCGAAGCCGTGGCACTGAAGATGACGCGTGCGCCCACGGTGCATGGGGCCGCGAGGTAGCCATTCAATGACAACAGAGAACGCCCGTTGGAACTTCTTCGATGCCCGCTGCACGGTCGGACGGCACGTGCTGCTGCACGAGGGCGATCCGCACACGGCGTCCGACCTGCTGGCCGAGATGGATCACTACGGCATCGCCGAGGCGCTGGTCGTCGGCAGCCTGAGTCGCGAGCATCATCCGCTGGACGGCAACGCGCAGGCGCTGGACGTGGCCGCGGCCGATCGGCGACTGCACCCGGCCTGGGCGGCACTGCCTCCGGGGGCGGGCGAGCAGCCCGAGCCGCCCGAGATGCTCGATCAGATGCGCCGGTGCCGCGTCGGCGCGTTGTTCCTGTTCACCGGCCAGTATCGCCTATCGTTGGCCGACTGGTGCGTCGACGAGTTGCTGGAGCCCATGGCCGAAGCGGGCGTGCCCGTGGTCATCTGCCCGGACGAGATCGGCCCCAACTGCCCGGCCCAGGACCAGACGAACTGGAATGAGGTGGTGGCCCTCTGCCGGCGTTGGCCCTCGTTGCCGGTGATCGTCAGCGAGTTTCGCATTCGCCGCACTCAGCGGGTGCTGTACCGAGCGCTGGATGCCTGCCCGAATCTGCGCGTCGAGTTGAGCGGCTATTGGCTGCACCGCGGGACCGAGTACGTCACGAGCCGATGGGGCGCCGAGCGACTGATCTTCGGATCGAACTGGCCGCAGTTCGGCCCTCACATGACCTTGGCCACGCTCGCCTGTGCCGAGATCGACGACGCGGACAAGCGTTTGATCGCCGGCGACAACCTGCGGAGGCTGATCGCATGGTGCAAGCCGCGCCATCCTGAGGTCGAACCGACGCCTGCTGCGGATGACTACGTGGCCTTCGGCCGCACGGGCGTGCGACCGCCGGCGATGACCTTCCAGGACTGTCACGGCCACCTGGGCGGCCTGGCGGCCCATTACCATGTGCCCGACGGCGACCTCGACACCGTGGTCCGGCAGATGGACCGCCTGGGCGTCCAGCGGACCTGCGTCTTCAGTTTCGTGGGGGTCACCTGTGACGAACAGTTCGGCAACGATCTCGTCGCCGAAGCCGTCCGCCGCCACGGCGACCGGTTTGTCGGTTTCACGCTGCTCAATCCGCATCGCGGCCGCGAGGCCATGCTCCGCGAACTGGACCGCGGCGCGAAGCTCGGCCTGCGCGGCATCAAGCTCATTCCGCACTACCAGTGTTATCCGAACGACGGGCCACTGATCGACGTGGCGTGCCAATGGGCCCACGAGCGGCGGCAGATCATTCTGAACCATGGTTGGGGCCCGGCCGCAAACCTGGAGCGGCTGGTGACAACGTATCCCGACGCCTGCTACGTGACCGGCCACACGACCACCGCCTACGCCGACCTCATGAGGCGAGTGCGGAACCTGTACGTCTGCTCGTGCCCGCTGCTGGGGCCGCGCGAGTGCGAGCGGGTCGCGGCCGCGATCGGCGCCGAGCGATTGCTGTTCGGCAGCGACCTGCTGGACCTGCCCATCGCCTGGGGCCTTGGCCCGATTCTCTTCGCCCGGATTCCCGTGGAGCAGAAACGGATGATCCTGGGCGGGAACCTGGAGGGCATTCTGCATCGCTACAGCCTGACGTTGTAGCGACGACCGTCGAACCGTCGGCACGCTGCCGCTCGACAGCCCCAGAACCTTCTGAACGAAAGGAACGCCTCGTGCGCATCCGCCAATCCTTCTGCTATCCGTGCTTCAAGACCAAGGAGATGAGCCTGGACGAGCTCTGCCGCCATGCCGCCGCCATCGGCTTCTCGGGCGTCGAACTGTGGTGGCCGGGCGACGACTTCGACGAACTGGTCGCCGCGGCCGCCAGGCACGGGCTGACCCTCGCGAGCATGTGCGGCCACCGATCCCTGACCGACGGCCTGAACAACCCGGCTAACCACGACCGCATCGAGGCGGAGCTGCGACAGTCCATCGACGTTGCGGCCAGGCTCGGCATTCCGGGCCTGATCTGCTTCAGCGGCAACCGCATCGACGGACAGAGCGACGCCGAAGGAGCCGGGGCCGTGGCCGCCGGACTGCGTCGCGTGGCGCCCTACGCCGAGGCCAAGGGCATCAACCTGAACATCGAGTTGCTCAACTCGAAGGTCGATCACGCCGGGTATCAGTGCGATCACACGGCCTGGGGCGTGGACGTCTGCCGCAAGGTCGGCAGCCCGCGTGCCAAGCTCCTGTACGACATCTATCACATGCAGATCATGGAGGGCGACGTCATTCGCACGATCCGTGACAACATCCAGTGGATCGGGCACTTTCACACGGCGGGCAACCCCGGCCGTCGCGATCTGGACGACGACCAGGAACTGAACTACGGAGCCATCTGCCGCGCCATCGCGCAAACCGGATACGAGCTGTTCGTGGCCCATGAATTCACGCCCAGGCAGGACCGCCTTGAGGGCCTTCGCCATGCGTTTGGCGTGTGCGACCAGGAGTAATCTGCGGCACACGGGGCATACCGGCCACTTGCCCCAGCGCCGCCGGTCCTCGACGAGGGACAGGAGGCAGCCATGAGCGAAACGCCAGCCGATATCGTGGTCGCCGGCCACACGTGCCTGGACATCATTCCATGCCTGGACGGCATCGCGGTCCGTTCCGGTCGGCTCTTTGCCCCCGGCGCGCTGGTCAACGTAGGGCCGGCGTCGGTCGCGACGGGCGGCGCCGTGCCCAACACGGGCGTGGCCCTCTATCGCCTCGGCCTCATGCCGCGACTGATCGGCAAGCTCGGCGATGACCCCCTGGGACAACTCGTCCTCGACATCCTTCGCAACCATCACCTGTCGCTCGCCGACCATATGATCGTCGCCCCCGGTGAACACACCTCCTACAGCCTCGTCATCAGCCCGCCGGGGGTGGACCGGACGTTTCTTCACTACCCCGGTGTCAACGATACCTTCGCCGCCGACGAGGTGCCCTACGACCGCATCGCCGGGTCGCGGCTCTTTCACTTCGGCTATCCGCCGCTCATGGGACGCATGTTCTGCGACGGCGGGCACGAATTGGCCGCCATGCTTCGACGCGTGCGCGATCGTGCCGTAGCGGTCTCGCTCGACATGTCGCAGCCCGACGTTGCCGCCGAGGCCGGACGCGCCGACTGGCTCGCCCTGCTGAACCGCGTGCTTCCGCACGTGGACATCTATCTGCCCAGCCTCGACGAGACGTTGCTCATGCTCGATCGGCCCGCCTTCGACCGCCGGCAGAAAGAGGGCCGCATCGGAGGCCCCGGATCGGTCGTCGACGGCGGACTGCTCCATCGCACCGCCGACCGGCTGCTGGCCATGGGCGCCGCCGTTGTCGCGCTGAAGCTCGGCGATCAGGGGCTCTACCTGCGGACCAGCCCGGACCGGTCGCGACTTGCCGTCGTGCCGGGCAGGCTGGGCCTCGACAGCCCCGAATGGGTCGGACGCGAGGTACTGGCCCCCTGCTTCGACGTCCGTGTCGCCGGCACCACCGGCTCCGGCGACTGCACGATTGCAGGGTTCCTGGCCGCACTGCTCGCCGGCCAATCGCCCACCGACGCCGTGCGATCGTCGGTCGCTGTCGGCGCCTTCAGCGTGCAGGCGCCCGACGCCACCAGCGGCGTGCCCGACTGGGACCGCGTGCAGCGGCAGTTGGCGTCCGACTGGCGGCAGCGGCCTGTGAGTATCCAACTGGACGGGTGGACGCACGACAACAGGACCGGCCTGTGGCACAGCCCGGCCGATGAAGGCCGCCGATGAGTCCATCCACGCACGCATCCACGTTCGTCGGGTTCGGCTTCGGGCCGATTCAGGCCGGTCTGTTTCTGGCCGAGGCCCAGCGCTCGCAGCGATTCGGCCGTCTGGTCGTTGCGGAGATTCAGAGCGACCTGGTCTGCGCGGTCCGCCGCGCAGGCGGCCGCGTCGGACTGAATGTGGCCTCGACCGACGGCGTCGCGGCCATGCACGTCGGCCCCATCGAGATGCTCGATCCGGCGGCGCCGGAAGACCGTCGCCTGCTAGTCGAGGCCGTCGCCGAGGCTTCCGAGCTAGCCACCGCCGTGCCCAACGTGAACTGCTATGCCGGCCCCGGACCGGACAGCCTGCACCGCGTCCTGGCCGACGGGTTCGCCCTGAAGGATCGCCGCAACGGTCCGCGGGCCGTCGTCTATGCGGCCGAGAACCACAACCATGCCGCGGAGATCCTCCGCGACGCCGTGGCCTCTGCCCTGCCCCCGACCGCGCGGGAACCTGCCCTCCGCCGCGTCCGGTTCCTCAACACCGTGATCGGCAAAATGAGCGGGACGGTGACCGACGCCGATGCCATCGCCCCGCGCGGCGACCTCGTGGAGGTCACGCCCGGCGCGCGGCGGGCCATCGTCGTCGAGGCATTCAACCACATTCTCGTCTCGCGAGCCGAGTTCGGCGACAGCGACTTCCAGCGCGGCCTGTCGGCGTTCGTCGAGAAGGACGACCTCCTGCCGTTCGAGGAGGCCAAACTCTATGGACACAATGCCGTTCACGCTCTGGCCGGGTACCTCGGCGCGCTGTGCGGCGCAGCCCGCATGGCCGACCTGCCACACGTGCCGGGCATGATCGCCTTTTTGCGCGGCGCGTTCATCGACGAATCCGGTGCGGCCTTGATTCGCAAGCACGCGGGCCTCGACCCGCTGTTCACCGAAGCCGGCTACGCCGCCTATGCCGACGACCTGATCCAGCGCATGGTCATGCCGCACCTTCGCGACACCGTCGAGCGGGTCACACGGCACAGCGAGCGGAAACTGGGCTGGAATGACCGCCTGATCGGCACCATGCGGCTGGCCGTTGGCCAGGGGATTCAGCCGTGGCGATTCGCCCTGGGCGCCGCCGCGGCCGTGTGGCTTGCCACCGGCGCTCAGCCCGAGGCTGAAGAGGTCGCCGCGCGTCTCCGGTCGCTCTGGGGCGCTCCATCGGAAACGAACGAACAGGACGCGGTCCTGGCGTACATACATCAGGGCATCCGGCAGTTGGCCGCATGGCTGGCCGCCGGACAACCGCCGTTGGACACCCTGCGTCCGGCGGTGGCCCACGACACATCGGACACCTGACAGAAGGAGACACTGGACATGAAAAGCGAGTACAAGTTCTCGTTCGGCCCCTGGAACATCCACTCCGGCGCGGACCCGTTCGGCCCGGCCGTCCGCAAGGAAGTGCCGTTCGCGCGGAAGGTCAAGCTCTGCCGCGAGCTGGGCTTCCATGCCATGCAGTTCCATGACGACGACGCCGTCCCGCAGCCGGAGAACAAGACGCCGGCCCAGTTGCAGCGTGCGGCCGCGAAGATTCGCCGGATTCTCGAAGGCGAAGGGCTTGCCGCCGAGTTCGTCGCGCCGCGGCTGTGGGAACACCCGCTCGGCATCGACGGCGCCTACACGTCGAACGATCCGAAGACGCGCCGGTGGGCCAACGAGCGAAGCCTCAGGGCCATCGACATCGCCCGCGCCCTGGGCACGAAACTGATCGTCCTGTGGCTGGCCCGCGAAGGCACCTACCTCCGCGAGTCGAAGAACGGGATCGAGTCGTACCAGAGGCTGCTGGAGTCGATCAATCACATGCTACGGTACGATCCCGAAATCGAGATCGCCGTCGAGCCGAAGCCCAACGAGCCGACGGATCACGCGTATCTGCCGACCATCGGCCATGCCCTGGCGATGGCATCCCAGACGTCGGACCCCAGCCGCGTGGGCGGCCTGATCGAAACGGCCCATGCCATGCTGGCCGGCCTCGATCCATCGGACGAGATGGCCTTCGCCCTGTCGATGGGCAAGCTCTGGGGCGTTCATCTGAACGACCAGAACGGGCTGAAGTTCGACGAGGACAAGGCCTTCGGCATGGCCAACCTGCGCGGGGCCTACAACCAGGTGCGCATCCTGGAGCTTGGCGGCTACGCGGCCACGGGACGCTACGTCGGCCTGGACGTCAAGGCTCTGCGCACGCAGAAAGACAAGGAGGCTCTGCGGCACCTGTCCAACAGCCGCCGCATCTTCCTGGCTCTCGTGGAGAAGGTCCGCACCTTCGACCGGAAGATCGAGGCCCAGTGCGTCGCACGGCGCGACTACGAGGCCCTCGACCTGGCCGTCACCGAGCACCTGATGGGACTCTGATGAGCATGCGGACGACCTGCTCCACAGTCGGCCGTGTCTGCCGAAAGACGAACACACCGGATGCGCCGCCGATGCCACGGCCTCGGCGGTGCTTTCTTGCGCCGGCTCACGGCATCATTGACGAGGTGTCGTCGGCGTGGAACCGCCCGACGGAGCGTGCCGTTCGGATTCCTCGTCGCGGGCGGCCTTCGGGGCATCGCCCGCCGGCGGCGGAGGCTCCTCCTGCGGCGGCAGGTTCACGTAGATCGGATTGCTGTACGAGCGGATGCCCGCCTGAAGGCGGTACCAGTGGAATGAGCCGCGCGCCTCGGCCCCGAAGCGATGCACGAACCGCTTGTCGTCCACGCGTTGCGGCTTGCCATCCACATAGAGTGTCGCGCCGTCGGCCTCCCAGGTCACCGTCACCTGCTCGTCGGCGGCCACCGTGTCGCCGATACGTCCGACCAACCCGTTGCCGTCCGGAGCCTTGCGGTCGCTCGTCACTGTAAACGCCCCTGCCGACGCGTCGCTGCCCACGCAGACGCGCCCCATACGCAGGCCGTCTCGCAGCGCGTCGCGCGTCAGTTCGCCCTCGACCCAGACCCACGTCGTCGCATACAGCGTGCCCCAATGGTCGTCCGTCGCGCCCACGCCGACGAGGCGGCGACGCTCTGCGGCGATCCACTGGTCCCATCGCGCCGCCGCCGACAGGGCCGGACTGATCGGGTGGAATACCTCCAGGCCGCTCAGCCACGGATCCAGGTCCTTCCCCCTGGGCCCCTCGGTCCACGGCCGCCAACTGCTGTTCCGGTTGATCAGGAAGTTCGGCAACTGATACGGATGCGCAACAAAGGCCAGCCCCTTCTGCCGACGGACTTCGGCCAGGAGTTTCTCCAGCGGCAAGCCCACCACCTTCTCCAGGTCCACGAAACTGACGGTCATGTGCCCCGGCCAGGTGTAGGTGCGTTCCCACCCGAGCACGACAAGCGGGTCGCCCTCGGCGGCGGTGCGCTTGGCCAGCCGCTCACCCATCTCGACACACCAGAGCCGGCCGCTCGTCTCGTCCTTACGGTCCATGGCGTGCGGCGTGAGGATGATCCACTTGAGCCCTGCAACCTTCGCGGCCGCAATCGCGCCGTCCAGATTGTTGGCTGCGTGATTGTACTTCGGAGGCACGTCGGGAGGACTGATGTGGCTGTGGGTGTCTCCGGGCAGCCACTCGCCGGCCGGCGACGGCATGCCCCATGCCGCAAGCAGCGCACAGACACACGCGACTCGCGCCGCCAGAACCAGCAGTCGCCGCCCGGTCCCGCCTCGCGCCGACGACGTGCTCAACCGCCGGCCCGTCGGCTCGCAGCGATCCTTGCGGCTGTCCGGTGAATCAACCATCCTTGCGCGCCCAATCATAGGGAATCGACGGATCGTGCGCCGGCATGCGGTACTCGTCCGGCTCCTTCGGGGTGTACACCTCCGTCGGCACGTTGATCACCATGGCCTCGGTTTCGCTGACACACTTGAAGCCGTGGTAGACGCCCTTGGGAATCCGAAGGCGGATCGGATTGTGCTGTCCCATGAAGAATTCGTTCACCTCGCCGTGGGTCGGGCTGCCCTCGCGGGCGTCGTACAGCACCACCTTCATCATGCCCACGACGCAGAAGAAGTTGTCGGTCTGCTTCTTGTGGTAGTGCCACGCCTTGACCACGCCGGGGTAGGCCGTGGTCAGATACACCTGGCCGAATCGCTCGAAATCCGCCTCGTCGCTGCGGAAGATCTCCGCCAGCCGGCCGCGCTCATCCGGAATCACGCGTTTGGGCGTCACCCTCACTCCGTCAATCATCGCACGTCTCTCCTGAATCGTCGTTGTGGCCCTCGCGGGAGCTCACTTCCTGGTAATGTCCACGTCGTTCATCAGCACATTGGCCCTCAGCAGCGACTCGAACGTGCCGGCGTCGGTCCACGACCCTTTCAGCAGATCCCACGTCATCCGCCCGCGGCCGATGTAGCAGTTGTTGACGTCCGTAATCTCCAACTCGCCGCGGCCCGACGGCTTCAGCGTGCGGACGATCGTGAAGACCTCGGCGTCGTAGAAGTAGATGCCCGTAACCGCCAGATTCGTCTTCGGCTGAGCGGGCTTTTCCTCGATGCCAACCACGGTCCGCCGGTCGGCGCTCAGCTCGGCCACGCCGAACCGCGGCGCGTCCTCCACCTCCTTCAGCAGGATCTTTGCGCCGCCGCCCTGTTTCAGGTAGTTTTCGACAAACGGCGCGATGGAATCCTCGAAAACCTGGTCGCCCAGAATCACGCAGCAACTGTCGCTGCCGACGAACTGCGCCGCCAGGGCCAGCGCCTGGGCAATGCCGCCCGCCTCATCCTGCACCTTGTAGGTGAACTTGCAGCCGAAATTCACCCCGCTGCCCAGCAGGCCGACAATGTCACCCATGTGCTCGCGCCCGGTCACGATCAGAATCTCGGTCACCCCGGCGTTGACCAGCTTGTAGATCGGGTGATAGATCATCGGATACCGCCCGACCGGCAACAGATGCTTGTTGGTCACGTTCGTCAGCGGCCGCAGGCGGCTACCCGTTCCCCCTGCAAGGACAATACCCTTCATCGCCATGACTCTCTCCACCGAAAGAAACGCTCAATGACCTGTCCGACGGCCATGCACAGGCGTCTATCGTAACCGAACCGCTTCGGTTTCACAAGTGGCTCACGCAGTGGCTCACACATGGGTGTCGCCGCATTGGGAGGCACCTCCCCCTGGGAGGGGGAGGGATTGTTGACCCCTTGAGGGGAGAGGGTGGCCCGCAGGGCCGGGGGAGGGTGACGAACGGAGAGGACGTGACGAGTTCCGGGCGGCTCACCCCTCGACGGGGCTCGGGACTTGCAGCGAGCCGCCCCTACAGTGAGCGCAGCGGGAGGATTGTTCCGTTCGATCCTCACCGCCTGGCCTTCTGGCCGGGCACCTCCCCCTGGAAGGGGTCCGTGCAGGGGCGTTCCGAGAATGCCGGATGTGCCGGAAAAACCCACCATCTCCGACCCAACTCCTCAGGACAAGCAACGCAATTCCTCCTCTTTCTTCGCCTCCGTCCCTGTCCGTCCGCACGGGACCGCTGCGGACTGCTGCGCCGCGGCATTCGACATTCCAAGGCATCCCGAGCGGAATTGCGTGACATTATCGGACGGACTACACGAACCGGTATTCTCGACGGTCCCGGAGTCTTGCCGAGAGGCCGCCCTGCCGCGATGTCGCCCTCGGCACGATTTGACCCGCCTTCAGCCATCCGTACACTTACTCCCATAAGGGTTCCGGGAGGACTCTCTCTGAAGACAACCAACTGCCCTGTCGCCCGACGCCGCGGCGACACGGAGACACATACCAGACACAAACGTCCCAAGAGGGCACAAGGCCCTCGACAGATGCGCCAATCCACGGAAGGAGGATGAATATGAGGATTGCGGGTGCACGAGAAGTCCGATTCGCCGGTGTGGTGCTGCTGCTTGGCTTGATGGCCGGTTCGGCGATGGCAGACCCGGTGGTCTCCGGGGATCTGGCGTTCAGCCAGTCAACGACCCCGATCAACTCCGGGTCCGGACGGCTGGACATTCTCCTGTTCACGGGTGACGCTGTGGCCAATCCGGCGGGCATCCCCGCACCCAACAGGAACATGCCCGGACACGGTTCGACGTTTGCCGGCACGTGGCCGACAGTCGGCGAGACCGAGACCCTGACGGTCGGGGAGTTGCTGACCTTCCTCGACGCCAACGTCGCCCCGTCGTTCAGCCTGCTCCAGGTGGAGCTGGACATCAACGAACCCGGCGCCGGCAAGAAGCACGCGATCACCATCGACCTGTTTCAGATCATGATCGGAACAACCGTTTACTCGACGGCGGGTCCAGTCACCCTGGACGCGCCCGACAACGGCTCTGGATACTCCGACTTCCGGATCACCGGAACTGACGGGATCGACCTGACTGCGTTTGCTCTCACCGACACGGTGTCGTTCTACCTGGAGGCGTCCAACCTGGACAGCGGGTACGAAGAGCTCTTCATCTCCGGTCACCGTATTGAAGAGTCTCCGGTTCCCGAGCCGGGCACCATGGCCGTCCTCGGCCTCGGCATGGGCATCATGGCCTTTGCACGACGACGCCGGTAGGACCGGCCACAAACATCACCGCGCAAAGAACACGGGCGGCTCTCTGTCCATCGGAGAGCCGCCCGTTTCGTTAACTCCACGTACGCCCACTACGCTCGCGTCTGTCGCGGCCGCGTCGGAATGTCGAACAGCAGCATCGCTGCCGCCAACGCCATCACGCTGATCACCATGGCGGCACTGCGGGCCACCGGCCGTTCGAAACCCCGGCAGAGGCATTCCCACCGGGTCATCGGCTTCTCCACGGGCGCCACCGGCTCGATCCGCAGGCCCGTCGTCTCGACGTCAAACGGCAGCGGCCGCTCGCCGCTGCGACGGTAGCCCAGTTCCTCGCGGGCCCGCCGCGCCACATACTCCGGATCGTCCGCCAACGCCTTCTGAAGGACCGTCAGATCGTCCGCCAGTTGCTGCAACTGATCCGTCCGGGCCTGCTCGATGGCCTGACGGTGCAGCGCCGCCCGCCGATCCGCCATCGGCTGCGCCAGGACCGACACGCCGAACAGCGCCATCGCCGTCAGCGCCAGAGCCCAGAACGCCAGACTCCGCAAAGCACCGGCACCGACCGACTGCGACCGATCCTCTACTTCCTGCACAGCGTTCCTCCGTAAACCGCATTGTCGCCCAGCTCTTCCTCGATCCGGAGCAACTGGTTGTACTTGCAGACGCGGTCCGTGCGACACAGCGACCCCGTCTTGATCTGCCCCGCCCCGGTAGCCACCACCACGTCGGCGATGGTCGTGTCCTCGGTCTCGCCGCTGCGATGGCTCACCACGGCGGTGTAACCGGCCTTGTGCGCCATCTCGATCGCCGCCAGCGTTTCCGTAAGCGTCCCGATCTGGTTCAGCTTGATCAGGATCGAGTTGGCCACACCTTCCTTGATGCCGCGGCTCAGACGCTCGGTGTTCGTCACGAACAGGTCGTCCCCGACCAGCTGCACCTGGCCACCTACTTTATCGGTCAGAAGCTTCCACCCTTTCCAGTCATCTTCCGCCATTCCGTCTTCGATCGAGCAGATCGGGTACTTCTTCACCCAGTCGCCGTAGAAATCGGCCATCTCGGCCGACGACAGCTTCCGCTTCTCCGACGCCAGATCGTACTTGCCGTTCTTGAAGAACTCGCTCGACGCCGGATCCAGGGCGATGAACACCTGCTTGCCGGCCTTGTACCCCGCCTGCTTCACCGCTTCCAGGATCACGTCGCACGCCTCGGCGTTGCTCTTCAGGTCCGGGGCGAAGCCGCCCTCGTCGCCCACCGCCGTGTTGTAGCTCTTCCCCGCCAGAACCTTCTTCAGGGCGTGGAAGATCTCCGTCACCATGCGAAGCCCCTCGCTGAAGCTCTTGGCGCCCCAGGGCATCACCATGAACTCCTGAAGGTCCACGTTGTTGTCGGCATGCGAGCCGCCGTTGAGGATGTTGCACATCGGCACCGGAAGGATGTTGGCCTTCGCGCCGCCAATGTACCGATAGAGCGGCAGACCGCAGTACGCGGCCGCAGCCTTCGCCGACGCCAGGCTCACGCCCAGAATCGCGTTGGCCCCGAGCTTGCCCTTGTTCTTCGTGCCGTCCAGCGCGATCATCGCGTTGTCGATGCCCACCTGGTCCCGGGCATCCATGCCGATCAGCTCGTCGGCAATGAGCGTGTTGACGTTCTTGACGGCCTTGCTCGTGCCCTTGCCGCCGAAGCGCTTCGGATCCTTGTCGCGAAGCTCAACCGCCTCGTGAACGCCCGTGGACGCCCCCGACGGCACGGCGGCGCGGCCCATGTCTCCGTTCTCCAGAAACACCTCGACCTCGACCGTCGGATTGCCCCGCGAGTCCAGGATTTCCCGTGCACGAATCATCTCGATCAATGCCGACATGCCTTGTCCCTTTCATTTCCTGAGTGACCACAGTCTGTCCAGTCGCCGGACCGCCCGGCCCGGCAACGTGAACCCGACAGTATAAGCTCTCCGGGTCAAATTCCAAGAGGGAACTCGCCGCCATGAAAGCGTCACACGGCGACCGCCTCGCCGAACAACGTGATCGGCGAAACCCGCGTGATCCGCACCGGCACCATGCTGCCGATCAGCCCGGACGGCCCTTCGAACAGAACGATCTGCTGCCCCGGCGAACGCGACGAAAGCTGCATCCTCCCGCCGCCATCGCCCCCCTCCGCGGCATCCAGATGTGGCTTCGGACTGGGGCCGGTGACCAGGCACTCGACCGTGCGGCCGATCAGGGCTCGCTTGCTCCGCAACGCCGACTCGGACCAGACCTTCAGGAGCCGCGCCAGGCGGTCCTTCTTCATGTCCTCGGGAACGTCGTCATCCAGCCGTGCCGCCGCCGTGCCGGGCCGAACCGAGTACTTGAACGCGAACACCTGCGAGAAGTCCATCTCGCGAATCAGGGCGACGGTCGCCTCGAAGTCCTCGTCGCTCTCGCCGGGATACCCCACGATGAAGTCCGACGCGACGCTCAACCCCGGCACGCGGCGACGAGCCGCGGCCACCCGCTCGCGATACTCACCGATCGTGTAGCCGCGGTGCATCGCCCGCAAGACACGGTCCGAACCGCTCTGCGCGGGCACGTGAAGGTACGGGGCCACCGGAGGCCCCGCGGCCAGACACTCGATGATGGCGTCGCTCAGGTTCTTCGGATGGGTGGTGACGAAATCCAGACGCACCAGCCCTTCAATCTCGGCCGCCGCCCGCACCAGGTCGGCCAATTGCCACAGCCGCCCTTGCTCCTGGCGAGCATACGACCCGATGCTCTGCCCCAGGAGCGTCACGTGCCGCACACCCGCCGCCACCAGGCGACCGACCTCGTCGAGAATTGCCGAGGGCGGACGGCTCGCCTCCGGACCACGAACGTACGGCACGATGCAGTAGGCGCAGAAGTTGTCGCAACCCCGCATCACGCGAACGTAGGCGTGAAACGGATGCTCCCCGACGGGCGTCAGACGGCCCAGTTCGAACGCTTCCAAATGGTCGTCCACGTCGCCCGGGGACCGCGCGGCTCGCGGCGCGTCCAGTGCCGCAAGATGGCCCCCCGCCCCGCGAGCCGTCGCTTCGCGCACAAGGTCCTCCAGCCGATCCAGGTGCCCCGGCCCGCAGATGAAGTCCACGTGCGGCAGACGACGGAAAATGTCGTCGCGATCCTTCTCGGCCATGCACCCCAGGATGCCGATGACCAGGCCCGGCTGCCGGGCCTTGCGATGCTTCAGCTTGCCGGCGTTGCTGTAGACGCGGTCCTCGGCATGCTGACGCACGCTGCACGTGACGAACAGCACCACGTCGGCGTCGCGCAGCCCGACGGCCTCGCGCAGCCCCATGGCCCGCAGCCGATCGGCCGCCAACTGGCCGTCCAGCTTGTTCATCTGGCAGCCGTACACCTCGACGTGAAACGTCTTCTGGGCCATTGCCTCGCTCACAGGAAAACAAACGCGGCCCGAAGGCCGCGCTTGTGATGCTCCACTCATGCCGAACGCCGTCAACCGCCGGCCGGCTGTTATCGCGCCAGGCCGAGCGAATCGGCCATCCGGTCGAACTTCACCTTGATGTCCGGTCCGCCGAACGACGACTTCGACGAACGGTTCAACAGAATGAATCCCTTGACCTCCTGCTTGTAATCCATCGGATTCGTCTTGTTGAACTCCTGCTCCAGATCGTGCAGGTCCACGCGCACCGCGCAACGCTCGTAGTGGGCTTCCCACTGCTTGCGCTTCATGTCCTCATCAGGCGATGCAGCATACCCATCCGACACCAGATCCCAGTACTTGACGGACCTCAGAAGGGCATCATACGCCTCTTTCCGCTGCCCCTTCTCCAGGAGTTGCTGGCCGTAGTACTGCGTGCTGGCGGCCAGCCCCTGAAGGTAGAACAGGTTGATCGTCTCGTACTTCGTGTGGGTGTACGGATCGAAGCCGATCAGCCCCGTGTACCGGGCGATGGCCCCGGTCGGCCCGTCCAGGTCGCGTGCCTGCATGTGCAACTCGGCCAACTGCCCCTTCACGGTCTCGATCTGCCCGTCAATCGTCGCGATCTCTTTCGAGGCGCTGGGCTGATTGGCCAATCCGGCTTTCTTCTTGATCAGGAAGTCCTGGAACCGACCGCCGATCGTATCGGCCATGGCCACGCGCTCCCGCGCCCGGTCCATCATGCCGCGGCTCACGAGCTGGCGTATCTCTTCGGTGATGTCCACGAACAGGTCCTGAAGCACCGCAATCACGATCTCGGGCGAACTGCTCTGAATCAGCTTCTCGATTTCCTCATACGCCTTGTCCAACTGCCCCAGACCCTGGTAGCAGTAGATCTTGACCTTCAGCGCCGCTCCGAGCAGGCCGCTCTGGTCCTGGTACTCCTGCTGGTAACGCTCAATCAGCTTCAGGCCGCGAGCGAACTGCTGAATCTCCTTCTGCGACAGCAGTTCCGCACCCGTCACGAGCAGCTTCGCGGCATTCTCGCGCAACGACTTGCGAAGCTCCGCCGGCGGATTGTTCACCCCGGCGGCCAGACTCACGAAACTCTCGATCTTGGTGACAGCCTCGTCGGCCAGCCGCTTGAGCTGATCCGCCGAAATGCGATCCACCTTGTTCTGCAGGATGTCCAGTGCGAAGCAGTTCGGCGCCTCGAACATGGCCTCGTAGTAGTTCTCGCTGTCGGTCGTCACCTTGGCAAACGCAACCGCGGCCTCGTCGAACTTGCCCTGGTGCTTCAGCAGCCGCGCCAGAAGCCACTGCGTCTCGGCCGCCGACCCGTTCTGCTGAACGGCAGGCCCCTTGCCCGCCAGCCACGCCACCATGTCCGTGAACCGCTGGAGGTTCTCCGGCGTGCTGTTGGCCGCGTGAATCTTCTCCCACATCTTCACGCACGCCTGGGCCGCCTGATCCCGGGACTCGAACGTCGGGAACTTCTCGGCGATCTCCTGGAACCCGTTGGCCGACATGATCATCAGCCGTTCCTTCGCGCTTCCATCGAGCTTCTCCGACAGCTTGTCGTAGCAGCGCGCCAGGTTGTACTTGGCCACCGGGTGCGTCGGATCGCTGGTCGGCACGATCTTCACGTACTGCTCGAAGTACTTGGCCGCTTCCTCGTACTTCTCCCCCGTGAACGCCTCGGACGCGACAATCCAGATCTCAAACGGCTTCAGATCGGCCATGTCCTTCTTGGCAATCAGCTTCCCGACCTCGGAGGCCACCAGTTCCGTCCAGATCCCGCCGCGAAGCCACAACTGCCGCATCATCTCCAGACCGGCCTCGCGCTTCGCCGGATCGGTCTGACCCTCGGCCAGCGTGATCCGGGCGTCCAGCAGCGGCAACAGGTGCTGACCGTGGAACGACTCTTTCAGCCCTTCCGGGTTCCACTTGCGCAGCTCCTCCACGGCCTGCCGCGCCTCGGCGAACTTGCCGCCGGCCAGGTACGTCTGGGCAATCTCGTAGTGCACCGTGATGCAGAACGGAACGAGGTCCGGGTTGCTCAGCACCTTCTCGTTCAGCGCCTTGCGCAGGTTCTCCACGGCCTGAGTCGCGTCGCCGAGTTCCCGGTAGCACATCCCGATGCCCTTGAACGATTCCCACTTGGCCTGGAAATCGTCCTCGCGCTTGGCGAAGTTCGTGAACTTGGCGATCGCGTCCTTCAGCAGTCCCTCGCGATCCTTGTCCCCTTCAGGCAGGGCATAGGCCAGGTAATACGACGTCCAGGCCATCTGGTACGTCGAATACTCCTTCAACTGCTCGGTCTCGGCGAACGCCGTCGCGTCGAACTCCGGCGACTTTTCCAATTCGGCCGACCACGTCGACGACTCGTTGTAGATCTCGAAGAACAGGTCCGTCGCCTCGCGCATCAGCCGGGCGATCTTCTCGCGGTTGCCTCGCTGCTTGTTGGTGATTTCCAGGTAATTGAGCTGATTGAACGCCTCGCGCTGCCAGATCATCTGCGCCAGCGAAAGCTTGAGGTTCAGCACCCTGAGTCGCAGGCCCGTCTTCGCCTTGGTGTCGTTCTCGTCGCCGGCGCGCTTCGCCACGGCGTCGATCAGCTCGCGGTACCGCTGCTTGGCCTTGCCGAACAGCTTGTCGCGCTCGCGCTCGTCGCCCGACTGCTGGGCCTGCACGTCGTGCAACGCGGCCTGCTGTTCCTTGATCAGCAGCGGATCGCCGCCCGAGGCCTCCTGTTCCTCAAGATACTGCTCCAGAAGGCGGTACAGGGCCCGGCGCTGGAGGCCCTTGGCGAAGGCCTCTTCCCGGCCCGACTGCGCCAGGACCAGCGCGTCGGACGCCAGCATCGCCGTCCCGCAGAACACCACGCATAGCAAGCCGCGACGAAACGTCATGTGCTTCTCCTTCTCTCGCCTGGTCGCTCGCCGCACTCGCGACCCGCCCGCTCGCCGCCCCGCACTTCGCGGCGGCTCACTTCGGGACCGTGAAGCGGATGTCTTTGAACCCGGCATCGACGGCGGCGTCGAACGCCGCCACCACGTGGCGGTGCTCCACCACCTGATCGGGCGCGATGATCAGCGGCTCGCCGGACAGCGCTTCCACGCCGTCGGCCTCACGTCGCGTCTGCCTCAGCCGCTCTCTCAGCGCGCCGTAATCGGCCACCGGCTCGCCGCAGAACACGATACGCGCCTCGTGCCGACAATCGGGCCATGGTTCCACATGATGCAGATCCAGCCGCCACCCCCGGGTCGGGGCATCCCCCCCGGGCCCCAGACCCGAGGGCAGGTTGGTCGGCAGGAAGCCGTCGCCGGCCTCGAACGACGGCATCAGCATGAAAAAGATCACCAGGTTGAACACGATGTCGATCATCGGGGTCATCTGCAACCCCATCCGACCCCTTCGCTGCCCGCCCTCGCGTGCCGGTGTCATAGCGACCTCCTGGGCTCAGCCCTGTTGGAGAGACTTCGCTAATCGACCGGACCCGGTGCCGTGCCATCGCGCCCGGTGCGGCTCCGAACAGACTACTTCGGAACCGTAAACTGGATGTCCTTGAACCCGGCGTCAATCGCCGAGTCGAATACCGCCACCACATGCAACTGCCACACCACCTGGTCCGGAGAGATCACCACGGGCACCTTCTCGATGTCCCGACCCTGCTCCGACAGGGCGCGGCGCGTCTCTCGCAGACGTTTGCGCAGCTCCGCGTAGTCGTTCATCGGCTCGCCGTTCAGCACGACTCGCGCTTCCTTCTTCTTCTCCGGATACGGCTCGACATGGTAAATGTCGATCCGCAGCTTGTTCAGATCCTTCCGCTCGGCGCTCTGCGTGCCCGTGTCGCTCGGCAGGTTCGAGGGCAGGTAGCCCTCCTTCGCCTCGAACGACGGCATCAGGATGAAGAAGATGATCAGGTTGAATACGATGTCAATCATCGGGGTCATCTGGATTTCCATCTTCCCCTGTCCCCGATGTCTTCCTCCCGGAGGTTTCATGGTCTGGCTCCCTTACGAACCGTTCGCTACACCCAGGAATTCCCTGATCTCGCGGCCGCCCTTGGCCGGAGGACGAGCTGCCTGAACCCACCAGTTCTTGATCCCGGCCTTGCTCGTCGCGATCATCACCGACCCGACGATGTCGTAGGTCACTTCTTCGCCCGCACGACAGATCACGTTCAGCGGCTTCTGCTTGTTCGCCGTCACCGCTTCATGACGCGACTTCAAGAGGTCGATCAGCGGATCCATCGCCGGCGGATCCCCGCCGTCGACGAACGTCACGATCGTCTTGCCGCCAATCACGACGCGTGTCGCCTTGTCCTGCGGATTCGTCGGCGGCACAATGTTCACCACCAACTGCGTGTAGTCCTGCAACGTCTCCTTGTGCGGGTCGGCCTTGCTCGCCGGAGGCAACTTGACCTCCTCGACCTCCAGCCGGTAGAACTGGCTGACCAGCATGAAGAAGATGATCAGGTTGAACACGATGTCGATCATCGGGGTCATGTTGAACCCCACGCCGCCACCGGCTCTCGACTTAATCGTTGCCATTGCCGTCTCCCTTCGTCGCTCGCCTCGGAGTGTCGTCCGGACGCCCCATGCGTCCGCGTCGGTCGGCCCCCGTGCGAGCCTGAGAGCATAGCCATGCCGCCCCGCCCCCAGGGGGCAGGGGCGGCACGAGCCGCCTTACGCCTGCTTCGCCTGCTGCTGCACCGGACGGTTCGGCTTGAAGTTGGCCAGCAGTTCCTCGGCCACCAGCGTCGCCTCGATGCTGAGCTGGTCGATGCGCCCCTTGAAGATGGCATAGCCGACCAGGGCCGGAATGGCCGCAAGCAGACCCAGGAACGTACTGAACAAGGCCACCATGATACCTGCGGCCAGGTCGGCCGGGCTCGCGGTCCCGCCCTTGGAGGCGATCGTGCTGAAGGCCTCCATCATGCCGTACACGGTGCCGAACAGCCCGAGCATCGGGCACACGTTGCCCAGCAGGTTGAGGTACTCGATCTTACGGAACAGCCGCGCCGCACGCTCCTCCGCGGCGTCGCCCATGGCCTTCTCCATCGCCGGGTAGCCGTTGGCCGCCTCGATCAGGCCCGCGTGAATCACGCTCGCGACGAACGACGGATCGTTCTCGCAGAACTCCAGCGCCTCGCGGAACCGACGCTCGTCGAACATCGTCTTGATCTGCGCCACGGTCAGTTCCGGCAGCATCACGTCGCGACGGATCGTCAGCGCGTGCTCGATGATCAGGGCGATGCCCGCGATCGAGCCGAGGAAGATCAGGAAAATGTCGATGAAACCGATCACCGACGAGAACGTGGCCTCCTTGATCACGAAGAAGAAGCTCTGCTTCACCATCTCCGGTTCTTCGTCCTGGGCCATCACCACGGGGGCCAGGACCAGCATCAGCAAGGCCACCATACCAGCCGTTTTCAACCATTTCTTCGCCATGAGTCGCTCCTGCCTCCAAAGAAAAGCCGTGCCTGATTCTTCCAACGGATGCGCGCGCCCCTGTCGATACTCAGGAACCGCCGCCCATGTCTTCCATCATCTTGTGCGCCATGTCCGACCCGCGCGTGTTCGGAAACTTCCGCACCGCCTCGTCCAGCACCGTCCCGACCTCCTGGGCCGGGGCGCCCGCCTTCTGCATCGCACGCGCCGCCCAGACCAGCGATTCCGCCGCCAGATCCTTCTGCGCCAGGCTGTAAAGCACCGGCAGACGCATGAATTTCAACGCCGCACGAAGATAGTCCCGCTCGTCCGCCGGCTGGTCCGGCTTGCCTTCGGCCGCCTTGCGCGCCGCCTCGGCCTTCGCATAGAGCCTGCGACCTTCAATGTAGTACATCAGCGGCTGACGCTCGGAATTGTCCAGATCGTCGCCGGCCTGCTCCAGGCTCCGCCCGGCGTCGTCCACGCGGTTCAGGTCCAACAGGATCTGGAAATGCTTGATCCGGGCCTGCTTGCGCACCGACACGTCCGGGCTCTTCAACTGCTCCTCAACCAGTCCGAGAATCTCTGCCGGGTTGCCTTCCACCATCAGAATGTTGATCCGCAGCGATTTCAGCCGATCCGCGAACGCGCCCGCCGGAACCGTAGCCAAGGCCTGCTCAATCTCCTTCAGCGACGACTGGTTGTCCGCGCTGCCCTTGGCCAGCGGCGACGGCTGCCCCACCTGCGACGCCAGCGGCGACTGCATCGCACACAGCGAGATCATCGCCTTGACCGCCCGGTAGAACTGCTTCGACTCGTCGTACGACCTCACGAGCCGCGCATCCACAAAATGCTTCAGCCACGCCGACCCGCCCTTGTCGCGCACCTTCGCATACAGCTTGGCCGCCTCGGCCGCCTCGCCCGAGTTCAGCAGATCCTCGGCCTTCCCCAGGTCCGGCGCCTCGTCCACCGCCAGCTTCGCGATCTCGGCGTACGCAAACGTCCTCGCGCTGCCGCTGACGTCGATCACGACGCCCTCGGGGCTGAGGCCGCGAACCCGCCCCGCATAGTTGATCCCGGCGCTGTTCCTGATGCTGTCGGCCAGGACCGTCCCGCTCGTCAGCGCCGCGATCATCGCGGCAATCAGCATCGAATATGTGAAGCGTCTGTTCATGGCTTGTTCCAGGGTCACCACGGGCCTATTCCAGCGAGTTCAGGTCGTCCTCGCCCACGTACTTGTACGTCCCGTTGTTCTTGTTCGCAATCTCCATCAGCATCGGTTCGCCGTTGGAGTAGATGAAGCAGATCGTGTTGACGGTCACCTGCTTGCCGCGGTTCATCTTCTCGATGTGCCCGACGATTTCCCTGTCGAACTCGCCGTCGGTCAACAGGTAGATCAGCTCCGGTCCCAGCTTGAACGCCTCGGTCAGAGCCTCCTTCGGGTCGGTCTGGCCGATCGGCACGATGTTGTCGATGAACTCGTACGCCGCCTGCTTGTTGGCCTCCGTGGCCGGCAGCAACTGACGCACAGGCATCATCTTCGGCGGGCCGCTCGAGTAGAAGATCACGAAGAACGACTGATTCGGCTTCAACACGCCCACCGACCGCTTCAGCTCGTGCTTGACGTACATGATGCTGTCGGTCATCGACCCGCTGCGGTCCACGACGAACACGATCTTCGACGCCACGCCCCCGACGCCGAAGAAGCCCGCGTCGCCGCCGACCCCGCGACCCGTCCCGAACCCGGCGATGCCGCCCGTCTGGAAGCCGCCGCCGCCCACGCCGATCACCTCGACCGGATTCAGCCGGTTGTCCGACACGTCCGGAATCGGGTTGTTCGTCATCTTGAACACGAACGACGACGTCTTCTCGCTGTGAGCCTTGCGGATCGTGCGGCTCTTCTCCAGGTCGCGACGCGGCGCGATGAACTTCTTGACCTCTTTGGTAATCGCCTGCGTCTCGTACTCGACCTTTTGCGGCGCCTGGAACGCCGACCACGTGGCCAGCGACACCAGGATCAGCGCCACGTGCAGCACCACGCTCGTGCCCCAACTGGGCAGATACGTGGCCACGAACGCGACGAATTTGTCCCCCGAGGTCTCCTCGACGGGCTCCTGGACCTCCTGCTGGGCCGCCTGGTCCGCCGAGAACTGCTGCGCGTCGGCCGGAACCACCACCGTGTTGCGGCAATACGGGCACATCACGCTTACCCCGGGCTCCTGGTCCACCTGGAGCCGCTTGCCGCAATGCTCACATCTGAATCGTAGCGCCATGGTCAGACTCCCTTATCCTGACTGGTCTGCCGGCAGGCCGCACTACTCCGGCGGCCCGATCGTTCGCTGCCCCCGCACGTCATCGCCGTGCCACAACACGCGGGACTAAGCCCGCCCCGGGCAGCCCCATTGCCGCAAGCTGCTCTCAGGCACCTTCAAATACGCAAACACGGCCGGGAAGTTCGGGGGAAAACGGACTTTTTTCGCACATCGGATGGAAATGCAAACCACTGCACTAACTCATGTTACGACGGTTCAGCCGCGCAGTGTGGCCCCCGGCGACAAATAATCGGTCCGTCCGGCATTCCGGGAGAGCCCTCACCAACCCCCTCCCAGGGAAGCTCGTAGGGTGGCTGCTCCGCAGCCACGCGGTCCGTCAACCCGCCGTGTGCCAAGCACACTCCTCCACCCCTCGCCCTGCGTGCAGGGAGAGGTGCCCCGAGCATAGGCGAGGGGCGGTGAGGGTCGAACGTGGCAAACCTTTCGCTGTGCTCGCCACAGGGGGCGGCGAGGGTCTCTCGGTGCGGTCCCGCCGCACTTCACAACTTGCGGCCCAGGGAGGCGAAGTCGAATACCCGGTCGGGTGCCGTCGCCAGCGGCGTCACCGCACTGTAACGATAACGTTCCAGCAGGTTGCCGCCGTCGTCGTACCGTGCGGCCAAGGCGGGAAGGTGCGTCCGGGCATCCAGGCAGTAGATCAGCAGGTCGGACGGCAGGTCCGGCGCGTCGGCAGCCGCCGTTCGCCCGACAACGTCCACCGTTTGCCCGTCCAGCGCCGCCCGGCCCAACAGGTGAAACTCCTCGGCAGCGGCCGCAACGGATTCGCCCACATTCAGAAGCAATCCCGACGCCAGCGTGGCCAGCCCCATGCGCGTAATGGGGTGGCGGTTGTCTTTCCTCGCCGCATCGCTCGTCGGCTCAAGGTCGAGCCGCAGCTTCAGGAACAGGTGCCCGGCATAGACTCGCAGCCGGTCGCCGTTCTCGCCCTCGACATACAGCACGTCCTTGCCCCGATCCACCGCCCCGACCCACCGGAGGCGCACAGCCCGGGGCGTCTCGCGGACCCAGACCTCCATCTGCTCGACGGGCCTCAGAACCGCCCCGATGCACTCCTGTTTCTCGAAGCGGGCCGAGTAAACATTCAGCGCCGCGGCCGCATCGACCGCAAGCCGCGCCAGTTCATGTCCCTTGCCGTCGGACGCCGGTCCCGCCGCAACGGCCTTCTGCAACCGGCGCACAAACTCCGCGCCATCGAAGGGCTCTGCGGCGCCGAGGGATTCGTCCTGTCCGTCGTCCAGGCGGATCATCTCCCCGATCGCCGGCGGCCTGGCCGCCTCCGTCCGCGGCTCCAGGAGAGGCGACGAAGCGACCGACGCATCCTCCCCGTGCCGGCACCCTCCAACCGCGACCAGGGTCCATGCGGCCAACAGACTGGCCATAGCAGAGGCCGTTCTCATCATCGCATCTCCCTCAGCGAACGCGATTCCGGCAGCCGCGCCGCCCCCTGGCATTCAGCGTCGTCTGCTTCGTCCGCCACCCATTCTACTTCCGCCCACGGAGGAACTTCATGATGCGTATCCGCGGCGCCAGCCTCATGGCCTTCGGCTTGCAGAACTCGTGGCAGCAGAAGCACGAAATGCATCGGGCCGCGTCGATCACCGGGTACGGGTCCATCCGGATCGCCTCCACCGGGCATTGCCGCGCGCACGCCCCGCACTTGATGCAGATGTCGGTATCGGCTTGCGGCTGCGTGACGTAGATGCGGCTCACGAGCCGCGCGCCCCAGGTGCCCATGCTCTGGCCGTACTTCGGCCGCCGGAACCCGGGGATCGGGTCCGTCGGCCCCTCGACATGGATCCGGTCGTCGCCGATCTCGCCGAGACCGCGCTCGGCCGCCGCCACAAGGTACGGAATCTGCTCCGGGCGAAACCCCATCATGCGGGCCATGACGGCGTCCAGCGCCACGTTGTCGGCCGAGGCCAGCAGTCGCCCCACGAACCGCGGCTGGCCGCCCGAGGGCCCCTGCCCCTCCATCGCGTAGACGGCATCGACGATCGAGAAATCCGGCGGACGCAGGGCGTACACGTCGAGCACCGCCCGGGCGAACGCCTCCTTGCCCGGACACGCCGCGTGAAGCTGCGTCTTGGCGGCGCCTACCACGTAGCCGAACGTGTTCTTGACCGCCCCGGTGATGCCCGTGGCCACGTGGGTCTTCATCTTGGCCAGGCCGATCACCACGTCCGCCTCCAGCACCGCGCGCGACACCGGTACCCGCCCCACCCCCGGCGTCGGCACCTCCACCATCCGCGGCGCCTCGGCGATGTTGCGGTAGCATCCGGCCGCCGCCTCGATGGTCCCGGTCATCCGGGCCACGTGGTCGGTCGAGCCGTAGCTGCTCATGCCAGGGTTGTCGCCGACGACGATCTCGGCCGCGCCGCGACGGCGGCACGCCGCCACCGCGGCCGAAACCAGACTCGGATGCGTCGTCACGTGCTCTTCCGGCCGGCACGGACCCAGCAGATTCACTTTCAGGACGACGCGCTTGCCGTCCATTGGCGGCGCGTAGGCGGCAAACGCCCGCTCGACCTCCGCCGGCACGCCCTCGTACGAGGCACAAGGATAGACGGTCACGTGGCTCATCGGTCGAGTTGTTCCTGTCGTCCTGCGGCGGCGTGCGACGCGGCCGGAGGCCCTTCCTACGGTCTCAGCGCGAAGTAACCGTGCCCCACCAGGTTGAAGATCCGCTCTTCGACGATCTGGAACCCCGCCTCCCGGAACAGCCGACGCCACAGCTCCGCCTCGCCGATCTTCTGGTTCGTCAGGTCGTGGAACAGGTGGTGCTCCAGGAACGCCGTCGGCCTGCGACGCAGCGACTCGTGCGGCTGATTGCAGAACTCGCCGATCACGAACAGCACCTTCGGAAACTGGCTTCGCAGCTTCTTCAGCGCCGCCAGAATCTCGTCCGTCCCGGTCCACAGGTACTCGTGGAACGTGTCCACCGCCGTCACGCAATCCACGCCCGCCAGCCGCCCCGAGGCGATCAGGTCGTCCAGATGTCGCAGGTCGCCCGTGGCCACTTCGATCCGCGACGCAAACGGGCTCTCGGCCAGCGTCCGCCGGCAGTAGGCGATCATGTCGGCGTCCAGGTCCACGCCCACCGCCGTCAGGTCCGACATCCGCTCGCACAGGAACGTCACCAGCGCCAGGTCGCCGCACCCCAGGTCCAGCACCCGTCGGCAGCCGTGCCGCGCGATGATGTCGGCCATCACCGGGTACGGCAGGTCGCGACACAGCATCCCGCTGCCGCGACCGACGTACTCGATACGCCGGGCCACGTCGCCACGGGCGAACTGCTTGCGGCCGTGCAGCAGGTCCGACAGATTCGTAAAGAGCGGTTCGTACGCGTAGGCCAGCTCGAACAGGCCGCGCGTGTCGCCGATCAGGTGCCGCCCCGACGGCAGCAGCCGCACCTGCCCCCCCTCCACCCGCACCACCGAAATGCCGTCCAGGTAGCTCAGCATCGAACGCATCACGTGCGCGTCCAGCCCCTGCTCGCGCACGAAGCCGTCCACGTCCACCCCGGCGTCCCCCGCGGCAAGCAGACGGCCCCCAAGGCCGCACTCCAGCAGCGACCACAGCACCGTCGTCGTCGCGTAGCCGCGAAGGTGCGGCAGCGCCTCGTCGTAGCGGCTCTTCATCCGAAGGGCGTTCGACAGCCCGAGGATGCGCAGCAGATCAAGCACTTCGCTCATGGTCCGCTCCGTTCGCCGAGACGCCGGGCGCCACAGCCTTGACGATGCCGCCACGGTAGTCGGCCTCGATCACGTGCCCAGGAGGCACGCGAAGAAACTGCTCGTCGTCCCACCGGCCGTCCAGCCAGTCCTGGAGCAGGTCCAGCTTGCCCTGAAGACGAAGAAACTCCCAGCCCTTCTCCATGCAGATGTCCTGCACGCGACGGTCCAGCCCCAGGTGCCGCACGAAATCGAAGTCGATCAGCGCCCCGTGCGTGTAGTGCTCCTGCCACTGGCTCATGAAATCCATCAGGTACTTTGCGTTGTCCTCGCCGTACTGCTCCACCAGCTTCTGGTAATCGCGGTACTTGGCGTAGCTGCCGCCCAGGCCGCTGTTGTGCATCAACTCGGGCTTGTCGCCCTTGCGATCCGGGTACTCCAGCCACCCGCTGCTGAAGTAGTACGTGCCCGGCCGATTGTCGAACTCGCTGGCGTAACGCTCCTTGCTGCCCAGCAGAAACGTGATGCAGTCGTGCGCCCGCGGCACCACCATCTCCACCGCCGGCGCGCGAAGCCCCACGATCCCGTTGTTGCACAGCCCGTAGCCAAGCAACACGGCGTCGAACTTCGACGCGTCAAGCCCGTCAAGCCGCCCCTGCAACGTCTGCCGCATCACGTCGCTGTTGTCGTGCAGCCCCTGCGTGAGCAGGTCGATGCTCACCGTGTTGAGGCTCTGGGCCGCGCAGTGGTAGATCTCGCGGGCCGCGATTTCGCAGGCGATCACTTTCAGATGCACGTCACACAGTCCTTTCGTCGTCGCGCCGGCGACCGGACCGACGTCCCGGACACCGACCTGCCCTGCGTGCCGCGCGACGCCGCAGGCCCGACGCCATCCTCACGGTTGAACCGGCGGCACGGGGGCAAAACGCCGCTCGAACTCCACGTCGCCGACCAGGAACTTGTGCTTGTACTGTTCCAGGCCGCGTCGCCGCTCGGCGATGGTCTCCATATCGTACCGCAACCAGGCGCCGTCGGCCACGACTTTGGCCCGAATCGGCCCCAGACGCTGACTTGCCCGCTTGGCGTCGTACTCGATGTTGTCCTGCCGCAGACGCCGGTCCACAGCCGCCACCAGCCGCTCCAGCCTCTGACGGTCCGCCGCCACCGACTGTTCGACAATCAGCGAGTAGTACGGCGACGGTTCGGCCCACGTCGCCGCCAGGCAGTACGACGACAGCTCCGTGCCCGTCTCGGCAAGGGCCGCATTTACCGACGCCACCACCTGATGCTCCGACAGCTTCTCGCCGGTCAGGCTTGCGTAATGGGCCCCCTTGCTCAGGAACTCGACCAGCGGCGTCCCTTCGATCATCCCCGTCACGCGCACCACGTCGCCGATGTGGTAACGGTACAGGCCCGCCGCGTTCGTCAGCAGCAGAAAGTACTCGCCGCCGACCTGAAGCTCGTGCGGCAAGAGCGCGTCGCTCCCCGCCGGTTGCCCGTCCACGGCCGGAAGGAACTCAAAGAACATCGCACCGATGTCGAGTGGGCCCGCGGATCCCTCGTCCGTCAGCGGCAACGTCATCCGCCCCTCGCTGGCGATCAGGCCGATGTCGCGCACGGCTGCGTCGCCGAAATACCGCGCAAACTGCCGCAGATACAGCGTCAGCGTGCCGCCCTTCCAGCACCCCAGCACCGGCAGCCGCCAGGCGTCCTTCGGAAGCAGCCGACCCGCCCGCTCGGCAAGACGCGACAGCTCGCCCGCGCGATCCGGCATCGCCGTCAGCCGCGCCGCCAACCGATCCCGCACCTCGCCGGCCACGGCAATCTGCGACGACAGGGTGCCGTCGGCCAGGTCGCGCAGCAATTCGTCCTTGCGTTCGTCCATCGTGCGGGCCAGGGCCAGCAACGTGCTCGGGTTCGCCGACAGAATGATCAGTGACCGGTGCTCCAACGCCAGACGCAGGGCAACGTAATGCTTTGCCGCCGTGTCCTTGATGGCCGCGCAGCAGGAGGGCAGCACGTAGAGGCCGCGGGCGCCACGACGCTGCGCCTGCGCCGTCAGGCCCGACATCGCCCCGCACGGCAGGCCGCACGGAGCCCGCTCGTCGTCCATGGCCGACACCAGTTGCAGGATGCGGCTCTGCCAGGCGCCGGCATGGTCGGCGAAGGCGTTGATGCCCCAGACCATCCAGCCGCGACGGTAGGCCTTCAGGAACTGCCTCGGCACGGGAATGTACTTCGGACGGTGGGTGGTGCCCGAGGTCATGGCGAACATCAGAACGCATGTGCCCCGGCCGAACAGCGCCGTCGTCTCGCCCTGGCGGACTCGCTCGACGTAGGGAGCCACGTCGTCGTAGGTGGTGATGGGCATGCCGCGGCGGAAATCGTCCACGGTCTTCATCGAGGCGAAACCGTGACGGCGCCCGAAATCGCTTCCGGCGTGGGCTCGCAGCATTCCCAGGAGCGTCCTGCGCTGCACGTCGGACGAGCGACGCAGGTTCCGAAGAAACGCTCGCCGCAGACGCAGCGCCTCCCACCCCACCAGCCGCGCCGCTAGCCGTCTCAACAGTGGCGGCTCGTCACGGGCCACGGTCGCTGCCCTCCCGGCCGTCGCCCAGAACCCGCGACTGGAGAAACGCCGCAATACGCTCGCAGTACCCCTGCGGATCGGCCACGACCCCCTGGTTGTGCTTCGCGCCCGGCACTTCCCACATCTGCTTGACGCCCGACTTCGCGCGATAGACCTTGATCCTCTGGTGCGGCTCGACGTAGGCGTCGGTGGCGCCCCAGATGAACAGCATCGGCACGTCGTCCAGCCGCGTCAGCGCCTTGCGAACCAGCGGAAAACGAACACGCATCTTCAGTTCGGCGTACAGCACGGTCATCACGCGAAGAATCGCGAACACCTCGGGAGGGTGGCTCGGACGAGCCAGGTGAATCGACGCGAAGATCGCCGCCCACCGCTTCATCATCGACTCGACCATCAGGTCCGTGCTGAACACGCCGTCGAGAATCAGCGCCGACACGTGCGGGGCCTGAACGGTCGCCAGCACCGACGCACACGCGCCGCGGCTGACGCCCATCAGCACAATCGGCAGCCCGCGGCTCTCCGGCAGCGAACCCACGTAGGCCAGCGCCCCGAGCAGGTCGCCCACCTCGTGCTCCGTCACCCAGTGCGTCGGACGGTACGACGGCTCATTGGAGCTCTCGCCGTGCCCGCGGAAATCGAACGAGAAGACCCTGAAGCCCAGCTCCGGCAGGCCGCGCGTGTAGTTCATCGCGCTGTGACGGTCGCCGTTGAACTCCGGCGCAAACACCACGATGCCGCGCACCGGCACGTCCGCCGGAGGCTCGATGAAAGCTCCGACCAGGCCCGTGCCGTCGAGACTCGGAAAGGAATGCGGCTCGGCCTCGATCCGGCGGCCCGTGCCCAGGCCGGCCGTCATCGGCATCTTCGTATCCATGAACAGCCGCAGGCTGATTCGCAGGTAACGCGCGAACACTGAGAAGGCAATCGACAGCAGGAGAACGACGGTGCCCAGGGCCAGCCAGATCCAGTTGCGGGCCCACCACCCGCCCTCGGCGGTCGCGTCCGACAGGATCGGCGGCAGACTCGCGACAAGCCGATGGGAGAGGGACACCGCGACCTCCTTTCGGGCTCGTGCGTCAGGCCCTGTAGCGGCGCACCACCAGGGCGTCGTTCTGGCCGCCGAATCCGAACGATTCCGACAGGCAGGTCTCCACGCGGGCCGGCCGGGCCTTGTTCGGAACGTAGTCCAGATCGAGACCCTCGTCCGGATCCTCGTAGTTCAGCGTCGGAGGCAGCACCTGGTCGCGAATCGCCAGAACGCACGCAATCAGTTCCGTGGCTCCCGCCGCCGCGATCAGGTGTCCCATGCTCCCTTTGATGCTCGACACCGGTACCTGCGGCGCCCGGGCGCCGAAGAACTTCTTCAGGCTCAACGTCTCCACCTTGTCGTTCTCGGTGGTGCTGGTCCCGTGGGCGTTCACATAGTCGATCTCGTCCTTCGAGATGCCCGCGTCGGCCATGGCCGCCTCCAGGCACGCCACCGGTCCGCGACCTTCCGGATGAATGTCCGTCATACGGTACGCGTCGGCCGACGACCCGAATCCGAGCAACTCCGCGTGAATCTTCGCACCACGGGCCAGCGCGTGCTCCAACTCCTCGATCACCAGGATGCTCGACCCTTCACCCATCACGAAACCGCTGCGCTTGCTGTCGAACGGGCAACTGGCCTTCTCCGGATGCTCGCGCGGCTCCGTGGCGATGGCCGTCAGCAGGTTGAAGCCCATCACCCCGAACGGCTGGATCATCGTGTGCGTGCCGCCGGTCAGCATCGCGTCGGCGTCGCCGCGGCGGATCGCCATCATCGCCTCGCCGATCGCCTGCGTCGATGCCGCACACGCCGTCAGCGTGTTGTAGTTCGGGCCCAGGGCGCCGTACAGCCGCGCCAGGTGCGCCGACGACCGCCCGGGCTCCTGCTCCCACTCGTTCATGATGTCGTAATGCTTCAGCCCCGCGCGGTAGTACGCGCCGATGTCGATCGCGCCGTCGCGAAGCCCCGCGGCCAGCGACCGGATGAACGCATAGAAGTCCGCGGGCCCCTCGCCGCTGCCCAGGTACACCCCGAACCGCTCCGGCGCCACCGAGTCCGGCGTCAGGCCGCTGTCGTCGTACGCCATCCGCGACGCCGCCACAGCGAAACGCACGTTGTCCCCGCTGTGAGCGAACTCCGACGCGCGATCCGTGTACTGCGACAGGTCCAGCGGCGGCACCTGCGCCGAGAAGGTCGTCGGGAACGTCTCCGCAGGAAACTTCCGCGTGCGCGTCACGCCGCTCTTGCCGGCCAGCAACGCCTGCCAGTTCTCCTCCACGGTCAGCCCCAGCGGAGCCACCATGCCCATACCCGTGATGACCACTCGTCGTCGGCTCATACGCTCTTGCACCGCACACGCCCGGCCAAGGCCGAACGCCTCAATAAGATCAGCCCTTCCGGATAATCATGGCCGCCGTCTGACCGCCGACGGCGCTCGACAGGACCATCACCGTGTTCACCGTCTTTTCGACCGCCTTGCCGCGGACCGCCGCAATCCGGCACGCCGGATCCAGCCTGTCGCAGTTGCGGATCGGAGGCACGCTATCGCGCGCCATCATCTCCAGCGCCATGGCCACCGAGATCGGCCCGTGAGGGCTCCCCACGTTGCCCATGCCGCCGGCGAACGTCGTCACCGGCACGTCCTCACCGAGCACGCGAGCCACGGCGCACGCCTCGGCCAGATCTTCCCCAGGCACCGCCGACCCGCGTGCCACCACCGCGTCGATGTCCCGCGGCGACAGGCCGGCGTCCCGAAGCGAGGCCGTCATCGCCGCGGCCATCCCGCGGCCTTCCGTTTCCGACTCGTTCGGCAGGCTCGTCGCGCAACTGCATCCGAACCCGGCCACCACCCCACGAACCTTCACCCCGCGGGCTGCCGCATGGTCCGCCGACTCCAGCACCACCGTGCACGCCGCTTCGCCGCAGGCGTACCCGTCGCGGTCCGCATCGAACGGCCGATGGGCGTCCTGGGGCCGGTCGTTGAAGTGCGTCGTCGCTTTGCCCAGCAACGCATGACGCAGCATCGACGTCGGGTTGATGCGCGATTCCGCCGCGCCGCTCAGCATGATGTCCGCCGTGCCCCGAGCCACGTGCCGCGCCGCTTCCCCCATGGCCAGCAACCCGCCCGCGTCGTTGCACGTGATCGAGTTGCTCGGGCCCTGGCAATCCCAGATGATTCCCACGTGGCAGGCGAGCATGTTCGGCAGGTACCGCAGCAGCCACAACGGGTACATCACCGGAAGGCCGTGGCTGCCCCACCGGGCGATACTGACCTCGCCCTGCTCGTCGAGGCAGGCGGCCGTGGCGGCGGCCAGGCTATCCAGGTCGCACGGAATGAATCCGGCGCCGAAGACGATCCCCAGCCGCGTATGGTCCACCGTCGGCAGCACCTGGGCGTCCTTCGGATCGCCCGCCGGAAGCCCGGCATCCTCAATCGCCGGCCCGGCCGAGCCCACCGCCAACTGAATGTCGCGGGCCATCACCTTGGCATTCTTGCGGAAGTACCGAACCTGATCTTTGCGCATGCCGCGCGACAGATCGGCCTCCGCCGGCAGCACGCCGACCGCGCGACTGGCGAACGCCGTCGTATCGAACCCGGCCTCCAACCCTACCGCCGACCGTCCCGACAGCGCAGCCTCGAACACCTCCGACGCCGTCTGCCCCAGGGGCGTCAGCAGCCCGCTACCGGTCACCACCACATCTCGTTCCTGGTGTTTCACGTCTGCTTTCCAGCCTGGATCGTCCGATTCACTTGTCGCCGTCGGCGGCAGCGAACTGCTGCGCCAACTCCCGCATCCTCAGCAGCTCCACGAAATCCGCCGAGAACACGAAATTGTCGTCCCCGAAGTCCTCGCCCGACATGCTCTTGTCGAGATGAACGAACATCAGCTCGATGTCCGCCACCAACTGCCCGTCGCAGGTGATCGTGCCCCGGATGCTCGCACCCTCCGGCCGGATCTCGTCCACCACTTCCGCATGATAGACGATCTGGTCACCCGGCCGCACCAGCCGATGAAACGTCGCCCGGCCGATCTTCGCCAGGATCACCTTCTCCTCGAAGTTGAACGCCTGGCCCACCAGGACGCCGCCCGTCTGGGCCATGCCCTCGATCATCAACGATTGCGGGTGAACGGGATACCCGGGGAAATGGTCATGAACGTGCTCCTCGGCCAGCGACACGTTCTTGACGGCCGTGGCCGACTTGCCCGGCTTGAAACCGATGAACCGATCAACCCAGAACCACCGCATGTCGCAGCTCCAACCGCCCCACACTAAAGACCGAAACCCAACAGCCCATCGACGCCGCTGTGCTACGACGCCAATGCTTTGGGTTTCGGCCCGTACCAGGCCGCGGCCGGCGGCCGCGGCGATTCGATGCTTTCAGGTCAGTTCGCCGCCCCGGACACCTTCGATTCGATGTACTTGCAGATCATCCCCACCGTGAACAGGTTGTTCACGTTCTGCACGTCGGGATCGTTCTGGAACTCCGTCAGGTCGGCATGCGGCATCCGCTTGCGGAGCTCCGACAGGCCCGCCTCCGTCAGCTTGCCGTTCTGTACGTACTGCTCGTCGGTGAACAGGTTGTCCGGGAAGAGGTCGCCCCGGGGAATCTTGATCCCAAACTCCTTCTCGAGCCGGAACACGATGTCCAGGAAGTCGATCGACTCGGCTCCCAGATCGCCGGTCAGCGTGGCCTCGGCGGTCACCTCGTCCTCGTCCACGCCCAGGGCGCCGACCATCGCTTCACGAACCTTCTCAAAGATCTCATCCGGACTCAAAGCCATGCGAATAACCTCCAGACGCGTTTCCTGATCCTCTCCTGCCTTGTCACCCGTCGTCCGTGGCACGGCCGGTCGCCGCCGGCCGATCCACCTGCTGTCACTGCGATATCGAGGCGGCTCGCGGCGCAATCAGCGACCAACGGCCTCGCATCGTTTCCACCAGACGCCGATCCGTCGCCGCCATGGACGAGTCCTCATCGGCCAGGTTGAACGCACGGAGCGTAAACCGCCCCTGAACGTTCGTCTGATCGCCGCTCGCCCCGACGCCCTTGAAGCTCCACAGGCCGTCGTCGCTCCGCTTCATCAGCTCCACATCCACCCGCATCTGCGTTCCGGGACGGAAAAACGCCCCATACTTGATGTTCCGAGCCTCCTGCAACACGACCATGCTCTGGGCAAAATCGGTCGTCAGCCGCTGCAACCAGGCGGCCGCCTGAATCATCGCCTCGAACATCAACACCCCCGGAAGCACCGGGTAGGACGGAAAATGGTCCTGAAGGTACTCCTCGGCCAGCGACAGGTTCTTCACCGCCACCAGACGCTTGCCGGTTTCCAGTTCCAGAACTCGATCCGTCAGATAGAATTTCATCCTGCACTCGTGCCGGGGGAGTATTGTAACAGCCGTCGTCGACAATGCCACAGTTTTCCGGTTGGCCCCAAGGCCAACCCCTGAGCGACGCAAAACTAGCATAGCCCATGAGCCTTTGCAAGCCAAAAACGCCCATCCACCGACGCTGCCCACCGATCACGTCCCCGGGCGGCACGACAACGCCACCGAGATGGATGCCAGAACCGACTCCGTCTCCCCAGCCGCCTCGTCCAGCAGCTCGACGCGGAAGTAACGCACCCCAAGGCCCCACAGCCTCCCGACCCAGCCCCGGTCGTCTCGAACCGTTGCCGCATAGACCGTGTTGCGGCACCCCCCATCGGCCCAAACCGGCATCAACGCCCCGCGACGATCATCCAGCGCCAGCGTGTGGCGACGGCACGGCTGCCCGCAGTCCCGACCGTTCCGGCCGCCCGACAGACGCGACGCGAAGAGGCAGTGTTCCATGTGAAACATCGCCTGGCGACCATAGACCACCGTCTCCAGACGCTCCGCCGGCACCCGCCCCGCCAGCGCCGCCAATCGACCGCCGTCCAGCTCCACCGCCGGCGTCACCCTGTCCACCGACCACCCCGCCAGCACGCCCACCGTCAACTCGTTCGCCGCGTTCAACGAGGCGTCGGCCACCAGCACCGTCCCCGGCGCCCACTGCCGGCACAGCGACAGGCTGCCCGGATTCCGCACCAGCACCGCATCCGGCCGCGACTCCAGCAGGGCCCGCAACACCCGCTCCTCCCCTGCCCTCAGAATCCGGCGTGTCGCCGGCCCCGACGGCACGCCCTCGCTGCGGCACCGCTCCACCGCGCGGCAGGCGTCCGACGCGTCCCGGAAATCCACATAGACCATCGCCAGGCCGCAACCCGCGCCGGCCTTGTGCCACGCGATAGCCGCTTCCAACTGCGACTCCGTCCGAACGAGAACGCACAGACGCGGAGACAAATCCGCAACGGCATCACCACTGCGCGGCCAGATCCTGAAGGCGCTGCGCGCATGCTCCAGCGCCGCCGGATCGGCCACCACGTGCGATGCCGCGGTCGCCCGCTGCGCCATCAGCGACTCGACCACCTGCCGCCGCAACTCGTTCAGCGCGCTCTTCGGGGCCATGACCGGCAACGCATCCACCGGGCCATTCACCCCCACCAGGCGCACCCTCGCCAATTCGAACGGCGTCCCTCCGAGCCGCGAGAACTGCTCCGCCGCCAACGCCGCCGTCAACGGATGCTTGCGCGCCTCCTCAAGGGGCCCCACCCACGCAGCCGCTGCCTCTCGCCCGTCGGCGTCCACGGCCGACACGCAGAGCGGTCCTCCCGGCTCGCCTCGCACCTCGACCGTCAACGCCGTGGGCCGAGCCGGTTCCACACGCGAGAACGTCTTCCGCAACCGTTTCTCCACCTGCGGATCGTCGTTCTTCCACAACTCCGCCCCAAGCGGCACCGCCGACAGGTCGATGCTGTCGAGGATGAACGATATCTCAACCGTCTCCGCACTGGGCCCCGTGCCGGCTTTCCTCGGCGCGGCACGCGAAGTCCTCTTCTCCCTGCCCCGCGCCGCGGCCACGCGGCCAACCTTTCCTCCCGCCTCGGAGCCGTCCCGCGCCCGCCACGGCCGCACGCGAGCCACACGCCCCCCCGTCTCGCCCAACAACGCTGCACGCCCGTCGTCAATCACGATCCCGTCGCCCGGCTTCAGTCCCGCCGCCCCCGGACCGTCCATCGCAACGACCAGCCCCCCCGGCGTTCGCCCCACGACCGAACCCACGCGCAGGCCCCGGCTCTTCGGCGACTGCCCATGGACCAGGTCCTGGTGATCCGCCCCATCCAGGAACCCGTGCGTGAACCCTCGCGAGAAACTCTGCTCGATCCCCGCCCGCCGCTGTGCATCCAGCACAAACGGTCGCTGCGCCAGCGCCGCATCCAGTGCCGCCCGATAAGCCCCCACGGCCGCGGCCACGTAGCGGGCATCCTTCAGCCGCCCCTCGATCTTCAGCGCCGCCACCCCCGCATCCACCAGGGCACGCACACAGTCGTACCCCGCCAGATCCTTCGGACACAGCGGATACGGTGGAACGCCCGCCAGGGGCCGCCCGTCCGCCACCAGGTCGTACGCCAGCCGGCACGGCTGGGCGCAGAGCCCGCGGTTCGCGCTGCGATCCATCAGCACGTGGCTGGCGTGGCACTGCCCGCTGTAGCTGATGCACAACGCTCCGTGGACAAACACTTCCAACGGCATCGCGGTCGAACGCGCGATCAGCGCAATCTCGGCGAGCGGCAGCTCGCGAGCCAGGATCACCCGCGACACGCCCAGTTCTCCCGCCAGGGCGACCCCCGCCGGCTCCGTCAGCGTCATCTGCGTCGAAGCGTGCACCGGAAGCGACGGAACCATGCGGCGAATCAGCCCCGCCAGACCGAGGTCCTGGACAATCACCGCGTCGGCCCCGGCGCGGGCAATGGCCTCCACGAAGCCGGCGGCCCGCTCCAGTTCGTCGTCGAAAACCAGTGTGTTGAAGGTGATGTAGCCGCGCACGTTGTGGCGATGCAGCCAGGCGAGCGTCTCGGGAAGCTCATCGAGCGTGAAGTTGGTGGCCCGCTTGCGGGCGTTGAAGTCCGTGAGGCCGAAATACACCGCGTCGGCCCCGTTGGCCACCGCGGCGCGCAGACACTCCGCGTCTCCCGCGGGGGCGAGCAATTCCGTTGGTCTGGCGGGCGAGGCTTTCACCGCTGGTTCCCTGCACAGTAGCGCCCATGGCGGCGGGCTTGCCGACACGCGATGCGTCAAGCCCCTTACTATGCCATATCCCGCCCCGAACACAAGGCCTATTCGGCCCGCGTGCCCGCACAGGGGTGTGCCCAAAGAATCTGGCACGTGTGGCGGTCGCTCGCCAAAGCATGCGCGGCGGTCGTTCGTTGGAGTGGACGGTCCTGGGCCCCCAGCTGTCGAGGTCAGCCCCTGGTACGCCGGCATCTGAGGCCCGAAGGGCCGACAGTCAATAGCCGGCGGCGTGAGCCGCCGGAACTTGCCCGCGACGCGACGCGAGCCCCCAGAGGGGGCGGCAGTCCGTCTGTCTGTGCCGCGCACTGCCGCCCCTGACCGGGGCTTGTGTTCTTGGAGAAGCCGGCTTCCGGCGGCTCACGCCGCCGGCTACTGACTACCGCCCTTTCAGGGCTTGGAAGGGACGATCATCCTTCGCTCCGTGACAACGTGAGCACCGGAGGCTCGGTCCGGCCCAACGCCTCCGGCTACACTCTTGCCGGCCCTGTCGGGCCTGGGTTCCTGGTCAGTGTGCGGCTTCAGTCTAGGCTGCTCGCAGCCACGCGGCTTCTGTCGGATACCACGCGCGGAGCGCCCTCTTTCTCCCAGAGAGAGGCGCCCCACGAAGCCTACCGATAAGGGCCTACGCGGATCCCGCCCTCATCGGCCGCTCCTCCCGTCGGCCTTCTCCACCTCCCCCGCCAGGGCCAGCAGCAGCCGCGTGTCGTCCTGCCACGGATGCCCCTCGTACCACGCCTGGCCCGCGATGCCTCGAACATGAATCGACTCGCCGCCGCCCTTCGGGTCCAGCAGCAGATTGCTGTTGCTGCGCCAGAGCGTCACGAGACGGTCCTTCAGCGCGGCCTCGCACCGGGCCGTCAGGTCGGCGCCGAGCCGCTCGCGCCGACCACCGTCCAGCAGCGCCTCCTCGATCCGGATCCGCGCCTCACAAGCCTCCAGCCCCGCCCGAAGCGCCTCGTACCGCGTCGTCGCCACCGGACCGTCCGTCCCGGGCGCCAGCAGCGCCGCCCACGGATCAAGGTTCCTCCAACTGCTCTGAGGAAACAACGCCGTGACCGTTCCCGTGCGCTCGCCCCGACGGTTCTTGATCACGCTCCACAGGTCGCCGCCCACACGCGCTATGCCGCGCTGGTCCCCCGTGATCGCCATCTCCGGATACGCACGCCACGCCGCCGTCGGATAGTCCACGAACCCCATCACGCGGTTGAACTTGGCCACCAGGTCGCTGCGCCGCCAACCGTGGAGGCCACCCTTGTCCAGATCCGATGGATACTCGCACAGCCACACCCGACTCTGGTACCCGCACCGCGCCGTCCCGCGGTAGAGCCCTTCCTTGTTGTTCACGCCCAGATGACTCTGAATCACCCACGGCAGGTCGCCCGACGGCTCTTTCAGCGCCGCCACCTCTTCCTGCGTCGCCCACTGATCCGGGAACGTGCCCAGCATCATCGCGCCTTCCAGACCCCGCCGACGCAGCCGCTCGCGCAACTGCGCGAACAGCGGCCCCCACGCCTTCGTCCCGCCCGGTTCGTCGTACCGAGCCAGTTGCACCGGCTTCCGCTCGCCCGTCGCCCGGTCCAGCAACGTCACCACCGGGCCGCTGCCCATCAACGCTCCGGTCTTCTCCAGATGCTTGAAGATCCGGTTGTCGCCTTTCCCGCGGCGGCCCTCGTCCGTCGGCACCATGTACACGTCCCACACGTGCAGGCACACGATCTTCGGCTTCCCCATGTGCTTCTCGACCAGGTCCAGGTACGTCTCCATCCGCGAGAAGTCGTACTCGAACGAACCGTTCCCCTTGTCGATCCACTGCACCATCGACTCCGCGTTCCCGAAGTGCGACTGCGCAATCAGCGGCACGTACACCACGCGGCTCCCCGTGTCCCCGATCAGCGACAGGCTCCGCCCGATCATCTCCAGGTGACGCTCCGACCACGGCTCCAGCTCATACTCCACGGCCAACGTCTCGGGCGACTGCACCAGTTCCACCCACGTCCGCCGATCCTGCGTTGCCGGCAGCGTCCACGCCGACACCTCCAACTCCAGCGGAACGCTTACCGACGGATGACCCTGCGCCTCGATCGTCAGCGTCCCCTCGTACCGACCCGCGGCCGCCGACGCCGGCACCGACACCGTCACCCAGACCGGCGCCACCGCCCCCGCCACCCATGCCGGCTGGCCCGGCAGATTCACGCTGTAACGCCCCGACTTGCCCGCCGCGACTGGCACCTCCTGCGGCGGCTGCTCCTGCAACGCGCCCAACAACTTCGGCTGAACCGGATACGGCACCGTCTCGCACGAATACGGGTACACCACCGACCCTTCGCCCCAGGCTGTCGCATAACGCACCCGCGCAGCCGAAGCCGGGATCGTCCCGCCGCCGGCGCCGCCCACGGCCCTGAAATCCGTGACGCGACCCCGAAGCCCACGCAGCGGCTCCGTGCACCCCACCACGACCTTGCCGCTCGCCGCTCCCCCACGAGCCGTCACCAGACGCACCGCCGACAACACCTCGCACCGGTCGCCGAAGTCCTGATCGAAATCGTCCGCCATGAACGAGCTGTTCCAGACCTGAAGCCCCGCGGGACGGGTCGCGTTCGCCTCGACCCCCTCGCCCCCCGCCGCCGTCAGACGCACCGAGAGCAGGTCGCACGTGTTCCAGGCCAGGTCGTACGGCGACTGGTACTCGTAGTCGGTCTTGGCCTTCTTCTCCTCCACCACCGAATCGTAAGGCGCGCGGTGCAGTTCGATCGCCAGCACGTTGACGCCCTTGCGCAGCATCGACGACGGAATCGCCAGATCGTCGATCCGTCGCCCCGCCATCGCCGGATGCCGCTTCGAGGCCTCGCCCGAATCCGCTCGCCACTTCTTGATCGTGCCCGACTGGATCAGGTTCCCCTTCTCGTCCAGAAACGCCGCCCGGTCGTAACGATCCGCCGGCGCCTCGCCGCCCGCCGACGACGGCGACAGATGCCGCCGCGCCACTTCCTTGCCGTTCACGTACACAATCGCCCCGCCGTGGTACCCGAGCGACAGACGCAGGCCCGACACCTTCCGCGGATCGTCCACGCGGAACTTGCCTCGCGCACAGAGCCGCGACAGAAACGGAGAGTGAATGGCCCCCAGCGCCGGACGCCGCGTCCAGCCGCTGTCGTCGAAATCCGGCAGCGACCAGCCCTGCGGCGGTGGTGGCGTCGGCGTGTGCATCGCCAACGACTTGCCCGGCAACGCCGTCACCCCGGTCCCCTTCACCATCACCGGCTGCTTCAACTCGTGGTGCAGTCGCCAGAACCCGACCGTGTCCAGAACCACCGTCTGCCCCACGGCCGGCGCCTTGGCCGCTGCCGGCGTCTCACGGCTGCGCTGAGCCACCGCCGCCGCGCACCAACTCCCCGCCGCCACTGCCACTGCTGCCGCCAGAACGATCCATCTTGACACGCCAACGAACATCCTGCCGCTCCTTCCGTCTCGCCCGACGCCGACGCCGCACCCACACACGCCGCCCGCCCGGACCCGGGTTGCCTTCCCGACACAGTGAACGCCGCAGAGCCGCACACGTTCCGCCCTCTTCGCGGTAGATGGCGGCATCGATAGTGTAGATTTGCACTACGCCCCGCGCAAATGAGGCCGGCGCAAGCCACTTCTGGCCTGCGCCGGCCCGTAGAATACTCATGAACACCTTCATGCCACGAGCGGACGCAGCACTCGACCTCGGGCGCCCGCCCGCTCCGTCGTCCCTACTTCTTCTGCACGATCCCCGTCCGCTTCGACACGCCCGGAACGAACTCGTCCGTCGCCTTCAGCGACAGAACGTACTCCGTCAGCAGGCGGACGGCATTGTCCAGATCCTTCAGACTCACAATCTCATTCGGCGAGTGCATGTACCGGTTCGGAATGCTGATCAGGGCCGCCGCCACGCCGGCCCGGTTAATCTGTAGTGCGTTGGCGTCCGTGCCCGTCGGCCGCGGCGCAGCTTCGATCTGATACGGAATCTTCTTGGCCTTCGCCGCCTTCTCCAAGCCGTCGAACACAATCGGGTTGATGTTCGGTCCGCGTGCCACGATCGGCCCGCCGCCCACTTTGCAGTCGCCCGTCGTCTTCTTGTCGATCCCGGGGCAATCCGTCGTGAAGCCCACGTCCACCGCGATCCCCACGTGCGGGTCCACGCCGTACGCGCTGGTCCGCGCGCCACGCATCCCCACTTCCTCTTGCACCGTCGAGACGCTCCACAGGGCCACCTTCGGCTTCCGCGCGGCCACCTCCAGCAACGTCTCCACCACGACGAACGTCCCCACCCGGTCGTCGAACCCGCGGCTCGTCACCAGGTCGTTCAGCAGGTACTTCATCTCCGCGTCAATCGTCACCGGATCGCCCACGTGGACATGCTTGCGGGCTTCCTTCTCGTCCTTGGCCCCGATGTCGATGAACAACTCCTCATACTTCGGAACCACCTTCCGCTGCTCCGGGTCCATCAGGTGGACAGGCTTGCGGCCGATCACGCCCTGCACCGGCCCCTCCTCCGTATGCACCAGCACACGCTGACCCACCAAGACGTTCAGGTCAAAACCGCCGATCGGCTGGAAATACAGGAACCCCTTCTCGTCGATGTACACGACCATCAGCCCGATCTCGTCCACGTGGCCGGCCAGCATCACGCGCAGCGGCGCACCCACGTTCGTCCCGGCAATCACGTTGCCGTGCAGGTCCGTCCGCACTTCGTCGCACCGGCCGCCGAGCCGCGCGCGCACCACGTCCTGCGCCCGCTCCTCGAATCCCGACGGGCACCAGGCCGACATCAACTCCTCGAAAAACGCCAACCGTTCCTTCTGCATTCCATTCTCCTTATCACCTGTCGAATCCGCCGACCCGACACACGTCGACCGTAAGACGCAGGATTGTACGCCGAGCACCACAACAGGGCAACAACCATTCCGCCGCAGGTCTCCGCACGGGGGTATGTCACGTTTGTGGCGTGCCACTGGTCTGGGAATAACGCCAACCGTAGGGGCGGCTCGCTGCAAGTCCCGAGCCTCGCCGAGGGGCGAGCCGCCCTCGCAGGGTGCCAATCCCCCGCGGGGCGCTCGCGAGTGCCCCCTACGTCGCTTCCCGCCATCTCTGCGGCCAGAGAGCCTGCGCCCCCGCAAACGTGACATGCACCCTCTCCGCATGCCGCTCATGCCGACGCCGACCGCGCCGCCTCGGTCAGCCCCAGACGCCGCCAGTACACCGCCACCGCCGCCGTCACGACCGCCAGCACGGCAATGTTGATCTGCACCGCCACCGGAGACGACAGGCGCTCGGCCATGAAGCCCGCCAGAAGCGAACCTACCGGCATCATCCCGCCGAAGAGCGTCGCGTACACCCCCATCACGCGCCCGCGGAACCGGTCGTTGACCACCAACTGGATCAGGCTGTTGATCCCGGCCATCGCGATCAGCAGACCCAGCCCCGCGAAAAACAGCGGCGCCAGTGCCACCGACCATGTCGGCGCCACCGTGAACGTCGCCACAGCCGCTATGAAGATCACCGTGCCGATGAGCACCAGCCGCTGCCGTTTCCTGTAGTAGCCCAGGTAGGCCATGATCAGCGCGCCGATGAACGCCCCTGCCCCGAACACGGACATGAACACCCCGAAGGTGCCCGCCTCCCGATGGTACACGTGGTCGACGAAGGCCGGCAGAAGCGTCAGGAACGACCAGCCCAGAATGCTCGTCGAGGCCAGCAGAACCATCGTCGCGCGGACCGCCTTGTGCGACCACACATAGTAGAACCCGCCGAACGGATGACGCGGAACGCTCGCCCGGCGCAGTTGCGCCTCGGTGGCCGCCGGAAACCGCATCAGCAACAGCGCCGCGATCAGCGCGAAGTACGTCAGGCCGTTGATGGCGAAACATGCGGCCGCGCCGACCAGGGCGATCAGTCCCGCGCCGAGCCCGCTGCCGACCATCCGCGACACGTTGAACACCGACGAGTTCAACGCCACGGCGTTGGCGATGTCCTTGCGCCCCACCATGTTCACGACGAATGCCTGACGAGCCGGAACATCGAACGCTTGCACGATCCCGTGCAGCCCCGCCACAATCAGCAGATGCCACTCGTTAACGTACTCCATCTCGCGATCAAACGCCAGCGCCAGGGCAATGGCCAGCGGGCCCACCGACATGAGCGACTGCGTGACGTACAGGATCCGCCGCCGGTCCGCCCGCTCGGCCACGATGCCGCCGAAAAACGACAGGAACGTCATCGGCAGCGGCCCGATCGCGTTGATGTAGCCGAGCCAGACCTTCGAGCCCGTCAGTTTCCAGACCAGCCAACTCAGCGCAATACGCTGAGCCCACGCGCCGACCATCGACAGGGCATGGCCGCCGAAAAACAGGCGGTAGTTCCGGTGACGCAGCGACGAGAACATCCGTGGCATCGTGGACCAGAATCCCTGCGTCTGCTCCGCCGGCGGAGGCACCTCCTCGACTGTTGCGGATTCCACGGAAGGATCGTTCTGTGTCGTCATCGCCGCAGGAAACTCCGAAGCCGCGCCGCCGCCCCAATGGGTCGCTAGGCGCTGGTATACCAGATTGCCGGCCCCACGCCAACTGCCGTTGTCCGGTGGGCGCACTAACGTCTTGGGGGCCGTACCGTGGCACGGGCATCCTGCCCGTGCGTCGCAGGGCCATCCTGGCCCTGCAAGGCGTGGTTCGTCCACGGGCATCTTGCCCGTGGGACGCATGGGCAGGATGCCCATGCCACGATGTCGCGTTGTAGGGTTAACACCGCCTCCATTTGCTCGGAACCGCAAAACGCCGCGGGAGTTAACATGGTGACGGCTCGCAGTGCCAGGTCAACGTCCTTATTCCTGGGGAGACAAAGCATGCGTTACCTGATGGCTGTGGCATGGCTGTGCGGCGCCCTCGCCCTTGTCTCGCGGGCCGCCGAACCGGTCCAGGTCGCTTACCCGAAGCTCGACTTCAAGGACGGCGCCTGGGCCGATCCCCACTTCTTCCCCATCTCGGTCTGGATGCAGCCGGTCTCCAGCGCCCGGAAGTACAAGGACGCCGGAGTCAACATCTACATGAACCTCTGGAAAGGGCCGACGGAGGAGCATCTTGCCGCCCTGCGCGAGGTCGGCATGGCCGTCATGGTCGAGCTCAACGACGCCGCCGTCAGACACAAGGACGACCCGCAGATCGTCGGCTGGCAGCAACTCGACGAACCCGACCTCGCCCACAGCAACACCAACGGATGGCCCGATCTGGCGGCCCGCAAGGACGCCGACTGGAACGCCACCATCGGCCGCTACCAGCCCCCGGTTCACCCCGACCAGATCATCGCCCACTACCGCCTGCTGAAGGCCATTGCCGACAAGCCCGTCTACGTCGGTTTCAGTTTCGGATTCATGTACGAATACGTCGGCCGCGCCAACCGCAAGACGCACATGGAAGACTACGCCGAGTACATCAAGGGCGCCGACCTCGTCGGCTATGACATCTACCCCGGCCTGCACCAGTACAAGCCGGCCGCCGGCAAATACTGGGTGGAAGCCTGGGGCGTCAAGAAGCTGGTCGAGTTGTGCCAGGGCCGCAAGGTCATCTGGCCCACCGTCGAGGCGGCCAAGCCGCGCCTGGACCACGGTCCCCGCAACTTCCGCGCCGAGGTCTGGATGGCAATCATCCACGGTGCCATGGGCATCAACTACTGGGTCCACCAGAATCCCGGCGGCGTCGGCGACCTGCCGGCCATCGAAGACAGCGTCTTCGCCGACGAGGAAATGGCCCGGGTCTTCAAGGAAACCAATCTCGAAATCACGCGCCTGGCGCCGGTCCTGAACTCGCCAACCCTTCCCGACGGCCTTCGCGTGACCAGCTCCGCGCCTGCCTCGCCCGAGGTGGCCGCCGCCGGTCTGGCGCCCATCGCCGCCATAGCCAAGCGGCATGACGGGGCTGTGTACGTCCTGAGCGTCCGCATGGAAGACAGTCCCGCGCGCGGCGAGTTCGAGGTGGCGGGCCTCCGCGGCGACGCCCAGGCCGAGGTCCTCGGCGAAAACCGAACCATCCCCGTCCGCGACGGCAGGTTCGCCGACGATTTCGCCCCCCTGGCCGTCCGCCTCTACCGCATCGCGGCCCCATGACGGCCCGCCGAGCCCGGACGCCCCTGGTACAGGACCGCCGCGAGGGCTATCCTCAGCGGACTGCCCCCGATCCGTGCCCGCCGCCCGCGGCAGCCGCCTTCTGCCGCGCCAGCACCCGCGCCACCCACAGGATCCCCAGGCACCCGACCACGACGTCCGTCGCCAGACGCCCCCCGAACACCCCCACGGTGCCCCAGAATCGCGCCCCCAGCCACGACAACGGGATCAGAAACACCAGCACGCGTATCACGTTCAACAGCGTGGCGTTGATGGGCCGGTGCATCCCCGTCAGGAAGAAACCGCTGTAACGGTGCACCTCCATCAGGCCATACCCGAACGAGACGATGCGAATGTACGAAATCAGCGTGTCGGCCACCCTGGGGTCCTTCGTGAACAGGGCCGCCAGGGCCGGCGCCGCCACGAAGAACGCCACGGCGATCAGCCCGCCATAGAGCACGGCGAACCACGTCGAGAGACGGCGCGCCTGTCTCACGCGGTCCATGCGGCCGGCCCCGAAGTTCTGGCTCACAAACGGCATCAGCGAAATCCCCAGCGCCATCGGCACCATGAAGGCGAACATCTCGATGCGCCCGGCCGCCCCAGTGGCCGCGACCGCCTCGTCACCGAAGCCGCTCAGGATCCGCGTGATGACCGTCGCACTGATCGGCATCAGGATCATGCTCAGAATGCTTGGAATCGCGAATCGCATGATCCGCCGCAGCGACGTCGCAACGTCCGACCCATACCACCCGCGCCAGACGAGCAACCGATGCTTCCGCGTCAGCAGCCAGATCAGCCACACGGTCGAGACGCTCTGCGCCATGACCGTCGCCAGGGCCGCGCCGCGAATCCCCATCGCCGGCATGCCCAGCCATCCGAAAATCATGATCGGATCCAGAATCGTGTTGAGCATAGTGCCCACGATCATGAACATGCTGGCTGCCTTGGAGTCGCCCGAGGAGATCAGGATGCCGTTGCCCAGCATCGGCAGCACCATGAACACCGCCCCGACGTACCACGTCCGCATGTACTGCCCGATCAGCGGCAACGTCTCCGCGTCCGCCCCCAGACGCGCGAACACCGGCTCCACCAGCAGGTACCCGCCGAGGCTCATCACCGCCGCCACCGACGCCGCCAGCAGCATCCCGTGCGTCACCAGGTGCGCCGCGTCCTGCCGATCGTGACGACCGATCGCGTGCGACACCAGCGTCGTGACGCCCGAGCCGATCCCATGCGCCACGCACGTCAGCAGCATGACCACCGGAAACGTGTACCCCATGGCCGCCAGCGGCCGCGTTCCCAGCCGCGACACGAACCACGTGTCCGTCAGGTTGTACGCGTTCATCGCGAACGTCCCGGCCAGCATCGGCAGCGCCATCGAGAACAACGTCCGCGTCACGCCCCTGTCCACAAGAACAGCCATGCCCATCCCGCCTTCGGTATCACTCCCCCGTCCCAGCCAACGTCACCGACGCGACCCCCCCGGCCCCTTGCGGCGCCGGCCCGATGCTCTCGGTCACCTGCGTGTCCAGAGGCACGCGGATCGTCGGCACATTCGTCCCGCCGGAGGCCAGCTTCTCGATGGTCTCCATGATACACTGCGCCGTGCGGGTGTAGTTGACGTCAATCGTCGTCAGCGGCGGACATCCCGCCGGCAGACGGATCCCCACCCCCGGCTCGAACGTCGCCACGCTCAGCTCCTGCGGCACGCAGAATCGCGACAGCTCCGGATCCTCCATGAACACACGCGCCCACGGACTGTGACCAAACAGGATCGCCGTCGGACGGTCCGGACCGTTCATCATCGCCCGGAACATGCGGCTGAACAGCCCCAGCACCGGCTCCCAGGGCAGGTAGATCGGAATCGTACAACTGTCCAGCACACCCCGCTCCTGAAGACACTCCAGCCACCCCGAAGCCTTCCCCCGGTTCTCCGGCAGATCGGTCTCCACCTCGGACGAGTAGTCGTGCGGATGCACGACCAGACACAGGTTCCGGTGCCCGAGGTTCACCAGGCGGTCGGCCATCCGGGCAGCCGCCGCATGAGCGTCAAACACCACCGACGGCACAGGAATCCCCTGAGGCCGGTGGTTGAAGATGATGAACGGGAAGCCACGCTCGCAGAACATCAGCACCGCGGCGGCGAACATCGTGTTGAAACTGACGATCAGCGCGCGGTCGAATCCGCGACGCACCAGCGAGTCCGCCACCGCCATCTGGTTCTGCACCGTCCACGGAACCACTTCGGTGCGAATTCCGCGTTTGGCCGCCTCGTCGCCGATGGCACGCAGCATGGCCGCGTAAAACGCATTACGCGACGGCGGCATGTACCATTCCGGGTAGAGGATCGCCATTCGGTGGACCGTCTCCCCCGCGTCCGCCGGCCCCTGAAGCAGATCCCGCGCCTTCTCCCGCGCCCCCGGCGCCACCTCGATCCGTTTCCGCTGCTCCACCAGAAGCAAGCCCGCCGCCGCCAGTTCCCTCAACGCCGCCATCATCGTCTTGGCCGACACGCCGCACAACGCCGTCAGCTCACGCACCGACGGAAACGTCCCGGGCTCCAGCCATTGCCCCTCGACCAGCCTGCGCATGATCGATTCCGCCACCTTGCCCACGACCCTGTGTCGCCCCATGGAGTCGCCCCTTCAGTTCACTGAACCGAATGCCTGATCTGATGGAAAGAAGTTGGTGAACTTACACAGTATGGCGACACACGGACCGTTCGTCAAGATGGTCGCCATGGTCGCCGCCTGCGACGCATCCCGCCGCCGCAGCCTCCGCCTGCCAGACTGGCGACAGGCCTGGTGGAGCCAAGATGGTGGACTTATCCGTTCAGAGGCCCTCCAAACCTCCGTTCTCGACCTCAGCGCGTTGCTGTCCAAATTGCGGCGGCAAATACCGGAAACTCCCACAACCACTTCACCAGCAACCACTTACCGTTTCCAAAAAACTGCGGTGGAACGACTTGCCCGCATCCGGCCTGGTGTTTGATTGACACGCCGCCATGCCTCATAATTAACCCGGTTGCGGTGCCTGCGAATGCGGGGAGGCGTTGGCGGAAGGCCGCAGGCGAAACACATCCCTGATACCAAGGGAACAGGGGCGGCCCGGGGGGGCTCCGAAGAGCGATCACTTTCGGCTGTTGCTGAACACAAGACCATAGAAGCATCGCGGTGCCGGGTGGTCTGGCGGCCGCGGAAATCAAACGAGGGAGGGCACACGGTCGCTGTTGCGAACACGAGGCCATCGGGGCTTTCGCGGTTGGCGTTCTGGACCGGAGTGCTATTTGGAAGGAGAAGAACCTATGAAGTTGGTTTCTGGAATGAAGTCAACGCTGCTCGTCGCCTTAACGGTAGGTCTGTTGTGTGTCACGCCGGCGTCGGCCCGAGTCATCGACGGTGGCACGGCCGACACCCCGCTCGCTGAGGTCGGGGGAGATTGCGGCGGCACCCTGTACGCCGCCACCACGGTGGAAACCTGGGCCAACCTGACCGGCTCGTTCACGAACGTCGGTGTGTTCAACGCCGTCCGGTTCGGCAACGGCTACGCGGCCCATCTGAACCTCGACTGCGACATCGGCAGCAGCGCTTCGCGTGCCAACAACATCCACTTCGGTTACAGCGGCGCGGTCGCAGGCACGACCATCACCCTCAACAGCGGCACCCTCTACACCGACCGGCTCTACACGGACGGCACGGGCAAGGTGTCAGTGGTCATCACGGGCGGCACGATTGACGCGCTCTATGGCATCGAACTCGGCAACAGCGCTGCGAACTCGTTCGAGGTTACCCAGACCGGCGGCACCGTGACATGGCTCAACAACTCCCTGGTCATCGGAGATGTCGGAACGGGCACGTACACCATCTCGGGCGGATCGATCACCTCGACCAAGAGCATGCAAATCAATAACGGATCGACCCTGCATGTCATAGGAACCGGTGGCAGTGTCAGCGTGTCCCAGTTCAGCGTCAACAACGGGACTCTCGAGTACACCGTGGGCTCGACCGGGGTGAGCACCCTTGCCATCGCCACGACGCGCAGCGAGAGTTTCGTTGGCGCCGTCGTCAACATGGATCTCGCCGCGGGCGTGACCCCCAGCGAGGGGGACTTGTTCGATCTGATCGACACCCTGGGCGGCGGCTGGTGGAGGTTCGATCCCAATAACCTCGGCCTCACGCTGGCCGCCGAGGATGTCGGCACGTGGGAGCTTGTGGTGAAGGAAGGCGACAATGGCGTGCTCCAGGCGAAGTACATAGTTCCCGAGCCCGCCACGATGGCGCTGCTCGGACTCGGAATGGTCGGACTGGTGGCTCGGCGTCGTCGGGCCTGATCGGGCTGGAACGTCTTCGCAGCCGAGTTCCCCCCATCTTGATCGAAACCGCTTCCAGCGCTGCGATTTCACGGACCGGGGAGGCGACAGGCCTCCCCGGTTTTTGTGTCCGCTGCCGCACCGGCTTTGCTGTCGGGCATCGCAGCACCACACGTGATAACACACGTGGTATGTGAGGAGAAGTGACCATGAAGTTCTGCGCAGTGATAAGACTGATCGCGTTTCTTGTCCTGGCAACGTATCTGGCGGGCACGACCCCCGCATGGGCGAGGCTTATCAACGGAGGCACGGCCGACACGCCGCTTGCCGAGGTCGGCGGCGATTGCGACGGCACGCTGTATGCCGCCACCACAGTGGAAACCTGGGCCAACCTGACGGGCTCGTTCACAGACGTCGGAGGCTGGAACGCCATCCGGTTCGGCAACGACCACGCGGCCCACCTGAATCTCGACTGCAACATCGGCGCCGGCGACGCCTACGCATATGGCGGCATTCATTTCGGCTACAACGGCAACGTGGACGGCTCCACCTTCACGGTCAACGGCGGCACGATCTACGCCGACCGCCTGTTCGTCGGCGGATCGGCGAGTACAACGGCGACGGGCAAGGTGACAGTGGTGATCACGGGGGGCACGATCGACACCCAGTATGGGGTCCAGTTGGGCGTTGGCGCCAACAGCACGTTCGATGTCACCCAGACCGGCGGCACCGTCAGTTGGAAGGCCAACGGCGTCACCGTGGGGGTGGCGGGATCCGGCATCTACACCATCTCGGGCGGAGAGCTGATTACCACAGACGATGGAACGGGGGCAATGATGATCAGCGCCGGCAGCACGTTCCACGTGGATGGAGCCAAGGCGAAGATCTTCGTGTTGAACAAGTTCCGTCTGGTCGGCACGGCCATCTTCACGGTTCACCCGGACGGTGTCAGTCCGCTTGAGGTCGGCGGCTTGAACGACAGCGAGCAGGGCGGTGAGATCAAGATGGCGTTGGCGCCGGGCTTCACGCCGAAGCAGGGAGCCCTGTATACCCTGATCGACACGGATCACACGCCATTCCATCTGGATGCCCTTCCCATCACACTGTCTCCCGAGAATGCCGGCACATGGGAGTTCGCCGTGAAAGAGGGAGACTACACAGTACTCCAGGCCAGGTACCTGCTCCCCGAGCCTGCCACGATGGCCATGTTGGGCCTTGGAATGCTCGGGCTGATGGCCCGCCGCCGGAGGAGTTGACAGACTTAGAGACTATCTCAGAACGTGTGGCCCGGCCGCCCTCGGCCGGGGGGATGGGGAAAGAGGCTGCACAGCCGGGGGCGGCTGTGCCATGTTTCTTCAGCAGGCTGATAGTACTACTGCGCTGCATCGTGGCATGGGCATCCTGCCCATGCGTCCCACGGGCATCTTGCCCGTGGACGAACAGCGTTGTGCAGGGCCAGGATGGCCCTGCGACGCACGGGCAGGATGCCCGTGCCACGGTGAAAAGGCCTCGTAGCGTTGTAGTATCAGGCCTCTCGCCCAATGCGAGTGCCTGCCGTTCCTATCGCCGTTCATGTCGGACGTGGGCTCCTGGAACGTGGTGGAGTCCCCAACATCTGTATGGCCGCCCTTTCTGTTGTGTGTGCAGGAACACCTCTGCGGCCTCGGTTTGTCCTGGCAAAGGGACTTGCCCAGGACATGCCCCAGATAGATCAGTGTGCGCTGAGATAACGTGTGTTGGGCACAAGACGGACTTCTGAGAGCGGAGGCCATGGTGGCGTCCGCATGATCACCGTTGACGAAGTCTTCGTGGAGGAGTCATCATGAGGTATCTGTCAGGGGTCGTATTGTTACTGATGGTGTCGTCCGTGGGATGGGGGGCAACCACCCTGTCCTACACGGGCGACGACATTTCGTCGGCCGCAGGCACCATGACCGTCACCTGCACCGACACGGTGCTGGGCGACCTGTGGTCGCTGCAACTGAAGCGGCAGACGGTCAACATGGTCGCGCAGATCATCAGTTTCCGCGACCTTCAGGACGGCGGCACGTTCAACTACGCCGACGCCGCCACCTGGGGCCAGAGCATGTTCACCATGCACCCGCCGGCCGGGGGCTTCGCCGGAGGGACCATTGCCGCCACGTTCACCGAACTGCACAAGAGCACGGACTATTACAGCTACAAGGTCACGACGGTCTTCACCAAGGGCGGCGCCCAGAAGTGGACCGAGGAGACCACCTACGTGGTCAATCCGTCGACGACCTCGGGCACCGTCTTCACGGCCCAGGCCGTGCTGACGAACACCTCGGGCGGCGACATCGGCAGCGCCGACGTCGTCTACGCCTTCCGCCCGCGGATGGGCCTGGGCATCGGCTCGTACACGGCCGCCTCGGGGTGCAGCCTGTCGTCGTACTCCAGCGGCGTGAGCCTCCACAAGCAGTCCGGCGGCGTCAACGACGCCATCTGGCAGATCACCGACAACATCGACCCGACGAACGACCAGCGTCAGGCCGGCATGATTGCCTGGGGCCAGGCCGAAGTGCTCGACAACTCGGTCACGTCCGCGCTCGGACTGACCGCCGGCCGCACCTTCTCAATGGTCACCGACGTGCTCAACAACTCGACGAGCACGTCGCAGTTCGACGTGCTGCTGCACGTGGCCCCGTGCCTGGTCTACATCGCTGCCCCGTACAACTGGGGCCAGCCGGGAACGATTTCCGACCAGGCCGTGTACACGAAGAACGCCATGCTGGAGATTAACATCACGGCAGCCGAGGAGAACCTGCCGCCGACGGCAGACGCTGGCATCGACCAGAGCGTGACCGACACGGATGACAACGACGTCGAGACCGTGACGCTGGACGGCTCCGGGTCGAGCGACTCCGACGGCACGATCGTCAGCTGGCTCTGGACCGAAGGCGTGACGCAACTGGCCACCACCCAGACAGCCGACGTCAGCCTGGCCGTGGGCACGCACACCATCACCCTCACGGTCACCGACGACGATGCGGCCACACACGAGGACACGGTCGTCATCACGGTGAATCCGTTCACCCCCACGCTGACGGCCGACGCCGGCGACGACCAGACCAAGACCGACCTGTTCAACGACGGGTACAAGGTGATCAAGTTCGGCGGTGTGGCCTCGCGTCCCAGCGGTGAGATCACCAGCTGGGTCTGGTCCGAGGGCGCCACGCAGCTCGCCACCGGCCCCAGGCCCCTGGTCCCGCTGACCGTGGGCACCCACACGATCACCCTGACCATCACTGACATCGACACGGATACCGCGCAGGATACGACGACCGTGGTGGTGACCCCCTACGACAGCGACACGTGCCCGCCGCTGACGATTCCCGTCTACACGACGCAGAACGCGCCGGCGACCCCAACGGTCGAGCAGTTGCCGCTCGTCAGCAGCGTGACCTACTGCGACGTCACCTGGACGTTCAGCAGCCCGGCACGCGTGGGCCGCTTCATCACGGGCGACTACTATGTGATCGGCCCAGTGACAGTCAGCAGCATCAGCCCGTCGTGGGACGGTGTCAAGAACGGGTCGATGTTCAATAAGGTCGTGAACAACTGGAACAGCCACTTGTACAGCGGATTGGACACGCGGGTCTTGTTCGGACGCTATGATGCCTCTTTCCGGACCGACCCGCCGGTCAGCATGGTCGCCGGCGACATCCTCGTCTCGTCCGTTGGCTTGACTCGCAATGCGGAACCCACCACCCCCTTCGGCGAGTTAAGCAACGACGACAGCCCGATCGAAAGCACCAGCGTCCTGCACTGCCTGTCGGCCCCCGTGGCGCCAGACGCCTTCCGGCCCGGCTACACGGTCCAGCCATCGGCAACCGTCTACTATTCGCGGAACCTGAACCGGGCCCTGCTGCCCACGGTGAACTACGGCAGTACCGTCTATCCGCTGATCTTCACGTGGAAACACGGCATCTTCGAAGGCAAGACGGACATCACCATCGACCTCTGGTCGCGGGCGTTCGCCCGTCCGTGGACGGGTGAGATCGTCTGGTTCGGCTACGATGCCCCGGTCGAATATGAGCCGAACTACAAACACATCGCCGCGCGAATGCTCAGCATGGCCAGTCTGGCACTGGCGACGAATGAAACGGCAGCGAACAAGGAGAAACTCCTGATCGGCATGGTTCAGCGGGGCATCGACCTGTGGGCTATCGTCCGCGGCGGCCATGTCGGCTGGCCGGGCCATGGAGGTCACGGCAGTTCACGGAAGTTCTGCATCGTGCTGGCCGGCGCCCTGCTGGGCGACACAAATATGGCTTCGCCCAAGACGACCTACCCCAGTTGCCTGTTTGGCGAAGACGAACAGACCTGCTATGGCAGCGATTGCTGGGGAGACAGTTGGACTGGCGCGACGGTCGTTTTCGGCGGCCACCAGTATAGCATTCCCCAGTCATGGTGGCTGGAGAATATCTACGGCATGCCCGCCACCGGTTCCGCTACCCATACCGGCGGATTCTACGAGCACATCGACCCCACGGAGTGGAACGTTGACCACTACCAGAGCGAGAGCTACCGTCGCTGCTGCAACGTCAACGCCTGGGTGGGCTACGACCTGGTCCTGTTGCTCATGGGGCTGGAGACGCAGTGGAACCACGATGCCTTCTTCGACTTCTGCGACCGCTGGATGTATGAGGACAACGCCGCAACGGCCGCCTTGCTCGAGCAGGCCCTTCAGCAGAATCCGAATTCCCCGTTCAGTCCGACATTCCAGGTCCCAATCTCCTGGAAATCGCCTTACAACCCGCGCGCCGCGGACGACTTCGTCAATCAGATGTGGGACATGTTCCGCACCACAGTCGCCCGGCCGATCGACGGCTGGGAGCCGTGACACTGACCAGCAACATCCGAAGCACCGCCCGGCGTCTCCGATTGGGGAGACGCCGGGCTTTCGTCTTGGTCGGCACAACACGGAAACGAAACAACGCCAACTTGATGGACTTAATCTGATGGAGATTCCAGGAATTCGGACGTTAAACTCCCCCGAAATCGTCCCTCATGGGGCCTCCCCCGCGCGACGTATCGGGGTCCCAATCGACTGTTTCTCAAGACCTTAGGATCGCCTTCCTGCCATGTCCTCGCCCCCCGTTTTGAGGTTGCCCGCCCCGTCCGGAGACACCATAATTAATGGCTTCAAAAGGACTTAAGGGCAACGCCAAGGCCATCCTCCTCGGCGTGTCAACGGCGGCAATCAGTAGCAGCCGTCGCCGTGCACATGGCGGATGGTTACCGCGTTTGGGATGGATCCGCAACACCGAAACCTGACATCGCCCGCCCAAGGCAGCCGGGGTTTAACAGAGAGAGGACAGTGAGGCCGTGGCCTAGCCAAAGTCCCGGCGCCCGAGACTCTCGTGAGTATCGTGTGAACTGGTTCTTTCCTGGCACCCAACACAAGGAGTTCACGATGAAGAGAAACTGTTTCGCATGGGCAACCTGCCTGGCGCTGATCGCCGCGATGGCCGCCGGCGCTGCGGCCGAGAGGCCGCTCGACAACCTGCCCGTCTACACCAAGGCCAACGCGCCGAAGACGCCCTCGCTGGAGGAGTTGCCGCTGAAGGAGAGCGTGAGCCAGTACGGCATCACCTGGACCTTCGACAAGCCGGCTCGCGTCGGCCAGTTCATCACCGGCGACTGGTACGTCGTCGGCGAGGTGACCGTCAGGATGATCGACCCGAAGCCGCTCTGGGGCGACGAGGTCAAGACGGTGATACCCAAGAAGGAGTTCATCGACGAGGCGGCGCACCCAGGCAAGTATGCCCGCAATGGCTCGGTGCTCAATATGCCGGCGAACAACGAAGCCGGCTTCGACAGCCGCATCCCCGCAGAACGCTACGATCCGTCGCAGTTCGCACACCTGCCGATCGCCATGAAGCCCGGTGACACGCTGATCTCGACGGTCTCGATCGAGCCACTGACACGGTTCGACGTCCACGCCCGCGTGCTGGCAAAGGCAGCTATCCTGACCTGCGTCGCTTCGCCCCAACCTGCCGACGCCTTCCGCCCGTCATACTGCGACCGCGGCCAGACCATCTACCTGGCTCGGAACCTTCATCGCGAGCTGCTGCAAAACCTGCCGCAGCCGAAGAGTGTTCCCGCGCTGGAGGGCCAATTAAACACTCAGCCGGTGGCCAAGGACGGATCGATTCTGGACAAGTGGGTCGCGGTGACCATCATGCCGTGGCTCGACACCGTGGAGTTCGGCTTCGCCTCGCCGGAGATCAACCAGCCACACTACGGCCAATGGCACGGCGCCGCCTCGTCCACCATCGGCCTGATGCTGCACCTGGACTATCCGGCGCAGGAGAAGGAGCGGCTGCTCGTCTGCTTCATCCAGCGTGGCATCGACCTGTACGGCATCGCTCGGTCCGGGTACGAGGGCTGGCCGGGCCACGGCGGCCACGGCAGCGGTCGCAAGTGGCCGATCGTGTTCGCCGGCCTGATGCTCGACGACAAGGGGATGCAGAACCTGAAGGAGAGTTGCCCGAAGACGAAGTTCGGGGAGGACCATCAGACGGCTTTCGGCAAGTGTTGGAGCGGGGGCGACGTCGTCTTCACCAGCCACCCGAAGGGTGCAAAGGTGAGCCCGGAACTGAAGAGCCCCGAGGAAGCCTACGGCAAGGACGGGTGGGATATCTGGGAGAGCAATGAAGGCTACCGCCGCTGCTGCACGAGCAAGTACTTCGTGGGCGAAGCCCTGGCAGCGCGGATCATGCGGGCCGAGAAGGTCTGGAACCACGATCCGTTCTTCGCTTATGTGGACCGCTGGATGACCGAGGACAATGCCAAGACCGTGGACTCCTACCGAAAGGCCATGGAGTCTCACGGCGAGAACTTCGACGACACGAGCAACCCGCGCACCAACAAGACCTGGATGAAGAACGACCGGCGCACGACCCCCTTCTACCAGGAGATGTGGGACAAGTACCGCAACGATCTGCCGCCGGCCCTGGCCGGGAACCAGGGAGACAAGCAGAGCAGGTAGCGCGATCAGATGCCGCCGCTGAGAAGACAGGCCGCGAGGGAACCGTCGGCGGCAGTGCGGAGACGTGACACGAGGGCGTTGACTCGGGCGAGGGCGGTCGCGATGCAACGCACGGCCGCCCTCGTCGCCGCACGCGGATTGCGGCACCGCCAGCAAGCTGGTGCATTTTGCTGCTACAACAAAACGCGCCGGTCTCGCTCCTGGGCCGGATTCTTTGTTGTGGCAGACGACTGCCGCACGCGTCTGGCTCGCGGCTGGATCAGCCTTAACGTGTTACTGCTACAAGTGTTGCGGCAACACTGGGGAAGACTTGCCCTCGGTCCGGCCGTCAAGTCCAGGGGGGCGACGGCACCGGATTGCACACGGTATCATACTGTATTGCTTCGTACCTCGTGTGACGACAAGGAATTAAGGAAGGCATGATGAGCACGGTGATGACGATGAAGGGCTCCGACCGCGTCGGCCGCATGGACGAGACCATCGTGTCGGTCGTGGGCGACATGGTGAGGTCGGTTCCCGGGGCAATCTCCCTGGGCCAGGGCGTGGTACACTACGGGCCTCCGGCGGAATCGACGGCGGCCGTGCAGCGGTTTCAGCAGCAGCCGCAGCACAAGTATGGTCCGGTCCCCGGGTTGCCGGAGCTGATCGAGGCGATCAAGCGGAAGCTGCGTGCAGAGAACGGCGTGGACGTGGACGGGACGGATCGCCGGGTCATTGTCACGGCCGGGGCGAACATGGGCTTTGTCAACGCCGTGATGGCCGTGGCCGACGAGGGCGACGAGATCATCCTCCCGGTGCCCTACTACTTCAACCACAAGCGCGCCATCGCGATGGCGGGCTGCAAGTGCGTGTGCGTTCCGACGGACGAATCGTACCAGGTGCTCCCCGACCGTATCCGCGCGGCCATCACGCCGCGGACGCGAGCCGTGGTCACCGTGTCGCCGAACAACCCGAGCGGCGCGGTCTACCCCGAAACCACCTTGCGCGAGGTCAACGAGATCTGCCGCAAGGCCGGCGTCTACCACATCAACGACGAGGCGTACGAGTACTTCACGTTCGGCGGCGCGCAGCACTTTTCGCCGTCGAGCATTCCGGGCGGCCAGCGTCACACCATCTCGTTATACTCGTTTTCAAAGACCTACGGGCTGGCCAGTTGGCGGGTGGGGTACATGGTGCTGCCCGAGGCGCTGTTCGACGAGATGGAGAAGGTTCAGGACGTGCTGGTGATCTGCGCGCCGACGATCGGGCAGCATGCGGCCCTGGGCGCCCTGGAGGCCGGCGAGGCGTTCTGGCGACCGAAAATCGAGGCCATGGGCCGCGTGCGGCAGATGGCCGTCGACACGCTGGCGACGCTGGGGTCGGTCTGTCGCGTGGCCGAAACCCAGGGAGCCTTCTACCTGCTGGTCGGGGTGGATACGCGGCTGGACCAGATGACCCTGGTGGAGCGTCTGGTGCGCCAGTACGGCGTGGGCGTGATTCCGGCGCGGTGCTGCGGCCTGGAGTCGCAATGTGTGCTGCGGGTGTCCTACGGCGGCCTGGCCGCCGAGAGCGTGACCGAGGGTATCGGTCGTCTGGTCCGGGGCCTTGGTGAACTGGCCGGTGTGTAAACCGGACCGATGCTGCAAACTCAACCCAGAACGAAGGAGACGTAACCATGGCGAAGCGCAAGAGCGTGCTGGACTTCTACAAGATGAAGGAATCCGGCGAGAAGGTGTCGTGGATCACGGCGTACGATGCGCCGACGGCGTCGCTGGCCGAGCAGGCGGGCATCGAGATGCTGCTGGTAGGCGACTCGGTGGGCATGTGCGTGTACGGCAACGGCGGCACCAACGAGATGACGATGCCGACCATGCTGGGCCACACCTCAGCGGTGCGCCGCGCGGCAATGAACACGTTCGTGATCGGCGACATGCCGTTCCTGAGCTACCAGATCAGTTGCGAAGAGGCCGTGGCCAACGCCGGGGCGTTTATCCGCGTGGGCGCCGACGCCATCAAGCTGGAGGGCGGCCGCCGCGTGGCGCCGCAGATTCGCGCCATCAGCGACGCCGGCATCGTGGTGTTCGGCCACATCGGCCTGACGCCGCAATCCAGCGGACAGCTCGGAGGCTTCAAGGCCCAGGGCCTGACGGCCGAGTCGGCCGCCGACATGATCGCCGACGCCGAGGCCGTCCAGGAAGCCGGCGCGCGGTTCCTCCTGGTCGAGGCGGTGGCGCCGGAAGTCACGGCCATCATCCGTGAGAAGCTCACGATTCCGGTCTACGGCATCGGCGCCGGGCCGCACACAGACGGCGAACTGCTGATCGTGGCCGACCTGCTCGGCATCTTCGAGGCGTTCAAGCCGAAGTTCGTGAAGCGCTATGCGAACCTGGCCGTCGAGATGAAGAAGGCGTTCGAGGCGTACCGCGCCGACGTCAAGAACCTGGCCTTCCCCGGTCCGGAGCACGTCTACAACATGCTCCCGGGCGAACTGGAGAAGCTCCGGGCCGCCGAAGGCAAGGCCAAGGGCAAAGGCAAGCGCGGCTGACCCGCGACGCCGCGGCCGCGTGCGGCCATGGATAACCAGCGCGAACGTCGGCAGGGGCGAAGCTGCCCCTCCCGGCGTTCGGCGCCGGCGGCGGCAGAAACGTGTGCGAGGGGGTTTCCCGACGGTCCAGTGGGAAAGGAACACGGCGATGAGGCGACTGGCGAGTGTGGCGACGTGGCTGGCATGTGTGTGCCTGACGGTCTCGACGGCCTGGGGGCAGACGGACCTGGACGAGCAGATCGACCGGGCGATTGAAGAAGGGGTCAAGGGCATCTGGGCCACCCAGATGCCGCACGGAGGCTTCACCGACCCGAACTTCAAGCCGACGGGCCCCGCGCGACACTACGTCGGCGACAAGGATGTCATGGCGATGGTCGTCCTGGCGTACGCCGGCGAAGACCCGATGAAGAACCCGAAGATGAAGGAAGCGCTCAAGGTGCTGCTGGAACTCGACCTGACGCACACCTACACGCTTGGGTTCCGGGTGATTGCACTCGCCGAGCTGTGCCGCAGAGCCGACGACCGCAACTTCAAGAGCACCTTGCGCAAGGTCATCGAGCACGACGTGGAGCAACTGATTGCCATCCAGCGCAAGGACAACGGCGGCTGGTCGTACGACCAGCGGAGCGGCGCCTGGAGCTGGGACTTCTCGAACACGCAGTTGGCGGTGCTGGCGCTGGGCGAAGCGGTGAAGGTGGGCGTCGAGGTCCCGGCCGAGCCGTTTCAGAAGGTGCTCCAGCTCTATCTTCAGGAGCAGTTGGACGACGGTGGCTGGAACTACGGCAACAAGAGCATCAACTGGGGAAAGATCCCGGCCTACGGATCGATGACGGCGGCGGCCACGGCCAGCCTGTTCATCATCCGTGACGTGCTGAACCCCGGCCAGGGGTGCCCGTGCAGGAGCGGCCAGTCGGGCGGCCGCCGCGACAAGGCCATCCAGAAATCGATCACCGGCGGCGTGAACTGGCTGGGTCAGTACTTCACGCCGAAGGAGAACGCCCGAGGCGGCCCGATGCGCCCATACTACTGGCTCTATGCCGCCGAGCGTGTCGGCATGCACACCGGGTTCAAGTATTTCGGCGAACACGACTGGTACCAGGAGGGTGCCAAGCGAATCCTGGAGACCGGCCGCAGTAACGCCTGGGGCACGTTCGACAAGACGTCCTTCGCCCTGCTCTTCCTGATCAAGGGTCGCGGCCCGATCCTCATGAACAAGCTGATGTACGATGGCCCGTGGGACTTGCATCCCTACGACGCTGCGAACCTGGCCGACTACGTCACCGGCATCAAGGAACAGCGGTTCAACTGGCAGGTCATCCACCTGGGCATTCCGGTCGAGGAGATGCACGACGCGCCGATCCTGTACATCACGGCCGAGGAAGCCATTGCGTTCACCGACGCCGACAAAAAGAAGCTGCGCGAGTTCACCGACACCGGCGGCACGCTGATGCTGGAGGCCAGTTGCGGCAACAAGGCGGCCGATGCGTTCTGGCGGACACTGTGTCGCGAGGTCTGGCCCGAGTGGGAACTGACGTTCATCAGCCCCGAGCACCCGATCTGGACGGCCGATCTGGAGTTGGGCGGCCGGACGCTGCCGCCGCTGCACGGCATCAGCGACGGTCTGCGGACGTTCGTGTTCTACTCGGCCCTGGACATCTCGTGCCAGTGGCACACGAAGGCCATCGCCCGCAACGAGAACGCGTTCCAACTGGGGACGAACCTGTATGCCTACGCCACCGATCGGGCCCGCATCCGCACGCGGTTCCACCGCCCGCGTCCGGGCGTCGGCCCGAAGTACGCCGAGCAGAAGCCCGCTCCCGCGGCCTCCGGCGACCTGAGGATTGCGCGGCTCAAGCTCGGCAGCGGCTGGCAGCTCAATGAGCGCTACCACCCATGGGCCATGCTGGCGGCCGATCTCAAGGAGGTCGGCGGACCGGCCCTGGCGGAAGTGGCCCCCGTGGACGGCCCCGAACAGGCCCGAGGCGCCGCCGATGCCCTCTACCTCTGCGGTCGCGGCGAGATGACCCCGGCCGACACGACGCTGGCGGCCCTGAAGGCGTACCTGTCCCAGGGCGGTTTCCTCATCGCCGAGGCGGCCCTGGGAGATGCTGCCTACGACCGTTCGTTCCGCGACATGGCACAGAAGATGGGCCTGTCGTTCGTCGAGTGCGACCCGGAGCATCCGCTTCTGAGCGGCGACTTCGGCGCCGCCGGCCGCGGTTACGCAATCGGCAAGGTGGAGTTCACGCACGCCCTGCGCGAGCGGCAGATCGGCGCCTCGCGGCCGACGCTCATTGAACTGCGACTCGGCGACCGCGTGGTCGGGGTTTATAGCCCAGTGGACATGATGTTCGCGCAGACCGGTTGTGCGGCCTTCGGCAGCCGCGGTTACAGTGCGCCGGATGCCCGGGCCCTGGCGGTCAACGTGGCTCTGATGGCCGCTGGAAACCGCACGGCGACGGCCGCCCAGTGAGCGGTTCGGACGCAAACGCGGCGAACTCGCCCTACGGCGCCCGCGGACGGAACCGTGCGGGGCGAGTGACCGCCGGTGAAGGCACAACCGACGCAATGAGGAGGACCGAAACGATGCCGTGGCGAATGGTGGCGATCCTGGCGGCCCTGGCGGCAATGTGGTCGGCGGCCCGCACGACAGCGACAGCGGAAGAGCCGTCTCGAACGACCGTGCGGCAGACGTTGGCCATCGGCCGCGCCTTCGAGGAAGGCCTCGGTGCGGTGGGCGTCCGCATGAACGACACCGGCGACGGCATCGTCCTCTACGACCACGCGCTCGTCGAGGACGACGGTCCGGGCATCTCCAGCGACGTCGAGTGGCTCATCACCGACCGCGCCCCGACCACCGCCGTGACCGGCGACGTCCGCATCAAGAAGGTGCTTCACGTCGAACGTCCCGAGGCTCTGGCCGCGCGGCTCTATGTGGAGCGAGGCGTCAGCATCGAGGTCAACGGCAGCCACGTCGAGACGCCTGCGGGCACCCTTTTCCCGGTCATCCCGGTCGGATTGCTCCGCGCCGGCGACAACGAGATCGTTCTGTCGGCCACGCCCGACGCCTCGCCCTCGATCAAAATGGCCAAGCCCGAGGACATCTACCGCAACGCCCCCGAACGGCGCGGCACGCCCCGGCGCAGCTTCACGAGCACCGACGGCGGCAAGACCTGGAAGCCCGCCGAGGGCGAGTACATGGTCCGGCTGCACCTGGTGCAGTACACGACAAGCGGGCACGTGATTTCTCCGACGATCGACCTGGCCCGCGAGGACAGCAAGGCCACGGCCCTGCTGGTCCCGGCGGCGGTCGCCGCAGTCCGCCTGAAGCCGCGAACCACGACGCCCGACGGCACGGCCGTGACCCTGGAAGCCCGCACGGGCCCCTGCCCCGTCTATGATCGAGCCCGGTGGTCGCTGTGGCAACCGGCCGACAAGGTCGCCGTGCCCGAGGGACATCGCTACCTCCAGTGGCGCGCCTCGTTGACGAGCAAACGCCCCACGGAAACGCCCGTGCTCCACGAGGTCGCCGTCGAGGCCGACGTTGCCGCCGCGGCGCCGCCGGCGTGGGCGTCGCACGTCTCGGTGAGCGATGCCCGCAACGCCGAGATCCGTTACACCTCGATCCCGTTCGAGTACGAGGACCCGAATCACCCGCGCATGGTCGCCCTGCGGAAGAAGTACAAACTCGACGAAGTGGTCGCCGGCGCCACCAGCGAAATGGACAAAATGGTCCGGCTTCGCGACTGGGTGGCCCACCAGTGGCGGTTCACGGCCCCGAAGGAGAACTACCCCGCCTGGGACGCCGATGAAATCCTCTCGCGCAAGTACGGGTTCTGCGTCCAGTACGCCATCGTCTTCATGCAGTGCGCCACCGCCCTGGGACACCAGGCCCGATTCGTCTTCGGCAACCACAGCGGCGCCGTCGACGGCGGCGGACACGAGGTCTGCGAGTGGTGGTCCAACGATTACGGCAAATGGGTCTTCTTCGATGTCAACCAGAGCTGGCACCACATCAACCCCAAGACCGGCGAACCCTACAACCTGCTGGAGATCCACGACGCCATCATTCGCCACTACTACGGCGGCGAGTTTGCCGCCTGGAACAAGCGGCCGCAGGGACAGTCGGACGTGAAGTACTCGCCCGACTTCGCCGCGTGCTACGGCCGGTCGGTCGTGCCGAACGAGCCGGCCAGCCCCAGAATGAAGACCTGGCACCTCAAGGACGGCCTCTACCGCGTGCCGTCGCGGTGGCTGAATCTGCGGTACATGCCGCGCAACAACTTCCTCAGCAAGCCACTGCCCGTGCCGATGCTCCAGGGCTGCCATTGGGACTACAGCGACTACATCATCTGGACCGACGCCCAGACGCCGAAGGAATGGCTCTACCGGAACTTCACCGGACGGCGCAGCGACATCGCCTGGACAATTCAGCAGGTCCGGTTCGACGCCACCTGCACGGCGACGGCCGGCGCCGTGGCCGTCCAGATGGGCACCTCGACGCCGTACCTGGACACCTTCCTCATCAAGACCGGCGACGACGGCTGGAAGGCGTCCGAGCCGACGTTCACCTGGACCCTGACGCCCGGCCTGAACCGGCTGGAGATGCGCACCCGGAACACGTCCGGCATCCAGGGGCCAGTCAGTTTCGTCGAGGTGGAGTACAAACCCTGACGCCCAGGGCGCCCGGGAGCGTGAGCTTGCGGAATCATGAGTAGCCGAACCGATGTGCCCGTTGAGGAGATTCGCACGATGAGGAAAATCGCAGGTATCGCGTGTGCGGTTCTGCTGTGCGCGTGCGGCGCCGCCAGCGCCGACGTGTCGTTGCCCGCCTTGATCAGCGACAACATGGTGATTCAGCAGGGACAACGCGTGTCGATCTGGGGCAAGGCGGCGCCGGGCGAGAAAGTGACCGTTTCGCTGGGCGAACAGCGCGTCTCGGCGGAGGCCGATGCGGCCGGCCGCTGGAGAGTCGCCCTGGAGCCGATGCCGGCCGGCGGGCCGCACGAGATGACCATCGCCGGAACCAACAGCATCGTCGTGAAGAACATCCTGGTCGGCGAGGTGTGGCTCTGCTCGGGCCAGTCGAACATCCAGGTGACCGTGTCGGGCTCGACGGGCGGCGCCGAGGCCGCCGCGGCAGCCGACTATCCGGAAATCCGCTACTTCCGCGTCAACTCGATCGGCAACGACGTCCCGCAGGACGACTGCAAGGGCAAGTGGGTCGTCTGCGCGCCGCAGAACATACGGAGTTTCTCGGCCGTCTCGTACTACTTCGGCAGCCGGTTGCACGCGGAACTGAGGAAGCCTGTGGGGCTGGTCTACAGCGCCGTCGGCGCGACGGTGATCGAAGCCTGGATGGAACGCAGTGCCTTCCAGGACGACCCGGTCTACCAGAAGTCCATTGAGCGGCAGGATCAGCTCATGGATGCCTATCACAAGTACCTTGAGACTCTGGCCCAGTGGAAGAAGGAAGTTGAAGAAGCTGCGGCCGCCGGGCGGGAGGCCCCGCCAGAGCCCCCGCGGACCGGCTGGAATGCATCGGCCTGGAATCCGGGCAACCTGTACAACGGGCTGATCGCGCCGCTGACCGCCTACACGATCCACGGCGCCATCTGGTATCAGGGCGAATCCAACTGCAACTACTCCGGCACGTACGAGCACCTGCTTAAGGCCATGATCGGCCACTGGCGGAAGAACTGGGGCCTGGGCGACTTCCCGTTCCTGATCGTTCAGCTGCCGAACTGCGGCAAGATCGAACAGCAGCCCGGACCAAGCCAATGGGCGCAGGTGCGCGAGGCGCAGTTGCGTGCCCTGGCCCTGCCGAACGTCGGCCTGGCGGTGAGCATCGACGTGGGCGAGGCGGCCAACCTCCATCCGCCGCGCAAACGCGAGATCGGCGAACGTCTGGCCCTGGCGGCGATGAAGATCGCCTACGGCCGCGACCTTGTATACAGCGGCCCGATCTTCGAGTCGGCCAAGGTGGAAGGCGGTCGCATCCGGCTGACGTTCAAGCACGTCGGCGGCGGACTCATGACGCCGAACGGCGAGCCGCTGAGACACTTCGCCATTGCCGGCGAAGATCGCAAGTTCGTCTGGGCCAGCGCGACGATCGAGGGCAACGAGGTCGTCGTGTGGAACGACAACGTGAAGGCCCCCGTGGCCGTTCGCTACAACTGGGCGAACGCTCCGGACGGGAACCTCTACAACCGGGAGGGCCTGCCGGCGTCGCCGCTGCGAACGGACGACTGGCAACCGTGAGCCGCAAAGGCGAAGCCCTCGTGGGTCTTCGCCTCCATGGTCGAGTCCGGCTTTCTCTGGACTCGCCTCCTTCGCCCGGCCGATGTCCACGCAACGTCGGCCGGGCCCTCTTTTTGCTTCATCCGGCATTTGCGGGAAGCCGCTGCACTCCCCTTCCAGGGGGAGGTGCCCCGAGCTTCCAGCGAAGGGCGGTGAGGGTCGAGCGACAGAGCCCGCGTGGGTCCAGCCCCCCCCTACGGCCGCGCTCACCGTAGGGGCGGCCGATCCTCCGCCGCTCCGTCCCAGAACACGAACATACACACTTCTGCATTCTCCGAGGACTGGTGGAAAGCATCTGATGAACTTTCGCCGCTATGCCCCCGCATGCCTCATGCAAGATTCTCCCAGGCCTGCCCCATGGCACCGTATCGCAAGAGCCCAGAAAGAACTGAACCCCTTGTTTTCCAAACACTTACGGCTGCCTGGCAAGCGATCCGGCCGGTGCTTGAATTCAGGCCGCTTACGCTTGCTGCGCCATCCGCGGTGGTTCATAATTAACTGTCGCCGGAGCAGTTAACCGATTCTGGGAAGTGAATCCCTCCTGACGCCGAACGGAGGCATATCGCATCCCCTCGTCGTGGCTCCGTGCGGCAGCAGCCGTGTGCAACTCGTATCCGAAGACGCATTCGCCTTCTTGATAAGCCACCTTGGATGAGTAATGCGGCTTCCCTTCTGGCTCCGTCGTTCGGGGTGCGTGTTCTCATCGATACCCCTCGCGCGACGAGCACGTCGGCCCCCGGCCTGCCTGGGGGGCCATCGCAGGGACGGTCTATGGCTTTGGAAGGAGGATGAGGCAATGCGACGATGGTCAGTCTTGACGTGTGCCATTCTGCTGATCGGTGGCACGGCGATGCGGACGTCGGCCCAGGAGGTTCAGCTCGATATTTCGAGTGGCTTCAACTGGGACATCTTCTGCGGCGTCAAGGAGTACCAGGCCCTGGTGCAGCACGAGTTGGACTACTGGGGCATCGACCTGTTTGAGATGCAGGGTAACGACATGATGGGCGTCGGCACGCAGCACAACGGGCCGAACTGCCTGGTCTCATACAACTACATGCTCGTCAGCAACGTGGATGCCTCCGTGGCCGAGGCCCTGGGATGCATGCTCGACGGCACCACCTACCTGGGCTACGCCGGCCCGAACGATGCCAGTTGGCTGAAGCCCGGGTATGTGACCGGCACGCAGGGCATGCCCGCGGACGGAGTCATCGCCGGAGCCGACCGCACGTACCACATGGCGTCGCACATGGGCAACGCCACGCTGCCCGGCGACTGGACCGAGGTGGCCGACACCACCGCCTACACCGCCGGCGGCATCATCTCCGGGTCACCCCTGGCCGTGAAGTTCAACGTCATGGCCAGCATGACGCGAAACCCGGCGAGCCTGCTTCAGGACGGCGCCGTGACGGCCGAACTGCCGGAGGCCCAGAAGGGTCGCTACAACAACGTCAACTTCCTGGTGGCCGCGATGGACAACTCGCCCATCGCCACCCACGGCGCGCGGATGAAGCGGATCTATGCCCTGTATGGCGACGGCGGCACCGACGCCCAATTGCTCTGGGCGTGGTCGGAGTCGGCCGGCGACCTGCGCCCGCAGATGGACAACACCGGAGCCCCCTTCAGCGGGTTCAGCCCGGCCTACACGTGCACGCAGGCCTACTACGTGGCAACCACCCTTCGAGGCAAGGTAATTGCCGCCACGCGAACGGTCTATGAATTCAGCGCGCCGTTCGCATTGAACAAGAACAAGGTGCTGTGGGGCTTCCGGCTGGACGACGCGAACCCGACGATGACGACGTACATGCGCGGGGCGGCCATCTGGGCGGCGACGGCCTATGCCGCCAGCGACGAAGTCGGACGGCCCGATCCAGCCTCGTCTACGGTCGCGGCCTCGCCCGACCGCATTCCGGCCGACGGCTCCGTGCCGGCCGTCGTGACCGTCACCCTGATGGACGAGAACCAGAACGCCGTCACGGGCCTCGAAGAGGCGATTGACATCGCCGTAAGCGGCGACGGCACCAGCACCATCAGCTTCGTCGGCGAGACGGAGGCGGGCGTGTACGTGTACGAGTTCACCAACGACGCGCGCGGCGTCAAGTCGCTGACCGTCACCGTGGACGACAGCCCGCCTGAGGATCCGATCGCCCTCGCCGGGGCAGCCACCGTCACCGTCTACGACGAGACGGACATGCCTGTGGCCAACGCCGGTCCGGACCAGGTCGTGGTGGACGCGGACGTATCGGGCGATGAGCAGGTGCTGCTGGACGGGTCGGCCTCGTCCGATCCCAACGGAACGCTCGTCAGCTACGTCTGGAGTTGGTACGGCCAGCAGGTGGCCACGGGCGAGACGGCCGCAGCCACACTCGACGTCGGCGCTTGGGAGATCACGCTCACCGTCACCGACAGCGACGGCTTCACGGCTACCGACAGCCTGTGGGTGGAGGTCCGGACCGCCGAGTCCAACCTGGACCTGACGCAGCTCGACATTTCGGGCGGGTTCAACGTGGATTCGCTGTTCGGGGCCAACGAGATGAAGGCCCTCTACCTCTACCGCGGCGGCATTATCGTCCCCGGCGACCCGAGCACCTACGGCCACAACGGCACGCGGGCCCAGGGCTACGCCGTGTACGACTACGACGAGGAGGACGGCGGGACCATCTATCCGACGGACTGCAACCCGGACATCGGCTGGCTGGTCTGGAGCGTCTACAAGAACGGCCATGCGTGCGTCGTCAACGACACGCGCGAGACCTACACGACGTACCTGGAGTGGCAGCACCCGCAGTACGTGGACGGCACCGAGGGGTTGCCCGAGAGCGGGTACCTGGCCGGCGCCGCGGGCGTGGACTACTACATGGCCTCGTCCAGCGGCAACCCGGTGATGCCCGGCGACCTGGTGGAAGCGGCCGATGCGGCCACGCTGAAGTCGCAACTGGGGCCGAACGGCTACAACCGTCTGACCAGCCAGGGCATGAGCATCATGTTCAACACCATGGCCGTCGGCTGCGACTACAATACGTACAAGTGGCAGAAGACCGAGTCGTACGCGGAACTGCCGGCCGGACAGCAGGCGGCCTATCCGCGCCTCAACTGCGTGCTGGCCGCGTTCAACAGCTCGTGGGACGCCGACTGGGACGTCGAGCCGCCGGTGTACACGTACTACCGCGGCCGCTACATGCGTCTGGCCGCCGTGTACGCCGACGACACCGAGGAGATCATCTGGGCCTGGGACGACGAGAACGACACCACGCCGCGGCCCGTCGATCTGACTGCGGATCACCCCGACTTCGCGAAGATCGTGCAGACGAGTCGGCACTACGATTACGGCAGTTGGCCGACCTACTACAGGGTGGGCCAGATTGTTCCTCGCGACAACGCCCTGTACGAGTTCGCAGCGCCCCTGACATTGAATCCGGAGAAGGTGCTCAAGGGGCTGCGCCTGTACGACAATAATCCGACCGTCAACCAGCAGCCGCGCGGCATCGCGATCTTCGCGGCCACGGCCGGCGAGATTGGCCAAGGCTGGGGGCCGCCGAATGTGTCGGTGGCAACCGAGGACGGCCTGGACTGGGTGTACGAGAACATCCCTGCGTCGCTCGAGCGTGGCGGCCATCGCGTAGGCCTCACGGTGACCGTGAACGACCTGAACGGCAACGACAGCGTCGCGGTGACGCTCCGCAAGAAGGCCGACAGCGGTCCGGGCGAGACGGTCTTCGCCGACGGCGCGACGGACCTGGAGAAGCTGATCCTGGGCAGCGACCGGAACAAGGAGTCCCCGACGACGGGCGACTTGGTGATCGAGGTGGTGTGCCAGGGCAACCGGGCGGCCGAGCCGACGACCGTTGAGGTCCCGTTCAAGGTTCGGCCCCTGGGCGACCTGGACGGCAACGGTGGCGCGGAGCCGACCGACATGAGCCTGTTGATCAACAAGCTGAACGGCATGGACACGTCGGGGTTCCATAAATATGCGTTCGATCTGGACAAGAACGGCGGGTCCGAGCCGACGGACCTGTCGCTGCTGGTCAACATCCTGAACGGCGTGATGTAGTCACATAGACCGCAAGGGCGGGGTCCTTGTCGGGCCCCGCCTCCAAGGTCGAGTCCAGCTCTCTCGTGGACTCGCCTCCTTCTCCCGGCCGATGTCCACGCAACGTCGGCCGGGCCTTTTTCTGCGCGGGTCGCGACTCCGGGAGAAGGCCGACGCCCCATGCCTGACGGGGCAGACGCGGCACCCGGCACGCGGCCTCGTGCCGACCGAACCCATCGCGGCGGAGAGCACGGGAAGTGCGACGGGGGAGGAGGACGCCTGGTCCCCCTCCCCTCGTCGAATTACGTCTGCCTGTCTGGTCGAACCGGCGTCCGCAGTGCTTACTCGTCCGCGATGTTCGTCGAGAGCAGGAAGCTCCGGACGCGCACCTCGTTGACGGCATAGGAGGCGGAGCCGAACTTCAGCGACATCTCCGCCGGCGTCGCATCGGTGGCCTGGACGTCGCCGTAGGAGTACTCCTGCAGGCTGATCAGGAGGTCCGACGCCAGCGGCGCGACCGTGGCGTTCTGGCCCACGGAGGCCATCATCCAGTGGTTGTCCACGTCGGAATCCACGGCACCTTGCCAGTCGAACGTCAAGCCCGACGGGTTGGGGGCCACCTTCAGGTAAACGTAGTCTCCGTTGTAGCTCGGAACCACGGCGCCGGTGTTGTTGGTAAACGTGACGTCGATGCCGACGTCGGTCCCCGTCTGATTCGGCGGAGTGAATGCGTAATCGATTTGGGTGTCCAATCCCATGCAGACGCCCGTCGAGCGAATGACGGCTGTGCTGCCGTTGTCGGCAACGACCGAGAGCCGGTTGGCGGTGTTGCCCTTGTGCAGGGTGGAATTGCTGGATACGCGCATGTCGAACAGGCAGGACTGATAGAACACGGTGTCGGCCAGGTTGGTCTTGCGGAACGGATCGACGCGCAGATCGAACATCTTGCGAATGCCCGAACCCGTCGCCTCATCAAGGACGAACTCGTAGAATCGCGGGCAGGTGACAGTGACCGTGCCCGAACCGGTGCCGGCGCCGTCGTCGGCAACGAAGATCGTCGGCACGGCGGCGATGTTGGTCGCGAGGACGTAGTGGTCGTGAATGACCTCGCCCGCAGCGACAGGATACGACGCCGGCCCGCGCAGAGACATCGCCGGCGGCGTCAGGTCGGAGCCGGCCCCGACGGACGGCAACGTCAGTTCAGTGTACTTGAAGTACCGGCCCGCGACGACATTGGGGACGGTGCAGGTCTCCCCGACGGTGGCAATGAGCGAACGGTCGCCCGGCTCGCTGCCGGTGCCTGTTCCCTGCCAGTCGAACGTGTACCCCGTGGGGTCGCTCCGGACGGTGAGATTCACGTACATGAAGCTGTTGCTGAGCGTGTTCTCCGTGTCGTTCTCGATGAACACATCGAGGTCGATGAAGCTCCCCTCGAAGACCGGGGCATGGAACGTGTAATACGCATCCATCGGCAGATAGGATCCGGAGGCCAGGTGCGTTCCGGTCACCTTGACCACGACCATCTGCGAATCGCTGTAGACGACACTCAGGACTCGGCCGCTGTGAATGCCGCCAAAGAGCGAGTTGGTGAAGTACCGGGCATCGATGATCCGGCTGCTCCAGGCTCCGTCCGAGGAGAAGTTGAGCGTCTTGCCGGGGTCGGCCGACAGGTCGTAGAAGTTGGAGATGCCGCCGGAGCGATCCTCGCGCAGGGTGACCTCGTAGTAGCCGTCGGCGGTGACGGTGACCGAGCCACTGCCGGACCCGAGGTTGCTGACCGTGACGGCCAGGGGGGCGCAGAGTTGTCCGCCCGCGGCGCCCTGGTACTCGAAGGCGCCCATGTCATGGAACGGGTCGCTTCCGCCGCCGTTGTTCGGCGCGCCGACCGTGTCGATGCGCCGCAGGCCCAGGAAGTCGGTCGCAGGGACCGAGTCCGAGGTCCCGGCGTCGATGCAGGGCGAGTCGGGCGACAGGCGGAAGTCGCCGTTGTCGGGGTCCATGTAGGCGGGGCTGTAGCCGATCAGGGTGTGAGCACCGGCCGTGCTGCCGGTCAGGGTGCCGATGCAGTTGTAGTCCTCGTAGGTTTTGGTGGAGCCGTTCTCCCAGTACAACGAGCCGGTGATCGTATTGCGGACGTCGCCGATGCTGCCGGGCGTGAAGCGCATGGAACCGATGATTGTGCAGTTGCGTACGACGGCCTCGGTGTCGCCGATATTCAGTTCCCATGCAACGGTGGGAGTCTCCTCCAGGAACAGGTTCTCGAAGACGAAGTTGGTGTGAGTGCCGAAGATGCCGCCTGCGCCCCAGAAGTCCTGGTCCTCGATGTCGTGGATGTGCAGGCGACGGAAGGTGACGTTGCTGCACGGAATCTGGAGTTCCACAGGGCCGCTGGCCGTGGAAAACCACTGGATGCCGTCGTTGTGGAGTTCGTCGTTCCTGCCGACGTCGTAGATCTCGCAGTCCTCGACCAGGATGTCCTTTGCGTTGACGATGCGGATGGCATCCTCGACGGCGCCGTGCACGGTGCTGTTGCGGAGCGTCAGGTCCCAGCCCCAGAGCACGATGTCGAACCAGCCCTCGCTGACATCGCATCCGTCGATGAGGATGTAGCGACTGTCGCGAAGGGAGATGACTTGGCCCGTGGAGTCGCGATCACCCTCAACCATGCAATTGAGCAACTTGACATAGGAAGCCCCCTGGGCAGAAACCAGATTCCCAGTCGCATCGCTGTGGATGTAGAGCCCGTCGAAGGTCATGTAGCAGACAAAGCCGCCAAGGTCGGGTTGCGTCCAATAGCGGTTCAGGTCCAGCCCCTCAAGGGTCACGCTCTCACCCGGATAGGCCTTCCACACGAGGTAATCGGTGCGAACGGGCGTGTAAAGCTTGTTGGCCGTGAACTTCGGGTAGGTGCCCGCACGGAGGTAGACGATATCGCCTCCGGTGGCGTTGGCCTCGGCCTTCGACATGGTGGCCCAGGGCGACTGCTCGGAACCGTCACCCGTGGTATCGTCGCCGTTGACGACGTCAATGTAGTACGTCGCCGCCGACAGGGGTACGACCAGGAACAGCACAAGCACCGACGCAAACAGGGTTCTCATAATGGGTACCTCCAACCAGGGGAAAAGGGAAGAAAGACATGAATGGAGCATGTGCCCCAACGAGATGCCGCGACATCAACCAACTCGGCAGGCACCGGTCAGACGGGAGGAAGTGACGCGACAGCCCCGTCCGAACGGTCAACGACCGTCAGCCTGACACCGATACTATGCGAAACAGATGCGGGCAACACCAAGGGTATTATGTTGCGTTTGTGGGTAATTGGTTGCGTATTCGCCGGCATTTCTGGTTGATTCCCGAGAAGGCCCGGTCAGACTGTTGCCCCGAGAGGCAGTTTCGGGAGCATGTTGTTCGCCATTCCCCATAGCACATCGGACAGCCGCGGCCACCCCCTTTTTCAGTGCATCGGATGCGATCAGCTCCACCCGGCCCTCAACCGACGAAGTGCTACGCGCCGTTCATACAGAGAGTTATGACAAGGGTGCGACAGCCCTGGGGCCGCCTGGTCGTCGCTGCCCCGCGCTTGGATGAAACAAGGCATCCGAATCGCGGAACATCGTCGCAGGAAAGGTCACAGAATGAGGGCCACAGCAGTGACCCGGCAGTCGGCGGCCTGTCCTCACAACGGAAGTGTCGCAGAGGCATGCGATTGTCTGCGTGTGTCAGGAGGGCAAGCAGCCTCCCACCGGGCAGGGTCGCAAGCAGGGCACAGCCCGCGTCGCTGGGGGGCCTGGGGAGGAGACTATCGGGAATCGCTGGATTCGCCGGCTTTTCCGGGGGCCTCGGGGGAGCGGCTGGGCGAAGGCTCGGGGTCCGACGGCGCGGTCCCATGCGAATCGATCCGGACGGCGAGGCGGCGGACCTGTTCGCGGAGGATCGCCACGTCCTGGGTCAGCAGTTTGTTGCGGGTGCTGAGGCGGCTGATGATGATCGAGTACTGCATCATCAGCAGCAGAACGAAGCCGAACACACTGAACAGCATGCCGGTCTGGTAGTTCATGCCGGTGTACTTGGCCAGGAGGTTGACCGCGTCGGGAAAGAGGCCGATGAGGGCCACCGCCAGGCCGCTGGCAAGCCAGAGCAGCGCGTAGGCGGTCCGAAGCAGGTCGCGACGGATCATCTCGAACGTCAGGAGAAACAGCACCAGGCCCATGCCGATGGTCAGCACCTGGAACGGTTTGAGGTCCCCGATCAGGGCGATTGCGTTCATGCCGGTCACCTTCGATCAGTCCATAGCCCTGCGAGCCAGCGAGGTCGGGTCGCCCTTGCGGCCCTTGGCCTTCTTCAGCAGCTCGATCAGCAGGGACAGCAGGACCTTGATCATGTAGTACACGCCGTGGAACAGCCGTATGCTGCTTTCGCCGCCCTGCCGCTGTCGCATGACAGTCGGCACTTCCCGGATCACGTAGCGAGCCTGATGCAGGAGCACCAGAGCCTCCACCTCGGGGTAATCGCGCGGATAGTACCGGGCCAGGAATCCGATGGCCTCGCCGCGCGTCGCCCGGAAGCCGCTGGTGGTGTCGGTCAGTTTCTGGCCGCACACGATGCTCAGAATCACCGAGAAGATGCCGATGCCCATCTTGCGGCTGACGGGAGACTCGTAGCCGGTGTCCTCGAGGAACCGGCTGCCGACGGCCATATCAACCTCGGGATGGTCGCGGAGGACGGCCAGGAGCTTGTGAATCTGCTCGGCCGGATGCTGCCCGTCGCCGTCCACCTGGATGGCCACGTCGTAGCCGTGAGTGTGGGCGAACTTAAGCCCGGTCTGCACGGCGGCGCCGATGCCCAGGTTGTAGCTGAGGTTGCAGACGATGGCCCCGGCCTCGCGGGCCCGGGCCGCCGTGCGGTCCACGCTGCCGTCGTCCACGACCAGCACGTCGGCATGCGGCACGTGGTCGCGGAGGTCGCGCACCACGCCGACGACGGCCTCCTCTTCGTTGTAGGCCGGGACAATGCACAGCACCTTGAAGTCGCTCGCCGCCATGGCGGACGGTATCCTCCCTGCACTCCTGCGAGCAGCCCCCTGGCGGTCGCGACGGTCCCTGGTCGGCCCATCGCGTCACCCGCCCGTCGCCAGTACGCCGGCAACGACGGCCCAGCCGCTCCTTCAGACACACAGGATATCCGCCGGCGGCCCAATTATCAAGGACATCGTCCTGCCGGAGTGCATCAACGTGTTGGGGAAGCAGGGGCTTGCCTGTCCCTCCCGCTCACGGGCAAGATGCCCGTGCCGCGGGTACGGCCCCTGTCCTGCCGAAGGAATCTGGTGACGGGTCGGCGGCCGTCGGGTATCATGCCCGGCAACGCCCGGCACAGGAGATCGCCTCATGGACAGTTACAAGGGCCTGACGATGCGGACCGCCCCGGGGCTGCACGAATCGGCGGCGGCCGTGGTGCAGCGGCTTCGCCCGCCCCCGGCGAGCGTTGTGGACCTGGGCGCCGGCGAAGGGGCGCTGACCCTGCGGCTGCGCGAGGCCGGCTACGCGTGCGAAGCCGTGGAACGGGAGCCCGGTCGCTTTGCCGTCGAGGGGGTGCCCTGCCATGGCCTCGACCTCAACGGCGACTTCGCCGGAGCCATGGGCCGCACATTCGACGTCGTGACAGCGGTCGAGATCATTGAGCACCTGGAAAACCCGCGGCACTTTCTGCGACAGTGCGTGCGGTTGCTGGCTCCCGGCGGGCTGCTCCTCGTGACCACGCCGAACATCGAGGACGTCTACAGCCGCGTGCGGTTCCTCCTTCGCGGCCGATTCTCGTTCTTCTACGAAGAGCACTACCGCGACATGGGGCACCTGACACCACTGGCGAGCTGGCAATTGCGGCAAATCTTCGCGGAGTTGGGCCTTCGCCAGGAGTGCCACACCTACAACCGCCCGTTCCACCGGTTGTTCGTGCCGCGAAATGCCAGCGAACTGACCAAACTCGCGGTAGGCCTGCTCGCCTGGCCACTGACACTCGGGGTCCGTGGCGGCCAGGTCCATGTCTTCGCCCTGCGGGCCGGCCATTGACCCGCCGTCGGCCCTCGCCAGGGCCTCCCGAGAAGCCGATCTGCACGGCCAACACGAGGTTACGCCTGAAATTGGGTGTGGACAGGCCGCCCCAAACCTTGTACGATTCTGCCGGCCACTCGGTACAATCACGGGTCGGCCCGGTGCGACGGCAGGCCGCAAGTCCATGGCTGCGGTTGCGTCGCCCCCCAGGCGATCGTATGTGGCGTGTCGCCGATTCGGCGTAGAAGCAGTCTGGTGATGAGGAAGGATGTCCCATGATGGACAGGTGGATTGAGGATGTCAGGGCGGTACTCGACGTCAGCCAATGGGAAATCAGCCGTGTGGACATCGGGGCCATTGTCGGGTACTTCGTGCTGATGATCGTCGTGGGCCTCCTGGTCAAAGACATCTCGAAGGACGTCAGCGACTACGTCCGGATGGGCTGCAAGAGCACGTGGTGGCTCATGGGGCTGAGCCTGTTCATCTCGAGCATCAGCGCGGCCACGTTCACCGGGGGCGGCGCGCAGGCCTACATGGCCGGCTGGAGCATCGTGGTCATTGGGGCCATCGGCAGCGCCTTCGGTTGGATCTGCGGCGGCCTGCTGTTCGCTCCATGGATGCGACGAACGCGAGCAGTCACGCCGGCTGACGCCATCCGGCAGCGATTCGGCCCCGCGGTGGAGCAGATCTGGGTCTACGCCTGCCTGTTCACCTCGTTCTGGGGCGGCGTGTGGCTCTACTCGCTGGCCGCGTTCATTGCGGCGGCCTTCAACGTGCCGATGGTCGCCGTGATTGTCGTCACGGGCGTGGTCGTGGTCTTCTACTCGGTCCTGGGAGGGTCGTGGAGCGCCCAGATCACCGACGCTCTTCAGTCGATGCTCATCATGTCAATCGCCATCGTCGTCACGTTTCTCAGCCTCAAGGCCATCGGGGGCCTGGACGGACTGTTCGCCGCCATCAAGGCCGCAGGACTGGAAGAGGACTATGCCATCATCAAGGACCCTGGTCACATCTACACGAGCAAGGTAGGCAAGATCGGCGACGGCTTCTTCACCTGGCCGTGGCTCATCGTTTCGTTTGTCTACAGTTTCGTCATCGTGGCCAACATGACGGGCTGCCACCGGTACCTTTCGACCAAGAACGACAGCGAAGCCCGGAAGGCGGCGTTCCTGACGGCAGCGCTCATGGTGATCGGCTCGTGCATCTGGTTCCTGCCGGCCATGGTCGGCCGGCTCCAGTTCGAGGACGAGATCGATGCTCTGGCCGCGAAAACCGGCTACGTTCAGCCGGTGCAGGCCGAGACCCCGAATGACGGCGTCAATGAGGCGGAGACAGCGGCCACGGGCAACGAGGCCGCAAGTGAGGCGGAGACGGCGGCCGCGGGCAACGAGGCCGGCAAGGCCGCAGCAAAGCGCATTGTCGCGCGACCGAAGTTGCAGAATCCGGCGGATGGGGCCTACGCGGTGGTTGCCAAGAGGCTGTTGCCCAGGGGCCTTCTGGGCCTGGTCATCGTGGCCATGTTCGCCGCCACCATGGCGGCCATGGACGGCAACCTGACCGGCGCCGCCGGCCTGGTGACACGCAACCTCTATCCTCCCCTGGTGCGCCTGTTCGGAGGCACGCCCTGGGAGGGCCGCAAACTGCTCGTCCTGACCAAGCTCGTGAACCTCGGCTTCGGTGCCTGGGCGATCTGCATCGCACTGTTCCTCTACGCAACAGGGGGCGGCACCAGCATCTACGAAAGGGTGCAGAACATCGTGTCCCTGCTCGGGGTGCCTCTGTCGTTGCCGTTTGTCCTGTCGTTCTTCGTTCGCAGGCTGCCCAGTTGGGCGCCCCTGGTCGGCATGTTCACGGCCCTCATCCACTCGGCCGTCCTCAAGTTTGGCACCGTCTTCGCCGGCATACCGGTCCTGGACCTGATCGCACAGTACAGTGCATTCGCCGATGGCTTGCCGTGGCACTGGCGGATGCCGATCAGCATGGCACTGGCCATTCTGCCGACCGGGGCCATGGTCATCTTCTGGTCCACGGCCGACGAGGCGTACCGACGTCAGGTGGATCAGTTCTTCAAGCAGCGCGACACGCCGGTGGACTTCAAGATGGAGGTGGGCAAGGACTCCGACCATTCGTTGCTGAAGGTGGTCGGCGGGTTGGGTATGATGATGGCCGCCACGGTCTCGATTCTGCTCCTGTTCGCACGGGACTGGACCGAACGCGGCGCGGTGCTCTTCATCGTGGGCTTCATGTCGATCGTGTTCGGGCCGCTCTACGTGATCGGCGTTCGCAAGTCCCGCGTCCGGGCCCTCAGCGACGCGGCCGAGGCGTCCGCGGCAGTTGCCGACCGGCGGAACGACGACAACGACGCCAGCGGCTGCTGCGGCGGCCCCTGCCCCCGGTAGCCGGGAGCCTTTCCGCCTGACCCGAGCAGGGGAACGGGCAGATTCCTTCATAAGTACAGCGGGCGTGGCGGGGAAAGTGCCGTCACGCCCGTTCTCTCGTCAAATGTCCGGCGGACCGATGCCCAGGCGTCGATTTCGCCGTGGACATCGCGACACGGACCGGGTAGTATCGCCCGCGTTCGGATTCTCACCTGCATCGCCGAGACGGTTCTCCGCATCGTGACGGTGAGAGGGCTGCGTGGGCCCGCATCCGGCACATCAGTGCAATTCAACTCGTCGCACCGTACGCGATTGCTTATGCGCATTGCGTATGGCATGTTGCGCGCCGTAACCAGACACGGTTCCATTACAGAGAGGACATGCCTATGGACTGGCTCGTGGAACAGGCAAGGACCATGTTCAACCTGGGGAGTTGGGAGATCTCGATCGTCGACGTGGGTGTGATGGTCGGCTATCTCGTCCTGATGATGGTCGTGGGATGGCTCTGCAAGGGCATCTCCAAAGACGTCAGCGACTATGTCCGCATGGGGTGCAAGAGCACCTGGTGGCTGATGGGCACGAGCATCTTCATGCTGATGACGAGCGCGGGCACCTTCACGGGCGGCGCGGGCCAGGCCTACATGTCGGGCTGGAGTTTCCTGCTGATGAGCTTGGGGTCGCTGTTCGGTTACGTCTGCATGATGTTCTTCGCTCCGTGGATGCGGCGGACGCGGGCGGTCACGCCTCCGGACGCGATCCGCCTGCGATACGGGCCGTTCGTCGAGCAGATCAACGCGTACCTGGGAGCGGCGGGCGGGATGCTCTGGGGCGGCACCTGGCTGTTGGCGCTGGGCCAGTTCATGGCGGTCGTATTCAATGTGCCGGTGCCCACCGTCATCCTGTTTGTGGGGATCGTGGTGGTGTTCTACTCGGTGTCGGGCGGCTCGTGGAGCGTCCAGATCACCGACACGCTCCAGGCCTACATCCTGGTGCCCATCGCCCTGGTGGTTCTGTTCCTGAGCATGAGACAGGTGGGCTGGATGGACGGGCTCCTCCAGGGCATTGCCGACAAAGGGCTCCAGGACGATTACAAGGTCATCATGGAGGTGGGACACCAGTACAAGTCCTCCGCGGCCAAGGTGGGCCTGGGCTACTTCAGCATCGGCTGGCTGGTGGCCTCGCTTGTGTACAGTTTCGTCCTGTCGGCAAACATGACCTCGTGCTGGCGATTCCTCAGCGTCAAGAGCGACCGCGATGCCCGCAAGGCCGCACTGCTGGCCGGCGTGCTGCTGTGCCTGGGCACGTTCGTGTGGTACATGCCGGCGATGGTCGGCCGCATTCTGTATGAGGACGAGATCAACGCCATGGGCAAGAACGTCGTTGTCCAAGCGAACGTGGAATCGTCGGCGGAGACCGCTGCCGACGCCGAGAGCGATATGGAGGCGACCGCCACGGAGAACACGGCCGAGTCAGCCGCCGACACGGAGACCAAGACTGCGGCGGCGCCGAAAGAGGACGCACGCAAGCTGAACAACCCGGCTGACGGCGCGTATGCCTACGTGGCCAAGAAGGTGCTGCCGCCGGGGCTGCTCGGGTTGGTGGTCATCGGCCTGTTCGCCGCCACGATGAGTTCGCTCGACAGTTCGTTGACGGGCAACGCCGGCCTGGTGACCAACAACATCTATCCGCCGCTGGCGAGGCTGTTCGGCAAGGAGCCGTGGACGGGCACCAAGCTGTTGCGATTGACCCAGGTGATCAACCTGCTGCTCGGGGCCTGGGCGATCGTTCTGGCCATGCTGCTCTACAGAATGAGCGGCGAGAAGAGCCTCTTCGACATCGGGCAGGAGATCATCAACCTGGTCAGCACGCCGATGGTCCTGGCCATGACGTTGTCGTTCTTCATCCGGTGGCTGCCGTGGTGGGCGCCCCTGGTAGGCATGATGTTCGGCTTCAGCGGCTCACTGACCTTCATGTTTGCCGGACCGGCGGCCGACTGGATGTCGGGCATCTCGTGGCTCCCCGGCGGCTGGGACGACGCCCTGAGGGGCTTCGGCGAGTGGGTGAACGGCCTGATGTGGCATCACAGGATGTACATCAACATGGGCCTGACCATTGTTCCGACGCTGGCCACATGCGCCTTCTGGTTCACCGCCAAGCCCGACTACCGTCGCCGCGTGGACATCTTCTTCGAGCAGATTCACACGCCCGTGGACTTCAAGAAGGAAGTCGGCAAGGACATGGACCATTCGTTGATGAAGATCATCGGAACCCTCGGCCTGATCATTGCCGGAGCGATCCTGGTGCTCATACCCTTCGCGAAGGACTCCGAAGGCGTCGTGGAGCGGAGCAGCATCCTGTCGGTGATATTCGTCTCGGGCTGCGTGGGCGCGATCTCCCTGGCGATGCTCTTGTTCGGCGCGAGGAAGGCGCGGCAGGATCGCAATCAGGCGGCACTCGAGGACGGCGGCAGCGGGCCGGCCTGCAAACCGTAAGGCCACACGGCCAGGCATATGCGGCGGAGGCACGTCTTCCGTCACAAGTGCCCGTG
>JAAYDY010000018.1 GCA_012729015.1 Phycisphaerae bacterium | reverse complement strand
TGGGCGAGAGGCCGCGGCTGCTGTACGGCACATCGGCCCGGCCCCAACCGCGGCGGCCGTCGGCCAGGCGGACTTCGGCGATCGTCAGTTCCTCGGGCAAGGTCAGGGCTGCACCCACCTCCGTGACGCCGTCGCTGTCCAGCCGCGACACCTGGCCCAGTCCCATGTCGATGACCAGCGACATGGGCCGCCGGCGGCTCTCGGCGAGGACGCGCGTCAGCCGGTCGAATCCGGCCCACTCGTCCACCGTCTGGGCCAGCGTGGCCCGCCGCATCGTTCCCCGGACGCGAAGCGTGACCGCCCCGGCGACGAGGGCCACCAGCACGATGACCGCCGTCACCTCGACCAGGGTGAAGGCTCGGCGCCGCGGTTGCCTCACGCCTCTACTCCTTCAGGGCGTCGCTGGTGATGTCACTGTTCCAGGCGTCGCCGCCTTCGCGGCCGTCGGCTCCGTAGCAGATCACCTCGAACGGCCCCTTCGAGCCCGGGGCGTTGTACTGGTAGCGGTTGCCCCAGGGGTCCTTGGGCTCGCCCTTCAGCAGCGGGTCCGGGAACTTCTCCGACGGCTGCGCCAGAACGTCCAGCCCCTCCTCGTTGGTCGGATAGCGGCCGTTGACGGCGTTGAAGCTCTCGACGGCCTGGGTGATGGCGGCGATCTCCCGGCGGGCGGTCATCTGCTTGGACTTGTTCAGATACCCCGAGGCGTAGAGCGTCACCGCCCCGGCCAGCAGGCCGATGATCACCAGGACGATCATGATCTCCAGCAGCGAGAAGCCGCGCGCCGCCGCGGCGCGGCGGGGGGAGTTCGAGTCAGAGCACATTGCTTGCCTCCAGGATCGGCAGGATGGTGGCGAAGGCGATGCAGCCGACCAGCACCGCCAGGATCACGATGAGCAGGGGTTCCAGCAGGGCCGTCAGCCGCCGCGCGGCCACGGAGACCTCCTGGTCATACGTTCGGGCCAGCTCCTCCAGCATTTCTTCCAGGCGACCGGACTCCTGGCCCACGGCCAGCATCCGCACGACCATCGGCGGGAAGACGGCGGTGGCCGCCAGCGGACCGGCCACGTCGCGGCCGGCCTGCACGGCCTCCTCATAGCGTTCCAGCGCCCGGCGAAAGACGCGGTTGCGGAGCGTGCTGCGCGTGATCCGCACCGCGTCGACGAACTGAAGGCCGCTCTCCAGCAACGCCGCCAGCACCACGGCCATGCGGCTCGTGTTTTCCTTGCGGGCCAGCTCGCCCAGGACCGGCACCTTCAGGAGCAGCCGATCAAGCATCTCATGTCCGCGCTCGCTTCGCACGACCATGCGCACGGCAAGCACGAGGGCCGCCAGGCCGATCAGCAGGGCCCACCACCCGCCGAGCAACAGGTCGCTGGCCCCTTTGACAATCATCGTGATGGCCGGCAACTCGCGCTGGGCCTCCACCAGGGTATCGAGCAGGTTCGGCACGACGTACGTCATCAGGAACACCATCACGGCCAGGCCGACCGTTGTCACCACGGCCGGGTAGAGGAGGGCGGTGGTGACGTGGCTGCGCAGCCCCTGGGCCTTCTCCCGGAACTGGGCCAGCCGCCGCAGGGCCTGGTCCAGCGACCCCGTGTTCTCGCCGACGCGGGTGATGCTGACGCACAGGGCGTCGAAGTACGTCGGGTGCCGCTCCATGGCCTCGGCCAGGGCGGCTCCCGAGGCCACCCGGTCGCCGAGGTCCTGGATCACGGTGCCCAGGCCGCGGTGGTGCTGCGCGACGAGCGTCTCCAGGGCCCCGTGCAGCGGGATGCCCACGGCCGTGAGGGTGGCCAGTTCGCGAACGAACGCGGTGATCTCGTGTCCGGCCGCCCGGCCGCGCCGCCGCTCCAGGAGGCTCGGGGCGCGGTCCGTGCGACACTCCGTCAGGTGCGTCACCGTGAGGCCGCGCTCGCGCAGATGGTCCCGGGCCTGCCGCGGCGTGTCGGCCACCACCGTGCCGGCGAGGCCGGAGGCGTCCAGGTCGATAGCCTTGTACTCGAAGACGGCCATCGCGTCAGAACTCCTCGCGTCCCGTGACGCGGACGACTTCATCCATGGTCGTGGTGCCCTGCGAGGCCTTGCCGATGCCGTCGGCCCGCAGGGTGATCATGCCTTCCTTCAGGGCGGCCGCGCGGATGCTGGAACTCTTCGCCCGGGCCAGGATCAGCTCGCGGATCGATTCGCTGACCGTCAGAAGCTCGAAGACGCCGCGTCGCTCCGTGTAGCCCGTTTCCAGGCACGCCGCGCAGCCCTTGCCCACGTAGTAGCGCGTCGGTCGCGCCGTCCCTTCGGCCAGGCCCCATCGCTTGCGGTCGGCCTCAATCGGCTGATACTCCGTGCGGCAGGCCGGACAGATCTGCCGCACCAGACGCTGGGCCAGCACGCCCAGCAGGCTCGAGGCCAGCAGGTACGGCTCCACGCCCAGGTCGAGCATGCGCGACACGGCCCCGGCCGCGTCGTTGGTGTGCAGCGTCGAGAAGACCAGGTGCCCGGTCAGCGCCGACTGGATGGCCATGCGGGCCGTCTCGCCGTCGCGGATTTCGCCGACCATGATGATGTCCGGATCCTGCCGCAGCACGTGCCGCAGACCCGAGGCGAAGGTCATTCCCTTCTTCTCGCTGACCTGTGTCTGGCTGATGCCTTCCAGGCGATACTCGATCGGATCCTCCAGCGTCAGGACGTTCAGCTCCCGCGTGTCGATCTCCTGCAGGGCCGCATAGAGCGTGGTGGATTTGCCCGAGCCCGTGGGGCCCGTGACCAGAACGATGCCATGGTCGTGGCGGATCAGCGAGTAGAACGTCTCCAGGATGCCCTGCGGCATGCCCAGCTCCGTCAGCCGGTAGAGCCGGGCGCTCTTGTCCAGCAACCGGATGACCGCCCGTTCGCCGAAGCTCGTCGGCAACGTGGCGATGCGCAAGTCGACCACGCGGTCGCCTACCTCGACCGTCGCCCGGCCGTCCTGGGCCAGGCGCCGCTCGGCGATGTTCATGCCGCCCATGACCTTGATGCGGCTGATGATCTCTTCGTGCAGCGCCGCCGGCGGCTCGAAGACCTCGTGCAGCACGCCGTCGATCCGGAACCGCACCACGAGGCGGTCCTCCATCGGCTGCACGTGCACGTCGCTGGCCCGGCGCTTGACGGCCTCCAGCAGCACCAGGCTCACCAGTTGGATCACCGGCGCGCGGCTGGCCACGTCGAGCAGGTCTTCGCTGGACGCCGCCTTGCCGGCGAGGCCGTTCACGGCGTTGCCGTCGAGCTGCTCGA